>NZ_PSZL01000022.1:0-923012 GCF_002964915.1 Apibacter sp. wkB309
CTAAAATATTGCAACGGCTCAGAAACCACTTATACGTATGATTCGGAAAGAAGAAGACTTACTGATTTACAAGTTTGGGTATCACCGAAAACGCAAGGAACAGGAGTAAAAACTCAGATCATTAGTAACAAATATACCTATGATGCTGTTAGCAATGTATTAAGCATATCCAATCAAGCCCCACTACCTCAGGACAACCAAAAGACTATGGGGGGACAAATGCAGCATGACTATGCCTACGACGGACTTTACCGCTTAGTACAAGCACAAGGAAGTTACACAGGAGCGGATAACAAAACGGCCGCATACAGCTTGCAAATGGGCTACGATAACTTACATAATATCGTAAGCAAAAACCAACAAGTAAGTCAACAAGGCATAATGATTGAAGGCGGATTAAAAGCAGGTTATGACTTAACGTATACCTACGATTCAACGAAAAAGAATCAAATAAAAACCGTTCAAGACATCAATTACAGAGAAGAAGAAAGTAAAGAAGAAGAAAAACGCCAAGAGCACAAGAATTATCACTATGATTTAAACGGAAATCTAACCTATGTAAATGTAGAATTAGAGAAGAAGGATTTAAGAAAAACCAGCCAAACGCAAGAAAGGAAATTACGCTGGGATGAAGAAAACCGATTAATGTCCATAGATGATAATGGGTATGTAAGTAACTATGTATACGATGCTTCAGGAGAACGAGTAATCAAAACAAGCGGCGAAAGCGAACAAGTGTATATCAATTCCTTATTCTCAGGCGGCAACACCGAAACACAAGGATTCACGGCCTATATTAATCCTTACTTAGTAGTAAGTCCTAATGGAAAATATACCAAACATTACTACGCAGGAAGCCAACGAATAGTAAGTAAGCTGGGAGATATAGAAAGCTTTGGCGCAGATCCGAGAAGAATAGAGTATGCAGGATCAAGCGTACCCGGAGTAACGATCAACTGGAAAGCGAAGTACCAAAGAAGCATTGAAGACTTAAAAGGGAACTATGCGTACTTTGAAGTACCGTATAACGGAAAAGACAATGATGATTACGTAAACGGGGAAGGTTTCTGTTGTTCTCAGAATACAGCCTTAAGAGCAGGGATAGGAATCGGCAATGTGAACTATGAGAAAATGCAGTATTATTATCACCCTAATATTAGTAGGAGATAAAGATGATAATAAATTAAAAATGTATAAAAGAAAGATATGGAAAAAGAATGTGAGTTTGTTATAAAATTAGATAATAATTCTAATTCGGAAATAGTGTGTAAAAATGATCAATATAATGTTAATTTAGTTGAAAATTTAGGAGCTGAAAAATTTATATATTAATTTTTAAATATAATTTTCAAATAAATACACCTATGTCCGCTATGTAATTAGCTTGATTTTTTTATTACTCTCTAAATCTTAATTTAAGTAACGAAAATTAAGTATAAATCTAAGTTATGATCATAACAGTGGACTGCTAATCAAAGGATTGAACATTACTTTTATAAATATTTTAATTGAATAATTTTAATCAATATAAAATTTATCTATAAAAATTATATATTTGTCGGCTATTTTAAAAATTGATTGAATTGTGAATTGATCTTTATATGGAGTTAAACTATATAAATTAAAATCTTAAAAAAATATTGCTACTATAAAACATTTTCAAGATATCTACTAAAATTTATTTAATCTAAAATTTATATAAACAAATAATAACATTATGAAAAAAATTTTATTATCATTAATGATAACATTTAGTATGTTTTCATATGGACAATTTAACAAATTAGCTCTTCCGGCAAAAGTTTATTTAAAAAATGGAGAATTAAAAGAAGGTAAAGCTTATATTAATGATCAGCGGTCTAGATTAGGTATAAATGGAGTAGGCTTCGGTAAAAAAAATAAAAAATACATGAAGGAGATATCTTTTACACCTACAAAAGCTAAAGGTGTAAAAAGTGAAAAAATAAATGTGGAAAATATAGATAAAATAGAATTTGAAACCAGATCAAAAATGTTTGGTAGAGAAACTAAAATTGCTACATATAGACCTATTTTAATTGAAAATGAAGTTCAATTAAGCAAAGAAATTGTTCCAAATAAATTATATGCTTTAGTAAAAGTTCAAACGATTGATATGACTGATAAATTACCCGGAGACGATCATGCTCAAAAAAAAGTGTACTATATTAAAAATGGTGATTCTTATGAGAAAACAACATTAGCTTCTATAAAGATGAAATATAAGTGTTCAATGGATGAGGATGGAAATCGAGAAGAAAAGATAGCTAAATGTCTAGAGGGGAAATAACTATTAACTAATATAAATTTTAAAATATGAAAACCCCGCTTTATAACGGGGTTTTATGATATTTATATAAAAATCCGGAATTATGAATTCTAAATGAAATCATAATATTTCGTAACAAATAAAATAGAAAAAGTTCAATGATTTCAAATTAGAAAAGTTTCAAAATAAAAGATTTTCAATCATCCATCACATATTAAAAAAACTTTTTCAGTTTATAGCCATAGTATGTATTGTTAATGTTAACTCTATCCCTAATTTTTATCAAGGAAAAAAATTTTGGTTAGTAATATTCAATGAAAATTTTTAATTAATCCAATAATCAATCTAATCCCGTTTAATAATAATATATATTTTTTTAAGTTGCTATTTTCTAATAAAATAGATGTAAGTGCTAAAAAATACTATTTAATTAGATAAATTCATTTTATCCTTTAAAGCTTGTATTTCGTCTCTATATTGAGCAGCCGTTAAGAAATCTAAATTTTTAGCCGCTTTTTCCATTTCTTTTTGTTTTTTAGAAATAATTTTTTCTAAATCTTCTGATTTATATTGAGGTTCATCCTCTGCCACTTTTTTAATTTCATGTCTTGGAGCATACGATTTCACTTCATTATCCAAGTTATTAATAGAAATGTTAGTTATTTTTTTATTTAATGGTTGAGGAGTAATATGATGTTCTAAATTATATTGATTTTGAATTTCCCTTCTTCTGGCAGTTTCATCGATCGTTTTTTTCATACTATCCGTCATTTTATCCGCATACATAATAACCTTACCGTGAATATTACGAGCGGCTCTACCTGCAGTTTGCGTTAGAGAACGATGCGAACGTAAAAACCCTTCTTTATCGGCGTCAAGTACAGCTACTAAAGAAACTTCGGGAAGATCTAATCCTTCACGTAATAAATTAACACCAACTAAAACATCGAATTTACCAATACGTAAATCCTGCATAATTTCAACACGTTCCAACGTATCAATATCTGAATGAATAAATCGAGTTCTTATCCCAAATTTTGTAAGATATTTAGTTAATTCCTCCGCCATACGTTTAGTTAATGTAGTAACTAATACCCTTTCATCCTCTTCAATTCTTTTTTGAATTTCAGCCATCAGATCATCAATTTGAT
Organism: Apibacter sp. wkB309; assembly: GCF_002964915.1. Lineage (NCBI taxonomy): Bacteria > Pseudomonadati > Bacteroidota > Flavobacteriia > Flavobacteriales > Weeksellaceae > Apibacter > Apibacter sp. wkB309. The sequence continues at coordinate 3,439 of NZ_PSZL01000022.1, forward strand.
TTAAAGAAGGTCTCACTTCAATTACAGGCTCCAGTAATCCGGTCGGACGAATAATTTGTTCAATGTATATTCCTTCACTTTTCTGCAATTCATAATCAGCTGGAGTAGCGCTAACATAAATGACCTGATTCTGCATCATTTCAAATTCCTCAAATTTTAAAGGACGGTTGTCTAGTGCGGCAGGAAGTCTGAAACCATGTTCTACCAAAGTTTCTTTTCTGCTTCGGTCTCCTCCGTACATGGCATGAACCTGAGGTAAAGTAACGTGACTTTCATCAATTACCATTAAATAATCTTCAGGAAAATAGTCTAATAAACAGAAAGGCCGAGTTCCGGGTAGACGACCATCGAGGTATCGAGAATAATTTTCTATTCCCGAACAATATCCTAACTCTTTAATCATTTCCAGATCAAATTCAGTTCGTTCTTTTAAACGGTGAGCTTCCAGATTTTTACCTACTTCATTATAATAGTCGACCTGCTTACCTAAATCGATTTGTATGTTTCGTATAGCATTATTTAATGTTTCCGGAGATGTCACAAATAGGTTAGCCGGATATATATTGATACTTTCAATAGAATCAATTACATTATTAGAAACATAATCAACATTTTCAATACGTTCAATCTCATTTCCGAAAAATTGAATTCGTATTCCTGTATCTGAATAAGCAGGAAAAACATCAATTACATCCCCTTTGACTCTAAAATTTCCTCTTCCAAAATTGATTTCTGAGCGTGAATATAAGGCATTTACTAAAGATTGCAGTAATTTTGTTTTTGAAATAGCTTGACCCACTTTTAATGAAACCATGCTACTTTTAAATTCTACCGGATTTCCAATACCATATAAACAAGAAACAGAAGAAACCACCAATACATCTCGTCTGCCGGAAAGCAGGGCAGAAGTAGCGCTTAAACGTAATTTTTCAAGATTTTCATTAATGGATAAATCTTTCTCTATATACGTATTGGTAGTAGGCATAAATGCTTCTGGCTGATAATAATCGTAATATGAAACAAAATATTCTACTGCATTATTTGGAAAGAATTCTTTAAATTCCATATAAAGTTGGGCAGCCAACGTTTTATTATGTGCCAGGATGATAGTCGGACGTTGAATTTCTTCAACCACATTGGCAATAGTGAAAGTTTTACCCGAACCGGTTACTCCTAATAGAGTTTGATACTTTTCATTTTTTAATATTCCTTTGGAAAGTGATTCAATAGCCTGAGGCTGATCGCCTGTAGGCTTAAATTGAGAAACTACTTGAAATTTCATATATTAAAAATATAAATGTAATAAAATATATATTGATAGTACTCTTTTTACTAAAAAAGGTTTTTTACTGTATAAAAACAAATATGTTAAGGCATTAATTATCATTTGAAACCTAGGTTTCAAAAAAAATGTTACATTAAATTAAGTAATGTTTTATTTACTTAAATAAGGAAGATAATAAATTTAAAGTTTGAAACTTAAATTTATAAATAATAATCAATTAAAGGATGTTAAAATATTATAAAATAATGATAAATTTAAACACGTTGCGAGATAGTTTATTTTCGTTTAACGAGTTCATCTCTTAATTTCGCTGCAGTCTCATAATCTTCATTTTCTATAGCTTTAGAAATTAAATCATTAATCTCGAAATCGGTTAAATGGGCGAATGAATCTTCAATATCATTGATATTTAATTGATTTTCAATGGTATCTAACGCCTTTTCAAAAGTTGATTCATTGGATAATTCTTCTTCATTCATTTCCATATATACCCCTGCTTTTTCTAAAATTTCTTTATTGGCATACACGGGAGCTTCAAAACGCACGGCTAAGGCAATGGCATCAGAAGTGCGAGAATCTATTTCAATTTCCTCATCGGTATCTATGTTTTGAAATAAAATATTGGAGTAAAATACTCCGTCTTTCAATTTATATATAAAAACAGCTTTTACAACAAAATGTAAACTTTTTGCAAAGTTAGCAAATAAATCATGAGTAATTGGTCGGGGAGGAGGAAAATCTTTCTGTAATGCTAAAGCAATGGATTGTGCTTCAAAGTTTCCTATAATTACAGGAATTTTCCTTTTACCAAAATCTTCTTCTAAAATAAGAGCATAAGCTCCGGATTGAGTTTGGCTGTATGAAATACCTCTAATATGTAGTCGAATTAAATCCATAAATTATATATTACTCAATGAAAACATAGTAAAAACTGAAATAACAATGCAATTTACGAATTTTTTTTAGAATTTTTTAATAGATATTTATTTTAGGGTTACAAAGGAACTTTTATTTATATAAATTAATAAAATCCTTTTTTGTTGATAAATTAATTTCTAATAATATTAAAAATATCAACAATTTTAAGATGAATGCAGCTTCCAAAAAATTTCTTTGCCAATTTAGAAAAAGTAGGCGTTAAATCGGAAACATAAAATTCATACAAAGGATTTTTAGATTGTGAAGTCAATTTTTTATTTTCAAGGTCTTGTTTAATGTAATTGGCAACGATCAGCGGAGAATCAATAACCTGTATTTTATTTAAATAGAAATTTTTAACTTCATTAATAATGATAGGATAATGAGTACACCCTAAAATTAAAGAATCTATATTTTGTAGCTTTTTATTAGTTAAATACGTTTTAAGAACTATAGAAGATATTTCATGATTATTAAAACCTTCTTCAATTACCGGAACCAGCAGGGGAGCAGCTAGTTCATGAACATTTATATGTGGATTTAGTTTTTGAATGCTTTTTTTATATATATGAGAAGATATGGTAGATTTGGTAGCTAACACACCTACATTTTGATTAAAAGTGAAGGCTACTTTTTCAGCTACGGGTGAAATAACATCATATACCGGCACATTTTTTTCATTTGCCAATGCAATCACTTCTTTTAAAGCGTTGGCAGTAGCAGTATTACAGGCAATAACAATAGCTTTGCAATTATTTTCGAGTAAAAACTTAGTTATTTTTATCGAATATTCGGTTATAACTTCTTTAGATTTATCTCCATAAGGCAAATGCTTTGAATCTCCGTAATAAATTAGACTTTCATGAGGTAACAAACGTTTTATTTCCTTCGCAATAGTAAGTCCTCCCATTCCGGAGTCAAAAATACCAATAGGTCGATCTTCTTCTTTCATTGGTGCAAAAATAAGTGTTTATAAGTTATTAATCAATGAAAAAAAATTGGGCAATAATTCCATCCGTAAAAAATAAAGATTCCGGATGAATAGTTACTATTTGATTGGATATTCTTACTTTTTTAGTTGCTTCCAGTTTCTTTAGTTCTTTATAAAAGTGTTTCATCAAAGAAGATGAAAATTCTTTCTCCAATTCATCAATATTGATTCCCCAAACGGTACGTAGTCCCAACATGATTTTTTCATTAAAACGATCTTTTTCACTAATTACTTCTTCCTCATAATTGAGTATATTCTTTTCGATTGCTTTGAGGTATTTTATATTATGGGAAACATTCCAGCTTCTTTTATCTTTTCCATTATAGGAGTGGGCGGAAGGGCCTATTCCCAAATAAGGTTTATTTTTCCAATAGGAAGTATTATGTTGAGAAAAAAATGTTTCTTTACCAAAATTTGAAAATTCATATTGGATATACTTATGCTCAATTAATTTATTTCTAAGCATTTCAAATTGTGTTGCTTGTTTTTCCTCATCAATAGGTGGAAGTTTATTTTTTCTGATTTGAGCTTCAAAAGCGGTTTTTGGTTCAACAGTAAGCGCATAGGATGAAATATGAGGAATTCCTAAAGAGATAGCTTTTTCAAGAGTATACATCCATCTTTCATGAGTAGTAGTTTGTCCCCCATAAATCAAATCAATTGTAATATTTTCAAAACCAATATCTTGAGCGGATCGAACAGATTGAATTGCTTCATCTGCATTGTGGTTTCGATTCATAAATTTGATATCCTCATCAATAAAAGATTGAATCCCAACACTTAGTCGATTTACAGGAGTTTGATTTTTGAGGAATTGAAGATATTCTACAGATAAATCATCCGGATTTGCCTCAAAAGTAATTTCCTTTGTTTCAGACATATCGTAATGTTCCTTAATTATAGTAAATAAGTATTCAAGTTCTTTATAATTAAGGATTGAAGGAGTTCCACCACCAAAATAAATGGTCTTAATGGGGCTAATCAATTCATTTTTTCTTAAAATCAATTCTTTACCTATAGCTTGTATCAATTGTGATTTATAGTTGAATTGAGTTGAAAAATGAAAATTACAATAATTACATTTTTTTACACAAAAAGGAATATGAATATAAAGTCCTGACATAGTAAAATCATTGCAAAGATATTATAACTCAAGGAAATGTTGAATCATTTTAATTAATTTAACTTAAATTAATAAATGCTTTTTAAGCAAATGGTTATGACATAATACCTGATAAATAGTATAATGTTGATTAAATTCAGTTATAAAAAGTAGAAATTTAAAAAATGTGTATTATCAATGAATAAGTTTTATTGATATCGGAAGCTAAAGAGGTAAGTCTGCCTTACAAGTATTTAAATAGGGAATAAGTAACGCAAAGTTAATATGCAAGTAAGAACTAAAATAAAGTAAAAAAAAGCTCAAATTTAATTTTAAATTTGAGCTTTATATATTTTATAAATTTATTGTAAAAAATCATCCAAAGCTTTTGCCATTGATGGACTTTCTTTGGTTGGTGCAAAGAAGTTAACAGTTAATCCTGCTTCTTCAGCAGCTTGTTTGGTGGAATGACCAAATATACCGATACTTATGGAATCTTGTTTAAAATCTTTATAATTATCAAATAAGGATTTGATACCGGAAGGACTAAAAAATACTAAAGCATCGTATTCTTTAATATCTTTAATTTGTGAAGCCACATCGCTACTTACTGTACGGAAAAGTATAGCTCGGGTATAATCTACTCCTGATTTGTCTAATGCATCAGGGATATCCTGGTTAAGCACATCAGAAGTTGGTAAAAGATATTTTTCATTAGGGTTCTTCTTCAAAAGAGGAATCATATCTTCCGCCTCTTTCTCTCCAAAATAGATTTTTCTTTTTCGGTATACAATATATCTTTGAAGATATAAAGCAATAGCCTCAGATTGACAAACATATTTCATGGAATCAGGTACCGTAAAACGCATTTCATCGGCCAGTCTAAAAAAATGATCGATCGCATTACGGCTGGTAAATATGATTGCGGTAAAATTAGAAAAATCGATTTTTTGTAATCTAACATCTTTTGCATCAGCGCCTTGCACATGGATAAAAGGACAAAAATCAATTTTTATTTTATGCTTTTTTTCAATGTCAAAATATGGTGAACTATCGCCAGCGGGCTTTGATAGAGAGATTAAAACGGATTTTATTTTCATAATAAATTAAAATTTATCTCCTAAAAACACTAATTTTAAAACATATAGTGCCGGTAAGATTTCGAAAGCGCAAAGGTACAAAAATTCATAATAACCAGGAAGTTTTATTTGATTTTTAATGAAGAACATCAGCCAAATCCATTCTGTAACCAGTAAAAATGATAGCGTTCCCACTACAAGGTAAGGAGCATATTGAACCGAAATATCTGTATAATATATTGTAAAACAAAGTAGTATTGTAATAAACAATTTGATAAACAAAAAGATAAATCGATTATTATAATTAATCTGATATTCTTTGTTTTTTCCTAATATCAAAAGAAAGCCGTTTCCTAACGTATAAGAAGATACTTGATATATAGTTAAAATTACAAATAATGAGATTAGTTTTAAAGCTTCCGTATTATAAAAAGGAATTACTACCGTAAAAAAAGGAAGAAGAGTTAAAGCCAAAATTACTGTATAAACAAAACTACATATAGCAACATACAGAGTAAAATTCTCATTTTCGGTAGGTATAGACCTAAAACGGAAAATGGGTTCATCTTTAGGAATTAATAAAAATCTCGAAATAATCAATAATAGTAAAGATCCTAAGAGAATAAAATTTACCAGATTGTCCCCTAAAGGTATTTTTGTTATTTCCAAAATTTAGATGATTTACTCTATAAATTAATCTTCATCAATAAAACGTTTGGTAATAGGAGAATAAGAGTCAATACGACGATCTCTTAAAAAAGGCCAATGTACTCGGTAACTGTCAGATTGTTCGGTTTCAATTTCCACAACCATAACCTCTTCATTTTCATGAGAAGCTTGTTGTAAAATAGTGCCGAATGGATTAGAAACAAAAGATCCACCCCAAAATTTCATCGCGCCGTCTTGTTCATATCCCACACGATTAACACTTACTGTATGCACTCCGTTGGCAATTGCATGACTTCTCTGAATGGTTTGCCATGCATTATATTGTTCGATGTTTGTGTCTTCATCTTGAGTAGAAGCCCAACCAATAGCTGTAGGATAAAATAGAATTTCAGCACCCAATAAAGCCGTAATACGAGAAGCTTCGGGATACCATTGATCCCAACAAATTAATACTCCAATTTTAGCATATTTGGTTTGAAAAACCTTGTACCCTAAGTCTCCCGGAGTAAAATAAAATTTTTCATAATATGCAGGATCATCAGGAATATGCATTTTGCGATATTTTCCTAAATATTGACCATCGGCATCAATAATTGCAGTAGTATTATGGTATAATCCTTTGGCTCTTTTTTCAAAAAGAGAAGCAACAATAACTACATTTAATTCAGCTGCAATTTTTCCCAATCGGTCCGTAGTTGGGCCGGGAATAGTTTCAGCTATTTTAAAATTATCGTAATTTTCAACATCACAAAAATACAGGGATGTAAATAATTCTTGAAGACAAACTATTTGAGCACCTTGAGAAGCTGCTTTTTTAATTCCTTCAATTGCTTTCTCTATGTTATTCTCAATATTATTGGAACAGCTGGATTGCACCAATCCGATTTTTACTTTTGCCATTACTTAAAAATATATTTTCAAGGTTTTTTCACTTACAAAAATAAGTTATATTTTATAAATTATAGTGCTCAAATGGCATCAATTTGAGAATTAAACTCGTTGGCAAAAGTTTTAACCTGTTTCCAATCTGTATATTCTATTACGGTTGAAGAATCAGTTGGACCTTTAGTCATTGTCATAATAAATTGAATCATGAGCCTGTCGAAAGTTGAATAGGCAGGGTAATTTAATAAGCCACCAAATAAACCTATATGGTTTGGCTTCCATTTAATTTTATTTAAAAATTTTTTTGCGTATGGATTGTTTTCAACCAATCTTCTTTCTTTATTTCTCGATATTAAGCTTATTGAGAAAAAAGCATTCGGTATCGAACTTAGTTCTTGAAAATGAGTATTTATATATTTTTTTACTTTATTTCTATGGTATCCATACCGAATACTAGCCCCGATAATTACACCATCAAAGTTAGAAAGTGATGGAATTGGATCATTAATTGATACTATAGTTACCGTAGCCCTTAAAACAGCAGCAATGAACTTGGAAATTTTAATGGTTTGACCATCGGTAGTAGAATATATAATCAAAACTTTTTTTTCTTTTGATGACATATGACAATAAAGTTTTTAGTGACTGCAAAATTACTCATAATAAATGTAATAGCCGGTATGTATGAATAAAGCTTTTATGAATAAGAAGTGTTAAATATTACAAAATTAAATTTCAGATAAATATATTTAGTAACTTTGTTAAAAGTTAAAGGTAATGACTCAAATAGCCAGAGATAAACAAGAAATTTTAAATACTCTATCGCATGGGATGGGAATTGTATTGGGGGTTGTAGGACTTATATTTCTATTAGTAAAAAATAAGAATAGTAATATATACAGTACCTTAAGCATTTGGACGTTTGGTCTTTCGCTCATCATCTTATATACCTCTTCAACCATCTATCATTTTTTTGTGAATGAAAATTGGAAGAGAAAAGCTCGCGTTTTAGATCACATGAGCATATTTTTACTGATTGCAGGAACGTATACGCCGATTTGCCTGATCACATTGGAAAAAAGTTCGGGATGGACGCTTTTTACTATCGTTTGGACTATAGCAGCTTTAGGTATTATCATGAAAATTTTTTTGACCGGTAAGGTTGATAAGTTATCTTTACTTCTTTATTTGGTTATGGGTTGGCTTTTGGTATTCGACATAAAGAATATCGCAAATTCTATGACTTCTCAGGCTTTGCTTTTTTTAGTTCTGGGGGGAGTTTTGTACACTCTGGGAACTATTTTTTATGCAAGGGATAAGATGCCTTATGCTCATTTTATATGGCATTTATTTGTTTTAGGAGGAAGCGCATCCCATTACGCCATGGTATACTATATTATATAAATTTTTAATGAAAATAGTTGGATTAACAGGAGGAATGGGGGTAGGAAAATCCACGGTAGCCAAATTATTTGAAGATTTTGGTTTTCCGGTGTTTAATTCCGATATAAGAGCAAAGGAACTAATGGTTGAAAACGATGAGCTCAAAAGGAATATAATTTCACTTTTAGGGCAAGAGGCTTATGAAGGAGACACTTTAAACCGTAAATATATAGCAAAAAAAATCTTTACCGATAAAGAGCTTCTTAAAAAACAGAATCTTTTAGTTCATACTGCTTTGCAACACGACTTTCAGTTATGGAAAAGTAAACAGAATGCCCTATTTGGAATCAAAGAAGCAGCCATTTTATTTGAAAGTGGTTCTTACAAGGATTGCGATTTTACGATAGCTGTTACTTCTCCCGATCATCTACGGATGCAAAGAATACTATCCAGAGATCATTTATCCGAAACTGAAGTTAAAGAACGTATTCAACATCAATGGCCTCAGAGTAAAATTGTAAAATTATCCACCTTTCATATAAATAATGATTCGGATTATGAAAATTTAAAGAATCAGGTCATTCAAACCGTCAATATCTTAAAAATCAAATGCAAACAGACTAGTTAGTTCGAACGATTTTAGCCATATAAAACCCATCAAAACCACAAACAGATGGCATCAATTTTTTCTCTTCAATCAACTGATAATTGGAGTTTTCTTTCAAAAAGTTTTCCACTTGTAAAGAATTTTCAGAGGGTAAAATAGAACAAGTTGCATAAACTAAGATTCCGTCTTTTCTAACAAGTTTGGAATGGTTTTGCAAGATTTGTCTTTGTTCCTCTCTAACACGGCTTATAAACTCTTCATTTAGTTTCCATTTAGCATCCGGATTACGTCTTAACACACCCAAACCGGAACAAGGAGCGTCAATTAGTACTCTATCTGCGCTATTTTCAAGTCTTTTTAATGTTTTAGAATCTTCAATAACTTTAGTTTGTATATTGTGAACACCATTTCTGCGAGCTCTTTGTTTTAACGTTTGCAACTTCCATTCATGAATATCCATGGCAATAATTTGGCCTTTGTTTTCCATTAAAGCAGCAAGTTGTAATGTTTTACCACCGGCCCCTGCACATGAATCGATAACTCTCATCCCGGGTTTTACGTCAACAAATTCTCCCACTCTTTGAGAAGATGCATCTTGAATTTCAAATAAACCGTCTTTAAAAGCTTGTGTTTTGAAAATATTTTTCTTCTCTTCCATTATAAGAGCATTTTTGTATCCCCTGATAAAATCAACAGTAATATTTTCTTCACTCAAAACGTCTTTAAGTTCTTCAGCTGTGATTTTAAGAGTATTAGCTCTTAAGATGGTTTGTGCCGGAACATTTAAAGCTTTTATTTCTTGGCTCCATGAATCGCCCAACTCTGATTCCAACACTCTTTGCATCCATTCAGGAATAGAATATTTTATGGCAAGAGTGGGAAAGGGAAGTTTAAAACGATCCTTAATCTTTTTTATATATACTTTTTCGAATTCAGGAAAAGGTTGAAGATCAATTTTATTACGGAGTAAGTAGGTGGCGATTATACTATCTATAGATTCGGGAGATAGCTTCTTATTTGCAAAAAATTCCAATTGGTTTTTCCAGCGTATAATCTCATAAAATGACTCAGAAACAAAGCCACGGTCTTTGCTGCCCCATTTTTTATTGAATTTCAAGGTTCTTTCCAACACCTTGTCTGCATATTTATTCGGCTCGAAAAAACTTTCTTCTAAGGCTTTATGTAAACCTATTATTAAATTTCTGTGTAACTTTATCTTTGAAATCATTTCGTATGAAAATATTTGCAAATATATAGGTTAATTATAACATGTATCAATATTTAAGCTAATGCTTAGCGTAATAAAAAATACATTTGTATTATAACAGTAATTACTTAACTACAAAATAAATAAAACTATGAAGGTATATTTCATTCCGGGATTAGGTGCAAAATGTCAATGCTTCAAGTTCATTAAGCTACCTGAAGGATTTGAAAAAATATATATTGAATGGCATCTTCCTGAAAAAAATGATAGTTTATCTACTTATGCCCGAAAGATGTCAGAAAAAATAGATCAATCCGAACCTTATATATTAGTAGGCTATTCTTTTGGCGGTGTCATTGTTCAAGAAATGAATAAGTTTATGAAACCCGAAAAAACCATACTAATAGCAAGTATGAAAGATAAAACCCAAATTCCCGGATTATTTAAAATTTTAAAGAAAATTAAATTTGCAAAATGGTTTCCCATGAAATTTTTTACAGGAAAGAAAATGCTTTCTTATGCATTTATGAGATCCGTCTATTTTAATACGATACCATCCAAAAAACAAAAAAGAAATCAAATCAAGTTAGACGAATTTATGGTAGATTTAAATTCAAAGTATTTTAAATGGTCTATTGATCAAATTGTAAATTGGTTACCGGAAAAAGAATGTGAAAAAATATATCAAATTCATGGAACCAAAGATATTATTTTTCCATTTAAGAAGATATATACCGGTTATGCGACTACAAAAAAAACAAATCTTGAAATCATAGAAAAAGGATCTCACCTTTTAGTATTGGAACTACCAAAAAAAGTGAATAAAGCATTAGAAAATATTATATTAAATGAATAAATAATAAAAATTGATGAAAAAAAAATTAAAACATTAGTAATACTTAAAATATTTCTTTTTTTAGTAAGTTTGTACAATATATAAACGTTTATTTAGATTCTAATTTAATAATTGCTAATGAGATCATTTCGACTTTTTTTATTTTTAATACTATTTTTTTTTCTAACTAAAGTGAAATTATATGGACAACAGAGTATTCCTTTTGATCAACAATATCTTTTGTCGGATAAAGTGTTGATTAATCCGTCATATACAGGATCTACCGATGATATTGTATTAAAAGCTACGTATCATCAACAATTTAGCAATTTTAATGAAAGTCCGAATACCCAAACCATCAGTACTCATTTCAATGCTTTTGACAGGGTAGGATTAGGGGCTTACTTTTTTAGGGACGAAAACGGTCCGATTACACTAACAGGAGCTAATATTTCAGGAGCCTATCATATTCCTTTAACGGATGAAGAGAACAGATCGGAAAGTCAGTTTTCATTCGGAACCTCGTTCAGTTTTTTTTCACAATCATTTGAATATTCCAAATTGAGACCGGAAGATGCAAATGATCCTCTATTATATGGTGATAAATCCGTATTTTTGCCTTACCTGAATTTAGGGATGTCTGTAGCCTATGAAGGTTTCTTTGCAGGAGTTTCTGTACAAGACATACCTTTAGGAAAAAACAAACCGGTGGTAAATTCCATTGAACCCTCACCTTCTTGGTATTATTTGAATTTAGGCTATAATTGGAAAATGATGGAATCCTTTTTTTTAGAGCCCTCATTTATGATGAGCTTAAATACAAATTCCGAAAGAATGATGGATTTAAATTTAAAAGCCAAATATAAAGATGATTTCAATGCTTTTGCTTTAGGAGTTAGTTATAGGACAGCAAAAGATTCTCAAGTTAGCGGCGGTCTTTCCGTGACGCCATTTTTACAAGCAGAATTAGGCAGGTTAAATTTTACTTTTGGATATAATTTTGGAATTACAGACGTTTTCAAAAAAGGAGGAGATGGATTAATGGTAGGTTTAGGATATAATATAGAAAACTTTATAAATCCGCAAGGATTTCGTTACAGATAGAAGAATTTTTGAAAAGATGACAGAATACGTAGTTTTAGTGAATGAGAAAGATGAGATAGTAGGTGAAATGGAAAAGCAAGAAGCCCATATAAAAGGTAAATTGCATCGAGCATTTTCAATATTTATTTTCAATAAAAAAAAGGAACTATTAATTCAACAAAGAGCAAAAATAAAATATCATTCCTCTTTGAAATGGACCAATACTTGTTGCAGCCATCCTAGAATTGGTGAAAGTTATATAGATGGAGCGCATCGAAGACTTAAAGAAGAATTAGGGTTTGATTGTGAATTGCACAAAAAGTTCGATTTTATTTATAAAGCAGAGGTAGGGGATGGCCTTATTGAACATGAATATGATTATGTTTTCATAGGCCAATACGATGGAGAAATAGTTATCAATCCCTTGGAAGTAGAGTCCATAAAGTGGATAAACTTAACAGATTTAAAAAAAGATATTGATTTGCATCCCTCTAATTATACTGAATGGTTTAAGATTATATTCGACAAATATGAAAAATATATTGAACATTACACCGGTTAATTTTTAATCAATAAATCCGATGGTATCTCAAATAGAAATTGTTTTAAAAGAACGAGCCAGAGGTTTTCATTTAATCACGGATGAAATCATCAATAAATTACCACCCCTTCCTCCGATCGGAATACTCCATCTTTTTATAAAACATACATCTGCAGGCTTAGCCATCAATGAAAATGCCGATCCCGAGGTCAGATTCGATTTAGAGAATATTTTTAATCATCTAGTTAAAGAAGGAGAACCTTACTATACCCATATTTATGAAGGGGAAGATGATATGCCTTCCCATGCTAAATCCATACTTTCAGGAACGAGTGTATCGATACCTATAACCAATGGAAAACTTAATTTAGGAACTTGGCAGGGCCTATATTTATGTGAATTTAGAAATAAAGGAGGAAACAGAAAACTAGTTGCTACTATACTAAGCTAGTTCTGCCTTTTTTTACCCTTTTTTAATTTTTATTATTCGATTTTACTGGATATGGCTATTGCTTTTTAAAGAAAGATTAGCTTGATATAAATAAATCAAATATAATCCAAAACCTAAAGGAAATAACAAGCTGGTCCAAGACAAAACACAAAAATAATAAGGAATTGAACCTTTATCTAAATAAATATAAAAACCTTGTATAAATAATAAACCTTCCGAAATAAAAAAGAAAAGTAAGAAAAAGAAAGTACCGATCTGCATTAAATTATTTCTACAGTTAATCCATTGAATTCGTATCATAAGTAAAGTAACAGCTAAAGTTGTATACATTCCAAGAACTTCCAAATGTATAAATCCTATACGTAAATTTTTAATCTCATGAGATAATTGAGCCATTTCCGGTACCAAAAGAAACAGTTGGAGAACATTTTTTGCAATAAAGGAAAATACAAAACAACCGTATAAAAGAGAAAGGATATAATACTTTATTTTACAAATTTTTACAATAAAAGGATGTATATACTTTAAATATAATACTAAAGCGGCAATGTTACTAAGAATCCCTAAAGAGTATACAAAATAAATATAAATCGAATGAAAATACCAGCTAAGAGGTAAACCAAATGTTAAAAGTATACCTCCTGAAATCAAAATATAAAAATACCTGGCAATTTTAGGCGGAATACCTAAAGTTTTACTAGATACCAATCGTAATAATAAAGCCAAAGAGCCCAATAAAAACCAACCGTTGATTTGGAAATGTAGATAAAATTGTATACAAATAGAATACATTATAGAGTTCTTACCTAATGTTCCCATTGTAATCCCTAGTCCCCAAATTCCAAAAGAAGATATGAGTATACAAGTTAATGCAGATTTAAGAAAAATAGAACTCAAGTCATTCTCTTGAATAAGATTCTTAAAAGTTATAAAGCAGAAATAATAAGAACATAAAATATGTATAACTGAAAACAAAATAGAAAACAGTCCATAACCTTGAATCGGAAAGCTCAATAACATTCCCAAAATAGTTATTTGAGTAATCCAAAATAAGGCAGAATAGGAGGATGAATTTTTTTTATTTTGAGGGATAAAATACAAATAGATTAATACATAATATATTTGATACAATCCTCCCAGCATAGCAATATGAGAATGAGTATGTAAAAAATTACCATACGGAAAACGTACCTCATAGTATTGAAATATCCTAAGTAAAAATCCTAGAACTCCGGCAACAAATACATTTAAAAAGTTTACAAATATCCACTTTTTAATCATCGTTTGTGATCTTAGTTCATAGAAGATTCCAATTGTATAGCTTTTGGAAACAAAATATTATTTTCCAAATGAATATGTTTGTGTAAATTTTGCTCAAATTCATCCAACATAGCAAAAGATACACGATACGTATTGCAAGCTTCCATAGGTGGAGTATAATTTTGAGTTAATTCGCAAATTCTTTTAAATCGTTCACCTTCAATGTCATGATCGTGCTTCATCATCTCAATAGGATTTTGTACAGTACCAAAATGAGGAGTTACAAAGGGTAAATTTTTATTTTTAGCTTCATTCAATTGACGGATAAAAGGAAACAAAATTCTTTCCTCCTTTTGTATATGTGCTTCTAAATCGTTTACAGAAGCTTCAAATAATTGATAAACTTCTACTAATTCGGGATGCCTAAAACCATGAACTTTCTGTACTTTATTTAAAAACTTTAACAATGAGGGGCTTTTTTCACGAATATATTGATGATGGATTTTTTCAATATAATCTGCCAATAAATCCGGCGGCCAAGATTTAAAATCAATGTTTTCCTCACGAACAGCTATTGCTTCATTGAGTTGATCGGTCAATTCTTTGATATCAATTGATTTTTTATCACAAGCTTGTTCGATGGTTCTGTCTCCTTTACAACAAAAATCGATACCGTATTTTGAGAAAACGGAAGCTGTTTGATAATTTTCTGCTACAATTTCTCCAATAGTTGCGTTCCAATTATGTTCCATATTATATTTAATTTGTTATTTTTAAAAAAGTTAAACCGGAAATTACATCCGTAATCATATCTTCAATACTGATTGATTGTAGAGTATCTTGTAATTGATTCCGAATAGCCTTAAATTTATGATGAGCAGGGCAGGGGTGATTCTCCGAGCATTTGGGTAATCCCAATGCACATCCCGTAAAAATTGAATCTCCATCAATAGCCGATACAATGTCGTATACTTTAATTTCCGATAAAGAATCAATAGGAATACTAAACCCACCCGAAGGTCCTTTATGGGAAGTAATTATATGATGCCTAACTAAAGTTTGTAAGATTTTAGCGGTAAACGCCTCCGGAGAATTAATTTCTGCGGAAATATCTTTCAAACCCGGTTTATTTCCTTTGAAAGATTGCGCACCAACAAATATCGTCGCTCTAATAGCATATTCACAGCTCTTCGAAAACAATTTCTAGATATTTAAATTGTGCCAAAGGTATAAAAAAAATAATAAAGGACAAAAATATCTTTTATTATATAGAAAATTATCAATATTTATATGGGATAAAAAATGCTTGATTTACAGAATAATAAATTAAATTAAGGTAAATTTTGATATATAAATTGTAAAATAAATATAAAACATTAATACCTATATCTTAAAAAAACATAATAAAATTAAATGGTATATTGAGTTAAGAAATTGAAAATGAATCAGTTATTTATAATCTTTTTAAATATTGAAGATAATAGGATATAAAAGTCTTATTATAATTTTTTAATTTGTATATTTGTAGAAATAAAACTATGTTTAATTTCTGCATTAGAAAATAATGTTTTCAAAAACAAGTGAATACGCAATTAAAATTATGATATATCTAAGTGCTAACAGTACAGTAGATAATTTGCGTCAAGTCAAAGAGGTAAGTGAAGCATTAGGCACTCCCGGGCCATTTACTGCTAAAATTTTGCAGCAATTGGTTAAAGCAGGTTTATTGTTTTCAATGAAAGGTAAAAATGGCGGGTTCACTTTAAGCAGAGAACTGGGGGAAATCAAGATTTCTGATATAGTTATAGCAGTTGATGGAGAAAAATCTATAAATCGATGCCTTTTAGGTTTAAAAGATTGTTCTTCAGAAAACCCTTGTCCTTTACATCATAAATTTTATAAAATTAAAGACGATTTTAAAAAATATGTTTTGGATTCAACCTTAGAAGTCTAACAATTAACTATTATACAACTATTAACTATTATTAAACTACTTTATTAAATGAGCACTAAATTACTTCAATCTCACAAAATACTTTTTTTAAATACATTAGCCTTTACCGTTTGCTTTGCCTGTTGGACACTCAATGGTGTTTTAGTAACTTACTTAGTAGATAAAGGCATATTTGATTTTTCAGTGGTAGAAACGGGATGGTTATTGGGAATTCCTGTTTTAACAGGGTCACTTTTACGACTACCTATCGGAATTTTAACGGATAAATTCGGCGGTAAATATGTATTTGCAGGTTTACTTTTGTTTTGTTCCATTCCTTTATTTTTACTGCCTATGGCCAAATCCTTTTGGGTATTTGCTTTATTAAGCTTTTTGTTTGGATTTGTAGGAACAAGCTTTGCTATAGGAGTAGGGTATACCTCTGTTTGGTATCCTAAAGAATGGCAAGGAAGAGCCCTGGGAATTTTTGGAATGGGAAATGCCGGAGCTGCTTTAACCACTTTTTTTGCACCGACTCTTTTAAACTATTTTTCAAAGAATGATCCCGATAACGGATGGAAAATGCTTCCGATAACTTATGCAACAGTGTTGTTGGTTATAGGAATTTTATTTCTACTATTTGCAAAAAATAAAAAACCGGCCGGAAATGCTAGAAATTTGAATCAAATGTTATCTCCATTAAAAAAAGGGAGAGTATGGCGTTTCGGTTTGTATTATTTATTAGTATTCGGTTTTTTCGTAGCTTATTCTCAATGGTTGGTTCCCAATTTCATGAACGTTTATGGAACGTCTCTAGTAGTAGCTGGAATGTTTGCTTCTTACTTTAGTCTTCCTTCAGGAGTAATAAGAGCCTTTGGAGGATATCTTTCAGATAAATTTGGAGCAAGGAAAGTTATGTATTGGGTATTAGGTTCTTCTGTCGCATTAAGTTTCTTATTAATGTTCCCTAAAATGGATATTTATACGGATGGACAAGGAGTTTCTGCATCCAAAAAAGGAATAGTAACTAAAGTTACGGCAAATAGCGTAACTGTTGATACTAAAGAATATTTAATTAATGAAAAAGAAGATAGAGCAGATAAGAAAAAAGATATATTTCCAACTAAAGAATCTTGGCAAGAAATTGTTGTAAAAGAAAACCAGCAGGTTAATAAAAAAGATTTATTAGCTAAAGGAATTACTGAAATCAGTTTTGATGCAAATATGTGGGTTTATTTAGTATTGGTAATATGTATAGGAATTTCTTGGGGAATAGGAAAAGCAGCAGTTTACAAACATATACCTGAATATTTTCCTAATGAAGTTGGGGTTGTAGGAGGCATGGTAGGCCTTATTGGTGGATTGGGAGGATTTATCGGACCAATTATTTTTGGATATTTTCTTAATTATACAGGATTGTGGACCAGTTCTTGGATATTAATATTTATTATTTCATTAACCTGTCTAATTTGTATGCACAGAGTAATATTAAAAATGACTCGTGAGAAAATGCCTGAAATTTATAATGATATAGAAAAAAAATAAAAGAATCAAATTATAACTTAAAATAAATTCAAATATGGGTACATGGCTAAAAGAATGGAAGCCTGAAGACAATAATTTTTGGGAATCTACAGGTAAGAAAATAGCTTGGAGAACATTAACAATAACTACAATATCCCTAACATTATCATTTATCGTATGGTATTTAATGAGTGGTATTGTAACTAAACTTCCGGGTATAGGTTTTAACTTTACCGAAAAAGAGCTATTCTGGTTAGCTTCACTTCCCGGATTAGCAGCCGGAACTTTGCGTATTGTCCATACTTTCTTAATCCCAATTTACGGGACAAGACATACGGTTACATTTTCTACCTTAATAAAATTAATACCGGTAATCGGTATAGCTTTAGCAGTAATGAATCCTGAAACTCCATTTTGGGTATTTGCTGTATTGGCTTTTACCATGGGATTCGGAGGTGGAGACTTTTCATCTTTTATGCCTTCAACCAATATGTTTTTTCCGGCTCGTTTAAAAGGAACAGCTTTAGGAGTACAAGCAGGTATTGGTAATTTTGGAGTAAGTATTGTACAATTTTTAACTCCGGCTTTACTGGGAGTAGCCATTGTAGGAGCTCCGGAAATTTTAAAAACTACCGATCCTATTACTCATGAAGTAACGACCAAACCGATTTATCTACAAAGCCCGGCTTTAATTTATGCACCGATACTAATAATAATGACTTTAGTTTGTTGGTTTGGCTTACGAAGCATCCCTTTAAAATCATCATTTAAAGAACAATTAGGCATTTTCAAAATCAAACATACTTGGTTTTGTACAATTACGTATTTTATGACATTCGGTACTTTCTCCGGACTTGCAGCAGCATTTCCGTTAATGATAAAATCATTATATGGAGACTTTCCGGGAGCTCCGGACCCGTTAAAATATGCATTTTATGGTCCATTAATCGGTTCTGCTAGTAGAGTAGCTTTTGGATTCGTTGCAGATAAAGTAGGAGGAGCCGTATTAACAACAATTACAGGTTTAGGATTTGCCGGTTGTATTGCAGTTATGATTACTATGGGATTAGTTGCACCAACTTCCATAGATCAATTTCCTTTATTCTTAGCTATGATGTTAACCATATTCTTTTTCTCAGGAATGGGAAATGCGGGAACTTTCAGACAATTTCCTATCATTTTCAAAGATAACCCGGTACATTCTGCTGGAGTAATAGGATGGACAGCTGCTATCGCAGCCTACGGACCGTTTATATTTTCAATGATTATTGGAGCTGAATTGCAATCATCTAAAGCTTCAGGATTGAAAAGTGTAAATTCTTTTTTCTGGGGAATACTTATATTTTCACTTTTAGCAACTGCTATAAATTGGTATTACTATCAAAGAAAAGGAGCTGAAAGACCAAGCTAAATAAATCATAAAAATTATGTTTAAATCATTTAGTACACTTAATAAACCGGCATTGTTAAAAGCAACTATTGCTACACTCTTAATTATTGCCTTAGTTTTTATAGGTTCGCGCAATCTTCAAAATTTTGACGCCGCATTAATAGCCTATTTATTTGGAGCTGTCTTTTGTGTATTTGGAGTAACCTATCGGTATTCCATTTGGCTGCAACGTCCGCCAACTAAAATGTATTGGAGACGTTCTTGGCAGTTTTTTTTCAGTAAGCATTTTATCGCTTATGCAATAAGAGGACTTAAATTATTTTGTCAAAATATACTTTTTCAAAAATTTATATACCCGAGAGGTCGAACTCGATGGATAGGACATTTTATGTTAGCCACCGGTTGTTTAATCGCATTTTGTATAACCTTTCCGCTAACTTTCGGTTGGATACATTTTACCTTAGAATCAGGTTCAATGACCACCTATGAAGCTCATATGTTTGGTTTTAAAGTAATGGATTTTCAATTAGGATCTTTCTTTGCTTTTTTAGTTTTTCATGCCTTGGTTTGGTGTTCTATTTTAGTTATCATCGGTTCAATCATGATGATGAAAAGAAGGCTTACCAACGGAGGCTTAATAGCTACACAAACATTTGACGGAGATTGGTTACCGCTACTTTTGTTGATAGCAATATCATTAACAGGAATCGGAATTGTTTTCGACTATACCTATTTGGACGGAAAAACCAATCAATTCATGTCAGTTTCTCACGCGGTTACTGTGATATTGTTTTTAGTATGGATGCCGTTTGGAAAATTTTTCCACATATTCCAACGTCCGGCGCAACTAGGTGCCAATATATATAAAACAGAAGGCATAAGACAAGGTATGGCGGTGTGTCCTCACACCAAAGAGGAATTTGCTACCAAAATGCACGTTAATGACCTTAAAACTGTTACCAAAGAATTGGGATTTGACTTTACCTTAGAAGACGGTAGCAGTCATTTAGACTATAGCCCGGAAGGAAAACGATCTGCCCTTGCAATCGCTCACTTCAAAACTAGAAAAGAATCCGGTAGTTTCTTCGGATAAAAAAATAGAAACTATAATAATTATATAGATAAAATAAAATTAATTATATGGCTAAATTACCTGTAGATGGAGATAAAATTATAGAGCAATTTGGACCTCATAAAAATTATACACCAAAAGAAGGTTTCAAAGGAATTTCAGATCCGGATAAACTTGTAAAAACACATTGTTGTTTTTGCGGAATGCAATGTGGTATTCAGCTAAAAGTAAAAGATAATAAAGTAATCGGATTCGAACCTTGGAAAGAGTTTCCTTTTAATGAAGGAAGACTTTGTCCAAAAGGAGTTCAGCGTTATCTACAAGATAATCATCCGGATCGATTACTTCACCCGATGCAAAGGGTTGAAAACGAAGGGTTTAAACCTATTTCTTGGGATGATTCATTTGACAAGATAATTTCAGAAATTCATAGAATTCAAGGGCAATATGGAAATAATGCCTTTGCTATGCTTTCAGGAGTTTCACTAACCAATGAAAAGAGTTACATGATCGGTAAATTTGCTCGTGTAGCTTTAAAAACAGCTAATTTGGACTATAACGGAAGACTTTGTATGGTTAGTGCCGGTGCAGGAAATAAAAAAGCATTCGGAATGGACCGATCTTCCAACAGTTGGGCAGATTTGAAACATGCAGAAGTTATCATGGTAGCCGGAGCAAATGTGAGTGAAACGTTCCCTACTTTAACTTATCGACTTTGGGAAGCCAGAGATAACGGTGCAAAGTTAGTGGTAGTCGATCCAAGAGTCACCCCATTTGCTAGAACGGCAGACTTACATTTAGATTTACGTCCGGGTACAGACTCTGCTTTATACGGAGCTATACTTAAAATCTTATTCGACAACGATTGGGTAGACCATGAATTTATAGAAAAACACACCTCAGGTTTAGAAGAAACCTTACAGTCAATTCAAGATCATACGGTAGAATGGGCTGAAGAGGTAACCGGTGTTTCAGCAGATAAAATACGCAAAGCAGCCGAAATATGGGGTAAAGCTAAAACCAGCTTCTTATTACATGCCAGAGGAATCGAGCAACATTCCAAAGGGGTAGATAATGTAGTTGGATGCATTAATTTAGTGTTGGCAACCGGAAGAATTGGAAAACCTTATTGTGGTTATGGTACCATAACAGGTCAAGGAAACGGACAAGGAGGTAGAGAGCACGGACACAAATGTGATCAACTTCCCGGAAACAGAGATATAGAAAATCCTGAAGACAGAAAAGTAGTATCCGAAATATGGGGAATCGATGAAAAAGATTTACCGCACAAAGGGTACAGTGCTTGGGAGATTATTGAGGCAATCCATAGAGGAGAAATCAAAGGACTTATATCCATTTGCTTTAATCCTTTAGTTTCTTTACCTAATAATAATTATGTACGTTCTGCCTTAGAAAAATTAGAATTCTATGTAGCCATAGACTTCTTTTTAAGTGAAACCGCACGTTATGCCGATTTAGTTTTAGCAGGATCCCTGCAGGAAGAAGAAGAAGGTACGGTTACCACAGCAGAAGGAAGGGTAGTTCGTGTGCGTCAATGTGTAACCCCTCCGGGAGATGCCAGAACCGATACCAGTATTATTTTGGAATTAGCCAGAAGGTTAGGTGTAGAATCTTATTTCCCGTATAAAAACAGCGAAGAAATTTTCAATGAATTGAGAATAGCTTCCAGAAACAGTAGAGCTGATTATTATGGAATAACTTATGATCGAATTGAAAAAGAAATGGGAGTTTTTTGGCCTTGTCCCGAAATAGGACATCCGGGTACTCCTAGGCTTTGGGAAGATTATAAATTTAAAACACCTGATGGAAAAGCACATTTCAATCCGGCCCCTTATCGCTTATCTTCAGAAATGACCGATGAAGAATATCCGATTATTTTAACTACAGGACGGGTTGTTTCTCAATATCTAAGCGGTACACAAACCAGAAGGATCGGTAAATTGGTGGACCAATATCCTGAACCTTTATTAGAAATACATCCTAATCTGGCACAAAAATACGGTATACAAGATAGTGATTTAATTCGAGTAGTAACTCGAAGAGGAGAAATGATAGTTCCTGCCAATGTTGTAGAAACCATCAGAGAAGATACCGTATTTATACCGTATCACTGGGGAGGAAAACATTCGGTGAATCAATTAACAATATCAACTTTAGATGCTGTTTCCAAAATGCCCGAATTTAAAGTATGTGCATGTAAATTAATTAATACAGGTAAAAAATTATCAAAAGAAGAAGAATCCAAAGCATTCCAAAGTTCAATTGGATAAATTAGAAAATATGGTAAGTACAGAATATAATAAAAATGTAGGCTTTTTCGTGGACATGCAAAGGTGCATTGGATGTCATGCATGTGAAATGGCGTGTGCTGAATGTGAAACTAACGGACAGGACAGTATGATCAATATCCATTATGTTGATCGTAAACATACCATACAAACCACTGTACAGGTTTGTATGCATTGCGATGATCCCGTTTGTGCTAATGTTTGTCCGGCTGATGCCATAACCAAAGATACTTTCGGTGTGGTACATTCAGCGAATACTTCCCGTTGTATCGGATGTTCTAACTGCGTAATGGCTTGTCCATTTGGAGTACCTAAAAAAATGGAGGAAGCAGAACTAATGATGAAATGTAATATGTGTTACGACCGTACCAGTGCAGGGCTAAAACCTATGTGCGCAACGGTTTGTCCAAGTGGAGCACTATTCTATGGAACTTTAGAAGAAATAGAAGCAAAACGTCCGAACAGTACACCGGTAAATAAGTTTATTTTTGGTAAACAAGAAGTAGTTACCAAAGTAAATATTATGATGCCTAAAGGAAGTACCGAGTTAAAAGTTCACTAATAATATTGAAGAAAATGTCAAAAAAAGATAAAGAGAAACCCATTTGGAAAACAGATTTTCCTATAAAGCAGGATGAAGCAACACATGTTTCAAGAAGAGAATTTGCAAAGTTTTTATGCCTACTATCCGGTGGATTAGCTATAGGAAACGGTGCAATAGCTGCTAAATCTTTATTATTTCCTAAAAAAAGGCTGGATGAAGAATATTTTGTTTGTAATTCAACAGAAGTTCCTATTGGGAAGATGAAAGCCTTTGTAATTAATGAAAACCATAAAGTACCTTATATACTTATACATTTAGGTGAAGATAAATGGAGATGTTTTGAACAAAAATGTACTCATTTATCTTGTGCGGTATTATATGATCACGATCAAAATAAAATCGTTTGTCCTTGTCATAAAGGGTTTTTTAATCCCGAAACAGGAGAAGTATTGCAAGGTCCGCCGCCAAGACCCTTACCGCAACTGTCTGTTGTAATAAGAGATGGAAAAGTATACGTAACAGATAAAGATAAAGCCTAAGAATATGAATAATTTCAAAGAAGTTCAAAATTCAGCAAATTCAAATAAAATTAATACATTAATGTCTGCAATTATTGTTATATTAATATTAATTTTAACCTTGCAGGTATGGATGATGTATGGAGCATTGAACAATGCGTTAGATGATAACCAGGCGTTTGCGTGGGCAACATTTGGAGGTTCGGTTTTTCTTTTCTTCTCGGCTGTCTTTTTACTAAGATATTTACCGGAACCACCTAAAAATCTAAAAAAAGATCCGAATAATAAATATGAATAAACTAGTTGATAGTTATAATCGAATTCATAATTATTTGAGAATTTCTCTTACAGACAGTTGTAATTTCCGTTGCATTTATTGCATGCCCAATGAAAAAATGCAGTGTTTGCCTTACGGAAAATTAATGAGTCCGGAAGAAATTTTCAACATAGCTAAAACGTTTACTAAATATCAAATAAATAAAATACGTCTTACCGGAGGAGAGCCTTTGGTAAGACGTGATTTTGAAGAAATAGTTAAAAGGTTGTCTACTTTACCGGTAGAATTGAATTTAACAACCAACGGGGTGCTTTTACATAAGTATGCGGATTTATTAAAAGAGATAGGATTGCATACAGTAAATATCAGCATTGACAGTTTACAAGAAGAAAAATTTAAATTCCTCACAAAACGTAATGCATTCTCTCAAGTTTGGAATAATATTTTACTTTTCGTAAACCGAGGTTTTCAGGTTAAACTCAACACGGTACTAATGAAAAATGTTAATGATGACGAAATAAAAGATTTCATCTCATTAACTAAAAATTTTCCAATACAGGTTCGTTTTATAGAATTTATGCCCTTTAATGGAAATCAATGGGAAAAAAATAAAGTTATTACTATGGACGAAATGTTGGATGAAATAGATTCTCATTTTATTTATGAGAAAATCCGGGATCACAACCACGATACAACCAAAAAATTTAAAGTTAAAGGATATGAAGGAACTTTTGCCTTCATAACAACCATGAGTCAACCCTTTTGTCAAGGATGTAATAGAATGAGAATTACCGCTGATGGAAAAATGAAAAATTGTCTCTTTGGAAAAGATGAATTTGATATTTTAGGAACCTTACGAAAAGGAGAAGATATTGAACCGCTCATACAATCCTTTCTAAAACACAAACATAAAAAGATGGGAGGTCAATTTGAAAATTTTATAAAATTAAATCCCGAATATCTTAAAAACAGGAGTATGATTAAAATTGGCGGTTAACTTTTCTTTTCGATATGCTAAAAAAAACCTATTGAAACATGAATAAATTTATAACAGTATCTGAGGCGAGAACCCTTATTTCCAACGAAATACGTACTAAATGTCCCATTCGTGAGAAGAATTTGAGCGATTCTTTGCATTCGTATACAGCTAAACAGATATATGCACCCATAGACGTACCGAATTTTACCAATTCAGCGATGGACGGATACGCTTTTTGCTATCAAGATTGGGTGGATAAAAATGAAATAACGGTTAAATACGTCATACAAGCGGGACAAACTGATTTGCCAATATTAAAGAGAGGAGAAGCAGCTCGAATATTTACCGGAGCAATGATTCCGATCGGTGCAGATATAGTAGTCATGCAAGAAAAAGCTGTCGTTGAAAATAATAAATTACTAATTCAAAAAGGAGAATTTCAAGAAGGAGATAATATACGCCCCCAAGGTTCTCAGACAAAAATGAGAGAATTAGTGGCAGCCGAAAACACATTGATCACGCCGGGCGTAATAGGTATGTTAGCAGGTTTTGGAATTGAAAAGGTACACGTTTTTTCCTCACCAAAAATTGGTATTATCGTTACAGGGAATGAATTAGTGACGGCTGGAACCCCTTTGAAAAAAGGACAAATATATGAGAGTAACTCTATTACGCTGCAATCTGCTTTAAAAGAAATGGATATTTCAGTTGAATTTATAGTAAAAGTTTCTGATGATAAAGAAAAAACATTTCATGAAATCCAAACAAGAATAGCGGAAGTTGATGTATTATTGCTTACAGGAGGTATTTCTGTAGGAGATTATGATTATGTAAAAGAAAGCTTAGAAAGAGCAGAGATACATCAACTTTTTTATAAAATTCAGCAAAAACCGGGTAAACCACTGTATTTTGGTAAAAAAGAACAACATTATGTATTTGCCTTACCCGGTAATCCCGCATCCGTTTTAACGTGTTTTTATCAATATGTTCGTCCCTTTATAAAAGGATTGAAAGGGGAAAATCATATTTTCAATTCTTATGAAGATGCTAAGTTGATAAACGACTTTAACAAAAAAAATAAACTCACTAATTTTTTAAAAGGGCATTTAGAAAATGGAGAGGTAAGCATAACATCCTCTCAAGAATCCTATAAAATGAACTCATTCAGTAGTGCGAATTGTATAGTGGAAATATCGGGAGAGGAAAGAATGATCCGTCAAGGGGAAAAAGTTACAGTATGGAGAATTTAAAAATAGAAGGATATATTTGGTTAGAAACTACCCACGGCTTAAAAATAGGCAGGGGACGGGCCGAACTATTGAACAGTATCGAGGAGACCGGATCTATAGCCGCGGCGGCCAGAGAAATCGGCATACCTTATAGAAAAGCATGGGGAATGGTAAGAGAAATGAACGAATATTCCAGTACACCACTGGTTTTTAAAAATCTGGGAGGTAAAAATGGAGGCGGTGCTTTCTTGACTAAAGAAGGAAAAAAAATTGTGGAAGAATATAAAAAAATAAACGGCCAGTTTAATTTATTTAAAACCAAAACTTTATAACAATGGAAGCTTATATCCTTGCAGGAGGAAAAAGTACTCGTATGGGAGAAGATAAAGGTTTAAAAAAACTAAACGGAATTCCTATAATACAATACAGTATTGAAGTTTTATCCCAATGTTTTCCTTCGGTTAAAATTAATACGGATAAAGAAGAATATAAACAATTCGGTTTAGAATTGGTTCCAGATAAGATTAAAAATAAAGGTCCATTGGGAGGAATTCATGCAGCATTAGATCACTCAAAAAAAGATGTATTTGTTGTAAGTTGTGATATGCCTTTCATTACTTCCGAAGCAATTAATTATCTAGTTGACAACCTCAGTACTAATTTAGCCACCATAGCAAGTTATAACGGAAGAATTCAACCATTGTTTGGAATATATACTTATGATGCACTACAATTTATAGAAGATAAACTAGCCGATAACCAATTAAAATTGACGGAATTTATTATAGAATCCGAATCTAAAGTAATGGACCTAACTGAGATAATTGAAAAAGATATCTTTTCAAATATAAATACTCAAGAAGAATTTAAGAAAATCGAAAAAATTTTAAAACAATATGAATATTAAAATTTTCGGGAAATTAACCGATACTTTTCAGAATGAAAAATATCAACTAAATGATAAGGTTAATACTGTTTCAGAACTTAAAGAAATATTGGAAATTTATTTTCCTGAATTAAAATCTTTAAATTATTTGATTATTGTTAATAACCAAAATGCAAAAGAATCAGACCCGATACCGGAAGGTGCAGAAATAGCTTTACTTCCGCCATATTCCGGAGGATAAAAATTTAATTTAATCAATCGATGGATTTTAAAAGATATAACAGACAAATAATTTTGTCCGGATTTGGTGTGGAAGCCCAGAATAAACTTTGTAAGTCTCGTGTTTTGGTGGTGGGAGCGGGAGGATTGGGTTGCCCCGTGCTTCAATATTTAGCTTCAGCCGGAGTTGGACAATTGGGAATTGTTGATTATGACACTGTTGAATTGACCAATTTGCATAGACAAATTTTATTCAAAGAAGGCGATATAGGAAAGTTTAAATCGGAAGCAGCAAAAGAAAGGCTTGAAGAAATGAACTCAACTATTAAAATTACCTCCTTCACGAAAAAGGTTACTTCAGAAAACGTATGTAAACTTATAGATTCTTATGAAATCGTTGTAGATTGTACAGATAATTTTCAGGTACGGTACCTTCTTAATGATATCTGTACCTTAAAAAATATTCCCTTAGTATATGGAGCCATTTATCAATATGAAGGTCAAGTTTCTGTTTTCAATGTGGAAAAAGATAAAATGAAAACCAATTACAGAGATTTATTTCCTGATCCACCCAAACCTTCAGAAGTTCCAACCTGCAATGAGACAGGGGTTTTAGGCACCCTTACGGGTATAATTGGCACCATACAAGCCCAAGAAGTTATAAAATTAATTACAGGTATCGGAGAACCTTTAGTACATAAATTAATGATATTTAACATCTTGTATTATAGTACTCGAATTATTAATTTTGCCGAGTCGGAAAAAAATTCAACTCCAAAAAATGAAGATGAATTTAAAGCTGTCGATTATGAATGTAGTTGTGGAATTTTTTCATCCGAAAATGAAATTGAAAATCTTACCCGGTTGGAAGAAGTACTTTCCAATGAAAAATCGATACTGGTTGATGTAAGAAACGAAAATGAACTACCCAAAATTTCCGGTTTCGAACATATACAAATTCCGTTGTCTGAGATTGAAGATAATATACCTATTCTTGAAAAATATGACACAATTGTATTTGTTTGTAAAACGGGAATACGCAGCAGCCGAGCTGTCGAGATAGCCAAAGAATTGTTTCCCAATAAAGCTATATGGCATATTCGAAACGGAATTGACACGATTTTTTAAATAGAGAATTATATGAAAAAAATATATCCATTTTTAGAGGGAGCTATACCCGCAGAATTTATTTCTGAAAGTATTCAAAGCCATACTCATAAAAAAGATATTGGAGGACATAGTATTTTTTTAGGACAGGTTAGAGCTGATATAGTTGAAGGAAAGGAAGTTGAAGGAATAGAATTTACCGCCTATCAAGAAATGGCTGTTGAAAAACTTTCCCAATTACGGGAAGAAATATTTTCTAAATACGATTTGTTGTGCATGCATGTATATCATAGCCTCGGTTTAGTAAAAAAAGGCGGAATTTGTCTTTTTGTTTTTACATCATCTAAACATAGAAAACCTGCTATGCTGGCTTGTGACGAATTAGTTGAAAGAATAAAAAAAGAACTTCCCATTTGGGGAAAAGAAATATTTAGCGATAACAGCTACCAATGGAAAGAAAACAAACAATAAAACCATGAAAAAACCTTTAATTAGCTCTTTACATGCGGGTAAAATACAACGCTTGGCTAACACAGAATATCAAAGCGCCATTAACAAAAAAAAAGTTACTGATTCACAAAAGGTATCCAAATTGGGATTAATTAATGATGAACAGAGTGATAAGATCAACCATGGAGGAGAAGAAAAAGCGGTACATCAGTATGCCTTTGAAAATTATGAATATTGGAAAACGTGTTTGCCTGAACTTCCTTTATTAGAAAAATCAGGAGCATTCGGCGAAAATATTTCCTCATTAGGAATGACCGAAGAAACGGTTATGATCGGAGATGTTTATAAAATCGGCAGCTGTGTTTTAGAAGTCAGTCAAGCCAGACAACCGTGTTGGAAATTAAACTATCATTTTCAATGCAGTGATATGTCGCTTAGAGTACAAGAAAGTTTAAAAACAGGATGGTATTATCGTGTATTGGAAGAAGGAAGTTTGAAAGAAGGAGATACTATTGAGCTAATAGATCGGCCATACCCCGAGTATAGTTTAACCTATTTATTAACTATTCTATATAAAAAAGAAAATTGTTTAGATAAGGAAATTTTAAACAAATTATTAAAGATAAAATCATTAGCACTAAGTTGGAAAAAAATATTTAGCAATCGTTTAGAAAATGGAACTATTGAAAATTGGGAAAAACGATTGTTTAAATAGAGAAAAATTAATTATTAACTAAAATTAAATTTATGAAACACAAAAAAATTTGGTATTTGTTGTTTTTTAGTTTAGGGAGTTTAAGTCTCTTAACTGCACAGAAAATTAAAATTGACGGAGAACTGAGAACCAGAGGAGAATTAAGAAGTGGTTTTCGTAAGCCTTTGGCAGATTCTTTAGATGCTGCTTATGTGAATAACTTAAGGGTACGATTGGGTGCTACTTATTCTGAAAAAGATTATAAAGTAAAAATTACTTTACAAGATACGGAAACGTACGGATCAAATGGAATAAATAAAACCGGAAATAATTTAGGAGTATACGAAGCTTGGGCAGAATATTTCTTTACCCCTGAATTTTCAGGAGTTTTAGGACGTCAAATATTAGAATATGACGACAAGCGTCTTTTTTCATCCGGTAACTGGAGCAATACCCCTAATGCACATGACCTTTTAAAATTAAAATACGAAACCTCTAAATTTAAAGCACATGTCGGAGGAGGTTGGAACAATGCAGCAGATGTCCTTTATGAATCTGTGTATGACAAAAGTTATAAATCATTATTCTATACTTGGTTGTATAAACCAATTGGAAAATTTACAGCTTCTGCCATATGGGTAAATGAAGGTTTCCAAAAAGGAAATGTTCCTGAAGAAGTAAAAACTTCTATCTTTAGAAATACAGTAGGAGCTAACTTTGGATTAGATGATCGCAGCATTCCTTTTTCATTTTATGCAACCGGATATTACCAGTTTGGATATGACAGGTCTGACAGTAAATTAGATGCATCTTTATTAGCATTGAAAACTAAGTACAGATTCTCCGATTTCATTTCAGCTAACGTAGGGGTTGATTATTATTCAGGTTCCAAATCCACGTTATCAAAATCTAAAGATCACACCTTTAATAAACTTTATGGAGCTAACCATTCTTTTAATGGATCTATGGAGTATTGGGCAACCTTACCTAAGCAAGGGTTACTTGATTTATACGGTGGAATGTCTGTAAAAGCTAATTCAAAATTAACTTTTGACGGAGGATTCCATACTTTTTCAACTGCTGAAAAAATGGATAACCGAAATAACAAAGGTATAGGATCTGAAATAGATTTATTGGCAGATTATACAGTTTCTCAAACATTATCTTTACAAGCAGGTTGGAGTACTTATATGAAAAACAAAGGAACAAGAATACTAAAAGATCAATTGGGAGTTGATACCAAGTTTCCACAATGGGCTTATATCATGATTACTTTCAAACCGGTATTCTTTTCAACCAAAGCAGAAAAATAATTTTAATAAATAAAAAAGTGGTAAATATAACGCATAAAAGTAATTCTTTACGAAAAGCCATAGCTCAAGCTGTGGTTAAGGTGGGATCTCAACAAACTATTCAAACTATTAAGGATAACAAAGTTCCCAAAGGAAATATTTTTGAAATGGCAAAAGTTGCCGGTTTATTTGCGGCAAAGAAAACAAGTGACATGATCCCGGATTGTCATCCGTTGCCCATAGAATATACTTCCATAACCTATGAAATGAAAGAGTTAGAGATTTATATTTATGCTGAAATACATACCATTTATAAGACAGGAGTTGAAGTGGAAGCTATGCATGCGGCATCGGTAGTTGCTCTAACGATGTATGATATGCTTAAACCCATTGATAAGAATGTCGAAATCCAACAAATTAAATTACTGGAAAAAAGAGGAGGAAAATCAGATAAAAGCAATTCATTTGATTTACCATTAACTGCATCCATATTGGTTTGTTCTGACAGCATTTCTAAGGGTGATAAAAAAGACCGTGCTGGTAAAGTAATTATGGAAAAACTTCAAACCATAGGAGTAGATGTTTCCGATTATGAAATTATTCCGGACGAAAAAGAGGATATACAAACCAAAATTAAAGAATATCACCGTAAAGGCGTAAATTTAATTTTGGTAACCGGCGGTACCGGATTATCAAAGAGGGATGTTACCCCTGAGGCGGTTCAACCTTTACTGGAAAGAGAAATTCCGGGAGTGGCAGAAGCGATAAGAAGCTATGGGCAAAACAGAACGCCTTTAGCCATGTTATCGAGAAGCATAGCCGGATTAATCGGAAATACCTTAGTAATTACTATGCCGGGTTCTACCAAAGGAGCAGAAGAATCTATGGATGCAGTTTTTCCTTCGATACTGCATATTTTCAAAATAATTGAAGGAGCACAACACTAAAAATTTTATATAATCATGAAACGTAAGCTAGTTTTTTTGCCGATATTACTATTTTTATTCGGCTTAATATCTTGTACAAAAGAACGTAAAGCTACTATTGCCGCTGCTGCTAATTTAAGATATGTACTGGAAGAAATTAAAGAACAATATCTTAAAGATTATCCGGGCGCAGATCTCCAAATTACTTATGGATCTTCAGGAACTCTAACCCAACAAATTATTAATGGAGCCCCTTTTGATCTCTTTATGTCTGCAGATACTAAATTTCCCGGCAAATTAGAAGATCGAGGATTAACTTCTGCATCGGCAGTTAACTATTGTTACGGAAGAGTAGCCATGTGGAGTTCTACATTGAATTTATCGCAAGGATTGTCAGCCGTTTTGTTACCGGAAGTTAAAAAAATAGCTATTGCTAACCCGGACAATGCTCCCTATGGTTTAAATTCTGTTAATGCACTTAAAAAGGAGGATTTATACGATAAAATAAGTAAACGTATTGTATGGGGAGAAAACATTAATCAGACGGCTCAATATGCATTTTCAGGGAATGCAGAAATAGGGTTTATTGCTTTATCGCTGGCCTTAGCACCTGAAATGAAAAATAAGGGGCACTATTATGTATTACCGGAAGATATATGTCCACCGATAGCACAGGCTGCCGTACTTATAAACGGGTGGGAAAAGAACGGTGAAGCTTCTCGTTTCTTGGATTATATTATCAGTTCCAAATGTGACAATATTTGGAAAAAATACGGATACGGTTTAGCAAAAAAAGATTAATTAATTGAGCGAAGATTTTATAAACACTCTTTGGCTTACAGGTAAGTTGGCAACTCTATCAACCGTTTTCTTATTGTTTATAGGGTTGCCGGTTGCCTACCTGTTGGCATATACGCATTTCAAAATAAAACCCCTGGTAGAAGCTTTGATCTGTATGCCTTTAGTTCTTCCTCCCACGGTAATGGGTTATTATTTATTGGTGGCCTTTAGTCCCCAAAACATGCCGGGCGCTTTTTTAGAGAAACATTTTAATACCAGATTAGCTTTTACTTTTGAAGGCATAATTATAGCAAGTATTATAGCAGGTTTGCCCTTTATGATACAATCTCTTCAAAATGGATTTTCGTCTCTTCCTGTAAGTTACAGAGAAGCTGCCTATACTTTAGGAAAATCCAAAACAACTACATTTTTCAAAGTTTTATTACCTAATATAAAGCCTTCTCTTATTACAGGTGTAGCATTAACTTTTGCGCATTGTATAGGAGAATTTGGTATTGTGTTAATGGTTGGGGGAAATATCCCCGGTGAAACTCGTATAGCTTCTATTGCCATATACGATCAGGTACAAGCATTAGATTATAAAACCGCAAATCAATATTCATTTATTTTATTTTTAATTTCATTTATATTGCTTACTCTCATTTATAGCATTAATAAAGGTTTTAAAATTAAAACTATATAATTTTCTTAATGATATATATTGATATTGAATATAGAATTTTAACCTCGGAAGGAAGTCGTATTCTATCTGTCCAAACTGAACTTCCCGAAAATCAATTAATATGTATTTCCGGGCCTTCGGGAATAGGAAAAACTACACTTCTTAGAATGATTGCCGGTTTAACAAAACCCGATAGGGGAATAATTCAAGTAGGAGATCGCATTTTCTACGATTCTTTAAATAACATAAATTTAAGTCCACAAAAAAGAAACATAGGTTTCATGTTTCAAGATTATGCTTTATTTCCTAATATGACGGTGGAAGAAAATATATCTTTTGCACAAAATAAAGTAAAAGATAAAGCATGGGTAGATACTCTAATTAAGTCTTATGGATTAGATGCTTTACGAAATCAGAAACCTGATAAACTTTCAGGAGGACAAAAACAAAGAACTGCTCTTGCAAGAACTTTGGCTAAAAAAGCGGATCTATTACTTCTGGATGAACCTTTGTCTTCTGTAGATTCAACGATGAGAATAAAACTTCAAAATGAAATTTTAAAGGCACATGCTGTTTTTGGTTCTACTACCTTAGTAGTTTCTCACGATCAAGACGAAGTTAATAAAATGGCTCAGTGTGTTTTATATATGGAATACGATCAAATTCGACTTATCAAGAATTCTTAATATTATATTATATTTTATTTTATCTTTTTGTATAAAATAAATGTATTTTTATTATAATTCGTATATTTTTTTAGAAATTTGTATCTTTGTGTGCACTAAATAAATTTTTCACAATATAATTGAAAAATTAAAACTAACTTCTAGATAAATGAAACTATTAATTTTTCTTTCTTCTTTGCCGGGATTTTTTACAATTACTTTTATTATTTTAAAAGTTATAAATATTATAGAGTGGTCTTGGTTGATAGTTTTTTCGCCTTTATGGTTTACTTTTTTATCTAGTATGATTTTTATTTTTTTATTAATTTTTCATGTAAAAATTTATAAAAGATATCTTGAAAATTTTTTTAAAATAAAATGATTATTAGGTAAAATAATATAACGCTAAAAACGATCTATTAAACGTAAACAATTGTCTGTATTTAACAGGGGTAAAAAATACGGTACATTATCGGTGTGAAAATAATAATTGATTGAAAACAAAATTTTTAGGTTTGTAGTAAACCTGTTTTATTGTTTTTTCAAATAACTTCTTAAAATTCTTCTCGCATCTTTGTTATCCGATTTAGGCATAATAAACGTTAAAGGATCTTTTCGAGATCTTTTCGGGCAGAATCCGAATCCTTTATAAATTCCGTTTTCAATTAAAACTAATCCCTTTTCATCCTTTGTTCTTCCCGGAAGTTTTAATAATACGGTTTCTTGTGGAAAAGAATTTTTTTCTAAATATTGATGCACACGCTTGTTATAATCATCTACGGGTTCTTCATTAACGCAGGCGCCTAAACACTCGTGTAGCGTATATTGGAAACATTGGGCCTTGGATTTATACAATCCGTTTATTTTTTGGCAAAGTTTATAAGTTTCCGTAATGCGGAATAAATCTTCTTTTCCTTGCTTTAAGCTCAAGTAAGAATTAATTTCCTGTGATCGGTTATCTATTTTTTTCAATTGTAAAGATATATACCCTTCTGGAGTTATTTCGGGATATAAACCATAATAAAAAATGCTGTGCCTTTGCGCTCTGTTATAAATAGGTTTATGGTGTTTTATTTCCTCAGATTCCATAAGCAGCGCAATTAATTCGCTTCCTGTAGGTTCATACCTGACTTTGGAAGCAAAGTTTTGTATTTTTACCGATTTGCGGTCGGTACAGGTAAAATGTTGGCTTAATCTTTTTTTGATATTATTGCTTTTTCCGATATAAATCAATCGTTCTTCATGGGTATAAATATAATATACTCCCGGAACGGTGGGTAAATCGGTAACCATCTTTTTTAAATCCTCACGCATATTCACTCTGTTTTTTATAAAATTATCATCGGATGATATTTAGCCGGATATTCCTTATACCTTAACTTGTATAAGTTCCCTCATATCGGTAGAGAAACGTTTAGAAAGTCGGGTCTGCTTCATCTTCCAAGTCCTTTTAATATCTTGACAACCCAATTTCAGTTTATCTTCATGGTATTTATGGTTCAACTTATCCATAATCTTCATAATAGGTTGGTGTTTCAGGTAATAATCCTCATCAAACAAAGAAATTTGTCTTTCCGATTCAGGGATTATACCGGAAACAATAACTCCTGCTTTTTTGTATTGATACCCCTTTTTATATATGGTTTCCAATGCCTTTTGAGCGCATTTACTTAACTCAATAGCTGAATTGTGGGGATTAGACAGCGTTAAAGTAACAGCGGGGTGATGTTGAATTAAATCGCCTCTATAGGAATTTGTATGCAGGAATACAGTCACATAATTACAACAACTTTGTTGTGCGCGTAATTTTTCTGAACATTTTACGGCAAAGGTAGCTACTCTTTCTTTTAAATCTTCTAGTTTGTCGGTCATGTAATCGAAGGTGCGGGTAGTGGCAATAGACTTTTTACGAGTCGGCAAATCTATATCCAGCTGAGGAATTCCTTTTAATTCATTAATCATGCGGATTCCTACTATTCCCATTTCTTGACGTATAAATGTTTCCGGAAGATTAACCAATTCATAGGCTTTACGAATACCTTTTGCCTGAAATCGTTTGTTTAATCTTCTTCCAATTCCCCATATATCTCCAATATGCAACCATTTGAGTGCTTTTTCAATTTTTTCGGGAGAATCAATAACATATACATTATGGGTTTGCTCAGGGTATTTTTTGGCTATCCTGTTAGCTACTTTGGCAAGTGTTTTAGTAGGAGCAATTCCTATGCTGGTAGGAATGCCTACTCCTTTAAGTATATATTTTCTTAAATCTAAACAATGTTCCCGCAAATTCAATTGCATATAGCCGTTAAAGTTCATAAATGCTTCATCGATAGAATATATTTCAACTTCTTTGCAATAACGCCCGATGATATTCATTACACGGTTACTTAAATCACCATACAGGGGAAAATTGGCGGAATAGAGGAATATTTGATTTTCTTCAAATACCTTTTCATATTTAAATGCAGGAGCTCCCATAGGGATGCCGAGGGCCTTTGCCTCATTGGAACGGGCAATTACGCAGCCGTCGTTATTTGAAAGCACACAAACAGGTTTACCTGTTAAAGAGGGATTACTCACTCTTTCGCAAGAAGCATAAAAGTTATTACAATCTAATAAAGCGTACATGCTATGAAAATTTTATAATAGTATGGGTAAGTATTCCCCAAATAATAAAATCTTGATCAGGAGTAACCCGGATCGGTTCGTATTCCTTGTTTTCCGGCAGGAGAATAATTTCTTTTACTATTCCTTTTTCCTTTACTACCTTTAATCTTTTTAATGTAAATTCCCCGTCTATATAACATACGGCAATATTGCCGTTTTTAGGTTCCAATGCTTTATCCACGATAATAAGATCTCCGTTATAAATCCTCATATCTTTCATAGAGTCCCCATTTACACGTGCCAAGAAAGTGGTTTCGGGATCTCTTATTAATTCGTCGTTCAAATTAATTCGTTCCAAGTGAAAATCATCTGCTGCCGAAGGAAATCCGGCTTTGATGTCTCCTGCAAACCATAAAGATAAATTATCTTTTCGCTTCATAAATGCAAATTTATTATGAATTATGCTTAAAAAGAAGCGATAAAATAGCAATTTGATTGATATTTAGATAATATCAATGATATATCCTTAATAAAATAAAGGCATATTTATGAGGTGCTAACTGTTTCAACAATCATTTATATACCGAAAGGATATAGGGATCGGATATTTACTGTTTAATTGATGGATTTCATGAATATATGCATTAAACTTTCATATATAATTGAAAATAAATCAATTAGATTGTAAAATATTTTTTAATAAATTTCACCGTATGATTTATATTAAGTTCCAATCTGAAAATAAAGTAAGTAAATGTAAAGTAGTTGCAGCTCCGGCATGTTGTCGAATCGATACCAATCTTTTATTTAAATAACTTTCACTGTTGGGATATACCTTTTCTGTCTTGAATTTGACTGAAATTTCAGGCACATTCATACCAACCGATAATAGGCGTACTAATTCCAGGTCGTTGTTTGTGAACTCAAATAATCCGCCTTTTTGAGATTTGTTGGAGTACAGGTATATTTTATTTTCATATACATCTTCTATAGCTTTCTTTAATTCTTTTGCACTTTCTGCGCTTTTCGTTATAAAAGCATCTATATTATATTTTTCAAAAAAAGAATTAATAATAGGCTGTCTGTCTTCAATGGAAAAAACAATAATTTTAAGATCGGGAAATTCCTCTTTGGCTACTTTAATAAGTTCTTCCCCGCATGTAATGACATGTTCTTGATTAGGGGCAAATGTTAAGTCTGTAATTAATAGTCCATAAGGTAAATTATTAGAAAAAGACTTTCGAATTTTAGAAATGGCATCGTCACAATAATTTGCTTGGTCAATATGAGGAATATTTAGTTCTTCAACTATCTTTTTAACAGCAAAATTATCGTTAGAGAAATTCTCTGCAATAAGAATCTTTTCAAACATAATAAAACTTTTTAGTGTTGTGTTGTTGTCTTTGTATTGCCTGCAAAAATAAGATTATTATTTTAAAATTCAGGGATAAAATTTTACACTTTTTTAGTAGAGATTAAAAACGAAATAAGGAAAAGGGTTTTGTGGATATCATAACAGCAATAAAAGTTAAGTCATGTTTTTTAAAGATTAAGTAACTTATATATAATTATCGGTAATTTTTTACTAATCTTATTGAAATGGTATATATAAAAAATGGCAAGGCTATTAAATAGTTTTAACAGCCTTGCCATTTATGAAATTTTTAAAAGCTTCTAATTATTTACTAAGAAACTGCTTATTTGCTTAATCAATTGAGTATGAATATTTGCACGCTCATTCGTGTCAAATTCACAAGTAGGAACTTGATCCGGTCTGTCTTTTTTAAATAGTTCTATTGCATTTTTTCTGCAGATAGCCATAAAGCTGTAATGGGTAGCATTATTTAAAACTATGTGTTTGGAAGTCTTTTCCGGTAGATATTTAGTTAAATAACCGGTTTCTAGTTCTGCCGGTATTCTTTCTACAAATGGTCCGGCGGAATAGACTAAAACCGGAATTTTTATTTCCGATAAGCTGGATGGAATAAACATGCGGCCAAATCCTATATCTAAGATTACTGCTCTTTTGATACGGGGATCTTTCATGTCTTTATCTAATTTTAGAAAATCTGATCTTTCATCCAAACCTTTCATTTGCTCATTAAAAACGTCACAAGCTAACATGATGGGATATTTACGGCATTCTTTTTTGAAAACTTTAGCAGAAGATTTACCGCCAATAGCTTCCACTGCAGTCCATCCTCCATAAGAATGCCCGATAATAGAGATATTATTAGCATCTATATGATCTGAAAATTGTTTAGTTTCCAATAAATAACTGATTGTACGACGAATATCTTCCGGACGGGCTAACATATCTCGAGCAAGTTGCGGATCCATATCTTGCAAGGTAGTTCCGGGATGATTAGGCATTGCCACAATAAATCCCCTTTTACTTAAAGCTGCAGCTAACCAAATATGATTATCCCAAGACCCATTCAGTCCATGAGAAAAAATAACCAAAGGAAAGCTCTTATCGGATATTTTCGCATCATAAATTACATTTTCACCGATGATATATTCATTATCTCCAATTCTTGCAATGGGATGTTTTGCCGAGGTTGGATATACCAAAGCAATTTGAAGCGGTCTTAAATAATCATTTATATTTATTTCACGGAATCCTGTTTTGTAGATATCTTTTTTAGAATTTGATAACGATTGGGCAGATAAATTAATACTATTAAGTAATAAACATAAAAAAGCTAAGATAATTTTATTTTTCATTTTCATTTTTATATATTAAATTATATTTATTCAATAATATTTATCGTAATTATTTTAATCGTATCCGGTTGGTATAAATAATTACTCCTTACTAGGCAGTATATAATGTATGCTTAATTTTAGAAATTGGTTTTATTAAAAAAATCTATAACTATAAATAAGATAATACAATTTTATCATGTTAGATAAAATAAGTTTACTGACTAAATACACATTTAATCCATAGGGATTAATTTATGAACATTCATATAAATCATTTTAAAATTAAAATATTTATTACGCAATAATACATATAAATTTTATAATTTTATTTTAAAATTAATAAAAAATATACAAGTTAAAATTTATATAATTTTATTTAATGTATTTATTTATATATTATTGATATATATTTTTTTTATTTTATAGAGAAGTATTATATTTTATACATAATAATTGTTTTTTTATAAATTAATTATAAAAAAAACAATTTTGTTAAATAAAAAATTAAATTATATTATTTATTATATATAAATAAGTATATGTAAATAAAACTATTTTTATATTTTAAAATGTATAAATAACTTATATATATTAAAAAAATGAAAAATAAATAAAATATTCTATATTTATTTTCATATATTTGATTTATACTAACATAAAATATAATTTAATGAAATTAATATCAAAAAGTAATTATTTAAATTCTAAAAGAAAGGCATGTTAGCCGGTAGGTTAATTCGATTAATTCAATTAAAAATTTAATCAAAAGCGTTAACAATTATTATTTATAAATAGAAGACATCACATATCATGATAATATAAAGGATATATAATCAGCCATAAATTTAGTATATCCGACTTGAAATGTAAAAATTAAGTAAGACATTTATGTAGTATTGATTTGCTCATATCAGATAGAATATAGGTGATTTCAATAAGAATTATAAAAAAATAGAAATTAAATAGGTGCTATTCTTTTAAAGATAGATAATCCTAAATATAGGGAACGCAGTAGTGAATGAAACTATTTTATTTTAAAAAAATAATTACGGAAAAATTTTCCTGTTATTACTAGGATTAGATTGAATGTGTTTTTACGGCAAAAAACAGGTTCGTTAGTTAATTCATATATGGCTTAAAATAAAAAAAATACACAATGATATGAGAAAAAAATAAATAATAAATAAGAGAATCTGCTAACCACTCGAAATTCAATAAAACTAAATTTAAACTATTAAAAAATAATACTTATGAATAAAACTCAAAAATTAGGTGAATTTTTGCAAGGATTGCTATACAAAGTGGTCATATTTGGAGCAATACCACAAATAGGTGAAAAATGGAATTCTTTATTTCCATTAGAGATAGTTGCGTATGTTGAAAAAGGAGTAAAGATATTTTCAAATAAATATTTTTTATTAATAAAGAATGTAAAGAGTTTATCGCTAAAAGATTCTAACATTTAAATAATAAAAAAATGAACCCAATAAAGCCTATTTCACGACAAATTAAGGGAGTATATAGTTTTTTACAATATACCAAAAAAATAAATGCCATCCATCTCACAGTACCCGTAGATGGTACTAATCTCGTTGAGCATAGAAATAACAATACAAGAAAAAAAATTTCTTATACTGCTTATATGATATATATAATATCAGATGTATTAAGATGTTTTCCGGAACTAAATATAGCCATCAAACGCTCCAAATTTTTTCCGAAAGTGGTAGAATACGAATCCATAAATGCAAAATTTATGTTAGACAGAAAGATTAATGGAGAAAATAAGGTTATGCCTTGTGTGGTTAAAAATTCAGATAAAAAAACTCTTGAAGAAATTCAAGAAATAATAGATAAATGTAAATTTTCTGATTATAAGACTTCCATCTTTTTTAAAGAAACCAGATTAATAGAAAATCAACCTAAATATTTGAGACGTTTAATTTCTTATCTGTCATATCACAATTTAGCTAAAAGACACCGGATTCAGGGAAGTTTTATGATCACTTCGCTAAAAGATAAAGATTTAGTTACAGAAGCCCTATTTTTGAACTCAACAATGAGTATAAGTTTAGATAAGTTAAAAAATATTCCGATCATAAAAAATAATGAAAAGTTTTATAAAGTTATTATGAATTTAACCATGACTTTTGAAGAACATGTACTTAATAGTACTTTAGCAACCGATTTTATAAGTGAAATAAAGAGTAAGATTGAAAATTTTAAATAACTTTTAATAAACATTTGATCTAAACGACAACAGAAAAGAAAAAGGAAGTGAATTAGGGAAAAATTTTAATTTGGCTTAAATATTATAGTTGCATGTTGGCTAACTATTTCTACAAATTTGTTTGAAACTTTTTTCTTATAAAGAAAGATTCAAATTTAACCTTACTATAAATCTAATAATGTTATACACCCGGACGATTTATTTAGACGCCGATTTATACCTAATTATTAAATGAAAAACTAGTACAGTAGATTTCATAATGTAAACGAATTAATCATTTACTCCAATAATGAATTTTCGGCAGAATTTTTTGTTAATGAAGCAGACAACACTGAAATGTATAACTTGGTTCAATGGGAAAAAAATGGAATGCGAGTATGGGATGTAAACAAACAGAAGACCCGATCGATGGTTGAAGAGCATAATTAAAAGCACATATGCCATTATCAGGAATGGACCTTAGACAGAATTAATTTAAATCCGAGATATGCCGATGGGTATATCCAATTTCAAACAGAGGAAAAACGGCAACTATAAAAAAACATTCATCTTCACAATCGGTAAATTCTAAGTTTCCTTAGGCGTATACAACTATTAATTTTGATACAAGAATCCATCAAAATTTTGATGTTAGTGCAGTATTTTCCTTTTTAGATTTGCCGGAGAATATTTTAAAAGGATTGATTCCCTCGCTGGAGCCGCTACCGTTGGTAAATATTTTTTGTAATGCCCGAATCTTATAAAGTTGGAATTCCGCTCAAGCTAAAATCATTGTTTCTTATCCAGCTGTTTTAATAGCTTCTTAACAAGATTAAATGGTAAAAAACTAGATGTTTTATGATTGCCACGACCAAAAACAAGTTGTGATTCTTTCCAGAATAAATATTCTCCATATCATTTAGCCAGCCTTTGAATAAATTTATAAAGGTTTTCATTGTAACTGATGGTATAAGAGATTATTTCCGTTTTATTGGGTTGGTAAATAAAATCTACTTTGGAGCCGGTATATTCTTTAAAAGCTTCCTGTAAAATATCTTTAAGTGTTTTATTATGATAGGTACGACAGGCTTTTTAACTGTCAAGAAGGGCACTATAGGATCTTACACTTATAACAATAAAAGTATATTTATTATTTTTTTGATAATTTACATGAGTTATAAATTCAATCTAACTTATTAAAATATTATTATTATTTATACGGAAGTTTGCCCTGTTTGTAACAATATCCCAATAAAGAAATATTATTTAAAATTTATAGTTGTCCTCTATTCAAACGGATTTGTTTACTCACTTATATTTTAAAAAATTGAGAATTGAAATTTTATATATAAGATTTATTGATATATGAATTATAAGTTTTTACTAATTAATTTTATATATTTAGTCATTTGTATACTCATAAAAATTATAAATTAATGAAATGAATGATGCGTGGCTAATTTTAATTAATAAATATGGTGAAGCTGGTTCCAGAAGTAAATTTGAGGAAATTTGTGAAAGCCTTTATAGAAGTGAATCTCAATCTGGAAATGTTAGAAAAGTTAAAGTGAACAAAGGAGATGGAGGAATTGATATATTCATTGGTGAGATCGGGATTGAACCAATAGATGTAATTCAATGTAAATTTTTTATCAACGGAGTGGGAGAATCTCAAAAGTCACAAATACGAGAATCTTTTAAAACTGTAATTAATTCTAAAGAATTTAAAACAAAAAGTTGGACTTTATGTATTATTAATACATTTGATTTACAACAAAACAAATGGTGGTGTTCCTGGAAAAGGAGAACTGAAAATGAATATAATTTAACCAATGAATTTATTAAATTAAAAGATGGAAATGAATTGGTCTATCTTCTAAAAAAAAATAATCTTTATACTACTGCTTTTGAGATAAAGGATAGCATTAAATTAGAAGAAATACATAAAGAAGTTGTAAAAAAAAATAGTGTTCCGGAAATTAATATAAGAACTGTATTAAAAAATGCATCCTATGCTTTACGTCAAGTAAAATATTATATTGAAAATAAAACTAGCACACACATACACAGATCAGAAACAGTATTAATATATGATTGGATAAATACTGATTTGCATATTAATAAAAAGAATGTTTTAATACTAAAAGGTGAAAAAGGGCTTGGTAAATCAGTAATTCTCAAAGATATTTATGAAAAACTTGAAAACGAAAACTATACGGTATTAGGTATAAAAGCTGATAAGTTTTATTGCAAATCAATTTTTGATCTTGAAACTCAATTATTTAATAATCAACTGACATTTGATAGAATTATAAAAACTACAAAGGATAAGGCAGAAAAACTAGTTGTAATAATTGACCAAATTGATGCAATGTCTCTTACCTTATCATCCAGTAGAGAATTTATTGAAACTTATATCAGGTTAATTTCTTCTTTAGAAGATAATAAAAACGTTAGAGTAATTCTATCTTCAAGATCTTATGATTTAGAATATGATGCTGAATTAAGTATATATAATTCGGATGTTTACAAAAAAATATCAGTTAACCTATTTTCTATAGAAGAAGTTAAAAATTCTCTTTCAAAATTTAATATAAGTTGCTCTTCCGCAAAAGTATTAGAGTTATTAAGAACTCCTAATCATTTAGATATCTATTGTAGAATATTTGAAAGTGGAATTAAAAAGGATTTAAACTCTGTTTCTACATTAAAAGATTTATATGATCAACTGTGGAAAAAGTATATCTCTTCAAATAGAAATATGAATCTGAAAAAATTTATTTATTTATTATCTCAGAAAATGTACAATGAACAGAGGATATCTGTGGGAAATATCTACGAAGATGAGTATTTTTCTGAAATTAATTATTTATGTTCACACAGCTTGTTAAATGAGAGTAATAAGGA
Source organism: Apibacter sp. wkB309 (assembly GCF_002964915.1). NCBI lineage: Bacteria > Pseudomonadati > Bacteroidota > Flavobacteriia > Flavobacteriales > Weeksellaceae > Apibacter > Apibacter sp. wkB309. The sequence goes on from NZ_PSZL01000022.1 coordinate 47,646, forward strand.
TTTGCAATTCTTTCATCAAACATTTTATGAATATTGTTTTGCCAGACAGTTTGTAGAAAATCAAGAAAATTTAGAAAGCTATATTATACATAATGAGCAAAGTTTATATGTAAGATCTGTTATAAAAATGGTTTTGGAGTATTTAAGAGAATATAATATAACTATTTATCTTAAGACAGTTAAAAACATAATTAATTCTAATGATTATAGATTTCATATAAAATCCTTGATTATAAGTGAAATCGGTCTGTTGAGAAACCCCAGCATATCAGAAAAGGAATTTGTTTCAAATATAATATTAAAAAATAAAGAATATGAAAATGTATTTGTGAGTTCAATATTTTCTGAATCTTGGATACAATTTTTTATCTCGGAAGATATCCCTAGAAAGTATTTTTTTATTCAGGAAAATGGAATTACTAATAATGAATTTAATTATTTAGATAATAAGATAAATTATAATTGGTTATTATTTAGAGATAATATGAATGAATGTCCTCTTTTAATTCTGGATTATTTTGATAAATTGGATTTTGAAAACAAAAAAGACTTTATATATTATTTAATAATACAAATAGATAATTGGGATGATATTAGACTACTATATTATTTTGAAAAATACATCCCATATGAAAAAGAATCTGAAAGAAAAAGAAATAATTTTTGGTATTATGAAATTCTTAAAAAAATTTTCCCTGTAAATAAAAAATATGTTTATAATAAATTAAAACAGCCTATATTAGATTTTTATGAAGATAATGTAAACAACTATGAGTTTAATTACTCATTAAATGACACCCTTGAAAAATTTTTTAAAGATTCTCCTAAAGATACTTTTGAATATCTTTTTAAACTATATCAACAACTATCAGAAAAAAATAAAATTCCATACTTTAATAATGAAAGCATATCTTCTCCTCTTTATAGCAGTTCAATATTTATAGATAACTTAACTTATGGAGAAAACAATATTAAAAAAATTTTATATGAATTTATAGAAAGTTGTGATACTAAGTTTATTACTGAGTTTTATAATAATCACAAGTATTCAAATAATGTACTCATAATAAAATTAATAGTAAAGGGGCTAAATACAAGTCCCGGAGAGCATAAAGATATTATAATTGAATTATTAGATATATTAAGTAAGAAAAATGTTTTTTCGGGTTGTGATGATAATTTACAATTGTTACTAAGAAAATTAATTAGTAATGTTTATGAATTTTTAGATATCAATCAAACAAAATTTATTGATGAAACTCTATTAAGTATAAGATCAACATATGACTACTACATTTGGACGGATAATAATGGTGTAAAAAAATATTCTTTAAGAGAATTTGGAGAGAAAAAATATCTATTTATAAAATCTTTACCTATTGAAAGAATTAGAAAAAATGCATCACTTTATAGAGTATATCAAGAACTTAATAGAAAATTTGGAGAGGTAAATCATAGTATAGCTATACATACTTCAAGAAATGTATTAGATAGATTTGAGGATCCAGTGAATCATTTGGCTTGTGATAAGATGGATATGAAAAATTGGAAAAAAAGTATGATAAAATATGATGAAAACTATCCATATTTAAAAAATCATAAAGAGAATATAATTCGACACTCATTAGCTTTTTCATATAAAGTAAAAGAGTGTCCGGATAAATTTTACACTTTTATAAATGAATTATTTGATGATGCTAAAATATCTCCATTTTATATTATTTATGGTATTTTAGGTTTAATTGAAGGAAATTTTAATCCTGATAAAGTTAAAATTCTTTACAAAAAATTTATATCGCTAAATCTAAAAAATGCTTCTTATGTTCTTTTATTAAGTCAACAGGCAAAATATTTTATAAGAAATAAAAATATAGATTTAGATATAATTAATTTTTTAAAAAATACAATATTTAATTACCCAAATAGCGAAAATGAATTTGATTCAACAAAATCTTTGTATGATATTATTAATTCAATTAGAAGCTCTGCTTTACATACAATAATGTTTTGCTATAATAATAAAAATTTTGAAGAATTAATATTTTCAACTGTTGAGAATTTTATTCAAAATCCTTTGTGTAATGATACTTTAAAAATTTTAATTTTAAATAATTTAGGTTACTTGAATTATTTGGATATAGAAAGAGCTTTTAAAATATTCGTAGAAATTACTCAAACAGATAATATAGAAATACTAAAATCATCTCTTAATATAGCTCAATATTTTAATAATAAATATCACGATGATATGAATTATTATTTTGATATATTATTGAATACTCCGGAACTTTATAAACAATGTTATATAATGGTTTCAAGCTGGTTATTAGGATTAGATCATGATAAAAAATTATATAAAAAATTTATTACATATGGTAAAAATGCAAAATTGTGTGCTATAAATGTTGCTGAAAAATTTTTAATTAATCAAGAAGATGCTACGATTAATAAAAATGCATTATCAATACTATATGATTTAATAAATGAAGAAGATAAAGATTTAGCTGGTCAATATGCATGTATTTTTTTAAGGAAATTTAAATGTAGTCATTTTGTTTCTCTTTTTGATTTTCTTAAAGAATACTCAAAATCTAAACTGTGTAGATTAGATCCTAAATATTTTCTTAAATATCTGTTAAATTGTTCAAAATATTATCCTAAAGAATGCATGGAATTATTGGAAAATATGGATTTTAGAACTATTCCTAATATTCAAGAGTGTGGATATTATGATAAAGAACCGGTTCAATTAATTCTTGGTATATATAGTAAACTTGTTTCAAAAATTAATAAAGATAAATACCTTATAAATAAAGCTCTTAATATATTTGACAGTATGCTAAAGCATGTACATTTAAGAAATAGTGCGAATAAGGCTATAGAGGCAATTATTTAAGACCGCCTCAATAACTTGAGGCGGCATCTTTAACTTAATAATTCAATGATTAAATTCAAACGTCTAATATTATCGAAAAATTATTTTTGTACGTATATTTTACTTTCAAAAGAACTATACCTTTTATGTTTGCATCAATCTTATTAAAATCAAATAGGGTATAGTAAATTTATAATTATACATATGATCAAAATTATAGACATGAATTTTTATTAAGTAGAGTATAATTTCCTATAGAAATTCTAATTTAAGTAATTGTATTTAGGAAATTGAATTAATTGAAGTATTAATTATATGAATAAATAATAAAACAAAAAAATCCTTACAATTTTGTAAGGATTTTAATTTTAAAGTGGTCCCACTTGGGCTCGAACCAAGGACCCTCTGATTATGAGTCAGATGCTCTAACCAACTGAGCTATGGGACCGCTTCTGCTTTGCGTTTGCAAATATAGTTATTTAATTTATTACTGCAAATTTTAAATACAAAAAATAAAGGCTATTTATACAATAAATAGCCTTTGTACTTTAGTATCAGGTAAATAAAAAATTATTTTCCTAAATAAGATTTTAAAATTTTACTTCTACTGGTATGTTTTAATCGGCGAATAGCTTTTTCTTTTATTTGTCTAACCCTTTCACGAGTAAGGTCAAAAGTTTCACCAATTTCTTCTAAGGTCATCGGATGTTGACCGCTTAAACCGAAATATAAACGGATTAAATCGGCTTCTCTTTGAGTTAAGGTAGAAAGAGATCTTTCAATTTCAATCTGAAGAGATTCCAACATCAATTCTTTATCAGGACTTGGAGATTCACCCGAACGTAAAACGTCGTATAAATTAGAATCTTCCCCTTCCACTAAAGGCGCATCCATAGATAAATGGCGACCTGAATTTTTCATGGATTCTTTAATATCGTCTTCACTCATATCCAATACCTCACTTAATTCGGCAGCAGAGGGTGCCCTTTCATGTTCTTGTTCAAGATGGGCATATGCTTTATTAATCTTATTAATAGAACCGATTTTGTTTAAGGGCAGACGTACAATTCTGGATTGTTCTGCTAATGCTTGAAGTATGGATTGACGAATCCACCAAACAGCATAAGAAATGAATTTGAAACCTCGGGTTTCATCAAAGCGTTTAGCCGCTTTAATTAATCCTAAATTTCCTTCATTAATTAAGTCAGGTAAACTAAGTCCTTGATTTTGGTATTGCTTAGCCACAGAAACAACAAACCTCAGGTTTGCTTTAGTTAATTTTTCCAAAGCCACCCTGTCACCCGCTTTAATACGCTGTGCCAAATCAACTTCTTCATCAGCAGTAATTAGATCCACTTTTCCAATTTCTTGTAAATACTTGTCAAGAGAGGCTGTTTCTCTGTTCGTTACCTGCTTAGTAATCTTTAATTGTCTCATTTAATAGTAACTCTTTTTATCTTAAACAAAAGTAGATGAACTGTTTACTCACCTACAAATTATACTTACTTATTATATATACGAAAATTACTTGTAAAAGGTTACAATACCTGCATTAATTTGTGAATATTTCGAATAATCTTGTTAAATTGCAAAGAATAATTAAACATTATCTTAAATGATAACCTTAATTCAACTGCAATATGTATTAACTGTTGCCGAATATAAAAATTTTACGATAGCAGCAGAAAAAGCTTTCGTAAGTCAGCCTACTTTGAGTATGCAAATACAAAAGCTTGAAAAAACGTTACGAGTTGAGCTTTTCGACAGAACAACTAATCCTATAAAAATAACTCCTATAGGAAAGAAAATTGTAGAACAGGCCAAAATAATTTTATCTGAAGCTAATAAATTATCACAAATTGTAGAAGAAGATAAAAAAAGTATGAACGGAACGGTTGTCATTGGTATTATACCAACAATAACCCCCACCTTAGTGCCACTTTTCTATAAAACTTTCAGGAGTAAATACCCGGAATCCGACTTGGTTATTAAAGAAATGAAAACTGAGGACATTTTAAAAGGCATCAAAGAAGGCTATTTGGATTTTGGAATTGCAAGTACACCTTTACATGACAATCAAATTATTGAAAAACCAATTTACAAAGAGCCATTAGTAGCTTACGTTTCTTCGCAAGATGCGAAAATGTATAAAGAAACAGTTTTAGATGTTGATAAATTAGACTTTAATTATCTTTTAATGTTGGAAGAAGGCCATTGCTTCCGAGATGTAGTGTTGGATCTTTGCAAGCATAGAGAAGCCATTAATTCTAATATAAAATTAGAAGGAGGAAGTTTTACTACACTGATTAACTTAGTTAATGAAGGGTTCGGATTTACCATTTTACCTTTATTAGAATCTGAAAATTTATCGGAAGAAGAAAAGAAAAATATCAGATATTTTTCATCTTCACCCTCCAGGGAAATATCATTAATTTATTCAACCAATCAAATTAGAACGACTTTTGCAGAGAAATTTGTGGATTTAATTAAAAGTATTTTAAGAGGGAAATTGTTTTTAGAAGATAAAATAGAACATAAGCCCCAATTAAAAGTAATTTAATATTTATTAGGAAATAAGTTATCTGTAAGTTTCAGCATTATTTAAAAATGTTTTTATCATTTAGAAGATAAAAAAAATATAACTTATTTTACTTAGAAGAAATAGATTTTAAATAAACCTTATATACATTGTTATTATATAAAAATATTTAGTAAAAAATTATGATTGAAACAGATATTTTGATAATAGGAGCAGGTCCTACAGGACTTTTTGCTGTATTTGAAGCGGGATTATTAAAATTAAGATGTCATATTATTGATGCGCTTCCAAACATTGGAGGGCAATTAACAGAACTCTATCCTAAAAAACCGATCTTTGATATTCCGGGATATCCTTCCATTCAGGCAGGTGAATTAGTTAAAAATTTACGTGAGCAAATCAAGCAATTTCAACCCGGGTTTACTCTCAATGAAACAGCTAAAACCATTGATAAACAAGCAGACGGAACTTTTATTGTTACTACAGATAAAGGTACTCGACATCATGCAAAAGCCGTGGCGATTGCAGCCGGATTAGGGAGTTTTGAACCTAGAAAACCTTTGATAGATAATATTGCTGATTATGAAGAAAAAGGAGTTGAATACTTTGTAAAAGATCCGGAAAAATATAAGGATAAAAAAATAGTAATTGCCGGAGGAGGAGATTCGGCGTTGGATTGGACCATTGTTTTAGCAGATATCGCTAAAGAAGTAACATTAGTACATCGTAGAAATGAATTTAGAGGCGCTTTGGATTCCGTTGAGAAAGTTCAATCATTAAAAAATCAAGGAAAAGTAAATTTAATCACTCCTGCCGAAATTGTAGGAATCAAGGGGAACGGTAAGGTAGAATCCTTAGTTATTGAAAAGGAAGGGCAAACCTTTGATAAAGAAGTGGATTATTTTATTCCTTTATTTGGACTTATTCCTAAATTAGGACCTATTGCCGATTGGGGATTGGAAATTGAAAAAAATGCTATCAAGGTAAATAATGCGTTGGATTACCAAACCAATATTGAGGGAATTTATGCCATTGGAGATATCAATATATATCCTGGAAAATTAAAATTAATTCTTTGCGGTTTTCATGAGGCCACCTTGATGTGTCAAAGTATTTACAGTAAAATATATCCCGACAGAAAATACGTTTTAAAATATACTACCGTTGGAGGTGTACAAGGATTTGACGGAACAGTAAAAGAAGCAGAAAAACCGGTTGTTAAATCAATTCAATAATTTTAACAAATTATATGTCAGAAGTAACCATCAATATCACCGATAGGGAAGGAAATAAACATGCGGTTTCAGCGCCGACGGATATGTCCATGAATATCATGGAATTAATACGAGCTTATGAATTAGTACCTGAAGGAACGATTGGAATTTGTGGAGGTATGGCGATGTGTGCATCATGCCAAATCTATATTTTGAGCAACAATATTCCTTTACCGGAAAAAGGAGATGAGGAAGAGGCTATGCTCTCAGAAGCATTTCATGTTAAAGAAAATAGTCGCTTAGGATGTCAAATTCCAATTACCAATGATCTAAATGGGTTAGAAATTCAAATCGCTCCTTTTAGCTAATTTACATTATAAGGTAAATAATAAACGTGGAAAAAATTCTGAAATTGAAGCCCTTTTTAGATGAAAAGGTAGAACAATATAATACACTCAATTTTATTGAAACAGATCCCATTCAAATTCCTCATCAATTTAGTAAAAAAGAAGATATTGAAATTTCAGGTTTTCTAACAGCAATTATAGCCTGGGGAAACAGAAAGTCTATAATTAAAAATGCAGAAAAAATAATGCATTTTTTAGACCATGCACCCCATGATTTTATCTTAAATCATAATTTCCAAGATTTAAAAAAGATTGAAGGAAGCGTACACAGAACTTTTAATTCACACGATTTAGTATTTTTTATCAAATCCCTTCAAAATATTTATAAGAATCACGGAGGACTTGAAAAAGTTTTTTCTGCAGAAAAAAAAGAAGAAGACACATACTTAGTAATAGAACGATTTAGAGAACGATTTTTCGAAATAGAACATTTACAGCGAACCCAAAAACATATAAGCAGTCCGGCCAAAAATTCATCAGCTAAGAGAATTAATATGTTTCTTCGATGGATGGTACGATACGATCCTAATAAAGTTGATTTTGGATTATGGAATTCCATTTCTCCATCCCAATTGGTTTGTCCACTGGATGTACATTCGGGAAATGTAGCAAGATCTTTAAACTTGTTGTCAAGAACTCAAAATGATTGGAAATCGGTTTCACTTCTCATGGAAAATTTAAAAATGCTGGATGCCGATGATCCCGTGAAATATGATTTTGCCTTATTTGGACTGGGAGTTTTTGAAAAATTTTTAAGTTAAGTGGATAAAGAAATTATTGTAATGGCTGCAAGCGCAAGTACCAATCCCAAATAATTGAGTTTATTCATTTTTTCCTTAAAAACTAATATTCCAACTAAGCTGCCCAATACAATTACTCCTAAATTCATCGAAGCAAAAACAAGAGATGGATTATCTTTAAAAGTTTGATGCGCTTTTAAATAAAAATATACATTTCCGAAATTAAAAATACCTAAAGCAATTCCCCATAAAATTTCTTTAAAAGTAAACCGTATTTTTTGTGCAAAAGTAATAATACAACCAACTATAAAAGAACCAATGAATATAAAAAAGGTGGAAGTCGTAAACGAAAAATTTTGGTTTACCGCTATTAATTTATATAAGATGTTAATAATCCCTAATCCGAAAAATATAAGAATAAGGAGATACAATTTATTATAAGGAAAAGTTTGATCTCCTTTTTTAGCGTAAAATATAAAGAGTATTGAGATAAATCCAATCAATAAACCCAAGATTTTAAGAGAATTGATAGACTCATTAAAAAATAAAAAAGAAGCACTCACTGTTAATAGTAAAGACATTCTTTGCGCTATATCCGTTCGTGCAATTCCCGTATATTTAATAGATTCAGCAATCAATAAAAAAACTACGGGCATTAAAATACTCATTAGAAAATAAATGAGCCACGGAGCCGATGAATAATTTAAAGAAGGTAGATCGGGTTTGAAAAGTATATAGCAAAAAATTGCTGAAAATAAATAATTGTACGTAATCACTAAAGAAACCCCTTTGGATTTCTTATTATATAGTTTTAATAGGATTGAAACAACTATATTGAAAAAAATACTAATTAAAATTTCTTTCATAATTTTTTAAATAGTTAACAAAAATACAATTACAAATTCTAATTTTTTTGAAAAGCAAACTATAATTAGAAAAATTATTAGCAATCATGTAAACTTATCAAACATGAATAATGTAAAACTAATGTTTCGTAAGGAAGAAAAACGAAGAAGCAAATTATTTTATTTCATTCTCTTTTGCCGTTTTTTATTAAAAAACTTACCATATAAACATAAAAAATTCATTTAAAATGCAAAATACTTTATGACATTTAATAAAAAAATTTTAGATTTACATACTTTTAGAAAACATATTTATGAGTTTACAAGATTTAGACCAGAATTGGATTAAACAATTCGAAAAGCCTTTAGTAATTGCGGGGCCGTGCAGTGCAGAAAGTGAAAAGCAAGTTATGGAAATAGCTGAGCGAATGGATCGGAATTATATGCAGGTGTTTCGTGCCGGTATTTGGAAACCTCGTACTAAACCCGGAAGCTTTGAAGGGGTAGGGGCTATAGGTCTTAATTGGCTTAAAAGGGTAAAAGATGAATTTAATATGCCTATAGCTACGGAAGTAGCGAATGCTTCTCATGCTAAATTAGCTTTGGAATTTGATGTGGATTACCTTTGGATCGGAGCTCGTTCAACTGTAAACCCTTTTACCATACAAGAAATAGCAGAATCTTTACGAGATACAGATAAAATCGTTTTAGTTAAAAATCCGGTTAATCCTGATTTAGATTTATGGATCGGGGCATTGGAAAGATTGGCTGCTCAAGGAATTAAAAATTTAGGGGTCATTCATAGAGGTTTTTCTTCACACAATAAATCAAAATATAGAAATAACCCTCAATGGCAGATAGCTTTAGAACTTAAAGACCGATTCCCTAATATTCCTATTTTAGGAGATCCTTCTCATATAACAGGAAGAAGAGATTTAATTGCAGAAGTTGCTCAACAAGCTTTTAATTTAGAATATAACGGATTAATGGTTGAAGTCCATAATAATCCGGATGAAGCTTGGAGTGATGCCAAACAACAAATTACGCCTGAAGCCTTGAAGGATATTTTGGTAGATATTACTTTGCGTAAAAAGAATGATAATTCGGATGATTTTTCAGCTAAATTAAATCGATATAGAGGAGAAATAGATGAGTTGGATAATCAATTGTTAGGATTATTAGCTGCCAGAATGGATGTAGCCAAAAAAATCGGAAATCTTAAAAAAGAACATAATGTGGCTATTTTTCAACCCGATCGTTGGAATGTATTAAAAAACCTAGCCATTCGCAATGGAGAACGAATGGGATTATCAGAAGATTTTTTAGAACATCTTTTAGTTTCCATTCATAAAGAATCCGTTGAATTGCAGAATAAAATTATGGAAGAATAATCATAAGTTTTAGATAGTAATAAAAATGCATCAATTTAGGATGCATTTTTTTATATTTTTGAGTTATGAATGAAGCAATCGTATTAAAATCTACAGGAAGTTGGTATTTGGTAAAAGACATAACAACAGGAAAAGTTTATGATGCTCGAATTCGCGGAAAATTTAAAAAAGATAAAATTAGAAATACCAATCCGTTAGCTGTAGGAGATCGCATACAATACGAATTAGAAGATCATGATATTGCTTGGATAACGAAAATTTATCCTCGAAAAAATTATATTATTCGCAAATCGGTTAATTTATCTAAAGAAACACATATTATAGCATCCAATATAGATTTGGCTTGTATAGTTTTTACCCTAAAACATCCTCAAACTTCTTTAGGTTTTCTAAATCGTTGCTTGATCACTTGTGAAGCCTATCAAATTCCTGTTTTGATTGTGTTTAATAAAATCGATTTGTTATCCGAAACGGAGTTAGAAGAATTGCAAGAGATAGAAAATATATACCAAAATATTGGATATTCAACCTTACGAATTTCTGCATTAACCAATCTTCATATAGAAGAATTGAAAAATAAAATCAAAGATAAAACTTCTGTATTTATTGGACATTCGGGAAGTGGAAAATCTTCGACCATCAATGCTTTACAAGAAAATTTAAATTTAAAAGTAGCGACTATATCAAATTATAATGAAAAAGGGAAACATACCACCACATTTGCGCAAATGTATGAATGGGATTTTGGAGGTGCAATAATTGATATACCCGGTATTAAAGAATTTGAATTAGTAGACATTCATAAAGAAGAATTACAAGATTATTTTCCCGAAATTTTACGCGAAAAAACTTATTGCAAGTATAATAATTGCTTACATATCAATGAACCGCAATGTGCCGTAATTGAGGCAGTCAAGGAAGGAAGAATATCAGAAAAAAGATATTCACATTATTTAAAGTTAATGCAAGAATTAAAATAATTCTTGTGTTTACATTTTAGTTAACTTGAAATTTATAACATAAAATAAAAAAGTCGGATTTTTATAAAATCCGACTTTTTATATACATTACATCTTTGGTTTAGTTAACACCTCCACCTAAAGCTTTGTAAAGGTTAATTGAAGCTTGTAATTGTTGAAGTTTATCATTTACTTGACTTAATCTTGCATTTAATAAGTCTCTTTCAGCATTTAAAACTTCTGTATAATTAGCATCGCTGTATATTAATAATTGTTTAGTAAAATCAACAGATTTAACTAAAGAATTTATCTGTAAGCTTCTGTCGTAGTCTTTACTTTTAGCTTTTTCATAAGCAAATAAAGCATTAGAAACTTCAACACTTGAATTTAAAACCGAATTTTTAAAGTTAAGCAAGGCTTCTTCTTGTTGAGCTTGTCTTATTCTCAGTTGGCTTCTTAATTTTCCTTGATTAAAAATAGGTTGTGTTAAACCTCCTACCACACTTGCAAAAAGACTGGAGTGATCAAAGAAATTATCTAAATTCTTTAAGGTAGAATACCCTGCATTACCGGTAATTGTTAAAGAAGGATATAAAGATGCTTTCGCAACATTGGTATCTTCAAATGCAGCACGATACGCAAGTTCATACATCATTACATCAGGTCTTTTAGACAATAATTGAGCAGGCACACCATAGTCAAATTGACTAGGAACTGTTTGTTGAGCCATTGAAGATCTTTGTATAGGTCCGGGAGTTCTACCCAATAAATAACAGATGTTGTTTTCCAAAGATTTGATATTATTTTCCAAATCAGGAACACTCACTTGAGTAGAGTATAATAAAGCTCTGCTTTGTTCAACAGCTGCACCGGTTACTATGTTAGCTTCTTTTAGATCTTCCATAGTTTTCACATTATCTTCTAATAATTTAATGGTGTTTAGCGTTATTTTCAATTGTTCATCTTGAGCAATTAGAGAATAATAATTATTTGCAATATTTGCCACTAAAGAAGTTTGAACTAAACGTCTATACGCATCACTTTGAAGATAAGTAGCTAGAGCAGATCTTTTGGCACTGGAAATTTTTCCCCAAATGTCAAGCTCCCAGCTTGCAGATGCTCCCAATTGGAAAACTTCTGAATGCGTTTTAACTCCGTTTCCTTGAACAGTATTTAATTTACTGTTAGAATAAGAAGCGTCTGCAGACAAACTAGGTAAGTAACCTAGTTTGGCAGAACGAAGCGAAGCTTCTGTTTGTTTTATTCTTGCAACAGCTATTTTTAAATCATAACTGTTTTGAATTCCTTCATTAATCAAGCTCTGCAAATTGGGATCTTTGAAGTAATCACTCCAAGGAATATCTGCAATAGTAGTACTGTCTTTGACAGGCATATCCCTGTACAATTGATTATCGGTTATCTGAGGTTTCTCATATTTAGCGGTAATACATGAACTAAGTACTACTGAAACTAATAATAAGGTTGTATATTGAATTGGTCGAATTTTCATTCTTAATTCTTTTATTTTGTTATACTTATTCATCATCATCATCATCGTTATCGTTTTGTTCTCTTAAAACCACGGAAGGTTTATGTGTTGCCCTTTCCTGTAAAGATTGGAATACAGCAAACAGCATAGGAGTAACTACTAAGCCAATTACAGTACCAATTAACATACCACCAATAGCAGCTGTACCGATCGAACGGTTACCAACAGCTCCTGCACCGGTTGCTACCATTAACGGGAATAATCCGAAAATAAATGCAAAGGAGGTCATTAATATAGGTCTTAAACGAGCAACGGCACCTTCAACGGCAGCATCAATGATACTCATTCCATGCTCTCTACGTTGAACTGCATACTCTACGATCAAAATAGAGTTTTTCGCTAATAAACCGATAAGCATAATTAAACTGATCTGTAAATAAATATTGTTTGTAATTCCGAATAATTTAGCGAATAAGAAAGCTCCTGCTAAACCTATAGGTAAAGAAATAATAATAGCTAAAGGTAAAATGTAGCTTTCATATAAAGCTGATAATAAGAAATATACGAAAATCAAACACAATAAGAATATATAAACAGTTTGTGAACCACTGTTGTTCACTTGCTCTCTGGTCATTCCTGAATATTCGAAAGAATATCCTTGAGGAAGCGTTTGTTTAGCAACTTCTTCAATAGCTCTAACCGCATCACCGGCACTATATCCTGCATTGGGTTGTCCATTTACAGGTATGGATTGGTAAAGGTTAAATCTTTGTAGAGATTGCGGACCGTACACTCTAGTCAAGGTAATAAACCCGGCAATTGGTGCCATTTCTCCACTATTGGTCCTTACATACATTCCATTAAGATCTTCCACATTTTTTCTGTATTTAGGATCTGCCTGGATCATAACCTTATATTGTTTACCGAATTCATTGTAATTAGAAGCATACACACCACCAATGTATCCTTGTAAAGCACCTAAAATGTCTGTTACGGCTAAACCGGCTTGTTTAACTTTAGCAACATTTACATTAATTTGGTATTGAGGATAGTTCGGGTTGAATGAAGTAGTTGCATACATGATTTCAGGTCGTTGATTTAATGCTCCTAAGAACTTACCACTGATTTCATAGAATTTACGGATATCACCTCCGGTTTTATCTTGAATTTGGAATTCAAATCCGTTACTGATACCGAAACCTTGAAGGGTAGGAGTTCCGAAGAAGATAATCTTACCACCTTGTATACCTGCTGTTCTAATGAACAACTGTTTTACTACATCGTTTATTTGGATTTTAGGACGCTCTTTCCACGGTTTTAATTTTACTAATATTACGGAGTAGTTTCCTCCCGCACCACTAATAAAGCTCATACCGTTAATTTGAGCAACATTGGATACTCCTTCAATTCCTTTCGCAACTTCAAATACTTGTTTAGCAATAGCTGTGGATTGCTCAAGTGTTGAAGCCGGAGGAAGACTTATATCCCCGATGATAAATCCACTATCTTCTTGAGGTACAAAGTCGGTAGGAGTTGTTTTCATAAGAAAATATAAAATTCCGCAGAAAACAATAATAATTGCAAATGCAGACCATTTAGCTTTAGAGGTCCAAATTAAAACTTTTTTATATCTGTTGGTTAAACTTTCAAAAGCTCCGTTGAATCCGTCTTTTAATTTTTTAACAACAGAATTTTGTTTTTTGTCATCATGAGGTTTTAATAATAATGCACATAATGCAGGGCTCAACGTAAGCGCATTAATCGCAGAAAGTACAATAGAAACCGCTAAGGTTAACCCGAATTGTTTATAGAAAACTCCTGAGGTTCCTCCAATAAAACTAACCGGAATAAACACCGCAGACATTACTAATGTAATGGCTACAATTGCCCCCGCTATTTCGTCCATCGCATGTAAAGAAGCTTTTTTGGCATCTTTCATCCCGTCTTCCAATTTAGCATGGACAGCCTCGACGACCACAATCGCGTCATCCACCACGATACCAATTGCCAGAATTAATGCGAATAAGGTTAAAATATTAATGGTAAATCCAAATATTAACAAGAAGAAGAATGTACCAACAATAGCTACGATAACTGAAATTGCAGGAATCAAAGTAGATCGTAAATCTTGTAAGAATACCAAAACAACGATAAATACTAATACGAATGCTTCAAATAAGGTATGAATAACTTTTTCAATGGAAGCATTAAGGAAATCGTTCGCATTCATCATATATACAGTTTCTACTCCCGGAGGATAAGAACTTTTTGCATTATCTAAAACTTTTTCAACTTCGTTGATAATTTGTTGTGCATTAGAACCTGCAGTTTGCGCAATACTGATAATTACAGATGGATTTCCGTCGATGGTAGAAGTAATTTGATAGTTTTCAGAACCAACTTCCACTCTTGCAATATCTTTTAATCGTAAAACATCTCCATTTGGAAGAGATTTTAAAACCATATTACCGAATTGTTCAGAACTTACTAAACGACCGGTATATTTTAATGTATACGTGAATGTTTGAGCACTATTTTCACCTAATGCACCGGGAGCAGCTTCTAAGTTTTGCTCAGCTAATAAAGCATTTATGTCAGCAGGAGTAATACCGTAAGTTGCCATTACGTCAGGTTTCAACCATATACGCATGGAATAAGTATTAGCACCTCTCGCTTGAGCATCACCCACTCCGGAGATTCTTTTTATCTGAGGTAATATGTTGATGTTCGCATAGTTTTGTAAAAACTTTTGATCGTAGTTTTTACTTTTACTAACTAAACCGATATACAAGATATTACTACTTTGTGATTTTTGTACAATCACCCCGTTTTTGGTTACTTCCGATGGAAGTAAACTGTTGGCACGAGCTGCCAAGTTTTGAACGTTAACGGCAGCAATATCAGGGTTCGCATCTTGTTTAAAATAAACAGTAATGGTAGCACTACCGTCATTGGTTGCACTCGATGTTATATAAGTCATGTTTTCAACTCCATTGATTTGTTCTTCCAATGGAATGATAACACTTTTCATGACCACGTCGGCATTTGCTCCCGGATAGTTTGTAGTTACCTGTACCGTTGGCGGAGCAATTTCGGGATATTGGGCAACCGGTAGAGAAACTACCCCTAAAATACCCAGAATCACAATTATAATGGATATAACTGTGGAAAGAACGGGTCTTTCTATGAATGTTTTAAGCATTGTTTTATTTCTTTTTTATTATTTAAAGTTTTAATACTTCTTTTTACGATAAGAAAATTAAAGTTGAGGTTTGATCTCCATTCCCTCTTTTAAATTCTGGATTCCGTTAACAACTATTTTATCGTTTTCGTTTAATCCTGAATTTACGATAAAGGATTGTCCATCCGGCGTTGGAGTAACTTTGATAGTTACTTGTTTTACTTTATTATCTTTTTGTACCACGAAAACAAAAGTTTGACCTTGAATTTCGAAGGTTGCTTTTTGAGGGATAACCAAAGCATTTTCAACAGTTGTACTGATTCGTATGGATCCGGTTGAACCACTTCTTAAGATACCTTGCGGATTAGGAAAATTAGATCTGAAATTTGCAGAACCTGTAGAAGTGTTTACAATACCGTTGATAGTTTCAATTTTCCCTTTTTCATTGTATTCGGTACCGTCAGCTAAAATTAAAGTTACCGGTTCGGATTTTTTAATTTTCTCTGCTTGAGTTGCTCCCGGTGTATTTTTAAGGAAATCCAATAATTGTTTTTCGTTTAAAGAAAAATATACATATACATTGGAAGTATTCGCCACAGTGGTTAAGGTAGTGGTACTGTTAACTAAACTACCTAAACGATAAGGTATGGAACCTACAATTCCGTTAACCGGACTGGTAAGAACTGTATAAGATAAATTGGTATTCGCAATAGCTAAAGAAGTTTGTGCTTGATTTAAAGCGGCACGTTTAGTCTGTAAAGCATATTGTGCTGATTCTAATTGATATTTACTTACAATTCCTTTTTCAACCAAAGGGGTGATTTTTGTTACATCCATAACTGCATTATCAACTTGAGCTTTTGCAGTTTTAATAGCAGCTTCAGCATTTAATACATTTTGTTTGTATTGTGGAGCATCCAATGTAAATAAAACTTGTCCTTTTTTAACTACAGAACCTTCGTCTACATTAATAGTTTTAATGAATCCTTCAACCATAGGTCGAATTTCAATGTCTTCTTCACCTTTTATGGTTGCCGGATAATCTGTTTCCAAAACAGCAGTTTGTGAAGTAACTACTTTTACCGGATAGGGTAGCACTTGATTGGCTTGCCCGCCCATAGCAGCCATACCTGCTGCATTTTTCTTATCACCACCACAAGACACATACAATGTGGATGTTGCAGCAGTGAATAGCAAAGCTATAATTTGTATTTTTCTGAGTTTCATATTTATGATTTTTCTAAATTATTGTTATTATTAAGTACGTATTCTTTACAACAGGTTTGTTTAATTTCATCAGCATAAATGTCGTCATCTAAAAGAGTTACTAAATTTTGTTGAAATTGGTTTTGTTGATCTTTTAGTGAACTAAAAAATGATGTATTGAATTTTTTTATAACCTTAGTTGCATTTTTAATAATTGTTTTTCCATCTTCTGTTAAGGAAATTAGTTTAGTTCTCGAATCTTTTTTATTAAATTTTCTTTTGATCAATCCTTTTTTTTGTAGAGTTCGTAAAACGGTAGAAGTAGTCATGGGATCAATACCCGCTTTATCTGAAAGACTTTTTTGAGTTACTTCGGTTTGGTTAGTTTCACCCCATAAAATAGATAAAAGCAATACTAATTGGCTATGTGTCAAATCTAAGTGTTCAAAGTTTTTTTTAAATTCTCTTTGCCAAAGATTATTTACTTTCCAAAGCAGAAATCCTGTTTTGTCGCTATCGGTGATATTTAGGAGAAATCCCTTATAATTAGTTTGCATATTTTTTCGTTAACAAAAATTGAAAGTGCAAATATAATATGTATACTTACTAAAATGCAAATTATTGTTTGTTAAATTTATAAGTTTCCATATAATAAGTGTGCTTATTAATCGTGTTTTACAATATCAAATACTAGGCCAAAATGTATTTGACCTAAATATTTGACGGTGCAAATATATAGTTATTTTAACAATATGAATAAATTTTTAACTTAAATTTTTAAAGATATTCGTAAAATTTTTCAAAATAATTAAGTTAGTTTAAAGGAAAAATAGATCTTTAAAAAGTTTGTTTTAGCTATTAATTATCATTGGCCACATGCACGGTAAGCTGAGGGAATGGTATATTAATTTTGGCATGTGTAAATTTCTCATAAATGTTTTCATTGAGAAAGAAATAAACAGGCCAATAGTTAGATGATTCTACCCAAACCCTAATCACAAAGTCAATAGAGCTGTCATTTAATTTTAATAATCCAATGAAAGGTTCAGGAGATTTTAGTATGGAAGTATTAGATCTGATAATTTCATTAAGAATGTCTTTGACATCTTGAAGTGAAGTTCCATAATCGACCCCTACGGTTATATCTATTCTCCTTTGTGGTTGCGTGGAAAAATTAAGTATGGAACCTGTGGATAATGGTCCGTTAGGGATATATATGGTTTTATTATCACCGGTCGTTAAAACTGTATATAATATTCCAATAGATTGCACAATTCCTTCTTGATTTTGAGCTAAGATGTGATCTCCTATTTTTATAGGTTTGTTAAAAAGAATCATGACTCCCCCGGCAAAATTTCCAAGATTGTCTTTCATAGCCATACCAATAGCCAAACCGGCAGAAGCAATTAATGCTGCAAAGGAGGTGGTTTGTATTCCTAAAATTCCAATAATGGACATAACCAACAAAATGGTTAATGTAATATTGCATAGACTTCCCAAAAATGACTTGACAGAAGGGTCAATTTTTCTCCTTTCTAAAAATTTATGAAATAATTTTTCAATCCATTTTATTAAAAACCTTCCCAGGTAATAAACCACTAAGCAGGTAACAATTTTTATTCCCAGATCATAAACCAAATCAAGTAATTTATTTAGCAATTTTTCAATGGCAGTGGGATTGATTATTTCATTGGAAATTGATTGATGATTTACTTGGTACAAATTCATTTTTAATTTATTTATTATCTATTAATTATACATTATTATATATATAAGCAAAAATAATACTATTTTATAATTAAATCTTTGAGTTGATAAGATATTAGTTAAAAACAGTTTATCCGTCTGAATTTTTTATTTGTTGAATGTTTCAAATTTTTCTGATAAATTATAATTTACCGGTTAATTTAATAGGACTTTATTTATTTTGGTAATTAATTACTAAAATACATATAGTATATTATAAAAATTGATACGTATAAAATGAAAATATATAATTACAAATTAATATAAATTATAGATATAACGTAGTGATGGTAAAATAATTTGAAAAGTTAAATAGAAATAAGATTATAAAATTAAAATTTTTGCAGTACTTAAAATTATCTAAATTTGTAAAATAGTTATGGAAAGCAATAGACAAAAGAAAATAAATCAATTATTACAAAAAGAGTTAGCTGAAATTTTTAGGAAACAATCAGCGGAGATGAATTCTAAAATACTAATATCTGTTACCGAAGTAAAAGTGTCTTCAGATTTAGGAGTGGCTAAAGTCTATTTAAGTATTTATCCGCAAGAGTACAGAGAGGCCTTAATGAAGGAAATACAAATTCTTAATCCAAAAATTAGAAAAATTTTAGGTAATAGAATTGCTAAACAGCTAAGGCAAGTTCCCGAATTGATATTCTATCTTGATGTAACTTTAGATACTGTTGAAAAGATAGAGAAAGCTTTAAAAGGCAAAGATGAAAATCCTATTTTGTAATTTGTGAAAAATCTATCCTGGTACATAGCCTTCAGGTATTTTATATCCAAAAAAAGCACTCAAGCTGTAAGTATCATTATGTATACTTCTTTAACAGCCATAGCGATTGCTACCTGTGCTATGTTTGTTATCCTTTCGGTGTTTAGTGGATTAGAGAGTTTTAATATTAAACTTTTTAGTGATGTTAATCCGGATCTAAGAATTTTACCGGCAACAGGCAAAACCTTGCCAGATATTGAACGGGTAGAAAAAATTCTTTCTTCTCAATCGGAAGTTAAAGCATTTACGAAAGTCATAGAAGAGAAAGTATATGTCTTATTTTATGAAAAGGATGAAATAGCATATCTTAAAGGGGTGGATGAAAATTTTTTGAAAGTTGTTAAAATTGACACTTGTTTTCAAGCGGGAAAATTTCCTAACACATCTTCCGATAATGAAGCGGCTTTTGGTAACGCTTTAGCCTATCGTTTGGGTGTTCCTATTGATAAAGAATATTACGCTTCTTTATATATGCCTAAACCGGGAAAGAAACTGATATCTAATACGGATGATGCATTTAAAAAAGCAACTGTGCATATGACGGGAGTATTTGCTTTAAATGATCAATACGAAAATTATATTTTTGTACCTATACAGTTATCACGCAATCTTTTGAATTTACCTCCTAATAGTGCTTTTTCAATTGAAATAAAGGTTAAGAACAATGTAAAATCCTTGCAAAAGCAATTAAAAGAAGAACTGGGAAAGAACTATATCATTCAAAATAGACAAGAGCAAGATGCCTCTTTTTTAAAAATGATGAAAGTAGAGCAATTGTTTATTTATTTAATATTTATTTTAGTTATTATAATTGCTTCCTTTAACCTAGCAGGAGCCATTATTATTATAATATTGGATAAGAAATATCAATCCAAATCGCTTATTGCTCTGGGATATAGCATTTCAGGATTAAAAAAATTATTTTTTACCATTGGAATTATCATAACCATGTTTGGAGTAGTTATAGGTATAGTATTAGGAACCTTTTTGACCTGGTTACAATCTAATTTCGGACTAGTCATGGCAAATCCTTTTATGCCATTTCCGGTTAAATTCGATCTTACTAACTATTTTATTGTATTGATTACCGTATTATTTATAGGATTTTCTGTATCATTTTTATCATCGAGAAAATTAAATTTTTAAAATATTTTTTTATTTAAATAATTAATTTAATATTGTTCATAGAAAGAAATTAAAGTTCATTTTTCTATATTTGTATAAAATAAAATATGAATTAACAAACATAAATAAATCATTTATATATTTTATTGAACTAGCTATTTTTAACCGTTATTTATAAAATTATGAAAAAAGTAAAAAAGGCCGTTATTCCGGCTGCTGGCTTAGGTACCAGGTTTTTACCAGCTACAAAAGCATTGGCTAAAGAAATGCTTCCTATTGTAGATAAACCTACTATCCAATTCATAGTAGAAGAGGCTATAAACTCCGGTATTGAAGATATCTTAATTGTAACCGGCAAAGGAAAACGACCTATAGAAGATCATTTCGATTCCAATCCCGAATTAGAAGCTAATCTTAGAGAAAAGCATAAAACGGAATTATTAAAACTCGTTGAAGAAACGACTGATATAAACTTACATTTTATTAGACAGTCTCATCCTAAAGGATTAGGACATGCTGTATTACAAGCAAAAGCATTTGTAGGTAATGAGCCTTTTGTGGTGATGTTAGGAGATGATATAATGGAAGATAAAGTACCATTAACAAAGCAATTAATTATGGACTTTGAAAAAACTTATGCTTCTACCATTGCAGTAATGAAAGTTCCCCATGAAGAAACTTCAAAATATGGAATTATCGCTCCTGAAAGAGAAATAGAAAAAGGGTTGTATAATGTGCTCAACTTTGTAGAGAAACCTAAGCCGGAAGATGCGCCCAGTGATCTGGCAATTATCGGTAGATATTTATTGACACCCGAGATATTCAGTATTTTGGAAAATCAAGCTCCCGGAGCAGGTGGTGAAATTCAATTAACAGACGCAATTGATACCCTTAATAAAATTCAAAGAGTATTTGCTCGTAATTTTTGCGGTACCCGTTATGATGTAGGAGATAAATTCGGATTTATGAAAACTAGTATTCAATATGGTTTAGTCCATCCACAAATAAAAGATAGTTTGCAAGACTACATTATTGAATTGGGCAAAGAACTTGAAAAAAAACAAATTACAGAAAAAGAAAAATTAGCTGTAGTTAGCAAAAAATGATAAAATAAAAAATCTTTCAACTTCATGAAAGATTTTTTTTTATTTAAATTTGCTTCCAAATAATTTATACAATCTAAAGTGAAATTCCTTCATTCCAATAAAATACGAATTATCTATCTTTTATTTTCCATAGTATTCGTATTTAAGGTATTTTCAATACAGAAATATATTCACTTAGAACAACATAAAGTAAACAAAATTAGTCATGATCATTGCCAACAATGTCATACAATTTTTCATTTAGGAAAATATCAATTATTTGATGTTGCGGAAGACCCAACATTTATACTACCTCATCACTCTGAAATAATTAATCACCCTGAAGATATTTATACCTTTATATTTTATAAGAATATAAACAAATCTAACTATTTCAACAGGCCACCTCCTATATTTTCATAAAACATAATAATATGATACGGATTATTTAATAAAAATTAAAAAAAAGATCCGTATTTATATCTTTTTTAAAGGATATAACTTTTTTCAATTAAGTCATACCTTATATTATTTTTTATGAAAAAGACAATATACGTTTTTTTTATATTTCTTATTTTATTGAATATAAAATCGTATGCTCAATGTACCTTGCATATTAAAGGTAAACTTACCGATTTACATTCCACTCGTGGAATAAAAAACGGTTCTATACAGCTCATAGCAACTAATGGAAAAGAATCCATAACAATAACTGATTTATCAGGAGAATATACTATTTCCAATGTTTGTCAAGGAGTGTATCGACTTATTATTTCACATCCTGACTATACTACTCAAACGTTAGAAATAACAGTAAAGAATAATTTAAATCAAGTTATTTCATTAGAACTTAAAGAAAAAGAATTACAACAAATAGTAACCGTTGGAAAATCCTTAGGAAAAACTAAAACTTCAACAGAAAATAAATTAACCAAAAATCAAATTAATGAATTTTCGGATTCTAACTTAGCTAGTGCATTAGCTTCGATTGCGGGAGTGAGTATATTAAAAACGGGAAATAATATAGCTAAACCTATTATTCATGGATTGCATAGTAGCCGTGTGCCCATATTTAATCATGCCATAAGGCAGGAAGATCAACAATGGGGCGTTGAACATGCACCGGATATTGACCTTAATGTTGCCAATTCCATTTCAATCATTAAAGGAGCGGGAGCATTACAATATGCGGGCGATGCTACCGGGGGTATCGTATTGGTTGAACCAAAAAAATTATATACAAAAGATACTCTTACGGGAAGTCTTATAACTTCCTATGTTTCCAACGGTAAAGGAGGAAATACTACAGCCCAAATTGAAAAAGGATGGAAAAAAGGATGGGCTATGCGCTTACAAGGTACTTATAAAAGATCCGGAGATCTATCTGCGCCTGATTATATTATGTCTAATACGGGGCTTAAAGAAAATGATTTTTCAATTCAAGCAGGTAAAAATCAAAGAAATTACGGCATAGAATTATTCTATAGTTATTTCGGTTCAGACACCGGGATTTTAAAAGCAGCGCATGTAGGTAACCTGGAAAATCTTTTAAATGCCATCAATAATAAACAACCCTTAGTTATTGATGATTTTACGATGAAAATAGATGCGCCCAAACAGAAAATTCAGCATAATTTATTTAAATTCAATACCCATTATAATTTTAATTTTGGTAAATTAAGTTTAGTGTACGGATATCAATTTAATAATCGGAAAGAATATGATATCAGAAGAAGCGGACTTGCCGACAAGGCATCTCTCAATTTGGATTTAACTACACATACTCTCAATTTAGATTACGAATCGATTGCCCATACTAAGCTTAAAACAAAATTAGGAAGCGGCTATTCTTATCAAGAAAATTTTCCAAATGCAGGAACCGGCGTAAGTCCATTAATCCCCTTTTATGAAAAAAATAATTATTCCTTCTATTGGATTGAATATTTTACTATAAGTAAAAAATTACTAATCGAAGGAGGAATACGATTTGATCATCAAAAAATAGATGCTTTAAAATTTTATAAAAAAAGCCGATGGGTATCTTTGGGTTACGATAAAAAATATTCAAAAAAAATACTTAAAGATACCGGTCTCAATTATTTGGTAAATCCGATTCTTACCTATAACGGTTTTGCATCTACTTTAGGCTTAAAATTAAAGTTGGGAATGTTTGATGAAATTGCATTTAATTATTCATTAAGCAGTCGAGCACCCAACCCAAGTGAATTATTTAGCGACGGATTACATCATTCAGCCGCTGCCATTGAATTGGGAGACTTAGACTTAAAAAATGAGAAGTCTAATAAGTTTATGACGACCTATAAAGGGTTTGGATTGGATAATAAGTTAACTTTTGAATTAACGGCTTATTATAATTATATAAATGACTTTATAAACTCTATTCCTGTAAGTGCAGAATATACGATTAGAGGAGCATTTCCGGTTTGGCAATATAAACAAACCAATGCTAAAATTTACGGTATTGATGTAATGGCTGATTATCAAACATTGGGACCATTGAAATTTTCTACTAATTTTTCTTATTTGAGAGGAAAAGATATAAAAAATAAAACGTCCTTAATTTCCATGCCTCCTTTGCATTGGGTCAATTCAATAGAATATAGAAATAAAAAATGGCGAAATTATTTTGCAAAACTTACTTCCACTTCTGTGTTTAAGCAAACGCACTTTCCTAATTATAATTTTGAAATTGATATAGTGAAAAATGGAGCAGTGGTTTCGGAAACATTAGATATTAGTTCTCCTCCTGCTGCTTATCAGCTCTTTGATTTTATTACCGGTTTTTCACTCGATATCACAACCATACATACGATGAATATTTCATTAGGTGTAAAAAATATTTTTGACATCGCATACAGAGATTATATGAATCGGTTGCGTTTTTATATAGAAGAAAGCGGAAGAAGCTTTTTATTAAAAATACAATTTAACTTTTAAGAATATACAATACATATATGAAAATTAAAAATTTAATCTTTTTGTTACCGTTAACCTTACTTTTATTTACTATTTTTTCTTGTTCTTCCCATGACAGAGATGACATTTTAAATTCCCTACCGGAACACGATCATGATGAAATGTCAAAGGTGATACTGCAGTTTAGAAATAGTTCAGATCCAAATTTAATTCGAGAATATGTTTACGAAGTACCGGAAGGAAGCACCGAAATACCGATTACGGATATTAGCTTACCTACAGGAACGTATAATGTTGAAATAAAATTTTATTCACAACATGAAAATCATTTACACGATGTGACCGATGAAATTTTTATTGAAGATGCCGATGATCATTTTGTATTATATCAGAAGGTTGATTCTAAAGGGTTAAGCATTATCTATGCAGAACATGATAATATAGATACATTAGGCAGAAAGTTAGGACATCATACGGTCTGGACCGTAGAGGATCAAGCTTTTTCAACGGTGTATATTTATTTACTGCATCAACCGGCAAAGAAAGACCCTGAAGCCACTTCTGCAGCTTTATTAGGTGGAGAAATTGATTTAGAAGCTCACTTTACAGTAAAAAATAAAGATATAAAATAAAAAAATTGTTTATATAACAATAAATAACATACAACTTTTGTTTATAATATAAATTTATTTTGATAAGTAAATCTCACTTACTGATTGAGAAATTTATATTTACCGTTATGTACGCTTAAAAACAGGGAAGCAAAAGTTGTATGAAATTTATTTGTATATTTTTGGCATTTGCAGGTATAAATGTTATTGATGTAAATGCACAAATTAATGCCTGCTGGAAATTGATTTCAGTAAAAAATTATTACAGTTTAGGTATACAAAATAATGGCACCTTGTGGAGCTGGGGAAAAAATGATAAACGTCAGTTAGGAGACGGCTCCGACCAAAATAAATCCCTTCCTACCGAAGTGGATCCTTACAAAAAATGGAAATTAGTGTATTCCGGTTACAATCATTCATTAGGTATAAAATCAGATGGTTCCCTATGGGGCTGGGGATTGAATGAAAACGGTCAGCTGGGTAATGGTACAAATTTTACTAAAATTTATCCGGTTCAAATTGATCATTCCAATTGGAAAAGTGTTTCCGCCGGAGAATATCACTCATTAGCTATAAAAGAAAACGGAACTTTATGGGCATGGGGAAGCAACGAAGAAGGTCAGTTGGGAGATGGCACCACCGACGATAAAAATAAACCAATTAAAATAGGAAATGCACGATGGAAGTTTATAACAGCCGGTTTTAATTATAGTATGGGAATACAGGAAGACGGGACATTGTGGGGGTGGGGTAATAATGAAGACGGTCAGTTAGGGACTGACCAATTTAAATATTCTACTATTCCTGTACGAATTGGTTACAGTAAATGGAAATACATTACGTCCGGATTTGACTATACTTTAGGAATTCAAGCAGATGGTAGCCTTTGGGCTTGGGGATACAATGAATTTGGCCAATTAGGAGATAAATCCAATCGGGATAAGGATTTTCCTGTTCGTATCGGTCATTCTAAATGGAAAATGGTTGCTGCAGGAGAATACCATTCCTTAGGCATACAAGAAGACGGTTCACTTTGGGGATGGGGAAAGAATAATAGCGGACAAGTAGGAGACGGAACCCAAGTTAATAAAAATCTCCCCGTATTATTGGATCATTCCCAATGGAAAACAGTTTCCGCCGGTTTTGAGCATAGTATAGGCATCAAAGAAGATGGGAGCTTATGGGGATGGGGAAGGAATGATTACGGAGAACTTGGATTTGGAATTGAATTTAGCAGAAATATTCCTACGCAAATATCCACATGTGCTGTAAAACATTGATTAATAAAAATCTCTCACATGTACCAATACTTCTTCCATCTGTTTCTTTATTTCCCCGGATGGATATTGGAAATTGTTATTCATAAAGCTAAATATCAATACTTTTCCCGATTTGGTCTCTAAATATCCGCTCAGGTTTGATATTCCTTTCATTCCTCCTGTTTTTGCATATATATACGGCGGATTTCCTTTATAATTATTTTTTAAAGTTCCACTAACACCTCCTGCGGGAAATAATGAAATTAATCTTTTATACGGGATTTCTTCATAGAGCTTAGTTAAAACATAAACCATATCTTTAGGAGTAAAATTATTATATCTGGAAAGACCGGATCCATCAACCCATCTGGGTTTTTGTGGCAAATCTTTTAAATAAGAAGACAACATATGATGTATTGCAGAGGAACTGTTAAGTTTATCTGAAATGGAAAGACTTCCCATCAGAAGAATTTGTTCTGCTAAAAAATTATCACTTACAACCATCATTCTCTTGTATAAACTGTCGCAGGGTATGCTATATAAATATGCAGGTTTTTCAACAGGAAATTTTTCGGTTAAATAAACGGATTTATTAAGTTCTCTTTCTAAAAGTATTTTAGTTAACGAATCGGAAGTAA
The DNA here is from genome assembly GCF_002964915.1 of Apibacter sp. wkB309. Lineage (NCBI taxonomy): Bacteria > Pseudomonadati > Bacteroidota > Flavobacteriia > Flavobacteriales > Weeksellaceae > Apibacter > Apibacter sp. wkB309. Next base: position 74,671 of record NZ_PSZL01000022.1, read on the forward strand.
TAAAGGGTATCTCCATTTTTTTATTATCGGAGTAATGAAACTTATTTTTTCTTAAATCTCTTACAATTTCTTTATGGTCCAATAGTACATCATTTATAAAATAAGAGGGATATACTTGAGTTGGTGAAGAAATAGTTACTAAATTTCCGTACATAGGAAAAGAAGTGCGTTCGGGTGAAAAATATTCTTTATAATCTTCCCAAGACCAACCGGGGCCGTAGATAGTATCATCAAAATTTTTTGTAAATAAAGCTATAGTTTCTTTTCGATTTTTTAAAAATTCAATTACTTTATTTTGTTTAAAATAGGGTTCCAATAGAGTTGGATCTCCTGTTCCACAAATATAAAGCGTGTCATTTTTGGAAACATATTTTAGGGAAGGTATAGAATCAGAAATTAATTTCAATCCGGTATATAAGGTAAAAATTTTTACATTGGAAGCCGGAATAAAATACTTATTACCATTATAATTAAAAATTTCCTTTTTTTGCACAGGATCATATAAATAAAAGCCGGCCCACTGTTTTGCATAAAAATCAGAATCAAAATGTTTAATTAAAAATGTTTTTTGTGAATAAAGAGATATACTTATCAAAATATAATAAACTATAAAAAATATTTTTTTCATATGATAACTAATTTATAGCATTTCATTCAAATGTACTAATACGAAATCTTATAATCTAATTTTTTATCTTAAATTTAAAATTTTTAAAATTTAAGCTAATCAATCTATGAATATTGAAGAATTTAGAGAGTATTGTTTACAATTTACAGATGTGGAAGAATGTTTTCCTTTTGATGAAAAAACTTTAGTTTTTAAAGTAAAGGGTAAGATGTTTGCATTAACTAATCTATATGATCCGGATTTTAAGATAATTTTAAAATGTGAGACAGAATATTCGTTGGAGTTAAGAGAAAATTATTCGGAAATACAACCCGGATATCACATGAATAAAAAGTATTGGAATACAGTTTTTATGAATGGAAATTTAACGGATGATTTTATAAAAAATCTTATTAAACTATCTTATACAGAGGTGCTTAAAAAAATAACTAAAAAGAGATGAACAAAATTTTAAAATTTTGGTTACTCAAAAATCTTATTATATCTTAGCATAATGATAATTACCAATTATATTTCAAATGATGTATTAACTCTTTATGAAAATGACAACGTTGGAAGAGCAGAGCAATTGATGATTGATCTTGGAGTTAGCCATTATCCTGTTATAAGTAAAGGAAGAGTAAAAGGAAATATAGGTTTAAATATCATTAGAGATTTAGATAAATCAGAATCACTAAAAGATCATCTTTTAGATTTAGAACAGTTCTATCTACTTGATAGTGCTATACTTTTTGATTCCTTACGCGTTTTTAGTGAAAATGAAACTAATATAATCCCAATCTTATCCTACCAAGAAAAATTTTTAGGAGTAGTATTAGAAGAAACAGTTATTGATGAATTAGCCTCCTTTCAATTTACTACCGAATATGGAGTTTATATGATCATTACGACTCCTATAAAAAAATATTCTACCAGTGAAATAGCAAATATAGTAGAAAGCAATAATGGAAGGATATTAGGGATGTTATTAGTCAATACCGATGAAGACTCAACTCAAATAGTACTTAAAATTAGTGCAGAAAATATAAGTTCCATTGGAGATACTTTCGAGAGATTTGGGTATCAAATTTCCAACAAATACTTTGAAGATTCCAAGCAAGAGCTTTTAAAAGAGAGATTTGATCAATTGCAAAAATTTATGGAAGTATAAATTAATTAAAATTCAATGATAGTAGGTGTATATGGAAAAGTAGTTCACAAAGAAGATTATGAACTTTATTCGGCTTTTTTTCAACAATTAGAAAAAAAAGGTATAACCATTTATGTATATGAATCCTACGTGAAGGAATTAGAAGAAATGTTAGGATTAAAAAATCCCGGTTTTATTCCTTTCACTAAAAAGAAAGGACTTCCTAAAGAAACCAAATTATTATTTACCTTTGGAGGAGACGGAACTATTTTGTCTACTGTTGCTTATATTAAAGGATCTAATATTCCGATTGTGGGAATCAATACAGGAAGATTAGGATTTTTAGCCACATTTCAGAAAAATGAATTTTTGAAGGAATTGCCCCATATTTTAGATGGTTATTGCACTATAAGTGAACGTTCCGTACTAGAAGTGAAAAGTAATTTTCATAAATTCTTGCCTTATGCCATAAATGAAGCAGCAGTAATGCGTAAGGATACAACCTCAATGATAACCATAGATGCCTATGTAGATAATATATTTCTGAATACCTTTTGGGCAGATGGTTTAATTATATCAACTCCTACCGGTTCAACGGGCTATTCATTAAGTTGTGGAGGTCCCATTATTTATCCTAAAGCCGATATAGTGGTTATCACTCCAATCTGTCCGCACAATTTAAATGTAAGACCATTAATTTTAAAAGATGATGTAGAAATACGGTTGAAAGTTCATAGTAGATCGGAAAAATATTCTTTATGTCTGGATTCACGGTATAATACGGTAGGAATAGACGATGAAATAATCATAAAAAAAGCACCATTTAAAATAAAAATAGTCAAGTATAATAATTATTCTTATTTTAAAAATCTTCGGGAAAAATTAAAATGGGGAACTGATTCGAGGAATTAAAAAACTTGTTTTTTCAATTCAAAATAAAATTCAGTGTTTATAACTTCTTAATATCTTTTGAGATTCTCTAGGGTCAAATATGTTAAATATTTTTAATTTTAAATACATAGTAAGAGCCTAAAACAAAAGAATTAATTAATTGAAAGAAAGTTAATTATAAAAATCATAAGATTATAAAATTTGAATGTAAGAGTTTGTATACGTTAAAAATTATACACGAGACCGGCTCTTATAAATAATTTTCTGTCTTTTAAAAATAAAGTAAAAATTATTAAAAAAAGAAAAATAAATTAAGGATTATGTCAATATTTGATAGAAGAATTAATTACAAGCCTTTTGAATACCCTGAAATTTTACAATTTACAGAAGCAATCAATCATGCCTATTGGGTACATTCAGAAGTAGACTTTACCGCCGATATACAGGATTTTCATTCGCATTTAGAAGACAGAGAGCGAAATTCAATTAAAAACAGTTTATTAGCAATTGCCCAAATTGAGGTCGCTGTTAAAAGTTTTTGGGGAAATATATATCAGCATTTTCCAAAGCCGGAGTTCAATGGATTAGGAAGTACTTTTGCGGAATGTGAATTTAGACATTCAGAAGCTTACTCAAGATTGTTGGAGGTTTTGGGATATAATAATGAATTCGAAAAGTTGTTGGAAATTCCCGTTATCAGGGAAAGAGTGGAATACTTAGATAATGCATTAAAATATGCTAAATCCGATGACCGAAAAAAATACGTAGTATCACTTATTTTATTTACTATTCTTATTGAAAATGTTTCTTTATTCAGTCAATTTGCTATAATCTTATCATTTACAAGATTTAAAGGTCTGATGAAAAATGTTAGCAATATCATTGGTTGGACTTCTGTAGATGAGCAAATTCATGCCAATGCTGGAATCTATTTAGTTAATAAAATTAAAGAAGAATATCCCGACTTTTTCGATGAAGATACCATTAAGCACATTCAAGATACCGTTAAGAATTCAATCATCATTGAAGGTAAAATATTAGATTGGATATTTGAGAAAGGAGAAGTAAACTCAATAGAAAAAGAAAATCTTCTAAACTTCATGAAATTCAGGGTAGATGAAAGCTTACAACAAATAGGAATGGAACGGTTGTATAATGTTACACCTGAGCAATACAAACCTATGGCATGGTTTGAAGAGGAAGTATTTGCCAATAGTTTAGACGACTTTTTTGCGAAAAGACCTACCGAATATACCAAATATGATAAAAGTATAACTGAAAACGATTTATTTTAAATGGGAGATTTTTATTTAATTAAAGCCAATTTTATATATCTTGATTTTAATGCAACCATCGAAAGAGAAATTGCAACAAAATTAGATGACAGAGAACGTCATATAGAAATATGGGAGGAGTTAATAGAAATAATTTCAGGATATCTTCGAGCATTTTCTTTATCTGAAATATATGAAATGCCTTTTATTGATGAAGAAGGAAAAGATAACGGGTATTTTTTAAGAAGAATGGCAGTAAATAATGAAACCGGATTAAAAGGTAAATTAGAATTAATGGTTAAAAGATTAGATTAATATATATTATGAGCGAAAAACTTTGGTGGAAAAATTCGGAAAGTGAACAAATATTAAATAGGGGGTATCTTCTAAAGGGAGAGACGGTTGAAGGAGCAATTGATCGTATTACTTCCGCTGCAGCTCAACGATTATACAAACCTGAATTAAAAGAAGCTTTTCAGGAAATGATTGAAAGAGGCTGGATGAGTTTAAGCTCACCCATATGGGCAAATATGGGAACAGAAAGAGGATTGCCTATATCATGCTTCAATGTTCATATTCCTGACAGTATAGAAGGAATAACTCATAAATTAGGAGAAGTAATCATGCAGACCAAAATTGGCGGAGGTACTTCCGGTTATTTTGGAGCATTAAGAGAAAGAGGATCAGCGGTTTCGGATAATGGCAAAAGTAGTGGAGCGGTAAGTTTCATGAAATTATTTGACACCGCCATGGATACCATATCTCAAGGGGGAGTGAGAAGGGGAGCTTTTGCAGCTTATTTGGATATTGATCATCCCGATATTGAAGAATTTTTATCCATACGCGATATAGGAAATCCGATTCAAAATTTATTTTTCGGTATATGCGTTCCTGATTATTGGATGCAGGAAATGATTGACGGAGATATTGATAAAAGAAAAATTTGGGCTAAAGTTTTAGAAAGTCGTCAACAAAAAGGTTTACCCTATATATTCTTTACTGATAATATTAATAAAAATAAGCCACAGGTATACAAAGATAAAGGAATGGTTATTCATGCTTCTAATCTTTGTTCTGAAATCATGCTTCCTTCCACAGAAGAAGAATCTTTTATATGTTGTCTTTCATCCATGAATTTGGAATTATATGATGAATGGAAAGACACGGAAGCAGTAAAATTAGCCGTATTCTTTTTAGATGCCGTTTTACAGGAATTTATTGTAAAAACAGAAGGTAATTATTACTTGTCACCCGCAAATAAATTTGCTAAAAAGCACAGAGCACTAGGCTTGGGAGTTTTAGGATGGCATTCTTATTTGCAGAAAAACATGATTCCTTTTGAAGGAATGGTTGCTAAACAAAAAACCGTTGAGATTTTTAAATATTTGCAGGATAAATCGAATAAAGCAACTGAAGATTTAGCCAGAATTTATGGAGAACCAGAATTATTAAAAGGTTATGGAAGAAGAAATTCTACTTTATTGGCTATTGCGCCAACCACTTCATCTTCTGCGATTTTAGGTCAAACATCACCGGGGATAGAGCCGTTCAGTTCCAATTACTACAAAGCGGGTCTTTCTAAAGGTAATTTCATGCGTAAAAATAAGTATTTGGATATGCTTCTTACGGAGAAAAATATTAATAATGAAGACACTTGGAGAAGTATTATGCTAAATGGTGGTAGTGTACAACATTTAAAAGATTTATCGTATGAAGAAAAACAAGTTTTCAAAACTTTTAAAGAGATCAGCCAATTGGAAATTGTTCAACAGGCCTCTATAAGACAAAAATATGTGGACCAATCCCAGTCTTTAAATTTAAATATACCTGCTGAACTTCCGGTAAAAGAGGTAAACCGATTATTAATAGAAGCTTGGAAATTAGGTATTAAAACTTTATATTATCAAAGAAGTCAAAGTGTGGCCAAAGAGCTTGTGGTTAATTTGGTTAATTGCAGTAGTTGTGAATCGTAGTGATTATAATTTTCTTACATCCTATAAAAAGACTATTTTAAATAGTCTTTTTTCTTTTAAATGTTTATCAATCGGTGTAAATGTGTTTTAAATAGCATATATTTGTGCCGAATGTTCTTTTTAATACTGGTTGTAGCCTAAAATTATGAAAGATTTTTATACTATATTAGAAGTCGATCCGACTGCATCGCATAAGGAAATTAAAAAATCTTATAGAAGATTAGCTCTTAAATATCATCCGGACAGGAACTTAAATAATAAAGATAATGAAAAGCTTTTTATAGATATTAACGAAGCATATCATATTTTATCCAATGAAGAATTTCGTAAAAATTATGACGTAAGGTATAGGAAAAAAATTTCTTCTTATTCTCAACCCATTACACCTTATATTTTTTTAAAAAAGTTTCAGGATATTCGTAAATTTATTTATGATAGAGGCATTAATAAAATAAGTAAAAATGCGTTATATTCAGGTTTGGAAAAATTATTGTCTGATGAAAATATCAATTTCCTAATTTTAAAAAGTAATAAAGAAGTTCGTAAGCAAATTATAATTGAAAATTTAAAATGTATAAAGTTTTTACCGTCTTTAGATAAAGAAAAAATCATATCCAAGCTTTTAAAGTTAGCCGATAATGATTATAATCTTGTTGCTCTTATAAGTTTCTCCACTAATCAGACGGAAAACAAGTATTTTTTTACCTCTATTTTTTCAAGGTTTACTTATAAAATAAAACAAATGTTTGTTCCATAAATTAATGGATTCAAATAATAGGCTAAAACAGACGATACCGTTTGAAATTGTAATTTTAAAGCCAAAAAAATTAGATATATTGTAAGATACTAAAATAATTATAATGAAAAAAATTGTATTCGTTTTCACTCTACTAATGATTTTAAACAGCGGAGAGCTGTTTTCACAAAATAAAACCAATAGGATAACAACTACTAAATTAAAGAAGAAAAGCCTTATTTTAGGTCCCAAATCTGCGGCTAAAATTAAAGAATTATTTTTTACTGCTAAAGGATTTAAATTACCGCAAAAAATAGAGGCAATCAATACTATAGCTACTTATACGGGTGCAGAACCCATCGAAGGTTCAGGAAACATATATACTTGGGATTTCACGAATGGTTTTCAAATTAGTGCAATATCAGAGGGTGGCGGGCGATTAGGAAGTAATGATAAAATTTCATTGGTTAGTTTCAATTACGGAGGAATCAATTCGGTGGAATTATCAAATTCAATTGTCTTACATCAATCCTCTTTAAATTCCATTGAAAAAATATATGCTAAGCGTTTAATAAAATTTAAAAACACGAAACAACCAACATATAAAGTAATATCAGACAAAGTTTATACTACTTTTTACTTTAATGAAAAAAATATTTTAATAAGTTTATCTATCTCTAATTATGATTTAGAATTTTAAATATTTATTTCAAAAAATCGACAAAATTTACTGAGAATGAAATAATCAAGTAATATTAAACTTACTTGATTAATTATATAATTTATTGTTTAAGTAAATATTCTTCAGTATCGTATTGACCTGTATTGTCAAGATAGTACAGTTTTTTTTCAAAAGCTTTAAATTTAAAACCAAACTTATCTAAAGCAATTGTTGAATTTTTTCTATCCCAATTGAAATTACCTTGTTCATAAATAATTGATCCTTTAGAATCTTCATCAGTAAAAAGTTGAATTTTTAACTTATACGTATTACTTTGATCTAAAGTCAGAACCACAAATTCACAATCATCACATGAAATACTTCCTTGATAAGTACCGATAAATTTCTTAGGTAAAGTATCCCTAATTGAAGAAGATACTGATAAAGAATCAGTTTGGTTAGAAGCTTTTATCGTTTGTTTCTTAACGCAACTGCTCAAAAGGCAACTAAATATAATTAGCAGTATATAATATTGTATTGAATGAATGTTCACAGGCAACAATTAATTTTTTAAATGTATTTCAACTTTAAAATTTTGTATTAGGATCAAATTTTTCTAAATAATCAGAGACCTTTTTAGCAAAAGCACCTCCTAAAGCTCCATCTATGACCCTGTGATCATAGGTATGTGAGATAATCATCATATGGCGTATACCTATCATGTCTCCTTGTGGAGTTTCAATAACTGCCGGTTTTTTAACAATCGATCCAACAGCCATAATGGCAACTTGAGGTTGGTTGATGATCGGCGTTCCTGCAAGGTTTCCAAAACTTCCAATATTACTCAAAGTATACGTTCCATTATTGGTATCTTCCGGTTTTAGCTGATTATTTCTTGCACGATTTGCTAAATCATTTATTGATCTTGCAAGTCCGGATAAACTCAACTGATCTGCATTTTTTATAACAGGAACAATTAAATTGCCATTAGGAACAGCTGTTGCTATACCTATATTAATATTTTTCCTTTTAATAATTGTGTCCCCATCTACGGAGATATTAATCATAGGAAAATCTTTTATTGCTTTTACAATTGCCTGAATAAACATAGGCATAAAAGTGAGCTTTACTCCTTCATTTTTGAAGAAAGAATCTTTATTTTTATTTCTCCAAAGTACTATATTGGTGACATCTGCTTCAACAAATGAAGTAACATGAGCCGAAATTTGTCTGCTTTGCAGCATATTTTTAGAAATAAGCTTACGCATACGGTCCATTTCTATGATTTCATCACCATCCGATATGGAAGGAGAAGAATTTAATATAGAGGTTTCAGACGTATTTTCTGATACTTTAGGGCTATTATGAACCGGTTCCAGTATAGGTGATACTTTTATGGTAGCGGAAAGATTTCTACTTTTTAAATAGGAAAGGATATCTTCTTTTGTAATTCTACCGTTTAGTCCCGTTCCTTGTAATAAATCTAATTCCGATTGTGAAATATTTTCTTTTTTACAAATAGATCTAATTAAGGGTGAATAATACGTACTTTTAGAAGCATTACTATTATGTAGTTCAGAATTAGAAACCAAAGGTATTTCTAATTCAGATGTTATATTAGGAACATTTATAGATGTATTGATAGTTAAAGTATCATCCTGATTTAAAGATATTTCAGTTTTAGAAACAGCAGATGATTTTTCATCAGCATCTTCTATTTCTAATATAGCAAAAGCTTCTCCAATTTTGCAAATATCATTTACTTCTTTAAGCTTTTTTAGTAGTTTTCCCGAAATGGAGGAAGGGACATCTGAATCGACCTTATCTGTCGCAATTTCAACAATAGTTTCATCCTCTTCTACATAATCTCCTTCATTTTTAACCCATCCGGTAATAGTAGCTTCCATTATACCTTCTCCCATAGGAGGTAATATAAGTTTATATTCAGCCATAGTTAATAATTAGAAAGACAAAACTAGGAAAAAAATATGGAATGAGATTAAATTTTTTATGTTATACTCAGAATCAGTATTAAATTATTAAAAAAAGACAAATTTTATTGATTAAATTGATGAAAAATTATATAATTTTGTCTTACTAACTATTCACTTGTTATTATGAATTATAAATTAAGCATAAAACAGTTATTGCTTAGAATATTGCTCTTAATTTTTTGTTACCAACTCTGTAGAGCAATTTTCTATGTGTTCAATTTTCATTTTTTCAAAAACATAGGATTATCGGAATTTTTAGGAGGCTTACGATTTGATTTGGCAGCAATTTTTTTAAGTAATATACTCATAATTCTATTAAGTACGATTCCGGGCAAATTCAAGTATAATCATACCTATCAAAAAAGTTTAAAAATACTATTTTTTTTAATCAACGCCTTTTTTATAGGGGTCAATTTCATTGATATAAAATATTATATATATACTAATAAAAGAAGTACCTATGCATTGATTACCGCTTCCGGTATGGAAGGTGACATACTCAGACTAATTCCTGTATTCCTAGCTCAATATTGGTATATGTTTTTAGGATATTTAGTGGCTATGTTTTGTTTTTGGAAATTTATTCCTGAAATATCTTATAGACAAGAAAAAGAAAACGGATGGAAAGGTATCTTCGTGAGCTCATTAGTTTTTTTATTATTTATCGGCTTAATTATATTATTGGGAAGAGGAGGTATCCAAAGAGCTCCAATTAAAACAGTTGATGCTATTAATTATACCGATTATCCCCAAAATACAGCTGTGGTATTAAACACAACTTTTACAATTTTTAAAACTATAAATAAAAAAGATAATTTAAAAAAGAAGAATTATTTTACCCCTCAACAATTAAAAAATATTTATCATCCGGTTATAGATATCAATTCGGAAGGAATTTTTAACAAAAAGAATTTAGTGATAATTATTTTGGAAAGTTTTGGAAAAGAAAATATTTACCAACAATTTGAAAGTAGAAAATTAACACCGTTTTTAGATTCTTTACTTACAGAAGGCAGGTATTACACCAATGCTTTTGCTAACGGATTAAAATCAATTGATGCAGTACCATCAGTAATTACATCTATACCTTGTCTTATGGAAGTTTCTTATATATCTTCACCTTATTCCTTTAATCAAATTGATGGATTTAATGCTGTTTTAAAAAAGGAAGGATATAATACATCTTTTTTTCACGGGGCCTTTAATGGAAGTCAAAATTTCAATGAATTTGCCCGTATTTCCGGCTATGATAATTATTATGGTAAAAATGAATATACGGAAAAAGGGGGATATGATGGAGTATGGGGAATTTTTGATGAAGAATTTTTACAGTTTACACTAAAAAAATTTAATACTTTTAAACAACCTTTCTTTTCAACTATTTTTACCGTTTCTTCACATTCTCCTTATACCATTCCTGAACAATATAAAAATAAATTTCCTAAAGGAAACAGAGATATTCACGAAAGTATTGCTTATTCCGATTTTGCTTTAAGAAAGTTTTTTGAAAATGCCAAAAAACAAGAATGGTATACTAACACGGTCTTTGTTTTAACTCCCGATCATACAAGTAGAGGAGGAGCGAAACCTGAATATTTTTTAACAGAAATAGGTAATTATTCAATACCTATATTACTATTTGATCCTTCAAATTCTAAATTAAAGGGGACAGAAAATAAATTAATGGGTCAAATTGATATTTACCCCGAAGTTTTGAATTATCTGGGTTATAAAGGACAAATTTTTTCTTTTGGTAATCCCGTTGAAAGTAAAGATCGAGTTGTTGCCAATTTTAATGAAGGTATTTATAGATTTTTAATCAATCAGTATTATGTTGCTTTTGACGGTAAAAAGATTTTACGAGTATATGATTATACAAAAGACAGTTTATTACAACATTCAATTTCAAATTATCCTAAAGAAAACCTTGAATTAAAAATTAAATCGTATATTCAACAATATAATAACAGACTGATAGATAATGAATTATCTTTAGTAAAATCAAAGGATTAAATCGACAACGAATCCCTCATGATTTCTAACATTAAACACCATATTATTATCAAAAAGCAAATATTGACCTTTAATACCTTTTAGAACTCCTTCAAATTCAAAAACCTTTTTAAGGTTTACCGAATTTACTTTATGTGGGTATGCGATTACAGGATATTGAAAATTAAAAATTTTGTTATCCTCTAAAATATAATTTTCTAGCTGATCGGGTATAAATGTTTTAAGCTCATTTTTCACAGTTAATAAATCTATATAGGGAACAGATTCTCTCAACATTTTCCTATAATTAGTTTTATCTGAAACGTGTTTTTTAAGAATGGTTTCAATGATTCCGGCTTCATATCTATTTTCAGTTTCTGCTAATTTTATGGCATACTCAGCACCTTGATCGATCCAACGATAAGGTAATTGAGATTTTCTTGTGACACCAACCTTAATTCCACCGGAGTTTGCTAAATAAACTATGTGAGGTTGAAGTTGAGCTTGAGATTCAACACTTAAATCTCTGTCTTCCATGCCTAAATGGGCTTTAGATAATTCGGGTCTTAGGATCCAATCTCCTGCATAGGGAGAAGTAAAATAGCAATCCTTACAATATCCCATGGCAAATATTTCTTTATCCAAACCACATCCGAGACATTTATAATGATCAAATCGTACTTTGATTTTTTTATCTAATAGTTGATTAATAATAAGTATTTCATCATTAAAATTTAGATAATACTGAATAGGAGAATTATATTCGGTTATCATTTTGGATAGTTGTCCGGTTAGATGCATAAAGAATAATTTATTTACATTAGTCTGAATTATTATCTTGAATATTACAAATATATAAATATGATATTATTCAATCCTTACTCATTTATAGTACTTTCAAATAAAAATTCTTGTCACATATATAGCTTAAGTTATTTTGTTTCAATTAATTCAATAAAATAAAATTAATTTTGAAACTTAAATCTTATTTTTGTTTGAAAAAAAAATATAAAAAAAATAGTTGTTATTGCAGGTTTTTTATATCTTTACCTAATATTTATTATGCTCAAAAAGTTAATTAATCGTACAATACATTCTTAAATATTATGAAAAAAAGTTTATTAGATTTTCATTTAATTTTCTTAGGGTTATTTCCATTATTTTTAATCACTAGCTGTGGAACATCAAAAAAAGCATTGAAAGATTATAACGAAGTTCAAATAAATCAATCGGTTGATGAAGTTACTATAAGTACCGGTACAATCGATAATGCAGATAATGTAATTACTATAAAAGTAGAGGATCAAGGAACTAATACAACTAAAAAACCTAAGGACAAACTAGATAAAATAATGGTTTATCTAGGTGATGAGAATGTAGTGAAATGGAAATTAGTTAGATTGAATTCTCAAAATGCTTCTGATTTATACGAAACTTTACCCTTGATGAGATTTGATGAACCTTGGAAACAAATTTACGGAACAACAGGTTGTAACAAATTTACTGCCTATTATACTTGGGAAAATACTTTTTTTAATTTATCAAGATTATCTTCAACCGAATTGCCTTGTGATTTTGATGAATCTCAATTTTTAAATGCTTTGCAAAGTATTGATGAAATTAGAGAAGGAGATTCTATTTTATCATTTTATAATAATGGACAAGAAATTTTAGTTTTTGAAAGATTTAATTCATGATTTCATAGATAAAGTTTTTAAATTTAAACAGTTAATAAAAATTTTTAAAAACGTAGCTTCATGTTAGAATACATGAAGCTATATTTTTATAGTTTCTTTTTATAAAAGGAAACTTCTGTAGTTCTACGGTTTATTCGAGTTAAAACTTCCTTGAAATTTTTAAAATCTCTATTGGTAAAAACTACTTCGTTACGTATTATTTTTTCTGAACTTAAAATAGATCCTTTCAAAATTTGATTTTTAATTTGAAAATTAAATTTTATAGGAAAAGCATAACCGTTTTTAATTTTTAAATCTCTGGATTTATATAACACCGATGCTTCCGCACCTAACGGATATATTCTATGATCTTCAGTGAAATGATCTACCGTTGAAGGATGTCTCTCAAGTATTGCTAATCCACTTATTAGTGCCAGATGGTAAATAATACTGCTGTATATTTCGTATAAGAAGGTTGAATCAGAATTGTGTAACATATGAACGGGATTACCTAAAACTTTCCAAAAAGAAAATACCTGATTGGGTTTAATTACTACATTAGAAAGTGAATTTTGTATCCATAACATCTGATTAGCTGACCGTTCTAAAGAAACAAAAGGATGGTTCGTAATCCTATATGATAAGAGAATTTCATGAGGATAGTTTGCTTCATCTTTTTCTACATGTTTAGCATAATTAGTAAATGTAAAGTAGTTTTTTAAACATTTAACTATGTTCATCGTAAAGAAATTAGTAACGTAAATTTAATAAAAAAACATCTGCGGAATTCTATAGAATGTAAGAATTGATTACATTTGCAGAGCTAGAAGACATTATGATAATAACTTATCCATCTAGAATATATATAATTTGTCCTGCAAATATCTCAACTGGTGGACCTGAAGCATTACATCAATTAAGTCATAAATTAAGAACTGTTTTTAAATTAGATGCTAAAATGTATTATATACATAAAAAATCTAATGTAAATCCAAAACCGCAAGTTTATAATATCTACGATACATCAGAGATTGAAACTATTGATGATCATCCCAATAATGTTATTATCATTCCGGAATCCCTTACCAATTATATTTTTAAGTTTAAAAAAAGTAAGAAGATCGTTTGGTGGTTGAGTGTTGATTTCTATTCAATTTGTATGAAGAATAGACACAGAGGATTAAAATTTTATATTTCAAAATATTTTAAAGGTCAGCAAGAAGAGCAAGAGTACCATTTTGAAAATCTTCCTGATGTATTTCATTGGGCTCAATCTTACCGATCCTATATATATCTTATCGAAAATCACATACCTGAAAATAAGATATCTTTTGTATGCGATTATGTAAATCCTCTTTTTTTATCAGAAAGTAATCAAATTAAAAATTTAGTTAAAAAAGAAAATATAATAATCTATAATCCTAAAAAAAATAATAAAGATTTAAAATCCATACAAAAGAAAAGCTCGGAGTATACATGGATAGCCATAAAGAATATGACACCCGATCAAGTGGTTGAAACCATGAAAAAAGCAAAAGTATATATAGATTTTGGATACAATCCCGGAAGAGACAAAATGTTAAGAGAATCATCAGTAATGAAATGTATTATTATTTCAGGTATGGGTGGATCTTCAAAATATCAACAAGATTTGAATATTCCAATGGGATATAAGTTTAAATATGCAAAAAATGAACTTTCAAAAATTATCGATAAAATAGAATATTCTATGATTAATTATGATCATGCCATATTGGATTTTAATGAGTACAGAAATGAAGTTCTAAATGAAGAATTAGAATTTGAAAATCAATTACAATTATTTTTTAATACAAATCCTGCTAATAAATGATATCAGTTATAATTCCCATCTATAATGTAGAAAAATATTTAAGTAGATGTATAGATTCTGTAATAAATCAAACCTATTCAGATTTGGAAATACTTCTGGTTAATGATGGATCTACAGATTCTAGCGGATTTATTTGTGATGAATATGCAAAAAAAGATTCCAGGATTGTTGTTATTCATCAGGAAAATAAAGGAACTTCAATAGCCAGGAATAGAGGTTTAGACAGAGCAAAAGGTGAGTTCATTGGATTTGTAGACCCTGATGATGTTATATCTGTACATTTCTATGAAATACTATATAATACATTGATTAAGACGAATAGTGACCTCATTTTATGTAATTTTCAAAATTTCACCCATTTCAATGAAATAAAGGAGGACCACCGTTCTTTATATAAAAGCAATGAATACAATGGATATAATTTTATTAAAAATTTTAGTTACAAGAAAGATACCGTTCGTTATGTAGTTATTTGGAATAAGCTTTACAAACGATATTTATGGGATGAATTGAGATTTCCTGAAAATGTAAAAATATGCGAAGATGAATATGTTTGGTTTAAAGCTATGTTTAAAGCCCATAAAATATGTGAATTGGATCAAGTTCTTTATTATTATTTTAAAAGGGCAAATAGTATAACCAATAAAATTTATGAAGAATTTTCATATAAAAAAGAAATCGCTTTTATCGAAGCATTGAAAGATCGAATAGACTTTTGTAAGAATAACAAATTAAATCAATTACTAAAAAAAACAGAAGAATATAGAAATAAATTACTAAGGAAAATATACCTTACAACCCCTAAAAATAAAATCCCGGAATATATAAGCGTTGAACTTTTCAATAATATAAAAGACATTCCTTACTCCAAGCGATTAAAAATTTATTTAAAAAAATCTTTTAAATAAAGTTCCTATATGTATACCTATTCTATAATTATTCCACATAAAAATACACCTAAATTATTACAAAGGTGTTTAAATTCAATTCCTTATAGAGATGATATACAAATTATAATTATTGATGACAACAGTGATTCTTCTTTAGTGGATTTTAAAAAGTTTCCCGGATACAATAGAAAAAATGTCGAAATATATTTTACCAAAGAGGGTAAAGGAGTTGGGTATGCACGTAATATAGGATTACAAAAAGCTAAAGGAAAATGGCTGTTATTTGCAGATTCCGATGACTTTTTTAATTCAAATTTTTTAAATGCACTAGATAAATATAAAAACAGTACTAAAGAAATAATTTATTATTTGGCTACCAGTGTAGAAAGTAATTCGTTACAGAAATCTACTAGACATTTATATTTACTCAAAACTAGGAAAAAATATTACAAAAAGTTGCGATATAATAAAATTAAAGCAAAAGATCAATTAATATATAAAAATTGGGAAGTTTGGGCTAAAATGTTTAACAGAAATTTTATCGAAAAAAATAACTTAATTTTTGATGAAGAAAGAATCGGGGAAGAAGCTTTGTTTGTTATCAAAGCAGGTGAGTTATCTAAAAACTATTCCGTTGATGATTTTCCTCTATATTGTATTACCTATAGAAAGGATAGTTTATGCTTTAGTCTTGATAACGAAGATGAATTCGACGAACGATTCATGGCTAAAATTAGGATAAATACTTATTTAAATAAAGTTAAAAAAGAAAAATTTACCATTGATCTAGATAAAGATTTATTAGAATCCTATAACTACGGGGGAGCATCCAAAATGAAAGAAGTAATGAAAATTATTAAAAATAATGGTAATAAAATACGCTTAAAAACTTATGTTAAATATTATATAAGAACATTATATAATCCGAAAATTAAAATGTACCTTTTATAATAATTAAATTGTGTATAAGATTACACACATAAATATAAACTAAAAAAGCCTCTTATATGAGGCTTTTTTATTAAATAATTAGAATATTAAATTATTATAAAACTGAAAATTCACCGGAAAATTTATCGTAAACTATTTTTTCATCTTGGATAAAATTTATTTTGCCCATTTTCTCATCCAAAGATAAAACGCTGACTTGAACTTTCATATCTGCATCTTCAGATTTAAGAAATAGAGAAAATTGTTGATTTACTTCATTTGTATCCAAGAGAAGTCCTATAAATTTTTTAGTATTATTTGTGGAAAATCCATCTCCTTTATGATTGTCGGCATATGCAACATGTAAATAATGCTTTTTACCTTCGAATTCACCGCAAGATATATTTATGACATCTTCATTGGCAGCAAGAAGATCTGAAACTGAACTCCATGTATATAATTTAGGGTTTTCATTAGTTTCAGAAATACGATCGACATATATTCCTACAAAATTTTTACCTTCTGGCGTAATAGAGAATCCATTTCCGTTACTATCATCAGCATAAGCAACATGAACATATTTATCATCAATACAGATAAGGGAAGAACCGGGCAAGCCTTTAATCGGGAAAGTTACGCCATTTGATTCATTAGAATAATCATTAAAAGTTTCAATATACGGAGTATACTTTTCTCCCTCTTCAACCTTTAAATTAGTTATTTTTGTCTGATTTTGGGTCGAGTTATTTTCACATACAAAACTAAATTCTGTAAATTGTCTTCCGGAAGATCTTTCAACTAAGAATGTACTATATAGAAAAACACTACCATCGGAATTATTGATTTTTTTAAAATCTTTCCATCCAATTCTATGATTCCAATTATTGCCATTTACTCCACCTAATATGATAGTATTGAAAAATAAAGTATCTTGGGTATCCAGTTCATTTGGTATTACAACCATTGAAGCAGTATAATATCGATTTTCATCATCCAAATTTGTAATTTTATCCATCGGTATATAATATCTGTTATATCCGGTTTTTGGCTTTAAAATATATAAATCTTTATAATTTTTAGATATTAAATTAAAATTTGTACCATTATCTTGGCTTATGGGTTGAAAAATATAATCATCTGTTTTTCCAAATTCTTTTTTATAATAAAGCTTATAGTTGACATTATCCGTTTTGTTTTCTTGAAGACCTTTAACTATCCTGGAATTATTTATCACACTTGAACGTATATATGCCGTTGAAATGCTATTATTCAAATTAGCATCAATCCCATCTAATAATAGATTTAAAAATGCTTGACCGTTTAATTGATTAAAAGAAAAAGAACATATCTTCGAAAACTCAGAATCGTTAATTTCATATTCATGTGAATAAGTAGCCTTAACTATATCTACATATTTTGTTACTCCCACATTACCTTCATCATCAGAAACAAGCATATGGCTTGGTTTAAAATCTCGGTTTAAATCCGCATTGGGCGTATACTCATAATTAAGTCTGTGTTTTCCGTTTATTTTAAACCATTTCTCTTTAAAATCTCCATAAACTAAAGGATCACTTTTAGGATCTTCCGGTCTTTTGGCATCGATCACCAATTTATTAGTTAATTCAAACCTCATCGGCAAACTTGCATATGCACCAATAACAACACTGGTATTTCCATATACTTGATTGTAACCTTTGGTTATACCGGAACCCAAATAGGTATTATATTCACCGTAATTTAAAAAATCGTATCCACATTGGTGGCCGATAAATGTATTTTCGCGACCATATAAAGTTTTATATGAAGCATATTTACCAATGGAAATATTACCTCCCGAAGTCATAGGTTTACTATCTGTAGATGATTTATAATCTACTCCTTTATATTTTCCCAATGCAAGATGACCAATAGCAGTATCATCTGTCAATTGTTGAGCGTTGTAGGCCGCTGCTTGTCCAATCAGAACATTGCTGACAGATTTTTTAGCATTTGCACCGGTTAAAGCGCCCATAAACGTATCGAAATTACAGGATTCTAAATTTTGTCCGGAACCGTGTCCCGTAAATAAAGAGTTTGCGCCGTTTCTTAATTTTGTTGCGGAGTTATGCCCAATACTTGTGATCCAATCGGATTCAGAACCCATACCGTCAAACTCCTTCAATGCATGATTTCCGATTGCTAAGACATCCGGACAGGTAACATTTTTCGATAATGCTTGACTTCCGATAGCCAGGTTGTTACGCGTCGATTCGTTTTTGCTGTTTAAAGCATCTGTACCAAATTTGATATTACCATTGCTATCAGCTCCCAGAGAAGCAGAATTTATAAGTAAATCTTTAGTAGTTGAATTGCCCTTTTCAGTAATTTGTTGTAAAGTATCAGTATGATTGATTTTATCTTTAACATCCTCGTCAAACATGGATTCGTTTATACCACCCTTTTTTATTGATATCTGATTTTCACTATCTATCTCAATCCCCCCGTTTTCAGTCGTCCTGTAAATGTCCTGTAAATCAGAGATATTTGTAGTAAAGGTTTTTCCGCTTTCAAGAATAAACTTAATTTCTTTATGGGATGGATCATAAGTAATTTCCGATAAAAAATTATCCTTTATAATCAGCTCTTGGGATTCTCCGTTTTGGTATTGAATCAATAATTTGTTGGTTTGATCATTATATTTGATATCGATAACTGCATCCTTAACACACGTATTAATAATTTCTTGGATCTTATCTATGGAATACGTTTTATCGGAAGCAGAAGTTTGACTATCATCAATTAAACCATATAAATGATTGGTCAAATTTTGAACAACATTTTTATCAACCTTGGTATCAAGTTGTTCAAATAAAATACCTAGGGAAGAGGCATCAGATTTTGTTTCAAGTTTATTATTAACAGTTTCAACAATTTGTTGTATTTTATCTATAGAATAGGTCTTATCCGAAGCTGTGTTGAGATTATCATCAATGATCTCCTTTATGTATTTTTCTAAAGACATTATAACTTCTTTATCTACTTTTCCCTCCAATTGATTTATCAGGCTTTTGACTAGAGAAGTATCTGATTTATTAGCTAATATATTATTTATATTTTCAATGATTTCGATTGGTATTTTTTCATCCTTATGCCAATAGCTTTCCAACCATTCCGAGAATTGAGATTCGTCAGGTTTCTTGCCATTTTTAAACCACTGTTTTAATGTATCTTTTGTTGTCATTTTTGTAAATTTTAATATTATTTATCTTTAAAAAAGGTAAAAATTAGAATCTATGTTAGATAAATTAAAATTTTTAACCATCTACTTTGAGAATTGATACTCGTCCGGTTTTTTTATTTTTAACTTATTGTTTTAAAGTACCTTTTTTTGTCATTTAAAAATTCATCCAACTGATAAGATTTATAGGTTAACTATTTATTTTTTTGTAAATTATAATGATTATATATAAAAAATATATATAATATATTTTTAAATAATCTGACAATTTATTTTAAACTCGATAATCGAAGGCCGACTAATAAGTTTTCATTTTAAGTGCATTTAAGAAAACAGTTGATTTATCTAAAAACTCTTTGATTTAGTCTGTCAATTTGTTTCTGTAAATAGCTATGAGCATCCATATTTTCATGATAAAATTTTGCATGTTCGGTATGAGTTAACCTACCATCAATTTGTGCTTGAAGATATTGATGAGCATCCATATTTTCATGATAAAATTTTGCATGTTCGGTATGAGTTAACCTAACATCAATTTGTGCTTGAAATGATTTATGAGCATCTGAATTATCTTTGATATGTTTAGCAAAATTTTCATTAGTAACTCGAGCATCTATTTGTTTTTGAAGAAAATTATGAGCATCCGAATTTTCTTTATAATGTTTAGCAAAATTATCAGTAGTAATTCGAGCATCTATTTGTTTTTGAAGATAGGTTTGAACTTTTTCATTTTTATTGTAGTACTCACCAAATTCATTATTTGTCACACGCCCGTTAATTTGTTCTTGAAGATACGCTTGTACCTCTTTATTTTTGTTATAAAACTCACCATATTCTTTATTTGTCACACGTCCATCAATTTGTTTTTGAAGATGAGCTTGATTACTTTTGCTTTCATTTAGGTGTTGATTAAAAACGTCATAAGGTACTCTTCCGTCTATTCTCCAATCCAACCGTTTAAAATCTTCAGTAATCAAGCTAAGATCCGGTACTCGTTTAAATTCACTCCAGGAATAGGAGACAGCTCCCGAGCCAAAAGTGGCATGTCTGATAACAATGGTTACCTTTTTTTCACCATTTTCAAATTCATACTCTTTATTTTCTTCAATTATAGTGATGGATTCTTGTTTAGTTCCTTCAGCTAAAATAAAAATTTCATCGTCTATTTGAATGATCCCTTGGGTTATCTTAGTGCCATATTCTTCACATCCGCAAATTATTGCTCTTCTACCGGCCATACGTCCTATACCGTTAAGAAATGGTCTGAACATTTGTTGCAAAAACTCTAAAGTGTCTGTTTGCAAGGGAAATCCACCGGTTTGATTAAATTTAATATAATCCATTTTTAGTAACTTATACGTTTATAATTTTTCAATTTTGTATTTTTTATTCGCTAGTTTGTAATAATCAATAATTGCTTTTATTTTATTTATATTATCGATTAACAGCTCATTGGGTACTTTAACTATAAAGTTTATGGAAGTTAGGTTATAGTCAGAAGCCTGTCTTAAATACATGGGGCCGCAATCGGTTGATGAGCTGTTTCCCAATTTATAGGGCTTGTTTTCTCCTTCAGTATAAATATAATTTTGTTTATATATTTGAGAATCCGAAATAAGTATTCTTCTTTCAATAGGGTCAAAACGATCATTTAGAGTTTTGCGCAGGTAGCATACTTGTGAATTGTGGTTTAACTTATATATATTTTCATTTCTTAGCAATAACCAATCGTAATGTATACGGGATAACGGCTTTACCAGGCTCAGTAAAAATTTGATTTCTCGGTTTTTTCTAAGCACCGTGGGTAAATGTAAAATTGCCAGTTTTTTTATATTTATATTATACCACATTGTAATCTATTTTTACTAAATTTTCCAACTTATTATCTCCATTGTTTTTTATAGTGGTAAAATATCCGGAATTAGGGATTATACTCATCGTAAAATCAATTGGATTTCCGTAATTCTTGGTTTCAGGATCGATCCATGAAGACGAAGCTCTGTAAATATTTACGTCTTTAACCCCCGGAGTCAGCTGCAATTTGTCCACCAATTTCGACAACATTAATTCTCCATTAAAAGGTAATTCACGTAAATATTGACGTATTGTGGTTTCCACCGGTTGTATATTTCCCTTTAATGGGGCTATGGCGTTTCCGTGTTCATCCAATACCAATGGATCAATTTTTATTGTAATATTTAAATATAATAAATCAGGCAGATAATTGATGATGGTTAACGGTACACCCGCATCTTTAATTTCTTCCATGTATGCTGTAAAAGAGTTTACTTCACCCGTGGTTAAAGGCACCAAATCACCATTTTTTTCACCGGCCACTTTTACAATAAGTCTGCTTTGAGTACTGTCCTCAGTTATGGCAGAATATTTTACTACTTTACTTGCTTCTATCTGATCATCGGTATACCCTTCATTATTAAATATATCCGTATCCGGATATAAATCAAATCCATATTGAAAGGCCAATGCTTTATTTCTGTACCATTTTGCCGAATGCGGTTTCAATTCGGCAATTAAGCTGTCTACTTCCTCTTTATGTCGGTCAAACAGCAATTCTAAATTAAATATGGTATAGGCTATTACATATACAAACAATCTCCATATTGAGGTTTTTGAGGTAGAATCCAACGGATCCAATTCACGATATTTTCCTTTTTCGTTTAAAATTTCTTCTGTTATGTCCTTAAGTTTCCTTGCCATATCTTAACTATTTTTTAATGCTTTAGGCTTAAAGTTTATATTTATAATCATCTCTCCAATCTCCGGATCTACCAAATTGTTAATAAAATCATCGGATATGGAGGTAGCGGGTAAAAATCCTTTTCCTTCGTAATACTCAGAAACTATTTTATTATAATATCGTGTATTGGGAATGATCAGTTCTTGCCCTGTTGTAAGATCGTCCGTAATGCTTATATTATTAGCCAAAGCTATCTCAAAGGCAGCTTCAGCTGTTCCTCGATATTGGACGGCTACATCCAATAGGGATTGATTATTACGAATAATTATTTTCATATTACAGTTGTTTTTTCAAGTCTTCAATCCTCCTTTTTAAGGAAATATTTTCTTTTCGCAATATTTTTATCTTATTTTTCAATGCCATTATTTCATCCCTTAAAAGTTGTTCACGACTTTCGTATAATGTTATAATGTTTTTATATTTTTTTTCATAACAGATCCCCAGATCTTCCAATGCTTCTTTATAAATATTAACAGCTCTTGCTCCATGATCTATGGCTGCATTATGATTATTGTTGGATTCTTTTTTTCGATTATAAAACCATCCTCCGAAACCGGCCGTCAGCACGGTTAAAAATTCTCCTACATAGGTTGTAAATAATTCTTTCATATTATCCGTATTCTGCATCTATAATCATATTATCTTTGGACTTAAAAAGTAATTTTTTAACTCTCATTCCATCCGATATAAATTGCTTATGCGCTTCAAATTCGCATTCGTCCATACAGGAATCCAAAATATAATTTTCAATTCCCACGCCCAGCATCGGATCTTCTTTGAATTCTCCCGGATTGGCTAAAAGTAGTAACGCTTGATGTTGTAAAGTTGAATTTTCAACTACAAAATCTCCGTTCTCAATTTTAAGCTCACCTTCATTTGTAATTAATATGTCTCTCATTCCAATTTTCCTTTAAAAGTTCCGTTTACCGGTCCGTTGGGAGCAGATAAACCGCCATCATATTTTATAGTAGCTGTTTTTACAAAGCTGTCTATCAATTCACTTAATCTCTTTGAAAATTCTTCTATGGATGAATCTTCTCTGGTATGCATGTCAGTTAACAATTTTTTTATGCCTGATTGTAAACTTCCTTTATTTAGTGCCATTTTAACATCTATTTTAAAAGTGATTTAAATCCCGTTTCAAAATCAATTAATTTTTTTTGAGTATCCGGTAAAGGAGTTCCGCTGGCTCCTGTTGATGTAAATACTTTCAGTCCCTTGAGAGTATCAGTCAGCAGCTGGAACAGGTCTATTAAACTGCGAGAGTTATTTTTTATACAAACTTTTCCATCACTACTGTCCAGCAACAAGACCAATCCGTTTTGATTGATTTCTATTTTTTCAATTTCATCTACCTTGATTATCATCAAATCAGAAAGCTCGCCGCTGATACTCAAGGCCACAACTCTGGAACCTATTTTTGGGTACTGAATCATATAGTTTTCCGAACCACCATAACTAACCTTTAACCTCACATCGGTAATAATCAAATCTTCATCCAATGCCAATGAACAGGTTTCTTTTTGTAATTCAGTAACAGTCCCTATAATTGGGAAATTAGGATTTGCACCAACCAGTTGTTTTATTAATCGTTTTATTTTTTCTCCCTTTTCCATAGTTTAAACTGATAAAAGTATACCGGGTGTAATGGTTCTTTTTCCTCCGGAAGAACTAAAACTGGTTTTAACGCTTACCACGTAATACTTGCTGTTTTTATCCGGATAATCTTCGTCTGTTATTTTTGCTGAATAACTAGGCTCAACATAGGGCAGAAGCCAGGTATCAAAAGTACCTTCGTATCCGTCGTATGCATGCTTGGTATATTCATATTTTGCTCGTATTTTAAGTGAAGCCAGCGCTATGCTTGATATTTTAACCGTTTTTTTCTCTCCATCTTCATTGCCGTAAGTCTCGGTAAGCACTTTACCGTTTTTATCTGTTGTTTCAACAGTAATTTGAATTTTTTTGTCTGAAGCTTTTTTATATTCTAAAGAGGCTTTTTCTATATTATGTTGCATTGAATATTTGACTTCGCCTTTTTTTTGAACATAAGGAGGATGAATATGGAGTACTTTATTTTCGGTATCTAAATATATATTTCCTGCGGATTCTTCCTGTAATTTTTTCAATACATCATAAGCCGTTGTTCGAAAGATGACGAATTTTTCATAGTAAAGTTCATAGTCACAGTTCAAAGTATATTCGGGCATGACTTGATTTAACAGGGTTTGAGCAATTTTGTCAATAGAAGTAGGCTTTAATTCCTCATTTTTTACCGGTTTTCTAAATACATACATATCATCCTCACAAAAAATTTTTAAACAGCTGTCTACATTGGTTATTCTTTGCACGTATCCGCTAAACTCATTGATTAAAACATCGTCGTATCCTAATTTAATTTTTACTTGAGAACCTATCGGAATCTTTTTTTCGAGATTCAAAGGACGATTGGCTATGTATTCAGGCAAGATGATAACAGCGGTGGATACTAAAGAATCAACAGATTTATTTATTTCACATTCTGCTATTACAGGCAAATTAAATTTTTTAGATTCGTGGCTGAATTCTATGTCCCATGACAACTTATACATATATTTTAGTCATTTAAAAGTTTAAACAAATCGTAGGTAGAATCACTCACTGCTTTAATTTCATATGCCTGTACATTTTCACCTTTGGTAAACGGAAATGTAAAATCTTCAACTACTATTCTGGTAATATCTAATAATTTCAGCGGTTGACAATCAATTTCAATTCCTTGCGGATTGAGAATAAAGTCTTTAAGGGCTCTGAAATCTTCTTTAGGATAACAATCATCAACAGATCCGGTTTCTAAAGCTCCATATAAGGCACCGGTTATCGTAATTTCGTAATCGTCTTGACTCCAATATTCTTTTATAGTACCGAACAAATTTTTATCATTTCCTTTTTTAGCTACTTCTCGCTTGATGATATTGTTTTTACCTGAGATTGTAATCATAGGTTCATAAGGCAACAAATACCATTGGCTGTCATTGATATTTCTGATTTTTACGGGAAAAAATTGTTGATCCTCCGGAATTTGTTCCGGCATTACTATGAATTTATCATTCCAATCTACTTCCTGATAAGTAAATCTTGACTTATTTTTAAGAGGTAAAAAAGGTTTTGGTGGCAACACATGTTTAGCTAATTCATTTTCAAGTGCTTCAAACCGTGGTAATTTTTTGGCCACCTTTGAACCTAATAAACCGGCCAATAATAAATTTTTATTATTAATTTTCATACGTTTATTTTTTATCCTACTGAATAATTTGCCATGGCTAATAATCGTAATAATGCATCTGCAGTTTGATCAACCATTTTATCCGTTGTTTCGTTGAAATCTTTACCTTGAATATTTAATACTCCGATTAAATCTTTAATGGAAATATTTATTGTGCTGGATTTTTCTCCACCGGTAACAATAGAGCTATTGGTTGCTGTTCCTGTTGATTTTATCGATGGATTTACAGTTTTTAATGAATTAGCCGATGTGTCTTCGGTTAACTTTTTAGGCGGTGCAATTTTATTTTTAGGATTATATTTTTCCAATGTATCACTGATGAAAGATAATCCGCCTTTGTCGTTAAATAGGCTATTGTCCGTAGTGGTTTTGTTGTAACTGTCAGTAAGTAACGAAAAATTTTTATTGATTGCTGTTAAACTCTCAGCTCCGGCATTGTTAGAAGATACTTCAGTAGTATTGTCTAAAATAATCGGACTCTCTTTATCAGAACTGGTTTTAAAAGATAAACTTCCTCCAATTTGTTTAAAGTGATCCCAAGCATTTAACATACTATCAGCCATGTCGTTAATTAATAGCTTACGTTCATCACTACGTTTTTTAGCATTTTCTCTGATTTGTTTTAAATGTTCTTCTGCTGATTTTTTATTCCAAAGCTTAGAGAACGTATACCAAGCAATTTGTAACTGTTCTATACCGGTTAAAAGTATATCTTTAAAATTCAACCACGAAAGTTTCAGATATGAAATTCCTGCATCCCATAATGATTTTACCATTTCCATGGTATGATCCCAAGCATCACCCCAACCTTCCACAGAGTTTATTAAAAGATATATAAAGGTTATTAACCCAACGACACCGGCTATAATAAGTCCGATTGGATTGGCAATCATAACTCCATTGAGGATTGCTTGAGCTACAGCAGCCAAGCCCATAACAAATTTATATGTCATAAATGCAGATGCTAAACTCACTATAATCGCTTTGAGAGTTGTTATTGCACCTTTACCGATGGAAAACTTATTCAATACTTCACTGAAAAAGTCAGTAACATCAAATAAAGTATCGGCTAAAAATAAGGCTGCGTCAATTAAATCCAAGAACATATGAACCATAGGGGCAATGATTTCATATAATCTGAATAATACATTATTTAAATTATTGGTAGTACTTTGTAAATGACCTCCCAACGTATTGGACAATTGATTGGCAACTCCAAAGAATTGTCCCCCTTCTGAGGCCGCTGATTGAAAAGCGTTGGTAACCATTTGGGCAGTAATAGTACCATTCATCATTTCTTCATTAACCTTATCCATGCTTAATCCGGTAGTCCTGCAAATTTCATTCAGAGGATTGAAACCTGCCTCAACCATAGCCAGTAACGAGTCTTCGGTAAGTGTACCCATATTTATTACTTGGGCTAAAGAAGAAGTAAGAGAATCCATTGCATGAGTATCACCCATGGATATGTTGCTGATGGCATCCAAATTAGGCACGACCTGATCCGCATTCATTCCACTTTTTAATAGTGTTTGAGCATTGCCTTCCAGAGTGGATTGATCAAAAATCTTTACTTTTTTCGACAGATTTGTAATATCATCCATCATTTTTTTAGCAGAACTCTTTGAACTAAGTAAAACCTCAAACCTTTTTTTGCTTAATTCTTTTTGAATTCCCATATTCAAAAAATCGACAAATGCTTCTTGCGGAAATTTAAAATTTAATTCATTTTCACTGCCATTTGTTTCAGAATCAGAAGTACTACTTGTATTATTTTTTCCGGATTTTTGATTATTTGAACCCTTTTTAGATATGCCTTTTTTACCAAAATTTTTTACTTTTGATGCAGCTTTAGTAACGGTTTTTTGAACCACGGATCCTAATTTTTTAGAAAATCCAATGGTTTTGCCTAATCTACTATTAGAAACAGTTTTTTGAAGCGCAGATCCAAATCTTTTAGAAAATCCAATGGTTTTACCTATTATATTAGAAACAGATTTATAAATTATAGATCCTAATTTTTTAAAACTATCGGCTGTTTTAAGTATAGTTTTTAGAATAAAAGGAGCTATTTTTTTTGTTAGTCCTGATGAATTAGCTATCTTATTATAAATAGTTTTTAGAATTATAGGTCCTAATTTTTTAAAAATATCTGCTGTTTTAACAAAAGTTTTTTGAATTACGGGCGCTATTTTTTTAAAACTATCCGCAGCTTTAATAAAATTATCGGCAAAGATTTTATGAATTCCGGGTCCAAAATTTTTAAAATATTCTGTTGCTTTAAATAAATTACCTATAACGGAATTCTGAATTTCAATTCCTGATTTATTAGAACTTTCCGTTGTTTTAGTAAAATTATAGGAAACGTTATTTTGAGCTCCGGATCCTGAATTATTAGAAAATTCCACTACATTTTCTAAAGAATTGGAATTGATACTTTTAATAGTATAACCTAATTTTTTAGAATTATTCTCTAATTTTTCTAAAGTATTGGTTACGGATTTTTGAATTTCTGATATTGATCTATTAGAATTTTCCGCTGCTTTACTTAACTTTTTAGATGTCTTGGATGCTAAATTGCCTAATCTTGCGTGTAAACTTATTGTACTTATATAAACCAATTCTTGCATTTTAAATGATGCAGAATTGTTACCCATACCCATTTTTTGTATGGCTTTTAGAACATTATCGGTTATCTCTTTTGAGTTTTTCACTAGGTATGACATTAATTGGCATTAGTTGAATTTTCTTTAATCCGGATATAATTAAGCTCTTGCATTCTTTCTGCCCATTCTTTATCTGTTAATATATCCGGATCTATATGAAAATAATATCTGAGCATGGCATGGCTCAAACGTATCCATTCTACATTTTCCTCGACGATCTTGGCAGCGGCTAAAGCTTTTCCAATTCCGCTTGTTTTATTTCAATTAGCTCGTTTAATTTAGCGGAAGCACCTAAAAAGTAAGAATCATCGGTTTTTATTTCTTCATCTCCCCCTAACCAACAATTGGTAAGAATAACTTCATTAAACTTCATAGGATTAGTTGAACTTGCAGCAGTTGCGGCAGCTAAGATTTTCCTGTCCGGTTTTTTTAGATAGGCCTCTTTATCTTCAACAATTAATTTAAAAATTTCTTTGTGTTTAGCTTTCCATGCCTCGATTTGTTCTTGGCTGATTGAGTTAGTTTGAGTATTCATAATTTTTTTTAATTTCTAATTAGCATTGAGATATTACATCAAGAGCAATAAACGGAAGGGTAATTTCCATGAATTTGTCTCCTTGTTTAAATTCTTTTCCGGCCTCTGTAAAACGTACACCGGTGATACGATCCATAATTAACATATCTCCATTGGTTGGGTTACCATAGGCACCTACTAAATCTAAACAAAGGTTAAGTATGTCTCTGTTTTTAGCAGAAGCTACTAAACTTTCATATTCTGATTGCAGTAATGTAATTTCACCTTCTATGGAAACATTTCCTGACTGAATTGCTCGTGCATTTCTGCCTTTTCCATATACGGCTTCTCTTTCTATTTTTCGGGTATATTTTACACCTCTGATTCCGGTTAAATCTTTACCTCCTAACGTAGCAGTAAAATCTGCCCATTCATATTCTCTACTGTTAAACATTTTTTTATTATTTTTTAGTTATATCAAAGCCTAATAACACATCTACAAATCGGTTATATCCGTGAGGACGAACTCGAGCCACAACATTTATTCGGGAGGTTGCCACAACGTTTTGAGACGGGTCTACAAATATTTTAACTCCGTTATCTCTATTTTCAATGTTGGAAGACAATTCACCGTAGTTTGTCATAAGCGAAACCAAAGCATTTTCAAGATCTCCTTCTATACATTTGGCATAAATAGGGTTGATGGTTCCGTCGATTTCCAAATCGATATCATCCAATAAATAGTTGATTAATGTTTGATAAGTAATTCGGTATGCTTTGTCAATTACCCTTCTGTTAGTAAGATAATGGTAGTCATCACTCACCGGGCTGGCTGTATGGTCGTCTGTAAAATAATAGCCTGATTTTCCGACATGAGTTCTGAAGGTGATAAACCCTTTTTCATTTAAAGCTTCTACATCAAAAGTTTCTGCCGGTTCATTTGCAATGTAAGCATGTAAATTGCTTAAAGCCCCGTCTCTAACTTTTCCAATATTTTGATGTACTTGATTTTTTGCCAGTCTGCCGGCTACAATACCGATGGCTGAACCTTTACCTTTTTCTGTATCACCTAAAAGTATGGATACACGGTTGTTGGAATATTCGAATAAGTTTGGTAATTCAATTACATTACCGGTAAATCCGTATCCTTCTAAAACCACAAAGAAAGGTGCATACTTAGATTTTGTGTAGCTTTCTGCTAAGGATTGAGCATTGGTTGCAGTAAGTAACACATCTTCATCTAATCCGTTTACGATGGTTAAATTCTCATTATCATCCGAAGAACATTTAGTAAAAATACCGGTAAGCTTACCATTGGCAGCATCTAATAATTTTTCAACCGGTGCTTTTCCTGTAACTTCGTCCACTGAAAACCAATTTGAAGTTTTTGTGCTTTTAGGCATACCCAGTAACCATAATTCACGCCCTTCTCCGCTTTCTTTATAAAATTCAGATAGGGTTTTATATAAATTTTGGTTCGTTGACGATACTATGCCCAACTGAGCTACTTGTTTCATGGATTTAACCATGTAGGGTTTATTCAATTCGAAAAATTCAGTAGCTTCTGCATGTGCCACTAATCCGAATACGCCATCCGAATTGGCTGCTACTGCTCCTAGAACACCATTGTCAAAGTCTATGGTTATTTTTGGTAAATTCATTATTAGTTAATTTTGATTTTTGATTATTGATGTTATTTATCTTATTTGTTTTTTGTGATTGATTGTAATGCACTTTATTTCTTAATACCCTTTCTAAGTAGATAGATAATGAAAGTACTTATGAATAATAAAGTCACAATTTTACCTGTCCCTAAACAAAAACTTTCCCAGCGTGATAAATTTTTAAATTCGGTATGGGTTATGGTTTCGGTTTTAAATTCTTTTGTGTGATGTTCTTTCCAAGTGGCCACTAATTCTTGCGCACGAGTTTCACAATCCACGGTAAGAATATTATCCTTAATTTGGATTTTAGGGAATTTTAGATGGTTTTTTCCGGATTCTGATTGGATGATCTCTTTAATTACAGCTTTTCCGTTTCTCCACTCAATTAAAGCCTTTAAAGAACTTGTATCGGGTTGGATTTTAAAAATCGTATCTCTGATTACTTCATTATTAGTTATTTTTTTATCTGTAAATCGATCAGGGGTGGCTATTTTATTATTTTCATTACAGCTTATCAAAAGCATAGTAAAGAATACGGGAATAATAAAAATTACGACGATCTTCCTATAATTATACGATTTCATTTCTTTAAATATTTTTATATTCTTCTATGGCATCAAAACTTGGACAAGTGGTCTTGGCAGATGCAAAATCTCTATGTCCCAGTATTTGAGCATTTGGATATAATTTTCTTAATTCTTTAAGTAATTCAATCAGGCTTTTTTTTTGTGCCGGATTTCGTGTGTCTTTAGCTTTCAAGTTTTTATCAGCTCCTCCTATATAGCAAATACCTATGGCATTTTTGTTATGTCCGGCAACTTGGGCAGGTATTCTGTCTACATCCCTTCCCGGTTCAACAGTACCATCTAAATCTATGACGTAATTGTATCCGATTCCGGCCCATCCTCTTTCTTTATGCCAACGATCTATGTCTTTGGCCTTATCGTTCCTTCCTTCGGGAGTCGCGGCACAGTGTATAACCAAATATTTTATGGTTCGTATAGATTTTTTAAGGTTCATATTGCTATTTTATTAAATACTGTCTGCCTGCGATTCATTCGTGAATTTCGTTTTAACGCGTTGGTTAACTTTTTGCTTAGCAGACAATATTTTTTTATTTGGTTTATTTTCTTAGTATGTTTTCAAATGATTTTTTTTAATGACGGATAATTCTTTTACCGTAACTAATCTTTAATCGTTCGAAATTTTATACGGCAAAATTGAATCATAAAAGATTGCAAGTAAAGAAAGTTGTAAAGCTTCTTGACAATCTTGTAAAGTACTTGCACAGAAGTGTCAAGTTTCTTTACATACTAATAAAAGTTGCGTGTATTTTCTTATATATTTGTTTAAAACCATAGTACAGGTTACTCTTAGACGCGGGTAATTATGATACACAGCCGAATTATTTTTTAGCCATGTTTCGGTTTCTTATTAACTAGTGATTTTAGTGAAGAGTAACCTTTTTCAAGTATATAAGTTTTTATAAGCAATTCATTATTGATAAAATTTTCAACAGGAAAGTATTAGAGAAAGTTCATATAATAATACTTTTTATGTTGATGTAAGATATTTATTAACCAAATTTATAATTAATGATCGAAATTTTAGAATCTCTACAGTCGAGAATAGCTGAAATTAAGGAATTTTCATATGTTGGAGAAGATTGGGGACAATTAAATTATGAAGAAATCCCTTACCCTTTATCTTGGCCTTGTGCATTAATTTCTATTAAAGAAGCTACTTTCGAAGATAATGGAAAAAGCAAGTCAATGACTTCCCATCATAAACAACAAGGTTTTATAACGTTTGACATAACGGTTGCTACTTTAAAATTTTCAAGTCAAAACAGTAATTCTGAGGATGTGCAAGCAAATGCTTGGGAAGGTTGGAATTATTTAAAAAAAATACATGAAAAATTGCACGAATGGAGACCGAAAAGTTTTTGCGGGAGCTTGAAAAGATCTTCTTGGAGATCTGTCCTAAGAGAGGATGGTATTCAAGAACTTCATGTATTTTATACGATGGGTATATCCAATTTTTAGTTCAGATCGGAATCCGGAGTAAATATGATCGTATATAAGGTTTGTCTGGATATGAAAAACTTGGGATAAATAAATTGTCTGTATATTTGAGTAAGAGGCATACCGTTATTGCGTTTAACTTGTAAACGGTATTCTTCTTTTATGGCTCTGTATCTTAATTTTGTATTATTTCGTAAGTTTTTGGTACTCATTTACACAAAATTATTATTATTGTATGAAATATCCAAATAATGATTTTTTTGTGATTTTTTGATAGTTAGAATGATGTAACCTCTTATTATTTTATTGTTCGAGCGATTGAACAGATTCTTTTATACAGCAATTATCGACCATTGGTAACTCTGTTTTTTTTAAAAGTAAAATGCACAATCAAAATATGTTTCTGCTGACGGCGGCGATATTTCTCAATCCATTTTTTTATACTTGAATTCAAGAATTCTTTCTAAGGCTGTAATTAGTTTACTGCATTCTTTTACTGACATTTCTAATAAAGGTTTTCTTACCGGTGATTTTTTACTTGCTATGAATTTTCCCAGTGTATTTAAATCGGCGACTGTACGGTTATGTTTTTTATTAAAAGTAGTCCAGTTCAAATCGTAACATAAACGCAATAGAGTTAAATGCTGTTTATTATTTTTATCAAACATTCCCCAGTAGGTATATGTTCCTTTGAGAGCCGCAATTAACCTGTTAGCTTCTTCATCGGTAAGATCTTTGGTACTGCTTACTCTCCCGTGAGTAAAATGAAAAATCAACTGTTGACGCAGGGCAGGGTCTTTTTTTACATCTTCGGAGAATAAACTGTAAAGTTGCTTGATTTGATAGTTTTGTACTTTAGGTGTTTTCATCTTGTTTATGTTTTTCAGGAAGTAAAAATGTTAAGTCAAAATCTTTTGGAAAATCTACGGAAGCGATGGAGAGATCTATGGTTACTTTATGACCCAACTTATCGAGGTAATGAGCTTTTATGAAAAAGCTGGAACGGGTAGGCTTATAGGCTTGTTGTATGATACGAACCCCATCGGTGAAAGTTTCGTGATCCAACTTATCGGCTAATGAAATTAATTCAAGCACACGGGAACTTTTTAAATTTCCTTTGGCATCTTTTTTTAATAGTTGATTAATGATGGTTATAGTATGGGCGTCTGCTTCTTTCTTGGCAAGGAACCTTATGTATTCATTTATTTTTGCTATTCCTGAGTTTACCGTGTCATCCCAATTATCGGTTACGTGGTAACCGATGGTTACAGATTCGCCGTTTGAGGTGGTAAATGTATGGGATTGTTGTTCTTCTTTTACTCCGTATATGGAGTATTTTAATTGAATGAGTTTTTTTAAAGCTGAAAAGGTAAATTTTTTGGATGAGCGAAGTTCTTGGGAAGTTTTAATTAGATGGTGGATGACTTCCGGTATGGTTTCTTCAACTAACTCTTTATAAGCTATCCGGTCCGATTCTTTTTCTTTTTTTTTCTTTTTTAAAGCTTCTAAAAGCTCTTTTTCGGTTAATTTGCTTAAATCTGGTATGGACATGTTATAATTGATTTTAAATTAAAGTTTTTAAAAGCTAGTTAATTTTTATTTTCACTTTTTGGCCGAAATGATTTTCTTCCCAATGCATCGTAGGGCGTTTCCATTCGGTTCTTCTGATTTCCAAAAGTTTGGTAATTAATTTTTCCTGTAATGAAAGGGGAAAAGAAGGGGGCTGACATCTTGTAATCTTGCCAATGTTTCGATGGATTTCACAGCGCTCTGCTAAGTTTAAAAATTTCTTTTCTTCTGTATCATAGGATAAAAGGTCTCGTAATATTTCAATATTTGCCAATAGTTTCATGTTAACATTTATTTTCGTCTCTTCTTATTAATTCTTTTAGTATTCGTGTTCTTTCCATACGGAGTAAAATTCTAAGCAAAATGTTTCCTTCTTGATATTTATCTAATTCACAGCTCAACCGATACACGTGATCTTCTAATTCGGTTTCGCTCCATTCCTTTAGAGGTATTTGATTTAAGGGTAGTGGTTTCATGGGTTTGTATTTTTTCTTTTAAGGCTTTCATTACTAAATTATTAGGGTAAATATGTTGGTAGCTTGATAAGCTGTGCGCCGAGGCAAATGCTTCGTTAAGGGCATCTGTTTCGAGTGAATTTATATGGGTTTCATTTTCTGATATTCCGACTACTCCGAATGCTTCTTGTGTTCGTATATTCCATTGGGTTGACCACCACTTCCAATATTGGGGAAGAGAAAGTAATATTTGTATGTATTCTTCTTTATACTTTTGAGGACAGGTATATCCCAAGTTTTCGGCAAATTCGCATCCCGTTTCAAACAGATTGGTTTGATAGTCTTCTTGTGAAGTTTTTGTAAGTCGGCAAAAATTAATTTGTGTATGGGTTGGTTTCATAGTTGTTTATTCGTCAGATAAAATAATAGATTCATCAGTTATTAGGGTAACATGAAAAAAAGGATCTATAAATAATTCTTCATTTACTTTAATTGTATTTAATAGGCCATATTTAAACTCTTCTTTGGTTTGCTCTAGCATAACTTCCATATCGTCAGGCAAATCATTGATTTTTTCTTTTAGTTCTTTTACTGTCATAAATGTTTATTTCGGGTTAGTTTTACCTAGTTATTGAGAGTTCAACTTTTACTGTTGTTCACGGTGTGAAAGTTCAAAAATTAACTTTTGTTTTTTTCTAACTGATTGGTTTTCATCTAATGGTTAGATTGTATTGATCGGCACCTTCTTGCCAAATTATATAACTTTCTTTTCCTCCGTATCTACTTACGGCATTTGCTGTATAGCCTTCAACATAAATTTTAACAAAGGCATCGTATCGCACTTTTTTTGCAATTCGTCCTTCCGGATTGCGACCTTCGGCATGTGAAATCCATATAAATAATTTGTTTGAGTATTTTTTTATCAATTCTTTATACGAGGTATAGTTGATTCCTGAATATTGTAAACTGTCAATGAATATTATGTCCGGCGATTTGTGCAAGTTTAAGCGATGGTCTAATTCTTCGATGCTGTCTTCAATCAGTACAAATCTTCCTCGGCATTTGTCCATATTATTTCTTTTGCAGGCTTCTGCAAAAGATTCGCTGTTTCCTTCTTCTAGTCCGTTATAAGCCACTCTGCCAAACTTCGAGAGATATTTGGCTAATTGTATGGCGTATCCGGTTTTTCCGTTTCCTGAATTTCCCCAAATAATCCAACTGCCTTTTAATTCCGGTTTACCTATATGTGCTTCCCATATTCCATCAAATGGTAATACTTTTCTTCTTTTGGTATAAATTTCATGGATGGATATTGCTCGTTTCATTTAATTTCTTTGTTTATTTTTTTTAAGGCATATATTTTTCTTTTCACTCTGCGCAAATCTCCTTCACTATCTTGCCATATTTCTTTAATACGGCTTTTATTTTCTATTCCGTTTGCTATGCAAATGGAAGCGACATCTGATGCCGTGATTCCTCCGAATTCTATAAATCTCCTGCCAATTCGGCTGAAAATTTCTTTATATCCTTTTTTGTTTAATTTTAAACCTCTTTTGATTCTTTTTTCCAGATGATCGGTTGCCATTAAGATAATGGCACAATGATCTTCTAATTGATTATAGAGGGAAATAAAAAAGTAAAGGACTTGATCACTTAATTTATCTGCTTCATCCAGGATTATACCTGGCTTTTTATTTTTTTTTAAAATCCGTACAGCTTCAGACATCATTTCGGCAACGGTCAGTCCACCGGAATCTCTTCCCAAGACGTTTAATAATTCAGCTAAAAAGTATTTCCGATTCCAATATTCATTGCATTGTAAGAGATAGGTATTGGGTGTATTTTCAACAAATACCTTTGCTGTCTCGGTTTTACCACTACCGGCAAAGTTTATTACGGCAAATACTTGTGAGTCGTCAACTGCATCTTGAAACAGGGTACGAAGATTTTTAAAATTCGTTGTTTCTACTACTTTCCAACCTTTTTCGTGAATTTTCAGTTGTGCATTGATAGTTTTCCATACGTTGTCTTTGATAACCGGCTTTTCTCCTTTGAGTATCTGAGTGAGTTGATCCGTACTTATTTTCAAGTTATTGGCGGCTTCTGTTTCACTTCCCAGTTGTTTAACATAGGCTTGAATTTTTTGAACTGTTTGTATTTTTTCTTCATTATCCATATTTTTGTTCGGCTTTTAGTCCCCTAAGGGGGGCATTTTTGTTTTTTAATAAAGTTTTCTGATATCTTCTACGGTTTGTAAACTTTCTTTTTTCTGCCAACTTCCAACATCTTCATGCGTCACTTTTTTGCTTTTTCTTCCAATTTTGGAATTTTCCAAACCTTTCAGATTAGGTTTAACCAATCCATAGGACTCCGCGTCCATATTAAAACTTTTAAGGATCTCATCCATTTCATTTCTTCGTTGGATACGCTTATTCTTATTTTCTTTTTTGACCTTTTTAATCCATTCTGCTTCGAATTGTTCTTGTTCTTGTTTTCCTCGGTGTATTTCGGTTTTTAAAACGGCTTCTCTTACAAATCGTAATTGTCCTTGAGGATCTTTCTGATATAAATAAATCATGCTCATATCTTCCGGATCATATTTGACAAAGAATGATTGATTCACGGCTTTTTCATGAAAATCTAAATCGGGCATTCCATCTTCTCGATAAACAAAATAGTCGTAGGTTACTTTTTTTTCCTTAAAAGAGAATCCGAAGGAAGACCATTTTACAGGCTGTTTTCTTTCAACCCAAAAGAAATTGACCATGTCCCATAATTCAATCTTAGGTGCTTTTTCATTTTCGCTGTCTAAATACGTTTGAAGTCGGGATTTACCGCTGAACGGATGGGGAGAAAGATTCCATTCTTCTCGTATTTTTTTATAAATTTCTTTTATTTCGGTAAGGGAGGGGAGATTGCTTTTATTAGCTAAGATGAATTCCATGTTAGCTTTAGAAATTTCTTTTTTAGCTTGTATATTTTGTCCAGTAAAGAACCAATATCGAGCAAGATGTTGATTTTGCAGACGATAAAATACATTTTCAATGGTTTTGGATTTTCCGTTGTATGGCTCGGTTTTTATGGACAAATGGGCTATTTTATTTAAAAAATTTTCGGTTTCAAGCTTTTTATGTCCTCCTTGGTTATCAAAACCTATTTGATAGGGTTTATGTCCTGAAAATTGAATGGCCATCCGATATGCTGAATATTGAGCTTGATAGTTTTCTTCTTTACTGATATGATATCCAAGCAAAACCTCGCTGTATGCATCCATAACTTCGTAAACAGAAATGGTTTCCATTTTGCCCTCCTCAGTTAGGTAAAAGAAGTTTAATTTGGTTCCGTCGCTATACCATAGTGAATCTCGTAGTGTCGGTAATTTAGTTTTTTGTTGGTAGTTATATTTTTCTTTGTATTTAAGTTCTCCAAATTTGTGTCCGTACCACAGGGGCATTATTTCTTCATCATATATAAAATTGTATATGGTTTTTTCTTCAACTGTTTTTAATCCTTCGCTCCGGGCATAAAGGTTATATTCTTGATGTAATTGTGATATGCAGACTGTTCTTTGGACTTGATTGCTCCATTTAGCTAACAGCCAGAGTTTGGAATTTTCTGTCAATTTTTGACTGTGGGTATGGCAATAGTTTTTATGTATTAAGATTTGATATCCATGAGTTTGATATAATTTTAATCGTTCTCGTAAACGGCGGTAATTTTCCGGTAAAGAATGCGGCCATTTATTTTTATCGAGATTTTTTACAATTTCCGCAATATTTTCCCACATTTTTTTTTGATTGCCTCCCAAGACACGACGGCGCATCAGGGTATGATTTATAATTTTTGAAATAGTATTTAGCAGGGATGCATTACAGGTATATTCTTTTTTTCTGTTTTCAGGCAAGGATTGACCATTTTCCAATAGGTATTCATTGAAAAATTTTTCTGCTTTTTCGTCTTTTTCTATGCATTCTAAGAAAGTGTATTTTTTTCCTATAGTATAAGGATCTCCGGCTAATTCTAATACCGATTTTTTAATGTCGGATCTCATACTGTCAAATTCAACTAACGCCTTTCTTCCATTTCCTCCTTTTCGTAAGAGAATTAAATGGTTTCTTTGTGTTAATTGTTTATAGGTACTTTGTTTGAGTAAACCGGATTTTCCAAATAACCAATTGGATAAAACACCCCATTTATTATTATAGAATTCATAAACTTCCATTGGTATTGATAAAAATTAGTATTCTTATTCTGCGTTAGTTATTTAGACGAGTTTTTAATATACTGATGCATATTTTCTTAGACTATTTTTGATTCATTAATTTGTTTTTAAAACAGTTGAATTTTTTTTCGTGGGATTTTTTAAGTGGTATTCTTGGATAATTTTTTTTCGAGTTTCTATAATAATATCCAGAGCTTCTTTTGCATTTAAATCACCTCTTTCATACCTCATACGTGCTGCCTGACTGGTACAACCTAACATTTCCGATAGGGTTACAAAATCTCCATATTGTATTTTTTGTGCGTTTTTGTTAACATTCTTACTTCTTTCCATAACTTTGTGTACATGTTTTTACAAATATATAAACAATAGTCTAATAAAACAAAATATTTAGACAATATTTTAATATTTATTATGAAAGCTATACATAGAATCAAGCAATACATTGATTATAAAGGACTTAATAATAGTTCTTTTGAGAAAAAAAATAATCTGTCTAACGGGTATATAGGTACTCAATTAAAAAGAGAATCTGACTTAGGAGAAGGTGTACTTAATAAAATATTAGACAATTGTTTAGATTTAAACCCTGTATGGCTTTTAACCGGTGACGGCGAAATGTTAAAAAGTAATGATGATTTAACAGACATTGCACTTATAGATGCTATAAGGATGCAAAAAAAACTTAATGTAGCCGAAAAAAAAATAAAAATATTAATTGAACTGAATGAATTTTATAGAGAAGAAATTGAAGAGCTCAAACAAGAGATAAAACAATTGGAAAAAAAAATTAATACTTAGTTTATAAAGAATAAATTATATTAAAATATATATTTTAAAAAGATAAATTTTAGGCAGCTATATATAAATATCGTTTCATTTATCCTGTATATTCGTACATTTATAGTTTTACAAAAAAACAAAAAAACTTTTCACTACTATAAATAATGGACGAAAATACGCTTATAAGAATAATTACTTATTTAAATAAAAAAGGCACTATTTCTGAAAAAAAATTTAATTGGTTATATAAAAATAAAGATATAATATTGGAATTATTACAGATATATTTTGATTATTTAAAAAATTTCGCATATGATAATGAATATTATATCAAAAAGTATAAAAAATCTAATTTGATAGATTTTAAAACACTTTGTAAAAAGTATTTAGACAAAAATTTAAATAATTAATAAATAATATATGGGGAATCTTTACTAGAAATTAACTACTTATCTTTATAATATTTTATGCTTTAACTTAATATATTAAATTATTTTTTTAATCTTATAACTTACACATTCAAAAATCCTGTCTTATTTCAAATAGCTGATAGTCAATGCATTAATAAATTTATATTTTTTTCTTCGTGGAATATATGTATGTTATTTTTGCTTTTAAGTTATATTTTTAATAGATAATTAGAATTATATATATTTTAACGTTATAAAGTATATTGTATTTTGTATACCCAACTGTATACCCAATTTTAAACCCAACTTTTTACTGTGGTTTAGAATGAATTTTTTAGGAAATAAAAAAAGAATATTTTTTTAATCTATTTCGTTATAAATTGTTGTAAATGATTAACTTAAACAGTTAATCGATTATATCGTTAGAAATGAATTTATATTGAGGA
Organism: Apibacter sp. wkB309; assembly: GCF_002964915.1. Classification (NCBI taxonomy): domain Bacteria; kingdom Pseudomonadati; phylum Bacteroidota; class Flavobacteriia; order Flavobacteriales; family Weeksellaceae; genus Apibacter; species Apibacter sp. wkB309. Next base: position 115,293 of record NZ_PSZL01000022.1, read on the forward strand.
AATTGTATGCAAAAAGGTAAGAAGTTAATAATATTGTACAATATAAAAAACTTAAGTAGTTTTCTTATAATTCTTAATTCTTTAATATACATATTATTATAAATATTTAAATATATTGATTTAAGTACATTTTATTTTTACTTGTTTATATAATAATCTATAAAAAATTGTATTGTATTTAATAGTAATTTTTTTCATTCTCAAATTTTTATAATGCAGAAAATGTACTTATTATTTGAGATAATTTCTATAAATATTTAATTAATTTTTCAGTCAGAAGTTTTCTGTGAAAATTGGAAATTTTTGATGATGGAACATGCGAAGTATTGCTTTTCCAACTTTTAAATTCGGTTAAAATGAATTGTTTTAGATGATCGTGATCGCTATAAATAAAATGTTTACCTGATTCGGTTTCAATTAAAATTTTCTTAACATCGGCATTTTGTGGTCCTATAGATAAAATGGTTTTACCTGTTGCTAAATATTCAAATAATTTACCCGGAATGATACCTTTGGATTTTACATTATTAAAATTGGTTAATAGCAATAAATTAGAATTATTCATTTCTTTAATCGATTCAAGATGAGATAAATATCCTATATTGACCCAATTGTTTCTTAAAGCCGAATTATTTAACTCTTCTATAATCGAATCAGAAATTTTTCCCACTAATTTTAAACGAAATTGAGAGGCAAATGTTGGATTCTCTAAAATTAATTCCGCTAATACTTTCCATAAATTAGTTGGATTTCGTAGCGTCTCGAGCATCCCAACATACGAAATGGTGAATACAGAAGTTGGTTCATCTGCTCTATTTACTTCTGAATCAAAACCATTAGTAATACATTCAACATTTTTAGCTCCTAATTTTTTAAAATTTTCTTTATCTGTATAACTGGTCGAAAGAATAAGATCAGCATTTTGAAAAACTTTTTTTTCCATTTCCTTATGTTTTTGATCTGATCTTTGAGTTAGTTTTAGTTGAGAGTAATAGGAAATTTGAGTCCAAGGATCTCTAAAATCGGCGATCCATTTGATTTTGTCTTTTTTTATTTGCTTTAATCCTAATCCTATTAAATGCATGCTATGAGGAGGTCCGGTTGTTACTAAAGTATCTATATCGTACTCATCCATATATTTTTCAAGAAACTTAATCGATGGTTTAATCCAAAACATCCGAGCATCGGGAATAAAAAAATTTCCTCTTATGAATACGGAAACCCTGGATAAAATTCCTTGTTTTTTAGAAGTTTCAAATTGGCCGGCTTTAAAATCTTTATTTTTCTTGGTGAGTTTCTCAGCTAAACGGTACGGTTCCCATATAGGTTTTTTGATAATTTTTATTTTTGGATTTATTTCATCAACCAAGCTTGGGTCTAAAATAGGATAGGAGGGATTTTCGGGAATATAAACATGAGGTTCAATACCGAATTCCGGTAGATATTTTGTAAATTTTAACCATCTTTGTACCCCTGGGCCTCCGGCCGGAGGCCAATAATAGGAAATGATCAAAACCTTTTTACACATGTCTTACAAAGGTTTTGAAATCTCAGAGGATTTACTTCTTTTTTTGTAGTCGTATATCAATAATATACTGCTTATGATTACAAAAAGAAGACAAGTTCCCAGAGTTATATATTTTCCTTTTTGAATTACGGGAGGATTAAAGGAAAAATTTATAGTATGTTTTCCTGCAGGTATTTTTAAAGCACGTAACGTATAATCGGCTCTATAAATAGGAACTTCTTTTCCATCGATTGAAGCCTTCCAACCATGTGGATAATAAATTTCCGAAAATACTCCTAATTTTTCCTCTTTACTATTAGAAACATAGGTTAAATTATTCGGTAAATATTCTTTTAATTCTATAGAAGACAAACTATCAGAGGAAGATTGTATGGTAAAGTCTTTTTTATATTTTGAATTTATTACTGCTTTTCTTTTGTTATCAATCTTTCCCAATGCTAATAATTCTTCATCGGCATTGTTTGCAAAAACAATTTCATTTACAAACCAAGCATTTCCATTATTATTAGGATTAGGAATAGGTCTGATTATAGAATCGGCAGTGATGATGTACTTGGTATTTAGCATATCAAGTATAGGTAAATTTAAGCTGTCCGATAAATAAAAATCTATTAAGTCTTGATATCTTCTTAATTTAGCTCCATGATATCCACCAATCGATTGATGAAAATAAGAGGTATTAGTTTCATTAAAAGGACTTAACAACAGATTGAATACTCTGTAATGAGCATGATCGTTTTGTTTAATTATATCTAATGCCTGGTTAATAGGTGCTGCATTGACAATACGAGCCAAGGTTGGATCGGTTTCGGCTTTTTCTAATTGACTTTCTGTTACTTGAGTAGGAAAAGGATTTTTATAAAATTGTTTGTCGACAAAATTATCATCATTTAAATATCGTTTATCCACTCCCCATAAATCAACTAAAGATAATGCGGCAATAGCTAAAACCGCATAACTTGATTTAAAAGACTTAATTTGCGCTGCCCAAAGAAGTACAGAACAAACTAAAACGAAGAAAAAAGTTCGTAAAATATCTGATTGGAAAAGGGCAAAACGATCTTTTCTAATTGCTTCTAGTATTTCAGATTTTATAGAATTACCTTCTAAAGAAGTATGAAAGCTAAATATTTGTAATCCTAATACATACAGAAGTAATAAAATAACCAATATAAAACCGGAACTTATATATAAAATTTTAGTTTTATAAACTTGGGTAAGAGATTTGTCCATAAAATATGAATACGTACCCAATAAAGCTAATAAAGGAATAGTAAATTCAGCAATCACGAGAGCCGAAGAAACAGCTCGAAATTTATTATATAATGGGAAATACTGAATCATAAAATCAGTAAAGATCCCAAAATTTTTACCCCAAGCTAAAAAGAAACTTAGAACGGTTGCTGCAATTAACCACCATTTATATCTCCCTTTATAGTAAAATAAAGCTAAAAAGGCTAAGAATATGACTACAGAACCTTGATAAGCAGGGCCTACTGTACCCGGTTGCTCTCCCCAATAAGAGCCATTAAAAGTACGTTGAAATTGAGTATATTCTTCCTGTGATCTAATATTTTCCCGTAAAGATGATTCAAGATTAGAGGTTTTAAATCCTTTTTCATTGTTGCCACCCCCCATAAAATTAGGAACAAATAAATTTGCCGTCTCTAAAATGCCGTAGCTCCAATGAGTAATATAATCTGTATTTAATCCCTGATTAGAGGAAATGTTATTTTTATTTATAGTTAAATCTGACTTGCCTCGTGTGGTTTCCTTTGAATATTCATAGGTTGATAGCAAACGGGTAGAATTCATTCCTAACGCCAGTAAAAATGCCAGAAGAAAAAAGCCAGAAGAAATACCAAAAGATTTTAATGTTTTCGTTTTAAAGCTGTGAATAAGTTCAATCAAACCAAAAATTCCTAAAGCTAAAAACAGATAATAGGTCATTTGTGGATGATTGGCTGCAATTTGTAACGATAAGAATAAAGTGGTAAGAATAAATCCTGTAACATATTTTTTTTGATACAGTAAATATACACCTGCAATAAATGGGGCAAAATAGGCTATCGTATGAATTTTAGCATTATGTCCGGCTCCAATTATGATAAAAAAATAGGTTGAAAAAGAAAACATAATACTTCCCAGCAAAGCATATTTCCAATTTTTTAGCCATACCATACCTAACAAGTAAAAACCGGATAACAATAAAAATAAATAACTGGCGGGAGTAGGAAAAGTTCTTAATAAACGATCGATACTTTTAATTATATCTGAAGGATAATTAGCTCCCATTTGGTAGGTGGGCATACCCCCAAACATGGAATTGCTCCAATAGGTGTCTTCACCATGAATAGATCGATACTCTTCTAATTCATGCGCTCCGCCTTTATAATGGATGATATCAGGTTGAGAAATATATTTCCCTGATAATAATGGACTAAAATACATAAAGGAGAGGATGACAAAAAAAAGCAAACATCCTACAACCGGCAAAAAATAACTATTTTTTTTCATTGTCTTTAGTTTCTACTTCTTCGTAATCAACTGTTTCTGCATCCCATTTAATATCCTTATTCTGAGAAGAATTTTTTCTTTGGTTATTAAATTGATGGGGCTTGGACCTGGAAAATTTCTTTTTTGCACGAGTACCCGAGAAAATTTTATTTAAAATATTAAAAACAAAATAAGCAATTGTGGCAAAAAATATAAATTCAATTAATCTTCCCATCGATAAATATATAAATTAATTAGTAACCTATCAATTAATATACGTGTTATTTACAGATTTCTGAACCACCTTTTCAGTTTCATCACCTTTACTGGCTGATTTGGTTTCTGTAACAGTCATAGTAAAATTGGCATTGGAAATCCAACCGGATTTATTATTTATGATAATTTTTCCACTTTGAGTGCCCTTTACGGATAATTTATAGGTTATCCCTTCTACCACTTTAGAATCTGTTTTTGATGGTAAAGTTCCCTGAATACGAACTTCAGTTAAACTGTCACCCACTTTTACTAACTGATTATACCCTTGGTCTTTCAATTCCGGATGAGTATTCCATTTCTCTCCAATTTTTAATCCTTTTGAAGGAAATTTCATAATGGAACCTTCAAATTGTGCTTTAAAAGTTTCAGGATTCAGACCCAATTTAAAAGCATTAATAAAATCTTCCAGTTCTTTTCCTTTCAATTCGGATTTTAAGGTTGATTTTGCTTTTTCATAAATAGCGTCCATACCCTTTATGTTGGAAGCATTTCCGTAAATATCCATCGTTAATGTAAAAGTAACATTGCTGATTGCTCTATATATTTTCCACAATTTTGCTTGATCGGGATTTTCCGGTTTCTTACCGTTGGTATCAAATACCACTACTTTACCATCCGCTTTAGTAATAACTTTTTTGCCTCCCATGGATACTTGTAAGGTATATATATCATTTTTGATATCTAATACCGTAAAGCTTATTGGATCTATGGATTCTTGCGAAACAGATTGACTTTTATCTCTAAAAGTTACTGTTTGCTTATTAATTTCTCTGGAATTAAAAGAATAGGTTTTACCTTTTTCAAGAATATATCTAAGATGATAAAGGCTATCCGCATCTTGATAGATTCCGGTTATAATTTCAGGACTACTTTTTTCTTGTTTATGAGTATCATTACTCGGTAAAGAAGATTCCGCGTTCAAAGATATTCCTGAACGGTTTGTTTCATCTTTTTTTGAAATTGAAGTATCTGGTAATTGTTTGGATTTTTCTTCATTTTTGCATGATACAAGACCACCACCCAATAAAATAGATATAAACAAATAAGATACGACTGACAATTTTTTCATTACGTCAAAATTTTCTGCAATTTACTAAAGATAATTAGTAAACAAATGATAAAGCTCGGAAAAACCTAAGTTTTTTCTCAGTTGTTTACAATAATTTTGAAAATTATATATTTTGAAAATTCTATCAGGCTAATTAATTTGTATTTTAGCGTTAAATATTATTTATTCGAGGATTTTTGAAAAATCGTTTAGAACTTCAGACATACAAAGACCAAGAGCTTTTAGATAAATATAGGGAAACTCAAGATATCGAATATTTTGGTGTATTATATAGCAGGTATATTCCTTTACAATATGGACTTTGCCTTAAATATTTAAAAGATGAACATAAAGCCCAAGATGCAGTAATGCAACTGTTTGAAAATTTACTTCCTAAAATTTTAAATTATAAAATAGATTATTTCAGATCATGGTTATATACAGTTTCCAAAAATTATTGTTTACAACAATTAAGAAGAGAAGGTATAGAAATAAATATAGATCATGCTATGGAAAATGTGCAATCTGAGGATGTTTGGGACTTATTGGATGAAAATAATGATGATAAAAAATATCAAATGTTAGAAGATTGTATATCCAGGCTACCTCAACCTCAAAAGACATCCATTGAAATGTTTTTTTTCAAAGATAAATCGTATATGGATATTTGTGATGCTACTCAATACAGCTTGAAAAGTGTTAAAAGTTATATACAGAACGGTAAAAGAAATTTAAAGCTTTGCTTAGAAAAAAATCTTAAATGAAAAAATTACTTAACTATATAGGAGGTAGAAAAAGAGGTAAAGATGCCAGAGATATTGAAAGGCAATCCATGAAGGATGACTTTTTAAGAGAAGCTTTAGAGGGTTATGAAGAAGTTCAAGGAGACCCAAATAAGGATATTAAAAAGCTTGAAAGAAAAATTTTAGATAAAACGAATCCTCGAAAGAATATATTTCCAATTTATGTCGTAGCTGCCGGATTAGTTCTTCTAGTCAGTATAAGTATACTATATAAATTAACAAACGGTCAAAGAAAGGAAAGAAATTTAATCGCTTATGAAAAATCAGGAAGTAACGACAGGAATACGAATATTCCCTTTGCAATCAATGAATACAACAATAGTTCAAACAATGAAAAGAAGGATTTTTCCGATACTTTCAAAGTAAAATCACAAAATAAAAGTAAACCTTTGACTATCGTATCTAATCATACATTGAAACAAAAAATTGATCCTAAAGAATTTATTCGAAATATAGAACCGGAATCAATCGAAGAAGATACCGATACCTTTGAAAATAAATTTATTGCACACCGGGATATAAGCGCTGAACTCAGTCAAGAAAAAGTTGAGGAACCGTTATTATCTTTGAAAACAATGAATAGAGATTCCTCTCTTGAACCGGTAAAAAAACTCAACAAAACTGAACGAGAAATAAATCAAACTTATTTAAGCGATTCTTTAGTAAGAGATTCTCAATCTTATAGTAGTATGAATAAAAGTTTAGAATCTGAGCCTACTATAGGAAGGGAAAATTTCAATGTCTATATCTATGAAAATCTATCATTTAAAAAAGAAAAATGCGATACTAATGAAGTTAAGATAGTTATCGGATTTACTGTAAGTAAAGAAGGCAGACCGAAGAAATTACACATTCTTCAATCCAATTGCGATAAATTAGCCAATAGAATCATTAAATTAATTAAATCGGGAAGCAATTGGACGGAAGGAGAAGGAATATATCGTTTTGTCAGATAACTTGATTATTTACTAAAATTAATTGGAGTTTCTAAATTTTTATAACTACTTAAATCGGCTTTTAAAGATCCAACGGCTAATTCAGCTTTAATTTGAATTGGAACATGATTTGAGTCATCGGTTACCCACATAGTTACACTTTCTTTCTCTTTAAAAACTCTTCCTGCAAGGACATAGGGTCTGATTTTTAAACATTTTACTTTTCCAAAACTAGAAGAGATTGTTTCTCTATTCAAAATTTTAAGTTTAAAATTTAGAGTTTCACCATCCATAAATATATTAAGATTGATATAATCGCCCGCTGTATAATTATCGGTATTCATATTTCTTAAATAATAAAATGCAGATAACATATCGTGCATTTCTCCCGTGTAATTATAGGTTTTGGAAGTATTGGATTTATTATTGGTATAAGTAATATTTTTATTCGTATGGTCAATAACCATCGTTTGATCTCTTACATAAGAACCTTCGCGAATTTTACGTATAAATTTAGAAGAAAGCATAGTGGATTTATCTATATAAGTTTCATATAGGTCTTCCACTTTAAAAAATAATTTTACCGCACCGGTAGAATATCCTTTACCAACCACATGATAGTGAGTTTTTTCATTATATGTTACCACATTTGTGGTAAAAGTAGCATATCCGGCATTTAAAAAACCATAATGAATCCTGTACTTTAAATATTCCCCGTCTTTAAATTGAGTAGGAGAGGGCGTTGAATAATCCGCTGATATAAATATAAAAAAGAATAAGAACGTAACTACTATCGTAAATAATTTTTTCATTCCAAATTTTTGGTTATTAGTTATAGTTCATAACATTTATTAAATAAAAGTAATTAATATAAAAATAGATTAAAATATCATAATTCTATCAAACTTATTGCCAAAAATTAAATAACAAAAGAGCAGGATTAAATTTTTTATTCGCTTATACTTATTACTTCTTCAATTTCGGGTACATGTTTTTTTATAGTTGATTCAATTCCTAATTTTAATGTACTTTGATTAATTGAACAATCAGAGCATGCGCCTGTAAAGCTTACGAAAACCTTATTATCTTTGATTTCTATAAGTTTAACATCGCCGCCATCGGACATTAAAAAAGGACGAATTTCTTCTAATGCTTGATTTATTCTGTCTGTTAATGTATTCATTTGCATGTAAAATAATAAAATTAATTGTTGGAACATCCCGCCATTGTTGTAATTCTTACCGCTTCTGAAGGTGGTAAATCTTCATTTCTTTTAACCAGGCTGCTTATCATATTTTTAGCCAAGTTCATATAAATTCCGGATACCATTTCATCTTCTTGCAATACGGCCGGTCTTCCGTAATCAGAAGCCTCTCTGATGGATTGTATGATAGGAATTTCACCGAGGAAAGGAAGGTCCATAGACTCAGCTAATTTTTTAACACCTTTTTTTCCGAAAATATAATATTTATTATTCGGTAATTCTTTTGGCGTAAAATAAGCCATATTCTCAATTAAACCCAGAACAGGTACATTAATTTCCGGCATTTGGAACATAGCAACCCCCTTTTTTACATCCGTCAGGGCCACATGTTGCGGTGTACTAACGATTACGGATCCGGTTACGGGAACTTCCTGTACGATCGATAGATGTATATCTCCGGTTCCCGGAGGAAGGTCTATAAGAAGGAAATCCAATTCGCCCCAATTGGCATCATGAAGTAATTGGTGGATCGCTTTGGAAGCCATAGCTCCCCTCCAAATAACCGCCTGATTGGCTCCTGCAAAAAATCCTAAAGAAAGAAGCTTTACTCCGTAACTTTCCACAGGTATAATTTTATTATTATCTGATAAAGGCTTTTCATTGGTAACATCAAACATGGTAGGAACCGAAGGTCCGTATATATCAGCATCCAATAAGCCCACTTTAAATCCCATTTTAACTAACGCAGTTGCCAAGTTGGATGCAACGGTAGATTTTCCGACACCGCCTTTTCCTGAAGCAACCGCTATTATATTTTTAATACCCGGAATAGCATTTCCTCTGGAATCCTTTTTTTCCGGTACTTCTACTGAAATATTCAATTTAAGCTGTACATCTTTTCCAAACTTTTGTTCAAAAGCTGTATGCATAGCTGTTTCCATTCTTTTCTTTTCATGTAGGGCAGGTGAATGAGAAAGCATATCGATGATAACGGTATCACCCATTATTTGTATATTCCTGACTAAGTCATCAACCTCTATTTCCTTCAAAAAGTTTTTAATTTCTTCTTTACTTGCCATCTTGTATTTTCTTAAAATAAAAAAGTATAATTCCTTTTTATTGTCTGTACAAATGTATTAATCTTTATGGATTTATGTATACTTTTTACTAAAGAAAATCTATAGTTGAATAGTTTAAATGAATCAAAGTATGTTAAATTTTTAACTTGCCTAGTAAAGGGTATTCGGATTTAATTTGAGTTTAAGCTAAGATAAAAACTTATGTTGAGTGAAAATTTAATTTTTAATAAAAATTAATAGTTAGAAAAAAATGTAACTTTACCGAGGATAACCCATTCACTATGGAACTGAGAAGCGTACACGTTACAAGATACATTACCCCGTTGAGAGAAGGAGGTTCCTTACCTGCCTTGGCAGAAGCTGATGATGGGTTTAATTACGTAATTAAATTCAGGGGAGCAGGACACGGTACTAAGGCTTTAATATCTGAGTTAATTGGAGGAGAAATTGCAAGATTGTTAGGATTGAACATTCCTGAAATAGTATTTATTTACTTAGATGAAGCGTTTGGTCGTACGGAAGCTGATGAAGAAATACAAGATTTACTTAAAGCAAGTAGAGGTTTGAATTTAGGTTTACATTTCTTGTCAGGAGCGTTAACTTATGATCCGGTGGTTACAAAGGTTGATTCCTATCTAGCCTCAAAAATTGTATGGTTAGATGCGTTTTTAACTAATATTGACAGAACGATTAAAAATACGAATATGCTTATTTGGCATAAAGAATTATGGCTGATTGATATGGGAGCTTCCTTATATTTTCATCATTCTTGGATAAACTGGGAACGATTATCGGTTACACCTTTTGCCGAAATTAAAAACCATGTGTTATTACCTTTTGCCTCGCACCTCGAAGAAATTGATCAACAGTGTAAAGAACTAATAAGTTTAGAAAAAATCGGTGAAATAGTAAATTTAATACCCGATGATTGGTTAGATTGGAGAAGTTCAGAAGAATCCATACAGGATATAAAAAATATTTATCAAAAATTCCTTTCTAACAGATTAAATAATTCACAACTATTTATAAAAGAAGCTAATAATGCAAGAAAAACGATTATATGAATATTCCGTCATACGATTGGTGCCGAAAGTAGAAAGACAAGAATTTATAAATGTGGGAATTATTTTGTTTTCAAAAGAAGCTAAATTTATTAAAGTCGAATATATAGTTGATGAAGAGAAAATAAAATGTTTTAGTAAAGATAATACTTTTGATATTGATTGTATTATAAATGCATTGGAAGGATTTAAAAAAATTAGTATAGGAGATTCAACGGGACGGGGCATAGCTGCTATGAGTATAGCAGAAAGATTTCGTTGGCTAACTTCTGAAAGAAGTACTATGATTCAAACATCCAGACCACATCCCGGGTTTTCTTCGGATCTTAATCAAACATTTTTAAAATTATTTAACGAATTGGTATTGTAAAACTAATTCCTTGTTATCACAAAGATCATTTTCTTTTATCTTTTCATTTAAAATTATATGTAATTTTTACGCTAAAATTCAGTAATCATAGTTTGATAATTAGTTCTAATTCGAATAATTGTTTTTTAGCTTTTTATATTGTATTATATAATTTATAGAATATTATATCATATTATCAATTAAATTTATTATTATTTTATCCATGTATAAGATTAATTTTTTAAAAAATTATATACAATCTTTATGGAATTTAGTAATTTAAGCATCTTTATTGTAATAAATTAAGATTAGATATTTTATAATTTGAAATAAAATCATATGAAATCGATTTTTTTATTTTTAAGTTTTTGGATAATTCAAATAGGTATGGCACAAGTTATAAATTATGATATAGAGTGGAAGGAAATTGATATAGAAATGAAGAATGGAGAATTTAAATCTTTACTTCCTAAAGTTAATCAACTATACATTCAGGCAAAAAAAGAAAATAATTCTTCGGAAATTATTAATTCCTTGATATATCAATATCGAATCTTATCACAAACTCAAGAGGATAAAGATAATGATCCATACAAACTTGTAATCCAAAATTTTGAAAAGGAAATCAATTCTTTTAAAGGGATTACTTTGTCCTTGACAAAATCGATGTTAGCAAAAATTTATGAAGATTATTCAATTAGAACTCGTTGGGAAAGGAGAAATATAACTGAAACTGAATTTGTTTCCAATAATGTCAGCGATTGGTCCACGCAACAACTCATACAAAAGAGTTTTTCCTTATATAAAGAATCCATTAAAAATGATCAATTACTTAAGAAAGAAAAAACATTACATTGGAAAAACATTTTAAATTCAGATGAAAATATAGAATTATATCCCACTTTATACGATGTTTTAGTTTTTCGATATATCAATGCGTTAGAAAAAAACGACTCATCAAGCGAGTTTATTTTAACGCAGAATACAACTGAGAACAAAGGGTCTTTGGATAAAAAAAATAAAGAAGAAGAAATTAACGATTTTTATAAAGATTTATACGAATTTCACAAAAATGATTCGGATAAATCAGCTTTTCTAAACGTTAAATTAAAACAAATTGAAAATACTATTTATTCTTCTGAAACTTTTGAGAAGAAAGCAGCTTTAGTAGAGAATTTAGCAAATTCTTATCCGACTCAAAAATTTTCCGCCTATTTATATTACAAAGCTGCGAGTATGAATATGAATTCAAACAAAGAAAAAGCATATTCAATTTGTAAAAATGTTACCTATTCTGAAAATAACCCCTGGACTGTAAATTGTAAAAATCTTATCGAAGAAATTCAAAAAATATCCCTCAATGCTTCATTGGATGAAGTTCAATTACCTAATGAAAACATCCCGTTGGTAATAGAAGCAACCAATATCAATAAAGTTTATTATCGAATTTTTCAGCTAAATACGGTTAATAATACGATGATAAATTCGACTAATTCAGAATTTATATCCAACGGAATTTATTCTATAGAAAATAAAAAGCAGATTAGAAATGGTGTGTTGGAATGGAAATCGTTTTCAGATTTTAAGACTCATTCTACGTTAATTAAGTTAGATGGCCTATCAGAAGGAAATTATATGTTGGAATTGTCAACTAATTCATCATTTATACCCAATAAAGAGTTAAATTCAGAGTTCAATGGAACCTTATACTTTATGGTCCATGATTGGAGTATTGTTAAATTAGGAAGATACGTAAATCCATTATTTCAATTATTAAATCGTAAAACGGGAAAGGTTTATCCAACTAAATCTATAACTGTATACAAAAAACAAAATAAAAATATAGATTCAAAAAATTTACTTGAGTCCTATACCATTAAAACCGACTCACACGGAGTTTTTGATTTATCTAAACTTAGCTCAAAATTTGGAGATACTTATATATATATTCCTTCTTCACATTCCTATATGAAACTTCCTTCAAGCATGTACAATGATGAAAGTGATATTATTAAAAATGATACTCAAAAGATTAGTGCTTTTTTTACGGACAGAACAATCTATAGGCCCGGGCAAAAAGTTTTTTTTAAAGGAATACTTTATACTAAAGATAAGGATAAAACCTTAGTAGTAAAACAGCAAAAAGTGACTCTTTCATTAAATAATGCGAATGGACAGGAAATTTCAACTTTAAATTTAACATCCAATGATTACGGAAGTATATTTGGAGAGTTTATTCTGCCTCAAGGAGGTCTGACAGGAAATTATTATATATCTTCCAATTTCAGTAATGATACTCATTATTTTTCAGTAGAAGAATACAAAAGACCAAAATTTGAAATCACATTTGATGATTTTTCAGGAAATTATAAACTAGATGAACAGGTGGAAAGTAAAGGTAAAGCGTTATCATATAACGGATCGCCTGTTTCTGATGCAAAAGTTAATTACAGGGTTGAAAGAAAAGGTTTAGTACCTTTATATAGGATGTATTATCCCATGCCTTATTCAGATCAATCCGAAATAATAGCGCATGGAGAAGTAAATACAGATAAAGAGGGAGCTTTTACAATTTCTTATTTCGCAAAGGCTAAAGATCTTAAAAAGTGTAATGAATATAGATATTATACCTATATTTTAACCGTAGATGTTACAGATAATACCGGAGATACCCAAACTAAAAAAACTAAAATTACATTGGGAGATATCCCTCTGCAACTAACCTTACATACACCGGATGTATCCACTCAAAAAGATTTTACTAAACTAATCATACAATCAACTAATTTAAATGAGGTAAAAGTATATGCTCAAGGGATTGTTAACCTATATAAATTAGAAGGTCCATCCAGAATACTTCTTCCAAATAAATTAGCAATCGTTCCTGAATATCAATTATACGATAAAGAATCATTTGAACGTTATTTTCCACATTTACCTTATGCTAAAGATGAACAGGATCCGTCGGCATGGAAAAAAGAAAAAATAAATACCTATAAATTTGATACTCAAATATCTGATACTCTTAACCTTTCTTCTCCATTATCAAAAGGATTTTATTTAGTGGAAGCTGAAACTGTATTGGGTACTGATACCGTTAAAACTCAAAGAATTATTGAAATAAAAGATGATAAAACATTAAAATCATCAGATTATGAATATTTTAGTGTGAATGCTTCTCAATCATCATATCAGGTAGGTGAAAAAATTGAACTCAACTTTTTTTCTGATTTAAAAAATTCAACAGCCGTTTTACATTTGGAAAGTAACGGAAAATGGATAGTACACAAAGAAATACCTTTAGTTAAAGGTAGAGGAACCTATTCCTTTATAGCAACTAAGGATTTTATTAGTAATGGACTATTTGTTTTAACTTATTTGGTTAATGAAAATGGATATCAAGTAAAAAGCTTTCAAATAGAGGTTGTTGAAAAACCTAAAGACTTAAAAATTAAAACTGATGTATTTAGAAATAAGCTAATTCCTGGACAAAAAGAAACTTGGACTTTGACTATTAGCGGGAATGATAAAGATAAAATTGCTGCAGAAGTACTGGCTACAATGTACGATGAGTCTTTAGACCAATTTGTTCCTACTACTTACACATTCACTCCTTGGAAATATTATACGTATGGGGTATTATATCAATCGGCTTCTACCATTGGTTATAATCTCATTTCAAACAGATTATCAGAAAAGTTACCTAATTTAATTTATAAAAACCCCAAAAATGTTGATTTGAAGGATATATCCATAGGAACTTTATACGATGGGGAAGTGGTAGCTACTTCTGCAATTGCTATTCCTAAAAACGCAGATTATATGCAATCCGATTCAAATTTGGAAAATGGACTTATAGGAAGAAATAGTATGCAAAAGGTATTAAATCAAAATGCAGATGTAGAAAAGAATCTTTCTCAATTGAAATATCGTACGAATTTAGAAGAAACCGCATTCTTTTATCCTAATCTTTATACAGACGAGAAAGGTAACGTTACATTTTCATTTACCTCACCGGAGGCTTTAACTCAATGGAAACTTCTTATTTTAGCTCACACCAAAGATTTACATACGGGAACAGCTGAATTTCATACACAAACTCAGAAAGATCTCATGGTGGTGCCTAATCTTCCCAGATTTTTAAGAGAAGGAGATGAACTAACGATACGTACAAAAATTAATAACTTAACCGGAAAAAATATAACAGGAAATGCACGACTTTTTCTTTTTGATGCATTGACTCAAAAATCGGTAGATAATACATTTAATAATTTATCCCCTGTTATACCTTTCAAAGCAGAACTTTCTAAAAATACCGAAGTAAGTTGGAAAATTAAAGTTCCAAAAAATATTCAAGCCGTCAGTTTCCGCATAGTTGCAAATGCAGGTAATTTTTCAGATGGTGAAGAAAGTGTACTTCCCATACTTTCCGATAGGGTATTAATCACTGAATCTATACCTATCAACATAAAAGAAAATGAAACAAAAGAATATCATTTAGATAAGCTTAGTACTCATTCTTCAAAGTCCTTATCTCCATTAAATTTAAATCTGGAGGTTGCTACTAACCCTGTATGGCTGGCTATATTTACCATTCCCTATTTAAAGGAATATCCCTATGAAAATTCGGAGCAAGTGTTTAGTCGTTTGTATGGGAATGTATTGGCCTCTTTTATAGTAAATACCGTTCCGAATATTAAAAATGTATTAAATGATTGGAATACTAAAGGGATCAACATATCCAATTTAGAAAAGAATCAAGAATTGAAAAATATACTATTAGAAGAAACCCCTTGGATACGTACCGGTGAAAATGAAACCGAAGAGAAAAAGAGAATTTCTTTGCTGTTCGATTTAAACCAAATGGCTCAAGAAAATGCTCAAGTTCTAGATAAACTTAAAAACTTGCAGAATCCTGATGGTGGTTTTGCTTGGTTTGAAGGAGGAAATTCTAATGTATATATAACTGATAATATTATTGCCGGAATTGGGCAACTTAGAAAAATGTTGGGCATTCAGTATTCGACATATATACCGAATGATCTGGAACAGGTGATTAAAAAAGCTATTGCATATTCCGATCAAAACGTTTTGGATTATATCCAAAAAAATCAAATGGAAAAAAAAGAAGATGAGAGCGATTTACTGCAGTATTATTATGTAAGAAGTTTTTGGAAAGATCATTATCCATTACCATTAGAAACAGAAAACTATAGTAAAGAGATTAACAGAAATTTTACAAAGTATTTTAAAAAGTTAGATACACAAAATAAAGCGATGTTGGCCGTTACTTTGCATAGATTTGGATATACAACATCAGCGCAAACTGTGCTTCATAATCTGAAAGAAACATCGGTGAAATCAGAAACTACAGGCATGTATTGGAAAGATAATCTAGCCGGATGGTCCAGATACCAAACACCTATCGAATCTCAAACTAAAATTATAGAAGCCTTTGCAGAGGTAACTTCCCGGGATATTAATTCTGTAGAAGAAATGAAAATTTGGCTGCTAGGTAATAAACAGACTAATTCTTGGGGCTCTACGAAAGCTACAACTAATGCTTTGTATGCTTTATTGAATTTTGGAAAAGATTGGTCTGAAGGAGAAAAAAATGTGAGCATTTTTAGTGGAAACAAGCAAATTTATCCATCAGTCGATGCTTCCATGACTCAAACTACAGGATATTTTAAAAAAACATGGAATTCTGAGCAAATAAAATCGGAAATAGGAGATATAAAAATTGAGAAAACATCTCCCGGTATAGCTTGGGGAGGATTATATTATCAATATATCGAAGATTTAGATAAAATAACAGATGCAGGAAATGCTATTAAAATTCAGAAAAAATTATTTAAAAAAACGATATCCGATCAGGGTTTTATATTACAGGATATTTCGAGTAAAAATTATATATCCATCGGTGATGTAATTACTGTAAGACTGATACTAAAAGCTGATCGTGATATGGATTTTATTCATATTAAAGATATGAGAGCTTCAGGATTTGAACCTGTGAATATTTTTTCTTCGTATAAATATCAAAACGGATTAAGTTATTATGAAAGTACTCGCGATTCATCTACTAATTTTTTCTTTGAACATATAAGAAAAGGAACGTATGTGTTTGAATATGAGGTAAGAGCTAATAATAAAGGAGAATTTTCAAATGGGTTTACTTCAGTGCAATCCGTCTATGCGCCTGAAATGTCCGCTCATAGTGGTGTAGATTATATAACAATAAACTAATTTAAAATGATTGAATTTTAATTTAAACTTAAAAAAATATAAAAACACATAAACTATTATGTGTTTTTTATATTTGTATCGAAAAATAGATTCTATGAAAAAGTATTTTAGCCTAATCGTTATATATCAATTTTGTTTTGTTTTTTCACAAAGTTATAGTTCATTTACATTTGATTTAAAAGATGGAGATTTACTGTTTCAAGAATCCTATGCTAAAAATATGGATAGCGCGATCAAACAGGTTACTTCAGGCATAGATAATTATAATTTCACCCATGTTGGAATGGTATATAAAGATTCTATTACAAAATCATTTAATGTAATTGAAGCAACTCATCCCAAAGTAAAAATTACACCGCTGGAAGAATTTTTAATTCCAAAAAAATATGAAAATAAACCACCCATTTCTGTTGTTGGAAGATTGAAAGCACCCTATCAAAAATTGATTCCACAAGCGATAAAAGAAGCTCAAAAATTAATAGGTAAAGAATACGATGACGCTTTTGATTTAACTAATGATCAATACTATTGTTCAGAGCTTATATATAAAATTTTGTATATATCCAATGGTAATAAAGAAGTATTTCCTTTAAATGTAATGACATTTAAATCCTTTGAGACAGGAAAATTTATTCCGTATTGGGAAAGTAATTTTCAAAAATTAGGAATTCCTATTCCGGAAGGAGAATTAGGAATTAATCCGGGAGCTATGTCCAAATCTGATGTCATCGATATCGTTTATTTTTATAAACCCTAGATATCAATATGAGGTTTTTTACATACATCATTTATAAAGTTCTCAATTGTAAATCATTAATTTATAAATAAATTAAATTTCTCTTAAAATTATTTCAATCTCCTTTCTTCAGCTAAATTATTTATCATACATACAGTTTTAATAATCTTCATTTACCTTTGAATAGTTTATTTAATTGGTATTAAAAATTTATAGGTTTTTTGATTGTTTAATATATTAATAAAAAAATTATTTATATACCATTCTATATTCTTACTGTTCATCCAACTAAATTGGATAAAATTTAAAGATCTAATCTAGTGTTTAAAATTTAGTAATACACTATAATAAGATAAAAAAATCTTTCCATATAAAAAAAATTCTTTACTTACATTTCATGGATTTATGTTAATTTTTTTAATAAATACCTTTATTTATTAATTAGTTAAACATGTTATTTTTGTTTATATAATATAAATATTAAAAAATTACATAAATAATATATAAAAATATATTTTATTATGGTTGATTTTTAATGATATTATAAATTTTTTATGATATTTAAAATTAAATTTAAATAAAAATAGATATAAGTTAATAATTATTTTATATTTGTATAAATTATATAATAATTATTGTATATAAATATAATTTATTTTTTATTTTATATATTTAAATGCTTTAATTATTTGTGAAATTTATTTATATAAAATAATTAATTTATGAAACACTTTTTACAATTTATTATTTGTTATCTAATTTTTCAAAACAATAGTATATCACAAACTTTTAATTATAGCTCTTCCAGCAATCAAATACCTGAAAAAGAATACCAAGCCTTGGTAGATATTTACAACCAATTGAACGGTTCGAATTGGAGTGGATCCAATTCATGGAAAAAATGGGATATAACGGAGAATAATTTACATGAAATAAAATGGGATGGAGTAACAGTAGAAAATGGACATGTCACCGGACTTAGTTTATATTATTTTTATAATGTAAAAGGTAAACTGCCGGAAAGTATAAAAAATTTGGAGTACTTAAATTATTTAAGTTTATCCTCTTATTATATAGAAAAAGATTTTCAGGGAACGGATTGGAGTATTTTATCGGGATTAAAGAATTTAGAAAGCTTATACTTATATGGAAGCAAAATAAGCGGACCAATCCCTGAAAGTTGGGGAGAATTACAGAAATTAAAATATCTAGATGTAGGTAATTCAATGGTAACCCAATTAAATTCAACCATAGGAAATATGACGAGTTTAATAAAATTAGAAGCCAGTGAAAATCAGCTTACAGACCTACCCAAGTCGATTTTCAAAAACAAGCTGGAATATATAGATTTATCACATAATTACTTACAAAAAGTACCCAAAGAACTGGAAGAGATCAAAAGCTTAAAAACAGTAAAATTTTACAACAATCTAATTTCAGAAGTAGAAGGCTTATTACCTTACAATATAACATATTACGACTTAAGAAAGCAAACCATTACTTTACCTCTATTCACATATAAAGGGGAAGATGTTGAAATAAGCTTACCCCAAGTATTTTTATATAATAGAACCAAAAACGATTTCAGTCAAAAACCATTACTTCGTATTTATTTAAGAGGTAGTCAAATAGGAGAATACCTGCCGGTATCAGAAAAAGGGGTAGTTACAATTCCTAAGAATTTATTATCCACAATTAAAAAAGGAGATGATCTCTATTTATATCAAGAAACGTATACACAAAATAATACCTACATGGGAGACAATTATCTACGATTTTCCCAAGTAAATTTAGAATTACCGAAAGTACCTGAAAAAGAATACCAAGCCTTGGTAGATATTTATAACCAATTGAACGGCTCGAATTGGAGTGGCTCATATCAATGGAAAAAATGGGATATAACGGAGAATAATTTACATGAGATACCATGGAGTGGAGTAACAGTAGAAAATGGACATGTCACCGGACTTAGTTTATATTATTTTTATAATGTAAAAGGCAAACTGCCGGAAAGTATAAAAAATTTGGAGTACTTAAACTATTTAAGTTTATCCTCTTATCGAGTTGAAAAAGATTTTCAGGGAACGGATTGGAGTATTTTATCGGGATTAAAGAATTTAGAAAGCTTATACTTATATGGAAGCAAAATAAGCGGACCAATCCCTGAAAGTTGGGGAGAATTACAGAAATTAAAATATCTTAATATAGGTTATTCAAGTGTATATCAAATAAATTCTACTATAGGAAATATGGAAAATTTAATAAGATTAGAATTAGATGGAAATCAAATACAAGAATTACCTCCATCAATTTCTAAATGTAAGTTGGAATATTTAGATCTTTCATATAATAATTTCAAAAAAGTACCCAAAGAACTGGAAGAGATCAAAAGCTTAAAGACAGTAAAATTTTATAGTAATCAAATTTCATCCATAGAGGGTTTTTTACCTTATAGCATAACGGATTACAATTTAAGAAAGCAAACCATTACTTTACCTCTAATCACATATAAAGGAGAAGATATAGAAATAAGCTTACCCCAACTATTTTTATATAACAGATCGAAAAACGATTTCAGTCAAAAACCGACCATGATACTCTATTTAAGAGGAAAAAAAATAAGCGGGAATTTACCAATATCAGAAAAAGGGGTAGTTACGATTCCTAATAATTTAATATCCACAATTAAAAAAGGAGATGATCTATATTTATATCAAGATACATATACACAAAATAATACCTACATGGGAGACAATTATCTACGATTTTCCCGAGTAAATATAGAATTACCGAAAGTACCTGAAAAAGAATACCAAGCCTTAGTAGATATTTATAACCAGCTTAATGGAGCGAACTGGAAAGGATATGATTGGAAAAAATGGGATATAACGGAGAATAATTTACATGAAGTAAAATGGGATGGCATAACAGTAGAAAATGGTCATATAACAGAGTTAAGCTTCTATTATTTTTATGATGTAAAAGGCAAACTACCGTCAAGCATAAAAAATTTAGAATACTTAAAAATATTAAATTTATCCTCATATTATATACAAAAAGATTTTCAGGGAACGGATTGGAGTATTTTATCGGGATTAAAGAATTTAGAAGTTTTATATCTGTATGGGAATAAAATAGAAGGATCATTACCGGAGAGTTGGGGAGAATTAAAGAAATTAAAGCATTTAGAAGTAAGGTATAACTCAATAAATCAATTACATTCCACCATAGGAAATATGGAAAATTTAATAAAATTAGAATTAGATGGAAACCAAATACAAGATATACCAAAATCATTAATTCAAGATCATTGGGCAATTTCAAATTTAAATTTTAAAAATCAAACTATTAAAATTTCAGAATTAGAAACGGGAACTAATGAATTGATTATCAAACTTCCGCAAATTTGCGTTTTCTCCATAAATAACGGTTCTTCAAACCTTAATGGAAAATATATTTTTAATATATATATTAATAATGTAAGAAAGGGTTCAACGTATTCTAATAACGGAATTTTATATTTTAAGGATATAGCTTCGTGGGGAGTAAAATATGGAGATAAAGTAAGAATTGAGCAAACGGAAGGATATGCACAAGGCACAAACATATATTATGACAAATTAACTTTCGGTAGACAGGTGGAAGCTACTGAATTTGAAATTTTAAAAAAGTTTCATTCATCTACATTAGGAGTTTTATGGAAAA
This sequence comes from Apibacter sp. wkB309, assembly GCF_002964915.1. NCBI lineage: Bacteria > Pseudomonadati > Bacteroidota > Flavobacteriia > Flavobacteriales > Weeksellaceae > Apibacter > Apibacter sp. wkB309. The sequence goes on from NZ_PSZL01000022.1 coordinate 136,762, forward strand.
ATAAATGGGATGTGTCGAAAAATAATCTTCATTTAGAAAATTGGTATGGTGTAGGAATTAAAGATGGACATATAATATCCATTTCTTTACCGAACAATTTGTTGATGGGAACTATTCCTGAGGAAATTTCGGGATTGAAATATCTTGAAGTCCTAAATTTAAACTCAAATGAAATCGAAGGAGAATTACCCATATCATTAGGTAATTTAAAAAAACTAAAGATTTTAAATGTTTTAAGCAATAAAATATCCGGAAACATACCTGCCTCATTGTCGGAATCAAAAGAACTAAAAAAAATGATTTTATCTAATAATAATTTTTCCGGGAATATTCCTTCAATAGTGTTAAATGAATTAAAAGAAATAAATGAGCTTGATTTATCGAATAATTCTTTTACCGATATTGATCATCCATTAACTTTTAACAATGCAGATATACGAAATCAAGAGAGCAGCAAAGATGAATATTTAGAATTAAAAGATGATAAAATTATCGTCAAGCTAAATAAAATTAATTTATACGATACTAAAAATTCTGATTTCAAAGCTAAAAATACATTTTACTTACAGGCTAATAATTTAAATATATCCAAAAGTACAGCTAAAGACAGTTTGGTCATTTTCTCAGATATAAATATATCAGAAATACCCGATAGTGCTTCCATAGCCATTTGGCAATCAGATGGTTCTGCGTCAGGTTCACATAACCGATATAAAGGCATTGTACGACAATCTACCACTCCGGTCTTTGACGAAGAATATCGAGCTTTGGTGAAGCTATACCAAAAAACAAACGGTGATCAATGGAAAGAAAAATGGAATATTTCATCGAATAATCTACATATACAATCTTGGAAAGGGATAATTCATAATGAAGGACATATCATTGAAATAAATCTTTCCGACAATAATTTAAACGGAATAATTCCGAAAGAAATAGCAGATTTACCTAAACTTAAATCGATAAATCTTTCATCCAACCGTATAAATGGTATTGAAAAAATAATTCCATCAAATGTAACAGTCATTTTGGATCGTCAAACTATAGATTTAGGAAATTTACCATTATCTGATCAAACTGTGATAAAAGATACAAGCATAAATCGATACGATCATAAATCACAAAAATTTATTAATCAAAGTTATTCGATCACTATTGGTGATTTCAGTAAGAATATAACTATACCGGAGAAAGGTATAAAATTAGTAGACTTAATTCAACGATGGAATATTCCAAATAAAGAGGAGATAATTTTAAAACAGATATCGGGTACTACAAAATATAGTAATCTCAGCTATACATTGACTTTTAAAGACGGAGATTCAAATATGGATGGAGTAGTTAATGTTCTTGACATACAAACAATTTTAAATTATTTGCAATCTATTTATCCTAAATATTTTAATTATTCCGCTTCTGATATAAATAAGGATTCTGATATAAATTTACTGGATGTATTACTATTAGTAAATCAGATTCAGAGTAATACTTTAGAAAAAAATTCTCAAGTTAAAAATGAAGTTACTTCTCGAAATTTGACTAATAATTTAAGTATTGAAAACAATATTTTATATATAGAAAATTTTGATCAAACGGTTTCAGCTTTTGATATTCGATTAAAAGGTGGATTAAATGAAAATATAATATCCTTACTAAATCCAAAAGATTTTACTTTACATGTTTCTAAAAATCATGAACTAATTAGTATACTATGCTTTAGCACTAAAGATGGACTTAAAGTTGGAAAACATCCCATAGCTCAAATTCCTTCAGGTAGTGAAATTGTATCTGGACTATTGTCCAATGAAAAGGCCGAAGAAATTGTGTTCCAAATTAATGATAAATTATTAAATATTGAGGATACTAATGAAGCTAATGATTTATCGAATAAAGTAACTAACACACCTAATCCTTTTTCAGAGAAAACTTTTATAAAGTATTATCTTCCGGATAATGCATTAGATGTTCAATTAACTTTATATGATCTTCAAGGAAGGGTAGTAAAGGTTGTAAAAAATTTGCCGGTAAAGCAAGGAAATTGTGAGTATACTTTATTTAAAAGCAACCTCACGCCAGGTATATATATCTATTTTTTAGAACAAAAATTTAGAAATTATAAGAAAACATATAAAAGAAAAATCTTAGTAACCGATTAATAAAAATGATTATGAAACTAAAAACGCTATTTAAAATCGTTTTTACATTATGCATAACTATGTTATCTGCTCAGAATAGTTTACAAATTCCGAGTGTATCAGCAAGTATAGGTGAAAAAACGAAAATAAATATAGATTTAACTAATAGTGATCCTATTATTGGAGTAGAATTTACATTAGTAATTCCGAAAGGTTTAATCGTATATGATAAAGAAAGTATTTTGAAGCAAGATCGTAAAGGAGAAGATCATGTACTATTTACTAATTTGGATAAAGATGGGAATTATCATTTCATGGTATTTTCCTATACTAATAAAGTCTTTAAAGGAAATAGAGGTACTCTTATTGAAATTCCTATTGAAATACCAATCACTTATAAAGATGGACAATCTTTTGATATTTTATTAAAAAATGTTATAGTAAGTTCAACTAAAATTCAGGATGTAGGTTCTAACCATCAAGGAGGAAAATTGCTAATTAAAAAAGATTTTTCTCCCGATTTAGAAGTTTCTGAAGTTACAACTTTAGGGTCAGAAGCTGTACCCGATAAAAAACTTACAGCTTCGTGGAAAGTTAAAAATTTAGGAAAAAAAATTGCCGTAGGAGGTTGGACAGAACAAGTGTATCTTGTTTCAGAGATAACCGATCAAAAATATTTATTAGGTTCAATTTTTTATAAAAATGATTTAAATCAAAATGATAATATTATAAGGCAAGGAGAATTTAAATTACCTAAAATTATCGGGTTTGATGGAAATTGTAAATTAGAAGTAAATATTATCGCTGAATCATCTGTTAAAGAACCTGATTCAGATAAAGATAACAATAAAGCACTTTCTGCTAATTCTATATTTTTAAATAAAGTATTGTTTATTGAAACTGATAAAAATAAAATTATTGAAAATTCTGAAGATAAAATTAAAATAGTTTTAAACCGAAGCGGAGATATATCAAAAGATCAAACTTTTACTATTCAAAGCTCTATAGAAAATCAGTTTGCACTTCCGGAATCCGTTACCATCAAAAATGGGGCATCTACAGCAGTTATCTATGCGAAACCCATAGATAATACGAAGATTGACGGTGATAGAACAGTAAGGATTACAATTTCAGGGAATGATTATAAAGAGACTTTTTTTGATATAACAATTATAGATGATGAAATACCATCATTTAATATAACTGCTTCTTCTAATAATTTAAATCCGGGAGATAAAAGTAAAATTACCTTGCATTTTATGCAAATTCCTTCTACTGATATTAAAATTAATTTAGAAACAGATTACAATAAACGATTAAAAATCCCTGATGAACTGCTGGTAAAAGCAGGGATGAAAGAAATTTCATTTGATGTTGAAGCAATTGAAACCAAAGTTCCAGAAGCCGAACTTTCAGCTAAAATCACCGCGCGCGCTGTCGGCTATAAACAGGAGAGTATTAACATAAAATTAAATAAAGCTAACATCCCTTCCTTTGAATTTATTATATCACCTTCAACAATTTCTGAAGGAGATGGGACTTACGCAACTACAGCAATTATTAGAAGGTTAGATAATACGGAAAGTAATGCTACCCTTCTGTTAAAAACGGATATAGCGGATGCTTTACTTATTCCTTCAAAACTAGTTTTTACAACCGGACAATCTCAAAAGAAATTTTCAATAGGAGTAGTAGATAATTCTATAGTTGACAGTACCAGAATAGTTACCGTTACTGCATCCCTATATATTCCAGGTTGTGGATGTAGTGGTGCATCTAGTGGAATATCGGGGACAGAATATAAAAGTAAAGTAACAATTTTAGATAATGATGGCTTATCCTTACTAGTTAAAGCAAATCCATCTACAGTAAAAGCAGGGATTAAAAAAGAAGCAAAAATTATTATATCTCGAAATACGGTAAGAAATGAAGATCTTACTAAATCACTTTTAGTAAAACTTTCATCTGATTCGCCAACAATTTTGGAAATTCCACAAACAGTTGAGATACCTTCAGGAAAACAATCTGTTGAAGTAACAATTAATACATTAATTGACCCAACGATTAAAGGAGATCAAACGATTAGGATACAGGCAGAAGCGCAGGATTATAATTCCGGGTTCGGTTGGATATTAGTTACCGATCAAAATAAGCCTGATGCAATTATAAACTCAATTATTGCTCCGGAAACAGTAGAGGGAGGGAAAGTTACAGAGATATCAATCGAAATTAAAAATCAGGGATTTGCTGTGCTTCCTAAAGGTATGAAAATAGAATACTATTTATCAACAAATACATCGATAAAAGATTTAAAACCTTTTGATGAGGCGGTAATTGAAAATGAAATCAATCCCGGTAAAAGTATAGATTTTAAACATACAATTCAATTACCGGATCGGGCAGGTTCTTTTAACTTAGTGGCAGTTCTAAACTCAGATAAGAATATAGAAGAATTAACATATACTAACAATGAATCCTATAAAGAAATAGAGTTAAAACCTTCTTATGCGGCGGATATACAGGTAGATAAAAAAGTATATAAACCGGGAGAAATCATAACCATGAAAGGTTCGGCAAAATATATTAATGGAAGTTTAGCCGCTAATAAGCCTGTTGAAATAAGCATAAATAACGGAGGTTTTGTAAGATCGTTTACTATAAAAACCAATGTCACAGGAAATTTTGCCTATGATTTTGCTCCTCTCCAAGGAGAAAACGGATTTTATGAAATAGCCGCCGGCTATCCGGGAATGAAAGTTAAGGCACAAGATGATTTCAATTTGTTAGGAGTAGAGTGGGTTAATAAACCGTCGGACTATTTGAAATGGGAGGTCACCGAAGGACAAAGATTGGAAGGAGAATTTAAATTGAAAAATAATACTCGAACAACACTCACTAATATACTAGTGAAATTACCAACTGCTGCTGATTTTAAACTGGAAACTAAATCACTAAATCTAAATGCCGGTGAGGAAGGCGTTTTAAAATACACCCTTATTCCTAATGCAGCATCGTCAGTAAGAAAATATTATGAAATAAGAGCAGAATTTATTTCAGATGAAGGGGCTAAAACTCCTTTTACCTCTTGGTATTATTGTCATACGGAAAAAGCTAAGCTCATAGTAGATCCTGTAACTATAAACACGAGCATGGTCAAAGGAAAATCGAGATTATATGAAGTAAAAGTTGTAAATATAGGTTCAACCGAAGCTAAAAATATAAAAATAGATGTTCCTAAATTGGAATGGTTAAAATTGAAATCTCCTGAGAAAATTGATAAATTGGGAGCCTCAGATACATTAAAAATAGTATTTGAATTAAAACCAACGGATAAGCAACAAATAAATGTACCTTTAAAAGGAAGTATAGCTCTTAATTTATCTAATGGTAGTGGAATTGGTATTCCTTTTACCATTGAAACTGTATCAGAAAATAAAGGAACTTTACAAATAGATGTTGTTGATGAGTATACCTACAATACAGAAAAAGCGCCTCATGTGCAAGGAGCTAAAGTGATTGTTCGTCATCCGTATACAGGAGTCATAGTTGCACAAGGAATTACCGATAGTACCGGAATATTTTCTGCTGAAAATATGGCGGAAGGTTGGTATTCGGTCTTAGTATCCGCTAATAAGCATGATTCTTATCAAAATAATTTTGAGATAGAACCTGGAAAAACGAATAAAAAATCGGTATTTTTATCTTATCAAGCGGTTTCGTATGAATGGAATGTAAAACCCACGGAAATAGAAGATCAATACGAGATGGATTTAGATGTTACATTTGAAACCAATGTACCAAAACCCGTTCTAGTTGTTGATATTGATCAATCTATAATAAAATTGGAAACTGGACAAAGTATGATGAGTTACGTAACTGTAACAAATCATGGATTGATCAATGCTTTAGATGCTAAAATATCAATTAGTCAAATCAATGGGTATAAATTAACACCGCTTATAGATAGATTAGATGTTATACAAGCTAAAAGTTCAGTAATTATTCCGGTTTTAATTGAAAAAATTCCGGAGTCTAAATTTAATTTTCTTCCATGTTTTGCTATTTTTGATATAATGGCTCTTTTCCCATGTGGTCCAAGTTTAGCTGATATAATTGCTTCAGGAAACTTTAAAGTATTTGGAAATTGTGAATCTAAAAATGATCCACCTAAAGCTCCTACTAATACTCCTGATGGCCCTAATTATCCTAAAGGAGATGGAAATATTGATATTGATCCTTGGTCTATACCCACTTATATTACTAATCTACCTAATATATGTGATAGTGATAAAAGTTGTGTAATTAGCGTTGTGAATACCTTTTTTACATGTGTTGTAGGTACTATTGTAGCTCCGATAACTTGTACTGTATCAATTGCAACTTCATCTGATTTAAAAGATTTAGGCTTAGCTATAGGTGGATGCTTAACTTCAGGTAAATTAAGTTGCGCTTTTGGAATAGGTTCGATATTAAAAGCATGCATTAAAGCTTTAAAAGATAAATTGAATACCTATAATTATTCCAATGAATTAGAAAAATTGATATATTTTTATGAAGATTTTGAAGCTTTCAATAAAGCAAATAATGCTCAGGATAAAAAAATAAAAGAAATTTTTAATGAGGAAAATTGGAGAGATAATTATGATTTTAAACAATTATTATTGGAAGTAGCAAATTTTCTTGATAATGATAAGAAATTTAGTATTAATGATATTGCAAGAATTAAATCAAATCTAATTAATACATATTTTACAGATATTTATATAGATAAATTTTGTGATAGATGGAATTCTTCCATAGATGCTTGGAATATAGGAATTTTATCACCAAATAAAGAGTATCCAAATATAATAAGTAAAGACAGTTTAGTTCAATATAAACTTGAAATAGAAAATTTTAATAAATATGTAAACAACAGAGGTTATGATTCAGCAGAAAAAATGCTTCAAGATGACTTAGATTTTTTTGAAGAATTAAATAATGAATTACAAGAATCTAATAAACCATCAGTATGCGCTACAATCACTGTTCGATTTTCGCAAAAAATGACCATGACTCGAGAAGCATTTGAGGGAACTTTAAATATTAATAACAGTTCTTCTAAAGAAATAAAAGATATCAATTTAAATTTGGTTATCACCGATGAAAATAATAAAGATGTAACTCATTTATTCCAAATTAATAAGGACGAATTTTTAAACGGATCCGGAATAGTAGGAGCTAATTCAAATGGTATAGGAACAGTTATCTATATTCCGACCAAAGAAGCAGCACCTACCGTATCAAAATCATATTCGTTTGGTGGAACCTTATCTTATTTGGATCCGGAGACCGGAGAAAAAGTATCAGCAAAATTATTTCCGGTAACCTTAGAAGTAAATCCAAGTCCCGATTTAGTATTGCATTATTTTATGCAACGAGATATTATCGGTGACGATCCATTAACGGAAAAAGTAGAGCCTATGGTGCCGGCAGAAATGTCTTTATTAATTAAAAATGAAGGCTATGGAACCGCAAAAAATGTTCAAGTACAATCCATGCAACCGGAAATAATCGAAAATAAAAAAGGTTTATTGATTGATTTTGAAATGATTGGTAGTAGAATGAACAATCAACCGAAGCAATTAGGATTGTTAAATATTGATTTCGGTTCAATTGCGCCGCAAAAAGCTATGGTTGGTCAATGGTGGTTTACCAGCACTTTATTAGGACATTTTGTAAAATACGATATTAAGGTAAAACATTTAAATAGTTATGGAAATAAAGATTTAAGTTTGATCAAGGAATACCATATACATGAATTAATTAAAAGTGTAAAAGCATACGGCAAAGGTCAAGATGATATTTCTGATTTCTTGGTAAATGATATTCCAGATTTAAATGATACGCCGGATATGATTTATTATTCTAACGGTGAAAGTGAAGAAGTTTCTCAAGTTTCTGCCGCTAAAGTAACTAACGAAATATCACCATCGCAAGTTACTACACAGTTAAGCATTACACCATCTTTCATAGGTTGGAATTATGGAAATATTACCGATCCGGGTAAAGATTTGTATAAGTTGATTAAAGTTATTCGTAATTCAGATAATTTAGAATTACCTATCGAAAATTTCTGGCAAACTTTTGTAACCTTAAGAGACGGAAAAGATCCTAAATATGAAAATAAACTTCATTTCGTAGATAAAGTAGAGGGAACCACTACCTATACACTATATTATACGCCCATAGACACGAATGTTCCGAAAGTAGTGTCATTTGCGAATATTCCTGAGCAAACCACTACACAACCGGTTGAATATGTGGAAGTACATTTTAACAAACCTATACAGAAACAAACATTTAGTTATAAGAATATACGTCTGATACATCAAGGAGCAGAAATTAAATTATCACAAGATAATGTTAAAATAGGTATAACTAATGATTCTGTATTTGTTGTGGATTTAAAAGCATTAACTCGTACTTCAGGATATTATGAATTAACGGTTCAATGCGCGGGAATTAAAGATCTTAAAGGAAATGAAGGAACAGAAGGAAAATCAGTTTCTTGGACTCAGGTTATCGGAGAATTGGGAATTATGCAGTTTACCTCAGATCAACTTAATTCACAACCTTTAAACAGTATAGAAATCATTTTCAATAAAAAAATAGCTTCGAATCAATTTAATAAAGAAAAAATTTCTTTAAATGGAAAACGTTTGGAAAACATTACAATAACTAATGTAGCCGGAGGCATAAAATATACAATAAGTGGTTTGAATGAATATAATGTGGAAAACGGTAATTATGAATTAGAGGTAAATTTACCGGAAATGGTAGCAGAAGACGGATCAAAAGGTTTGATAGTACAAAAATTCTCATGGAAAGTAGATAAAAATCTTCCGGAAGTTGATCAATTTGAGCTTCAATATCAAGGTGCTGTACATGCGCAAAATGTAACGGATGTTCTTATAACCCTTAACAAACCGATCACTTCTGAATTATTGCCTGAATGGGTTCAGTTAATTAAAGGATCTGAAAATCAAAAAGCTTTAATTACGGTAACTAAACAAGATGAAATACATTATTTAATTTCAGGATTAGGTAACTATACTCAGTCAGAAGGATCTTATAAGCTACTAGTAAATCAAGAAGGATTTATAGATGAATTTGGAAATTATGGTACCGGTTCTGTAAATAAAAATTGGACGGTTCGTTTCGAAAAGCCTCTGTCAGTAATTAATATGCACTTAACACCCGATAGAGGTATATCATCAACAGATAATATCACTTCCGGAGATGATGTTATGTTGCAGATGGAAACCGTTGAAGATTATAGAAAAGTTATTATATATATGGGTACTATATCCGATGAAACAATAATTCAAGAAATAGTTCAAGATAATAAAGGATTGATAGAGATACCCGTAGGTAACTTTAAAGGCAAAAATAAATTCAAAGCGATAGTTTACGACTCATATGGAAATGCTAGTAGTCCTGTAGTATTAGATACTTACATTGACGGAAACGAACTTTCAGCTAATTTCTTGCAAATTACAAAAAGAACTGTTTCATGTTCAGAGATAGAACATATCAAATTAAATTTTACTGAAGATATAGTAAGATCAGATTTAAATGTTGATGCTTTAGTGATCGAATCAGCAGGGATAAAAATATCAGGTAAAGATTTAAAAATAAATTCAATATCTGATAGAGAGTTTGAAATTTCGAATTTGGAAAGTCTAAAAAATAACGGTGATATAAGTTTAGGCGTTAATTTGAATTATCTCCATAAAAAAATTAGCGGATTGCAAGGAAACGGTATAGCATCTATACAATTAGGTGAAATCCAATACTTTGAATCAGAAATTTCCGGTTCTGAAACCTCATCAGTTAATGCGGTTGAAAACTATGTAGCCGCTTCAGACATGAATTCATATAAATGGACAGTTACCGGAGGTGAGATTGTTAATGAAAATAAAAACGTACTATCGGTAAAATGGAAGGAAAAAGGAGATCAAACTATTACGTTGGAATATCAAACACCAACATTCTGCAACAAGTCAACATCAATAAAAGTAAAAGTAGATAATTCTTTATCCATTGATGAAATTGAAATAACTGATACTAAAACGTTAAAATTAGTACCGGTTCCTAACAAAGGGATTTTTACCTTGTTGATGAAAGGTAAAGAAGGAAATTTCAATTTGTCAATATATGATTTAAGCGGACGAAAAATTTATAGTGAAGAAAAAATAAAAGTAACTGATAACTTTAAGAAACTAATTAATATAAGTCCAATTCAGAGTGGAGTATATTATCTGATTTTACATAACAGTAAAGAAGCATATAAACTTAAATTTACAGTAGAATAAATGATTTAAACTTACTAAAAAGCCCTTTTTTTAAAAGGGCTTTTTTTATTTAATAAATTGTAAAAAAATTAAACAGAGATAAAGTTATGTGAAATATAAAAATGTAAACTTATTGTAATGTTTAACATATTTTTTATAAATATATTTCCAGTACAAATTTTGTATAGTTAAAACTATAACTTTGCCGAATACAATGTATATATTAAGAGGTTTGTAAAATTATTTTGTGATTTATATAAAAAATGACAGAAAGAAAAGTTTCAAAATATTTACCATGGATAGCTGCAATGGCTATATTTATGCAATTTCTGGATTCAACCATATTAAATACAGCCCTTCCTTCCATAGCTAAAGACTTACATAAATCTCCCCTCGAAATGCAATCGGTTTTGATAGCGTATGTATTAACGTTAGCATTACTAATTCCTTTAAGTGGTTGGCTTTCAGATAAATTCGGATCTAAAAATATATTTATTATAGCTATTGCTGTTTTTACTATAGGTTCTTTCTTATGTGTAGTTTCAATATCTCTGAAAATGTTGGTTTGCATGAGAATTGTGCAAGCCATAGGAGGATCTATGATGGTTCCCGTTTCAAGATTAACGTTGATCTATTCCTATCCTAAACATCAACTTTTGAAAGTTATAAATTTCATTACTATTCCCGGATTAATAGGACCGGTAATTGGGCCAACCTTAGGAGGCTGGTTGGTTGAAATTGCTAGTTGGCATTGGATATTTTTAATTAATATCCCTATAGGTATCATAGGAATTTTAGTTGCCTGGAAAGCCTTTCCAAATTATAAAAAAAATACAGGCAAATTTGATTTTTTCGGATTTATTTTATTCAGTTTAGGTTTAGTATTGCTTTCGTTAAGTTTAGAATTTGCCGGAGAAGGAATGACCGATATAATTAACGTTTTGATTTTATTACTCATAGGTATTAGCTTATTAAGTGTATATGTGATATATTCAAAAAAGATAGTTCGGCCTATTATCGATTTAAACTTATTTAAAATAAGGACGTTAAAAATTGGAATCATTGGAAATTTGATCACTCGATTAGGTATTGGAGGCGTTCCGTTAATGCTTCCACTTATGTTGCAAGTCGGATTCGGTAAATCACCCACAGTTTCAGGAATGATGCTTATATTTTCTGCTATTTCAACCATTTTTGCTAAATCTTGGGTAATCCCGTTGGTAAAGAAATTTGGATATAGAAATTTATTAATTTCAAATACGATAATTTTAGGTTTATCGATTTCATTATTTTCATTTCCGGATAAAAATACTTCATTGTTTTGGTTGATTCCTATTTTAGTTTTGTATGGCTTTTTTAATTCCATTCAAATGACCTCAATGAATAGCATATCTCTTGCTGATTTAAATCCCGCTAATGCAAGCGGAGGTAATACGATACTTTCAGTTACACAACAGCTATCCGTGAGTTTTGGAATATCCTTAAGTTCCCTAATTTTAAGGGGATTCAATCAATCGGAAATATTTACCGAAGTAAGTTCAAGCTTTAAAGCAACTCTATTCATTTTGGGTATTATAACCATACTTTCATCCTTCACATTTAAATATCTAAATCCCGAAGATGGAGCAGAGATGTCAGGAATAAAAAAATTTAAGTAACTGAACAGTAAAAATTAATAATATTTATTCATTTTATTTGTGTAAACATTATTTAATATTGTAATAAAATTATAGAATTTTATATTATTATTAATATAGGTTAAATAAATATAATTCATGATAGGATTAATATTTAAATTTTTTTGATATTTATGGATGCAAATGTTTTATATACCCAACTTTTAGCTTAATTTGTTTTTTTTTTAAAACCATAATTATATAAAAATAGGCATAAACATATAAGGTAAATTTGAGGTTATACATATTTGTGTATTTTTGCATTAATAAACATTTTTATATGAAAAAAGTATTTTTAGGTGTAATGGTATGTATACCTATTTTTTTTATGGCACAAAAAAAAACAATTTATTCGCAAAGTGGAATGAGAGTTGATCCCTCCTTAGTTGATGAGAAAGTGGGAGATAGTGTTACTAAAATAAATACCGTTTTTCATTTCAAGAATGATACAAAAAATTACTTCATTAAAATTTTAAATCTAGACGGTAAAACATATGCACAGGGAATAAGTGAATTTATAAAATTGGATTTTAACAGCAGAAAAGGGGGAGATTTACACCGTAAAGTACAAAAATTAACCAATATTAAGATAGAAGATGGTAATTTTATTTCAGATCAGGTCAAAGCATCTTTTATATTTTTAAAAGAAAAGGATAAATCCCATAGTGAAAGTAATTCGAAAATCAAATTAATGGTTTGTACCAAAGATAAAATCGGGAATAGGAATTGTCGTATTAATGATGATGAAGTTATCTTAACCCCTCAAGAATTTCCAGGAAAATATCCGCAAACTGCTTTTACTCGTTTGGGTATTGAAGATTTAAAAGATAAAAAACCGAAAGAGTTGGAATTAATGAAAAATGAAATTTATGCCAGGTATGGATATCGTTTTTCAAATCCGGATGATGTGAAATATTTTTACAAACAAGATTGGTATGAACCGATTGTTGATAATAAAAATATTGAATTAAATGATTTGGAATCCGATAATGTAGCCATGATTGATTTATTCAAAAAATTAATTACTTATAAAGATATTAATAAGAAAGCATACAGTCATATTATACCCTTAGAAACTACCAGTAATACTTTATATGATCAAAAGGCCCTAAAAAGTATTCAATATATAGTTAAAGACAGTATTTACGGTAAAAAATGTAAATTCACAGAATTCAATAAACAGGGTATTGCCTTGTTTCAGCAAGATTGTGTGAACAAGAAAGATGTATATGTAAATTATTTTTATAACGATTTTCTTATACAGCACATAGATGATTTAAATGATACCTTTTATTATTATAATGAAAATGGTTTACCTTATAAATCTGTGAAACTCGACTATGCTAATCAAACTACCGAAGAAGCCTATTTTGATTATGATGCAAATGAAAATATAACTAAAAAGAATATTTATCAAAATAATGATTTTAACAGCTCCGTTTTATATGAATACGATGAGGAAGGAAATCTAAAAAAAGAATATTATAAAGATGATGATGGATCGGAACACATGGTTACAGAATATATTTATGATGACGAAAATTTATTGACGGGATATATTAAGGATAAAGACCTTCATTGTGATTATACTTATAATAAATTTAATGATGTAATTTTGGAAACCAAATGTTATAAAATAGTTGATGATATAGAAAACATCAAACAACGAACGGATGTTAAGGTATTAGTGACTAACAGGGGCAAAGACAATCGTTTACTTTCAGTAATATTTAATGAAAAAGATAGCAGAAATTCATCATTAAATATGATTGAAGTTAAATATAACAACTAGTCGATTACTGTTATTTAATTATAAGGTATAATTATACTATTAATTATATCTTATAATTGGCTTTATAAAAATAAAAAGTTCTGATTATTAAACAGCTACTTCTGCTTTAATATGAGGATGAGGATCATAGCCATCAATGGAAAAATCTTCGTATTGAAAACTGAAAATATCCTTCCTATCAGGATTGAGTTTCAACGTAGGAAGCGGTCGAGGATCACGTGTTAATTGAAGATTTACCTGATCAATATGGTTATTATAAATGTGAACGTCTCCAAAGGTATGTATAAATTCTCCCTCCTTTAAATTACATACTTGAGCAACCATATGTAACAGCAAACAATAAGAGGCAATATTAAAAGGCACGCCAAGAAAAACATCTGCACTTCTTTGATACAATTGTAAAGATAACTTTCCGTCAGCCACATAAAATTGAAAAAGTGCATGACAAGGTGCAAGTGCCATTTGAGGAATATCTGCTACATTCCAAGCTGAGACAATAATTCTACGAGAATCCGGATTATTTTTAATTTGATCGATGATTTCCAAGATCTGGTCGATATGTTTTCCATTCGGAGCCCCCCAGCTTCTCCATTGATGCCCGTAAACAGGACCTAAATCACCATTTTCATCTGCCCATTCATTCCATATACGAACTTTATGATCGTTTAAATACTTAATATTGGTATCTCCTTTTAAAAACCAAAGTAATTCGTAAATGATGGATCGTAAATGGAGCTTTTTAGTCGTAACAAGAGGAAATCCTTTTTGTAAATCGAATCGCATTTGATACCCAAAAGTACTGATTGTACCCGTTCCGGTTCGATCTTGTTTACGAGTTCCTTTATCTAATATATGTTGTAAAAGTTCTAAATAGACCTGCATGAACAATGAATTTAAATTATATTTTTTTTCTTAATCTTGCTACAGGAATATTGAGTTGATCTCTATATTTTGCAATGGTTCTTCTTGCTATATTATATCCTTTATCATTAAGTATCTTCATCAGGTTATCATCGGTTAGAGGTTTTTTAGTGTCCTCATTTTCAATGACTTCTTGTAAGATGGTTTTAATTTCACGTGTGGAAACTTCATCGCCCTCTGAATTGGTAAGACTTTCAGAAAATAAATCTTTTATAAGCAAAGTTCCATAAGGAGTATTCACATATTTACTATTGGCAACCCTTGAAATAGTGGATATATCTAAACCGGTGATTTCAGCAATATCTTTCAAAATCATTGGTTTAATTTGTTCTTCATCTCCCGTCAAAAAATATTCCTTCTGATAATCCATAATTGATTTCATGGTAACATACAAGGTTTGTTGACGTTGTTTAACTGCATCGATAAACCATTTAGCAGAATCTAACTTTTGTTTAACAAACATTACCGCATCTTTTTGCTCTCTCGATTTATGTTCGGTATTTTTATATGTATCCAACATTTCAGAATATTCTCTGGAAATTTTTAATTCAGGAGCATTCCTACCATTGAGCGTTAATTCCAAATCTCCGTTTACAATTCTAATTGTAAAATCAGGAATAATTTGTTCCGTATTTTTTGAATTGTTGGTAAAAGCCTTTCCCGGTTTAGGATTCAAGCGTTCAATTTCATTCACCGCGCATTTAAGCTTTTCTTCAGAAATGGAAAATTTTTGCTGTATTTTACTGTAATGCTTTTTTGTAAAAGCATCAAACATTTCATTAATAATCTTGTAAGCCAGTTCCGTGGATTCTGTAGGATTTTTTGCTCTGAGTTGCAATAACAGACATTCTCTGAGGTCTCTGGCTCCAATACCGGTAGGATCTAGTCTTTGAATATAATTTGTTAACAATTTTTCAATTGTAGGAACATCAGTATAAATCCCTTGAGTAAATGCCAGATCATCCACGATGGATGATAAATCTCTTCGTAAATAGCCATCATCGTCTAGATTTCCGACGATAAAATCGGCTATTTCTTCTTCATTTTCCGTTAATCTAAATGTGTGTAATTGAGAGCATATATGTTCTTGAAATGATTCATATTGAGCATAGGGTAACTCTTTATCATCATCGTCATCGCTGTAATTATTGGATTGTACCCTATAGCTGGGTACTTCATCATCACTTAGATAATCATCGATATTTATATCCGGAGCTTCAATAATTTCATTGTCTGCGGAATCATCATATTCTTTTTCGGAATCAAAGGAATCAGCAGAATCATAATAATCTTCATTAGAATTATCTTCCAAGGCAGGATTTTCTTCGATTTCTTGTTTTACTACTTCCTCAAATGCAAGGGTGGGAAGCTGAACTAGTTTCATTAGCTGAATTTGCTGAGGAGATAGTTTTAAAAGTTGTTTTAGTCTTAAATCCTGTTTTAACATAAAATAGTTTCTTTATAAAAGTAGATTAAGTAAGGTTTATAAATTCAAATTTACATTATTAATATGTAAGATACAAATAAAGGCATAATTTTTGTAATGAATTTTTTTTCGCTAAAGTCTTAAATTTTTCAATTTATATTAAATTAAAACTTCAGAATATTTTTTTTGGTGGTTTTATTTTTTTTAAAGCAATTTTTACTAGTTATTATATAGTAAACATATAATAAAAATATCGTTATCTAAGAGATGATTTAAGTGAATTTTTTAGCAATTTCTTTTCATTTAATGGATTTTAGACTAGTAATGAATATATTTTATTCATCAATTCTTTGAGTAAATAGTAGAAGAGTTAATAAAATATAAATAATAATAAAAAAGATGCTTACATATATATAAGCATCTTTAAAATAATTATTAATCAATTTTAAAATTCAGCGTTTTTAGGGGTTCTAGGAAAAGGTATAACATCACGAATATTACTCATACCTGTAACAAATAAAACGAGGCGTTCTAACCCAAGTCCAAATCCTGAATGAGGCACTGTACCGAATTTACGTGTATCTAAATACCACCATAATTCCTTTTCGTCAACATTCATATCCTTCATTTTTTGTTTTAAAATATCAATTCTTTCTTCTCTTTGTGATCCTCCAATGATTTCACCAATACCCGGAAAGAGAACGTCCATAGCACGTACGGTTTTATGATCGTCATTTAAACGCATGTAGAAAGCTTTTATTTTTGCCGGATAATCATATAACACTACCGGACTTTTAAAATGTTTTTCAACTAAATATCTTTCATGTTCAGATTGTAAATCTGCTCCCCATTCATCAATAAGATATTTGAATTTCTTCTTTTGATTCGGTTTCGAATATTTAAGAATATCAATAGCTTCCGTGTAGCTAAGCCTGATAAATTTATTATTTAATACGAAATCTAATTTTTCAAGTAAATTTTGATCCGATTTTTCTTCTTTCGGTTTTTGTTTTTGCTCTTCTTCAAATCGTTTGTTTAGAAATTCCAAATCTTCTTTACAATTATCAACAGCATATTGGATGCAATATTTTAGAAAATCTTCTGCAAGATCCATATCTTGATCTAAATCATAAAAAGCAACTTCCGGTTCAACCATCCAAAATTCTGCTAAATGTCGAGTGGTATTTGAATTTTCAGCCCGAAAAGTAGGTCCGAATGTATAAACTTTTCCTAGACCCATAGCAGCAGTTTCTGCTTCCAATTGTCCTGAAACGGTCAGATTGGTCTTTTTTCCAAAGAAATCTTGAGAAAAATCTGTGTTTCCCTCGTCATTTTTAGGAAGATTATCTAAATTGAAATTGGTAACGGTAAACATTTCTCCCGCGCCTTCAGCATCTGAACCGGTAATTATAGGAGTATTGATATAGCAAAATCCATTTTTATTAAAATATTGGTGAATGGCAAAACTTAAAGCATTTCTAACCCTCATTACCGCAGCAAAGGTATTGGTGCGAAAACGAAGATGTGCTTGCTCTCTCAATTTTTCCAATGAATGTCTTTTAGGCTGTAAAATAGTTTCCTGTACATCTTCAGGATTAGCATATCCGTAAATTTTTATTGTATTGGCTACGACTTCAATTTCTTGTCCCGCTCCTTTGCTTTCAGTAACTTTTCCTTCAACATAAAGAGAAGATGCTGTTGTTATTTGTTTTAAAGTTTCAGTATCAAAATCGTTGTAATTGATTATTATTTGAATATTATTTTGCCCCGAACCATCATTAAGAGCAATAAATTGATTGGAACGAAAAGATCGCACCCATCCTCTAATTACTACTTCTTCCTGTAAAGCTTTTTTTCCTTTAGCTAACAATTCTTTAATACTGTAATCGTTCATTTAATATATTTTAATCGGTAAGCAAATATAAATAAATTTCAACGTATTTTATGGTATTACTCCATCCAAATATACATAAGGTTGACTACTATACTGTTTATTGATAAGTAAATTTAATCGTACTTATACTTATTCATATTTGGTAAAGGGTAGTCGCCGAATAGAGGTGCTAATCGAATAGCGGAATAGATCATATTTGAATATTTATTTCCAATGGCTATAATAGTAACTTTCTCATCTACAAGATGTATAAATATGGCATTGCTTCCATGCCACCATCCGGTATGGTAGATTAATTTTTTGCCGTTTTTAAATACCATTAATCGCATACCCAATCCGTAGTTTTTAATGTTCGGTATTTCATTACTGTACGGAGTGTACATTTGTTCTAATAAGTCTTTTCGTAAAAAATTTGGAGCAAACATGGCCTGACTTAATCGGAACAGATCTTCAGGAGTGGTATAAACGTTTTTATCTCCGTAAACTAAATCCAGGTGATTGAATTTATAGGGTCTGCCATCAGGATAGTAGGATAGATTAGCTTTTTTTAAATCCTTTTCTTGAAGTATATACGAATGTTTCATTCCCAAAGGGGTAAATATCATTGTATTTATGACTTCCGGAAAAGACATTTTGGTCGTTTTCTCAACGATTAAGGCTAACAGAGCAAAATTAGAATTTGAGTATGAAAAATGAGTATTCGGTTTATATTGTAATAATGGAGTATGAGTTGAAAATAAATCTAAAACATCTTCATTGGACATTTTCTTTCTTTTATCCCAAGTGTTAATTAAATCAACCAAATGAGTATATTCCGGAAGACCGCTTCGATGTGTCAATAAATCATGTATGGTTATATCAGAATAGGGAAAATCGGTAAGTATGGTATTTACTTTCTGATTTAAATTTATATTGTGTGCTTCAACTAATTTCAATACAGCTAAGGAAGTTAAAATTTTGCTTACCGAAGCCACGTGCAGAGAGGTTTGGGCTGAAATCAATGTTTTATCTTCCCAATTGGAATATCCATTATATTTTTCTAACAGTATGGTGTTGCCTCGAGCGACTAAAATACCACCGCTTAAATTTTTTGATTTCCAGACATGGGTGAAATATTTATTCAACTGATATACAATGGTATCGTCTTCAGGTGAATAATTATCCTTTTTAGTAAATATAGAATCAAAATTTATATTGTAATATCCGGGGATTGAAGGTTTTTTATTCTGAACGCTTTTATTTACTTCGTAATTTGATTTTTTGCAATTGGTAAAGGTTGTATTGAAAAGGCTTATTAATGATATAATATATATAATTTTTTTATACATTTTTTAATGAATGTTTGAATAATTAGTTCTTCTAAAATGATTTTGCAAGTTAAATTTAATAATCTTAATTATTTCTTAAATTAAATATAAAATGTTATAAAATTAAGTTATATTAAATTGGCAATCTAGATACTTTCTGCCAGCATGCAAATATTTCCTTGTAAAGAACGTGTAAAAATTAAATACTTAGTTCCGCCATCAACAAGCTTATATTTTTTCTTAATTTCTTCAGGCTTTAACGGATAATTTCGACTGATTATATTAAATTGTTTTTGACTAGTTTTTTTAGGATTAAAATTTTTGTCAATAAGTATAAAAGTACGGCCCGGAAAATTTTCAATTTTGTTTTCTGAAGTGTACATATGGGAATTAGAATGTAACTTATCTATAGAAAATTTAATACCTAATTGTTTAAAGGCTCCAGATTTTAATATGGATGAATTGGGTATATATAGGTACGATTTCGGAATGGAATAGGAGGGAACAGGAGATATTTTTTCCTCTTGCCAAAAATAACAAAAATCAGGCTGTCCTGATTCCAGATTGATGCAATGTACATATGGATTGGATAGGTTTATTTTATCCTCAGGATTCAATTGCACTATTAATTCTTTGGTTTCATTTTTAACTGATACAATATAAATTTTTGAAATCGGTAATTGATCAATTGCTCTTTGAAGATCAAGAAGAGGAGAAAGCTTACTAAAAATGGATTTTGAAAATTTGAATAATGTATCTTTTAAATTTAATATATTGGGGAAAAGGTCTTTTAAATCGATTTTTTTATTTTTATTTTCATCACGTCTGGATGGATCTATATAAATAAAATCGAAATGTGTAGAATTAGTAGAAATAAATTCCTCAGCGGTTTTGTTTATAAAATTCACATTTTTTTTACCAAGTACTGTAAAATTATGTTTTACTATTTCCAGGAGATCGAGATTCGGCTCGACATAATAAAATTCATTGGTTTGTTCCGATAAAAAAAAACTATCAATACCCGTACCACCTGTTAAATCAATACCGGTTTTACCGTTTATAATTGATTGTTTGAATAAAGCCGTACTTTGAGATGAAGCTTGTTCAAGGTTAATATGCGGAGGGTATATGATCTCATTATTCTCATAAAGAAATGGAAATTTTTTTTGAGATATTTTCTTACCTTGAATCTGTTGAATTAATTCTAGGGAAGAGATCCCCGTAAAAGGAGATTTTTTTAACCTTAACTCAGATATATTAGAATTTAGGTGGTTGGTTATATATTCTTGAACTTCTTTATGTAGTAAATGAGTATTTATCACAATTCTTGAAAGCTATATATTAGTTACAAAATTACATGATTGTAAATAATTTAAATATTGATTTATATAAAGTACTTTATTTAATTTTAAAATAGATTTTTTACCAAAAGACATTTATAGAATCTTAGCAAGATTGAAAGTTTTTTAACTACAAATTTTTCGTAATGGCTTGTACAATTTTAAAACGGTTGAAGAAGCTTTTCATAACGACTCTTAATACCGTATAACCGGGAATTGCGAAAGTAACACCTATAGCACCAAATAAAATACCGAAGATTAACATAACTAAAAAAATCTCCAATGGATGAGATTTGACACTTTTAGCATAAATTAAAGGTTGAAAAATCGCATTATCAATTAATTGTGCAATTAAATATAAAATACTGATCCAAAATATGGTAGGTATAATTTGAGTATTAAAGTCCATACCTAAGGAAAACATACTGCTCATGCTGAGCAAATTGATAATAAAAAAACCAAGCAAAGGTCCTAAATAGGGTATAAGGTTACAAAATGCACAAAACATAGCTATTATTACCATATCTTTAATGTTAAATCCGCCTAAAATAGCTAAGTAAAGTAAAAACATAGAACATATTTGTAAACACAATCCAAGAAAATACCTAGTTAACAAATCTTTAATATTAGAGAGCACCTGAATGACTTTTTTTATGTCATTGGTTGGAGCAGCACCAATGATCATTCTGTTAAATAAGTCTTTTTCTCTTAAAAAGAAAAAAGTAATAAATGTTACAGAAAATATGGAAATACCTAATTCAGCTAAAATCGAAAATCCACTTTGCAGCGTATCCATATGAATTTTAAAATTAAACTTTGAAGTAAATAATTGTGCATAATTATCTTCAAATAAATAGATATGCTTGCTTCGTAAGGCTTCATCAATTAATTTTACTTGTTCTGTAATTGAATTTTGTAATTTATCTGTATCCAACAAAGATAAATTTCCGGCTTGTTCGATGGCTAAAGGAATTACAAAGCTTAAAAAAGTAAGAAGAGTACCCACCATAATTAATAGAGTAATACAAGCAGAAATGGTGTTAGATATTCGAACTTTTTCACTTAGAAAATTCATTAAAGGTCTTCCCATTAAAGAAAAGGCAAATGCAACAAAAATATAGCCTAAGACAAATCGAATTTTCCATAATAAAAAAAATAAAAGAACTGTGAGTGCAATAACGGATACAGCGCTAATTATACCTTTACTAATATCTTTGTAATTCATACATTATAAATATCTTTTTCCTTATCAATCTTATTCTTACTATTTATATTATACTAATTTTTTTAACGATTATAAAAATATAAATTGTTTTATGGCTTATTAATTAATTTAATAAAGTAATAACGAAATAAATGTTAAAATATGCATTTTCAATGTATTTATTTTAAAAAGCTAAAAAACATGTAACTTTTTTTAATAAATCTAAGATTTAAGGATTAGATTTTGGCGTTATAGAATCATCTTTCGTTACCATGATGAAAATATCTTCATTATTTTTTTTAAAAAAATAATTTTCTCGAGCATATTTTTCTCGAGCATCTTTATTATTTTTTAAATTTTTATACTGAATATTTTCAGAATCTAATTTACTTTTATAATATTCTTTTTCGTGTTTTAATTTGGAAATTTCATTATTTAATTCTTTATGAGTTAAATAAGAATTTGTATCAAAAAAAAGCATCCAAATTATAAATATAATGGAAAGTATTAAGTAAATACTGGAATACCAATGTTTACCAAAGATAGATTTTTTATCTGACGATTTATTGCCTTTTTTTTCCATTCTTTAGTTAGAACGATTTTTTAAAGTATTTTGTATAACCGTACTTAATAAATCAATTGCAACAGTATTTTTTTTCATTGTTGGAATTATAATGTCAGCATAAGCCATAGAAGGCTGTATAAATTCTTCATGCATCGGTTTTAAAGTAGATTGATATCTACTCAATACTTCTTCTAAATCTCTGCCTCTTTCCTGAATATCTCTTCTGATTCTTCTAATTAATCTTTCGTCAGAATCAACATTGACATATACTTTAACATCAAATTCTTTTCTTAATTCAGGATTTGTCAAAACTAATATTCCTTCGACAATAAGGATTTCTTTAGGTTGAATAATCGTAACATCTTCTGTTCTGGAATGAGTTATAAAGGAATAAAGAGGCTCTTCAATAGCTTGCCCCGCTTTTAACTTTTTTACATGGTCGATTAATAAATCAAAATCAATAGCTCTCGGATGATCGTAATTTAACAGTTCACGCTCATCAAATGATAACTCAGGATTGTAATGATAATAATTGTCTTGAGTGAGTACATTTACACTGTTGGAATCCAATTGATTAAGGATGTTGTTTACAACGGTTGTTTTTCCGGAACCGGTTCCTCCGGCAATACCAATGGTTAACATTTATTTTATTATATTTTTGAGTTTATTTTTTTAAGCAGAAAATAGTGTACCAAAATTTAGCTAAAGTAAATATTAAAGTTCTTTAAGCATACCTTTAAAATCGGTTAATGTAGAGTAATTTTTCGTATTCATTATTTCCTTTAATTCAGAAGATAATTTGGAAAAAATTTTAGTATCATCTTTCATTAACTGTGTACCAACCTGAACCATGGAAGCCCCGCATAAGATGTGTTCAAAAACATCTCTACCGGTTTCAACCCCTCCACATCCGATAATAGAAATATCTTTTCTTAATAATTTATAAAACATTCTAACATTAGCTAAAGCAGTAGGTTTTACATAAGCCCCTCCAATTCCTCCAAAACCTCCTTTAGGTTTTATAACAACGGATTCATCTTCAATGTACAAGGCATTTCCGATACTATTGATGCAGGTTACGAATTGAATCGGGTATTTATTTAAAATTTCGGCAACCATTTCAAAATGTACCATATCAAAGTATGGAGGCAGCTTAACCCCTAAAGGTTTTGTATAAAATGAAAATACCTTATTCAAAACTTCTTCAGTTCTTTCAAAATCATAACCTGTTTGTGGTTTTCCAGGTATATTTGGGCAAGATAAATTTAATTCAACCAAACCTTGAAAATCAGACTTTTCAATTTGGTTCAACATTTCTATATTATCTTCTAAAGTTAAACCGGCAACTGAAAAAAATAAGTTATAATTTCCTTCTTTGTGTTCATTAAGAACATAATCAAGATAAAATTCAAAACCTAAATTTGGTAATCCCATTGAATTAATGCTTCCTAATTTTAAATCAACATATCTAGGAGACGGGTTACCTTCTCTAGGAGATAGGGTACAACTTTTAGTTATCCAAGTTCCTGATCCTGAGTTTTTCATGTTCGATAACTCTTCTAACGTCATACATTTTACACCCGATGCATTCATCAAACAGTTACTGAATTTTTTATTGGAAATGGTTGTTTCTAAAGATATCATTACTATATTTTTTGCAAATATCAGAATATTTATGGTGAATAGAAAGTTATTTCTATCACTCTTTAAAAAAGTTACTACTTGCTTTATAATAGATGCTTAGAATATTTTATTTATAACTAATATAATCTTTAGGATCATGGTTTTGATTAATATAATTTATTTAAATTAACATTCTAAGATTATAAATTTATGATAAAAGGTATAATTTTTGTAATTATTGAGATTAATAAAAAATAATTTTTATTTTAATCATTTTTTTACTAAATATTGATTTACAAATAAGAATATATTTCATAAATTAATAAATATTTAAAATTATTGGTTCAATAGAAAATTATATATGATAAAAAATTTTATTTATGGAAGATCAACATTCAAATTTGCAATATGAAAATTCAGCTGCTTCGACAGTTCCAACTGACGAAAAAAATGATAGATTACCCAATAATCATATGGTATTAGCGATTATTTCTACCATACTTAATATTTTTTCTTTTAGTTTAATAGGAATTATATTTGGTGTTTTATCTATAATATTTGCTAATGAGGTAAAAACTATTTATTATTCCGGAGATCATTTCGGAGCAATGTTAAAATCAAAAGACACTCGAATTTTATCAATAATTTCTTTAATAATCTTTTTTTTCAATATATTAATATACATTTTACTTATTCTCTTTATTATATTTTTTGGAAATATGTTTTATTACCAAGGATGGTTTAAGAATGGTTAAGTTGTTCTTAAACCACTTATAATATTAAAAATAAATTGATAACTATTTCTGTAATTTATGTTAATCAAAATACTTCGAAATAGAGGTTTAATGTGGTTTAGCTTACTAACTCTAATTACTTTCTTATGTATCTATTATTATGTTATAAATCCCAATAAAACAAATTTAGCATTACCATGTCTTTTTAAATTATTAACAGGACTAAATTGTACGGGTTGTGGTGGGCAAAGAGCTTTTCATTTTTTATTACATGGAGAATTTTTACAAGCGACACGTTATAATATTTTAATATATTTTCTTCCTTTTCTTTTATATGCATTATTTGCATCAATTCAGATGTATATTTTTAAAAGTAAAAAGTATGTTATCAAATTTATATTTTCAAATGAAATTGGAATACTGATTTTAGTGTTTCTAATTATTTTTACTTTTTTAAGAAATATCCCTTATGAACCATTTATATATTTAGCTCCTCCTAAATAAATACTATTTAATATAATAGGATAAAAACATAAAAATAAGATAATCCTTTTTTAGTATTTTGTTACTTTGTACCTTTGTTAAAGATTGCATACTGCATTTTTTAAACAAAAAACATAATATTAAATGAGTAGATATACTATAACTACAGCACTTCCCTATGCAAATGGCCCTTTACATATAGGTCATTTAGCAGGAGTATATATACCTGCGGACGTGTATGCCCGATTTTTAAGAAGAAATGATCATGATGTTATATTAATAGGGGGGTCAGATGAACACGGAATTCCAATTACGATAAGGGCGAAAAAAGAAGGTGTCACTCCTCAAGATGTGGTAAATAGGTATCATGAATTAATGAAACAGACATTTACGGAATTGGGAATTTCGTATGATAACTATTCGCGTACAACGGCTCCTATACACATTAAAACAGCTCAAGAATTTTTTTTAAAATTATACGAGGATGGAAAATTCATTGAAGAAGAAACAGAACAATATTTTGATGAAAAAGCCAATGAATTTTTAGCAGATCGATATATTGTAGGAACCTGTCCTAAATGTGGTAATACAAACGCATATGGAGATCAATGCGAAAAATGTGGTTCTACATTAAGTCCGGATGAATTAATCAATCCTCATTCCATGTTAAGTGGTGAAAAGCCTATTTTAAAAAAGACGAAGCATTGGTATTTACCCCTTAACGAATATCAAGAATTTATTTCCGATTGGATATTAAAAGGTCATAAAAAAGATTGGAAACCTAATGTTTACGGTCAAGTGAAGTCATGGTTGGAAGAGGGACTTAAACCTCGTGCCATGACTCGAGATTTAGACTGGGGAGTACCCGTGCCTTTAGAAGGAGAAAAAGGTAAAGTTCTATATGTTTGGTTTGATGCACCGATAGGGTATATTTCATCTACCAAAGAATGGGCAGAAAGAACAGGAAAAGATTGGAAACCTTATTGGCAAGATAAAGAAACCAAGTTGGTTCATTTTATTGCAAAAGATAATATTGTTTTTCATTGCATAATTTTTCCGGCTATGTTGAAAGCCCATGGGGATTATATATTACCGGACAATGTACCGGCTAATGAATTTTTAAATTTAGAAAACGATAAAATATCAACCTCAAGAAATTGGGCGGTTTGGGCGCATGAATATCTTGCTGATTTTCCGGGAAAGCAAGATTCATTACGATATACCTTAATAGCCAATGCACCTGAAACAAAAGATAATAATTTTACTTGGAAAGATTTTCAAACAAAAAATAATTCTGAACTAGTAGGAATTTTTGGTAATTTTATAAATAGGGTATCCGTTCTAATTAATAAATATTATGATGGTGAAATACCCGAAGTTGGAAATAACTTTCATTCCGAAGAATTAGAATATCTTTCTAAAATATCCAAAGAAATATCAACTTATTTATCTAACTACGAATTCAGGAACGGTTTAAGTTCTTTAATGAATTTAGCTCGTTTAGGTAATAAATTTTTGCAAGAGCAAGAGCCGTGGAAAAAAATTAAAGATGAACCGGAAAAAGTAAAAGAAACTCTATACGTATCAGCTCAAATTGCTGCTTATCTAGGGGAATTATCTGAGCCTTTTATACCCTTTTCTTCTCAAAAAATAATGAATGGTTTAAATTTAACTTATCATTCATGGAAAGATTTAGAATCAGGCAAAATCTTGTTACCTTCCGGAAGTAAAATAAATCTTATACCCCTTCTTTTCGATAAAATTGAAGATAAACAAATTGATTATCAAATTGAAAAATTAGAAAATTCAAAAAAACAGAATGCTTCTCTAAATAATAACCGGGCCGAACCTCAAAAAGATAATATCACATTTGATGAATTTGAAAAAATTGATTTAAGAATAGGTACCATATTGGAAGCCAAAAAGGTTGAAAAAGCTGATAAATTACTACAATTTAAAGTAGATACAGGAATAGATGTTCGAACCATTGTATCGGGAATAGCAGAAAGCTTTTCTCCTGAAGAATTAGTTGGTAAGCAGGTTACCGTACTTGTTAATTTAGCTCCCAGAAAAATACGAGGCATTGAAAGTCAAGGGATGTTACTTTTATCAAAGAATATAGATGGAAAATTTTCATTTATAACCCCTGATGATGTCATTGAAAATGGTGTATCTGTAAAATAATTTCTGAATATTTAAATAATATAAAAAACCCCTTTATTTTTGGGGTTTTTATTTATTATATAAATAAATTATATGTAAATAAAATAATGATATTTATTTATATATTATAATAAACTATTAATTGGTATAGTTTTTGTATTCTTTATTTTAAATTTTAACACTAAAAATTATGGAATACTTATTTAATTCAATTTCTGAATTTATTACTCCTGAAGTAATAACCAATATTTCCAAAATTTCAAAGGAAAAAGAATCAAATATTATTCAAGCCCTTCATACTACAACAGCAAGTTTACTTGAATTAATTTTAGAGAAAGGAGAGCAAAAAAAGCTAGAATCCATGTGTAAAGGTATTGGAAAGATGAATATATTATTTAGTGTTTCAAATTTATTTTTGGATCCA
This sequence comes from Apibacter sp. wkB309, assembly GCF_002964915.1. Taxonomy (NCBI): domain Bacteria; kingdom Pseudomonadati; phylum Bacteroidota; class Flavobacteriia; order Flavobacteriales; family Weeksellaceae; genus Apibacter; species Apibacter sp. wkB309. The sequence goes on from NZ_PSZL01000022.1 coordinate 164,785, forward strand.
ACGAATTTAAAAAAGCAATGTGCAAGTTCTAAATTTTTGTTTTTTTTACTTAAAGATCGATTAGAAGAATATTATTCCTTGATTGCCTCTTCTTCTCAAATATCTTTATTAAATTCTAAAATTATAGTAAACAAACTGGGCTTATTAATATCTGCATTCCTGGGTGAAAAAATAATTTCTAATATTAGTTTTGTTACTATATTAAATCAACTGCAAGATGAAAGAAATGATTATCAGGTATATATACCTTTTGAGATGTCTAAAATTATAGAGGAATATAATTTTAAAGCCTATTTGCAACAAAAATTTTGGATGTCGTTTTTTTGATGATGTTATCTATAAATTAATTTATTGACTTTTCTAAATTATGATTTAATTCTATACTTTATATAAGTTTTACATTATCTTATACAATATCTATAGTGCATATGCTATAATTAAGCATTGTTTAACTGTAAGTATTTAGTTTATGAATTATAAATATTTATTAACCTAAATTACAGCTAAAAGCTTTTTATATATTAGGTAAATTTATATATATCAATCAGGGAATTATAACATCAATAGTAAATAAGACTATAGCTATAAAACTTTCAATTGATTAAATAAGTAATACAATAAGTGGAAAAATAGTTATTATTGCTTACGGTTGGGAATAAATATTGCATTATTTAATAAATTAATACATTTGATATATAAAAAATATTTATGCATCATACTATTGCATTTTACAATGTTGAAAATCTATATGAATCCGGAAATAATAAAAATATTGGCGATTTACCTTTTCAGGGTAGTCGTTCCTGGAACATTTCAAGATATAAAAATAAATTAGCTAAAATAGCCAAAACCATTAGTAGGATAGGAGAAGAAGAAACTCAAAAATTACCAACGTTTTTTGGTTTATGTGAAATTGAAAATAAAAAGGTGATAGATGAACTTCTTGAAGAATTTCCGTTTAAAGCTAATTATGGGTATGTTCATAAAGACTCATTGGATGAAAGAGGTATAGATACCGCTTTTTTTTATAATAAAGAATTCTTTACTATTGAAGATTCAGAATTTATAAGAATTCCTATATTTAATAGTGATGGTAGTAGAGATTATACAAGAGATATTACGTATGCAAAAGGAAAACTAGAAAATATAACCATTCATTTTTTTGTATTGCATTTACCTTCTAAAAGAGAAAATAATATTAATGTCTCTAAACGTATTCATATACTACACGAATTAAGAAAAAAAATTAATGAAATTTTTGATAAAGATATCTTAGCAAATATTATTATAATGGGTGATTTTAATGAAGATCCTACCACCACCTATTTATATCAACAACTTTGGAATAAAAAAACGATACAAGAATTAAAAGAACGCGAATTATATAATCCCTTTGAGAATTTATATAAAAGAGATTTATACAGTACTTTTCATGAAGGAAAAGGGATGCTTTTTGATCAAATTATTTTTTCCAAATCTTTTTTCGATGAAAACAGCAAACTTAGATATTCAAATTCCAATGTATTTAATCCTCCATTTCTTCAAAGTCCGGATAGGGAAAAATTAGGAACCCCTTGGCGGACCTATACAGGAAGTAGATATTTAGGAGGGTATAGTGACCACTTTCCTGTATATGCTATTATAGAAAATATAAAATAAAAATAAGATTTTATATTTTATACTTTGAAATATTTCTTTTTCAACATATAGATAATATCTTTTTGAGTAATGAATATTTCATCAATAAGGGTATCTGACTCATTCATTACCGGTTTATCTTTAGGAATATCATTCGAATCTAATAACATAGATCCATTACCTGTAAGCAGCCAAGTAGGATTTAATTCCGGAAACGTATGTAAAATTTTTTCAATCGTATCTGTATGTAAACCCGACTTGTTCCTTCTAGCTCTTCCGATAAGTCCAACAGATAAATTTGCTAACTTGGTTAGTTTATTATCATTTAGGTTTTTATAAACCATAAAATCTAATAATCTGTCAATAGTAGTTTTATGTTTATTTTCCATAATTTAATGAATAAAATAATGAATATATAAAAAATAAGGTATGTTTATTAATAGTACAAAATTAAAAAAAAAGTTTTATATTGATAATTTTCAAGATTAAATATTTATATTTACAATTAAAATAGTTGTGTAACTGCTTCAATATATGATACAAAAAGATTTTTTAGAGAACATTATCGAAATTTTTAAACAAAATGATAAATTTGAATATGTTGACTTTAAAGTTGATATAAATCAAAATACTATTAAAATTATATATTTAATAGAACCCAAATATTATATTTTATTTAAAGATGAAAATTATTTCATTAAAAATAAGGATAATGAAAAATATACTATTTCAGGAGAAGCAGTTCCCGGCAGATTTTCAATGCATGAAAATTTCATTATAGATTCAATTGCTAACGTATATATAAAAATAGAAAAGTGGTTGGAAGTTATTTGGAATGAAATTTCATTAGCTTCTCCATTAGGTCTTTTGGCTGAAGAACAAGAACAAATAGACAAAATTTGTGAAAAATTTGATGAATATGATGATTATTTCAATACGGAAGAAATTATAAGAATTAAACAAAAACTTAAACTTCTTAGAAAAAAGCTTGAAGAAGAAATAACATCTATTGTAGATGATGAAGAGATAAGCAGATTGGAAATTCAAAAAATGAATAAGAATTTTGATACATTGGAACAAATACTACCTTCACTAAAAAAGAAAGGGTGGGTGAGAAGCCTGACCGGAAGAGTATTCCATAATATGAAAAGGTTATTGGATCTTAGACAAAAATTAATATTGGATTCATACAATAAGCATAAAGAAGAATAGAAAGTTAATTTATCTATTAGTAATTTTTATAATGCTATTATAAATTTCTATATGGAAAAAAATCTATTAAATAAAGATTCAAGGATAAAATATATAGTTAAAATTTTCTAAAATTTTATACTCATAATTTTATAATAATTTTAACATTGCTCATTTTTTGTCTCTTTTTGTTGTATAATTGCTTAATAATCAAATAAATATTTTTTTTTTCAGTATTGAAAATATATAGTTTTTTGTCAATAATTGATTAAATGAATTTAAGCGGTTTTGGATATTAGAAAAAAATCTATAACTTTGTAATCAAATAAATGAGGCTAAGGAAAATAAAGATTAACGTAAAGAAATTAAAAACTAAATATAATATAACATAATATAAAGATATAAACACTAGAAACTAAAAATTATTAATTTAACACTAAAGCTTAACACACTTTAACACTATTAACTTTATTAGAATTAATTAATTAACACTTTTAACACTAAAATTATTAATTAACACTAAGACTTAACACACACACTTTAACACTAAAAGCTTAGAAGAATTATTAATTAATTAACACTAAAACTCAATTTTGAAATTGAAAGATCATAATTGATTGAGTATTTATTAGAAAAGTCATCTTTTTAACACAAAAAGGTGACTTTTTGCTTTGCAATATACATATAATAAATTAAATGATATTTATTTTTTTATAAAATTTATAAAAAAAACAGGCTATTTTAAATAGCCTGTTTAATATATTATTAAGAATAAGATTATTACATTATATACTAAATGTTTTAACTTATTTTTTAGCTTCCTTTTCTTCTGATTCTTTTTTCAGTATTGCATCAAACTTTTCTAAAGTAATAGCTTTTTCTTTTTTCTGAATTTTTGAATCAAAAATTTTGAATAATTCTTGTTGAATTAAGTTGCCGGAACATTGACGAACATGTTCTTCATTTTTCATTGCATTCGCAACATATTTGTCTAACTCTGAATCAGGAATATCTACATATCCATACATTGCAAATTGTTGTTTCATTTGATTTTTAGTGAATTCAACCAAATCATTATATTGTACGCTTACCTGATTATCTGAAAGAATTTGACCTTCAATTAACTGATAACGTAAAGCTTTTGCAGATTTTTCATATTCCACATCCGCTTCTTCGTCGGTCATTGGTTCTTTGGACTTGCTTTTAATGAATTTTTTCAAAAATTCAGTGGGTAAATCGAATTGTATAGTATCTAATAACCATTCAACAGAATCATTCATGAATTTAGTATCAGATTCCTTTTTATAATAATTTTCGATTTCTTCTTTAATTTTAGCTCTTAATTCTTCTTCGCTCTTAATTTTATCTTTACCGTAAACTTTATCAAAAAGATCTTGATTTAATTCCGCTTTTGTTCTAATAGAAGTTTTTTCAACAGTAATTTTTAAATTGGCATTAAAGTGATGAGCATCTTCATGGGAAAGCCCAAAGAAATGTTGAAGTTGATGTACATCATTAAATAAATCCTGAGCCTTTAGAATAATAACATCACCTTTTTTCTTACCTAAAAAAGAATCTTTATTCTTTAAATCGTCTACCATAAAAGTTATAGTAGTATTTACACCACCTTCTACAGGATTTCCGTCAGCATCAATTTCTTCTACTTCTCCTACAAAATTTCCACCTTCTTCAATAGCATCGGCATCTACAACTTCTCCAAATTGAGTTTGCATTCTAGCAACAGTATCATCAATCTCTTTTTCAGTAGCCTCAATTTTATAATAAGGGATTTTAGCTTTAGAAAGATCAACTTTGAATTCAGGAGCTAATCCTAATTCAAATTCAAAGGTCATATCTTGAGCATTGGTATCCAATTCATTATTTTCTTTAGGCAAAGGTTGCCCTAATATGGATAATTTATTTTCAGAAATGAAGTTACTTAAAGCATCATTTAAAACTTTGTTGATTTCTTCAAAAGTTACCGCACCTTCATATTGTTTTTTAACAATACTCATCGGAGCTTTTCCTTTTCTGAAGCCAGGCATATTCAGCTTTTTACGATAATCATTAAGTGATTTCTCAACGTTGGGTTTATAATCTTCCGGCTTAATGGTGATTTTAACAATAGTATTTAAATCATCTATTTTGTTTTGTGTAACGTTCATTTATATTCTAATTTATAAGCGGGCAAATTTACAAAAACTATTTAAAAAATGGAAATATTTTAATACTAAGGATAAAACTGAAATCATATTTAATTCTCAATATATCTGTCATTTATCAAAATTATACTTCCAAGATTTTATGTGTTTATAAGGAATATTTAATAAAAAATGTTTAATAAATTGTTGTTTATTATTGAATAAATAAATAATTCATCAAGATTAATATGAATTTTAAATTTTATAGTTTTATAAATGGTTTAATCAAATTTATTTAGATTAATAAAAAAAACTGATAAATCATCTAATCTAAAAAAATAAAGTTTTACCATGAAAATATACAATTAGTTAATTAAATACCAGTCCATAGACTAATTTCTTAAAGTTTATAATGTATATAAAAATTGTGTATGATGTTGATATGATTTATATTTGCTATTCATAATAATAATCAAGCTTTGAAAAAAAGTAAACGATTACATACCTCCAATCCATCATTATCTACTACAGTAAATTTTTTATTTGAAGATAAAAAAGCTTCTTATATTATAAATAATGAAAAAAAAATTTTACATTATGAAAATTTAGTGAATCAAGTAGATAAAGAAATTTTAACACATAAACTTTTAAGAAATAATTTTTTTGATACCAAGTGTAATTTTTTAGACATTACACTATTAAATGACAAATTTACCCTTATACCTAACGAATTTTTTGAAGAAAGAACTGCAGAAAAGTTTTTAAATCTTAATGTTCCGCATTTAGAAAATTTAGGAATACGATTTAATTTAATTCCCAATTTTGATTTAGTTTTAGTTTTTTATTATCCCGAAATAATTGAAACTCTCTTTACCTCTTATTCCGAAAAAATAAGAATTTCTCATACGGGGTTTAAATTTTTATCAAAAATTAACAAAAACCTTTACAGTAATGGTTTTTTTATACACATTTATGATCATTATTTTGAGGTATCTATCATTGAAAATCAAAAATTATTTTTATATAATATATATCCATACAAAAAAGTTGAGGATATAGAATATTTTTTGAAACTTATTGCAAACACTTTATCCCAAGATATATCAACCTATATATTATATTATTACCACATACCGCACCATCTGAATGCAATAAAAAAATTTGAAGAGCTTTTTCAAAAGGTAGTACCCGGCGATGAAAATACTTTCAAAAGAGAAAATTATACACTATTAGATATATGATACGAATTATATCAGGAAAATTAAAGGGAAAGAAAATTTCGGCCCCCAAACATTTTGAGGTTAGACCCACAACTGATTTTGCAAAAGAAGCATTATTTAGCATTATTTCCAACAGATATATGATATCTGATATTTCTGTGCTTGATTTATTTTCCGGGATTGGTTCAATAGATTATGAATTTGCTTCGCGTGGTTGTAAAGATATAACCTCGGTAGAACTGAACGGAAAACATGTTAAATTTATTCAAGACACCATTAAACTCTTAGGAATAAATGAAGTAAATGTGATAAAACAAAATGTTTTTAGTTTTTTAGAAAAAGAAAGCTATAAAAAATATGATCTCATATTTGCGGATCCCCCTTTCGATTTAGACGATAAACAATACGAAAATTTAATAAAATCTGTATTTGAGAATCATTTTTTATCCGAACAAGGGGAATTTATTTTAGAACATAACACAAGAAAGGATTTTTCCGAACTTCCAAATTTTACAGAATCTAGAAAATACGGTAATGTTCGATTTTCTTTTTTTAGTTTATCTCATGATTAACCAGTAGTACATGTTTATACGAATTATTTTAAATATGTTTTTTAATTAAAAATAATTTTAAGAATTCATAAAGGATAAATCTGTTTCAATTTCTTTTCTATTCATTTAAAATTTTAAAATGATCTTGTTCTTCTAAAAAATTATACTGAGATCTCCATTTCTTTATTTCATCTAATGAAATGTTTTGACTATAAATTGCATTACGTTTATTGATTAATTCTAACTTTTTACCAGCGGGGGTATAAATTGATGAATGACCAATATAATTGAGCCCGGTTGGTTCAGAACCGATTCTGTTTACTCCGCAAACATAACATAAATTTTCAATGGCACGAGCTTTCAATAATGTATCCCAAGTATCTATACGAGAATCCGGCCAATTAGCAACATTTATCAATAAATCATAATACTCCGTATTTCTGAACCAAACCGGAAAACGAAGATCAAAGCAAATCATTGGACAAATTTTCCATCCTCTATAGGAAAAAACAACGCGATTATTTCCCGCTGTATAAGATCGATTTTCTCCTCCGTATGAAAATAAATGTCGCTTATCATAATACATTACTATTTTTCCTTCAGCAACAAAGATAAATCGATTATAAAATTTGCCATTATCTTCAATTACTAAACTTCCACAAATAGCGGTGTGTTTTTTTAAAGAAATTTCAATCATCCACTCTATTGTTTTACCGTCCATTTTTTCGGCGATTGTAGTGGGATTTAAGCTGAAACCTGAATTAAACATTTCAGGTAAAATAATAAGATCCGTTGAAGTTAAATCTTCTATAAGTAATGATAAAAAAGAAAGATTTTCAGAACAATTTTCCCACTGAGGAGAATATTCGATTAAATTGACAAATAAATCATTCGTAATCATACAATAAATTTTACAAAAACGTATCTTTTTTAATTCTATAAATACTTTAACCCAATTTATAAAATTTATTTAACATCAATATTTAAGAATCAAATTAGTAATATTAAAAAATAGTCAATATATAACCTAAAAAATTTATTGATCCTATATTCAATCTCCGCGAAAATTTAATATCTGACTGCATGTATGATTAGATTTTATTCTTTTATAATGCAAATCTACGAATTTATTAATTTTTAAAGATAAATTTAAGTTGTAAGTTGTGATTTAAATTAATAACTTTGAATAAATTTTATTAGTATGAGCACAAAAATTGATTATATCCCTTATAAAGTAAAGGATATCTCATTGGCCGATTGGGGAAGAATGGAAATTGAATTAGCGGAAGCAGAAATGCCCGGATTAATGGCCTTACGTAAAGAATACAAAGACGAACAGCCCTTGAAAGGCGCAAGGATAGCCGGTTGTCTTCATATGACTATACAAACCGCTGTTTTAATTGAAACCTTACAAGCATTAGGAGCTGAAGTTTCTTGGAGCTCATGTAATATTTTTTCTACTCAAGATCACGCAGCAGCTGCTATAGCAGCTAAAGGAACATCTGTATATGCTTGGAAGGGAATGAATGAAGACGAATTTAACTGGTGTATTGAACAAACTCTTTTCTTTGGTGAAGATAAAAAGCCATTAAACATGATTTTAGATGATGGAGGAGATTTAACAAATATGGTTTTAGATAAATATCCCGAGTTAGTACCGGGAATTAAAGGTTTATCAGAAGAAACTACTACAGGTGTACATCGTTTGCACGAAAGAGTAAAAAACGGTACGCTGCTATTACCGGCCATCAATATAAATGATTCCGTAACCAAGTCTAAATTTGATAATAAATACGGATGTAAAGAATCTGCTGTTGATGCAGTACGCAGGGCAACAGATTTGATGATTGCGGGAAAAGTAGTTGTAGTTGCAGGATATGGTGATGTAGGAAAAGGTTCAGCGGCTTCATTTAGAGGAGCAGGAGCCAGAGTTATAGTTACTGAAATCGACCCGATTTGTGCCTTACAAGCCGCTATGGATGGATATGAAGTTAAAAAGATGGATTATGCCATTACCAAAGCTGATATTGTAATTACTTGTACAGGTAATTGCGATATTATTCAAAGTAAGCATTTCGAGAAAATGAAAGATAAAACCGTAGTTTGTAATATAGGACATTTCGATAATGAAATTGATATGGCCTGGTTAAATGCCAACTATGGATCTACAAAGGTTACTATTAAGCCTCAAGTAGATAAATATACGATCAATGGTAAAGATATTATTGTTCTTGCCGAAGGTCGATTAGTAAATTTAGGTTGTGCAACCGGTCATCCAAGTTTTGTGATGAGTAATTCTTTTTGCAATCAAACGCTGGCTCAAATAGAATTATGGCACAATTCAAATAACTATGAAAATAAAGTTTATACCTTGCCTAAACATTTAGACGAAAAAGTTGCCATGCTTCACCTGGCTAAAATAGGAGTTGAATTGGATACTCTTTCAGAAAAACAGGCAAAATATATTGGAGTTCCTGTCAAAGGACCATTTAAATCGGATGAATATAGATATTAATAAATTCATTACTACACTAATTATGATCCGGAATTTTTCCGGATTTTTTTTGCTTTTACTGATTATGTTTAGGGTTTATTTAAAGCATTATTTTAATATAAAAAATTAAACAGGTGCTTATCACTCCTTAAAATTTGGATAAATATTAAATTTTTTATTAAGAAAACCAATTGTATTATTTAATTGGGTATTTATCATTTTTAATTAAAATAATTAAATGAATCATCTGTTAAACATATTAATTAGAAATATTAATTTATATCAAGTAAAAAGATTAAAGTGAGATAAATAGTAAAATTATTAAACTACAAGATTCATTTAATTTTTTGCATAAAAATTTAAAAGCTATACTTTTGCATTAAAAATTATAAGGATGTTAATATTAGTTATTAATGCGGGAAGTTCTTCTATTAAATATCAATTGCTTAACATGGATTCAAACTCCGTTATTGCTAAAGGATTGGTAGAAAGAATAGGTACGACTGGCGGAATTATTACACACAAATATCTGAAAAACGGCATTTCAGATAAAAAACAAATTCATCAAGAATTTCCTACACATGTTGAAGGAATGAAACTTATTGTTGAATTGTTAACAGCAAAAGATGTTGGAGTTATTAATGATCCATCAGAAATAAAAGGAGTAGGACATCGAATTGTACAAGGCGGGGGGAAATTTAACGTTCCGGTTTTAATTACTGATGAAGTAAAAAACGAAATTGATGAAATGAGTGCTTTAGCACCCTTACATAATCCTGCTAACTTGTTAGGTATTGAAGTTGCGCAAAAGTTTTTCCCAAATACCCCTCAAGTAGCAGTATTTGATACAGCATTCCATCTTACTATGCCACCTAAAGCATACAGATATGCAATTCCGAACCATTTTTACACAGATTACAAGATAAGATCTTACGGAGCGCATGGAACAAGTCATAAATACGTAAGAAGGCAGGCCGTAAATTACTTAAATAATCAAGAAGCTAAAATCATAACTATTCATTTAGGAAATGGATCAAGCATTACCGCTATTAATGAAAAGGGGGAGAGTATTGATACCTCAATGGGCTTTACCCCGCTTAATGGTTTAGTAATGGGTACTAGAAGTGGAGATATAGATCCATCCGTTCTTTTTTACATGGTTAGAGAATGCGGAGTAAAATTCGAGGAATTGGATGATCTGCTAAATAAAAAATCTGGAATGTTAGGTCTTACCGGAAAAAGCGATGCAAGAGATGTTGACGAGATGTATTTAAACGGTGATCCTAACGCTATTTTGTGTTTAGACTTGTATTCTTATAGAGTTAAGAAATACATAGGAGCTTACATAGCCGCTTTAAATGGTGTGGATGCGATTGCTTTTACAGCCGGAATCGGTGAAAATGATGCGCAATTACGATCATTAATTTGTAAAGACTTAGATTATTTAGGTATTAAATTGGATGAAAACAAGAATGTTGAATTGAGCGGGCCGGAAAAGGTAGAAGAAGTTCAGGCTTCCGATTCAAAAGTTAAAATAATGATAATACCTACTAATGAAGAATTAGAAATAGCTAATGAAACTTTGAACATTTTAAACAAAATGTAAATAGTAAAGATATAAGATAATAAAACAAAAGCTGCAATAATTTGCAGCTTTTGTTTTTTGTTGAGTATAATTTACCTATTTTGTATAAACAACTTCTACATTTTGTTGTTGAGGAAGAGTTTTAGATCTCACCTCATCAGGAGATATATGAGCATTTATTTTACCTTTATTTTCTGCAATACCAAAAGTTAACCAATATGGAAGGATACATACTAAAAAAGTAAGACACCAAAAACCTATAAAGGCAATTAATAAAAATAAAATAAATCCTATAAACTTCACAAATGGCCAAGAGCCTATATAAAGCAATGTTACCATAATACAATTATTATATATTGTTTTGCTCAAATATAATAATTAATTTTAATCAAAACAAAAAATAATTCAGGTTATTATAGCTCAACTTATCAAAAAATTATTTTGAAAGATGAATTGCTCTGTTAGTATCAAGTATGGCCTTATTATTTTTATAATCTATCCATTTTTGTCCCTGTCTTTTTCTCATAAAATTATCGTAATTCCTTTTAATGAAAATATTCAATACAGCATTAGCAAAATTGGCAGGTCTTTTAGCCAAAGATCGTAAACTCATTGAAAAACTCGGAGTTAAATATTGCATATAGTGCCACCAACCCTCAGGCATGTATAGCATTTCACCATGAGATAAATGAGCCTTATATGGAGTAACGTGTTTTAATCCGGGCCATTTATCAAAATCCGGATTATCAAAATCTATGTCTTCTCTGCAAATAGTAGCATATGGTATCTTATACATATACTTCGTATCTTGAGGCTTCATCAATATGCATTGTTTTTCACCTGCAAAATGAAAATGTAAAATATTGGCTAAATCTATATCAAAATGCATAAAAACATTGGAACCCGCACCTCCGAAAAACAACATAGGTAAATTTTTAAATAAATTTAGGCCTAAGTCCGGAAACTTAAAATCGTTTTGCATGGCCGGTACTTGTTTCAGTATATTAAATAAGAATATTCTTAAATCAGTCGGGCCTTTTTGAAGTAAATCAATATAGTCGGACATTTTCATTCTGGCGTCCGGTTCATTTACTTTTTTATCAGCACTAACAGGATCATTATTATACAGAGGAACAATTTTATCACCTGCAGCTTTTTTAATATAGTCAAAATTCCATTTTTTATAAGCAGGCCAATCTTCAGTCAGTTTTTCAATTACTACCGGTTTTTGTGGTTTATAATATTGATTATAAAAGTCTTCTTTGGATATTTTTTCAACTCGGTCAATAGGTTTATAAGTAAACATAGGTTTAAGGTTTATAGTTTTTTATAGTTTCATGAATTCATAAGATCTTCTAATTCTTCAATTTCGATAGGTATATTTCTCATTAAATTGTGAGGATTTCCATTCGATTGAATCACTACATTATCTTCTATTCTAATCCCGAATCCTTCCTCCGGAATATAAATACCCGGTTCAACGGTAAACACCATATTAGGTACAAATGATTCCGTCAGTATACCATAATCGTGTGTATCAAGGCCCAAATGATGAGAATTTCCGTGCATAAAATATTTCTTATAAGCGGGCCATTTCGGGTCTTGATTTCTAACTTCTTCTGTTGTTAAAAGATTTAATTTTAACAATTCTTCCGTCATTATATTACCCACTTCTTCATGGTAACTGTACCAATTATTACCCGTAATTAAAAGCTTAGTAGATTCATTTTTAACATTTAAAACCGATTGGTATACTTCTTTTTGTCGGGGTGTAAATTTTCCGTTCACGGGAAGAGTACGTGTCATATCCGAAGAATAATTGGCATATTCGGCCCCCACGTCCAACAAAACAACATCTCCGTCTTTACATTCTTTATTGTTTAATATATAATGCAAAACATTGCTGTTTTTCCCGGAAGCTATAATAGGTGTATAAGCCCAGCCCTTGGAACGGTTTTTAATAAATTCATAAATTAACTCCGCTTCAATTTCATATTCCCAAACTCCCGGTTTAATAAATGGAAGAATCCTTCTAAACCCTTTTTCCGTTATATCACAAGCTTGTTGAATAGCGTTTATTTCTTCAGGTTCTTTAATTGAGCGTAGATGTTGTAAGATGGGATTGCTTCGTAAATAACAATGACCTCTGTATTTATTTTGTAATTTTTTTATGAATCTATCTTCTCGGGTTTCAACAACTTTTTCGGCTCTGTAATGTTCATTAATATTTATATATATATTATCCATTTGAACAATAACCATTTCAAGAATTTTATCAAAATCTTGTAACCAGTACACATTTTTAATTCCTGAAACTTCTGTTGCTTGCTCTTTAGAATATTTTTCTCCTTCCCAAATGGCAATATGTTCATTAGTTTCCCGTAAAAAAAGCATTTCTCTATGTTCCTCTAAATAAGCATAGGGACATAATACTAAAATAGATTCTTCTTGATCAATTCCTGAAAGATAAAATAAATCTCGTTGCTGTTGAAAAGGGAGAGTACTGTCTGCACTGATAGGATAAATATCATTACTGTTGAATATTGCAACTGATTTTGGGGCCATTCTTTGGACAAATTTTTTTCTATTTTTAATAAATAAATCTTTGTCTAAAGCATTATATCTGGTATTCATTTAACTAATTTTTATTTATCAAAAATAACAATAATACTTCAACTCTTTATAATTTTAGAAAAGTTAAAAAAGCTTTTTTAGTTTATTTACTTTATTGTTATATAGATAAATTTATTATTTCAAAAGAGCATATGAATGCATTATTAATAAAAAGAAAGGCTATTTTTCTAAATAGTATCAATAATCATTGAATAGCCTAAATGTTAATTATTAAAAGTTAAATAAATTTTTTCTTTTTTTCATGTATTTAAAGACAAAAATTGCAGGTTTTTTTTATAAAAAAAACGAAATTTGTTCAATAAAAATTCCTCTTAATTAAGATAAGACATGAATAATAACACTATTAAGAAATTGAAACCCGAGTCTATATGGAATCATTTTGCGGATTTGAATTCCGTACCAAGACCTTCTAAAAAAGAAGAAAAAGTTATCAAATTTATTAAAGACTTTGGAGCATCTTTACATTTAGAAACTATTGAAGATATCTGTGGAAATGTGGTAATAAAAAAACCGGCAACCCCGGGATATGAAAATAGAAAAAAGGTGGTTTTACAATCCCATTTGGACATGGTTTGCCAAAAAAATAATGATGTTGATTTTGATTTTGAAACTCAAGGAATACAAATGACTTATGAAGGAGATTGGGTTCATGCATTAGGAACAACCTTAGGGGCAGACAACGGAATAGGTGTTGCTGCCATCATGAGTGTTTTATCTTCAAAAGATATTGAGCATCCGGCTATTGAAGCTTTATTTACCATTGACGAAGAAACCGGTTTAACCGGAGCATTCGAATTAAGTAAAGATATATTATCAGGAGATATTTTGCTTAATTTGGATACAGAAGAAGATGATGAAATTGACATAGGTTGTGCGGGAGGAATTGATGTTACAGCAAAAGCAAATTATGAAGAAAAAGAAATCAATAAAAATACTGAAACTTACCGAATTAATTTGTCCGGTTTACATGGAGGTCATTCCGGAATGGAAATTCATAAAGGTTTAGGTAATTCTAATAAGATATTAAACCGTTTTTTATATGATTTTTTAAAATTTAATATTCAATTGATTTCTTTTGATGGAGGAGGCTTGAGAAATGCTATACCTAGAGAAGCTTTTGCTATATTTTCAATATCCTCTGAGTTTGAAAACAAATTACAAGAACAATTTAATCAACTATATTCAGAGATCAAATCAGAATTTAGTAGTATAGATAGTAATCTAAATATTCAGCTTTCTCAGATAGATCATGTAGAAAAAGGATTGAGCGTTGAAGACAGTAAAAAATTTATCTCAAGTCTACAAGCTGCTCCCAACGGAGTATTTCGAATGAGTCCGGATATCAAAGGATTAGTTGAAGCCTCAAATAATATTGCAAGAGTAAAATTGGAAAAAGGAAAGGCTGAAATACAATGTTTAACGCGATCATCAGTTGAAAGTTCTAAAATGTGGGTGGCAACGTCACTTGAAGCTGCATTAGAGTTAGGAGGAATGAAAGTTGATTTAACCGGTTCATATCCCGGATGGAAACCAAATCCCTCTTCAGAAATATTAAAACTGGCGGAAAGTATTTATGAAAAAAAATACGGAGAGAAACCTTCTGTTCAGGCTTGTCATGCAGGGTTGGAATGTGGAATTATTGGTGAAAAATATCCATCAATGGATATGATTTCATTCGGGCCAACTATTAAAGGAGCCCACTCTCCTAAAGAAAGAGTTAGTATATCATCGGTTCAAAAATTTTGGGATTTCTTACTGGAAATTCTTAAAAACATTCCGGTAAAATAAAATTTTTTTTATGAGCTTGTTAAGAGAGGAGTAATTTTTTGCAGATATACCACAATTTAATAAATAATGATCTGTAAGATTCTTAAATAAATTAATTTTAATAAGCTCATATTTTAATATATGGTAATAAAATGTCAATTACTTTTTAAGTAAAATAGCAGCTATTAATAATAATCAATTAATTTTGCAAAAAGAGTTGCTATTTTTAAGTAATTTCTATAAAATAATAAAACTATTATAAATTAAACTATATATGTCAACATATGTTGTTGTCGGCTTACAATGGGGCGACGAAGGAAAAGGAAAAATTACAGACGTTTTAGCGGAAAAATCAGATTATGTAGTACGCTATCAAGGAGGAAATAATGCAGGACATACAGTATACGTAGGAGAAGATAAATTTGTATTACATCTTTTGCCTTCCGGAGTTCTTCAATGTAAAGGAAAATGTATCATAGGAAATGGGGTGGTAGTAAATCCTGAAGCTTTTTTCAATGAAATAGAACAAATTGAAAAAAGAGGTTTAAATACCGATCATGTTTTTATCAGCAGCAGGGCTCATATCATTATGCCGTATCATATTTTACTTGATACTTATAGAGAAGAATTTGCAGGAAGTTCTCAAATTGGAACAACCAAAAGAGGGATAGGACCTTGTTATGAAGATAAAATTTCAAGAACAGGGATCAGAGCCATTGATTTATTAAATCCTGAAGTTTTAAAAACTAAAATAAAGGAAAATCTTAATGTTAAAAATGTTTTATTTGAAAAGCTGTTTAACAAAGAACTTCTAAAATTTGATGATATTTACACAAAATATCTTGAATTTGGAAAAAAACTTAAAAATCGTATTATAGATTCAGAATATGAAATTAATCATGCGATAAAAGAAGATAAAAACGTTCTTTTTGAAGGTGCACAGGCACTTATGCTAGATATAGATTTCGGAACCTATCCTTATGTAACCTCGTCGTCTCCAACTACCGGTGGCACTACCGTAGGAGCAGGGGTTCCACCAACCAGTTTAAAAAATTTAATAGGAGTATCCAAAGCATATTGTACACGGGTTGGTAACGGGGCTTTTCCCACTGAATTGGAAAACGAAACAGGTGAACTTATACGTAAAATTGGTAATGAATATGGGGCATCAACCGGACGTCCACGTCGTTGCGGTTGGTTAGACTTAGTAGCCTTGCGCTATTCATGCATGATTAATGGGATTACGCATTTAGTAATAACCAAATTGGATGTATTAAGTGATTTTGATAAAATTAAAGTAGGAACCGCCTATAAAACGCCTGAAGGTAGTATAACTGATATTTTCCCGTCTACTATTGAAGAATTAGCAAATTATGAAGTTATTTATCAAGATTTAGACGGTTGGAAAGAAGATATTTCAAAAGTTACCTCTTATGAGGAATTACCTATTCTAGCTAAGAAATATTTAGAATTTATTGAAAATTTTCTAGGAGTTCCAATATATTTAGTTTCTGTAGGTCCTGAAAGATCGCAAAATATCATTAAATCTAATTTGAAATAATACTTATTATTACATTTTATTTCAATTACTTTGTTCAAGCCATAATAAATAATATTTATATATAATGTATTGAACATTGTATTTTATTGATGAATTAATAATTGAATTATAAATATATTCACTTAACCTATTAAAAAGGAGAATGAAATCAAATATCATTGTTATCATTCTCCTTTTTATATTATTTAAATATTTTATTTATTTTGCCATATATTCTATATCAAATATTTAATTTTTAAAATTTAATAAAAGATTTATAGTAGTAAAAATCATTGTTATATGTTATAAAATTTTATAAATGATTTTTTTTATATAAAAAATATAAATGGAATATTTATATATTCTTAATTTTTAATTTCAAAATGCTAATTATATGACAAATATTATTCTATTTTATGAAAATAAATTCCTATTTATGATAAATTATTGTTTATATTGCAAGGTATTTGAGAGAGTAATTCAGTATCCGTAGGATTTACTATAAAACATTACTATTAAAAGCGAGTTTTTATATAAAATGATTCGAGCGTTTTATATTGCTTTTTAATGTTATATTGATTACTATTATGAAAAAAACTAATATTATATGCGCTTATGAGAGAAAAATTTTTACTTATTATTCTATTGCTTTTTAATATTTATACTGCTCAAGAAACTGAAAATAACATTTCGATTGATTCAACTAATATAAAAAGTATAAATCTAGAAGAACGTTTAAAAAATTCAATACCATCTTATAATTTATCAAAAATTGAAAAGTTGATTTCAAAATTGTCATCAATCAATGGTATTGAATCAAATGAATATGATGATCGGTACTTATCGGAAAAAGATTTTGATAAATTGACAATCAAAGAAAAATTTACCTACACTATGGTTTATCCCGAAATTAAATCTTCAAGCGAAGATATGGATTCCCTAGCGATCTATGAGGAAAATAAAATTTTCGGAAAGCTGCCTACTTCGGTTAATGATCCCAAATGGAGTGCAAGACAAAAAAAGTTTTTAAAACAATATCGAAAAAATATTCAAGAATTTATACGTGAAACCTCTTTAAAAAATCAATTTATGGGTCTCAACTTTAAAAAAGCTTTATTGGAAATTAATGCTATTGAGTCCATACCATTTCTTGTTGATTTTTATAATTCAACTGATAAAAATGATAAAGATTTATTAACGGTGTTAATGCTATTAGTTAAAAAAGGAAAATATTATCCATTTGTTCGATCCAATGTCTATCGCCAATTATATAATGATGATGTAAATTCTCAAGTCAGTTGTATAGACTATTCGGATATAAATGAGGAATATATATTAAAAACGGCCCATAATTATTATTTACAAGCGCCAAAAATAAAATAGATTTAATTTTATATAAAAAAATAAAACAGGAATATACTTCCTGTTTTTTATTTTAAAAGTTAAAAATTTATTCTACGATAAGTTTACCTCTCATTGTCGCACTATGAGCGGGAAATGTACATAAATATTCATAAGTTCCTTTTTCATTAATCGTAAAGGTTATCGTATCTTGTTCACCTCCTCCTAACAATTTGGTATGGGCAACAATCGACGGATCATTTTTAGGAATATAATCATCAGCCGCATCCTTAGCTGCTCGATTTGCGAAATCATTAAAATTGGTACCCGGTTTTATAATTACTATATTATGTCCCATATCTTTAACACTTGCTTTACCCACATGTTTAAGTGTAAGGGTAATGGGTTTTCCTGTTTTTGCTTTTAATTCGTGTATATTAAATTGCATAGCATCATCTCCCTCTATTATAAAAGTATTTTCAGGGAGATTAGCAATCTCTTCCTCTTTGGATTTTTGAATATCTTCTTGTGTCATAGAAGCGGCTGCAGATAAAGGATCAATTTTATGTGATGAATCCTTTTTATTACAAGAAGTATAAAGATTTAATGAGGTTATTAAAAATAGTGCAAATAAAATAATCTTTTTTTTCATAAATTTTTTAAAATTTTAGGGTTGACTAGAAGTGTTCAGATTTTAAGGAAAAGTAAATGTAAAAGAGTATAAGATTAGTTTCTTCAAAATTAGTAATTTTTTATTAGAATAAAATTAAAAATTAGCTATTTACAATTAATATATCGATAAAAATCAATATTTATATAAAAATTGATATAATAAATAAAATTATTTGAATATTAATTGTAGCATGTATCCAATTATTTTAAAGTTTTATTTTTTTTTATATTGATATATTAGTATGTTAGAATATTATAAAATAGTAATACATTTTTGTATATTTTTTGATATTATTAATAAATATTATTTAAAATTATAAAAAATCAAACATGAATCTTCAAAATATACTGAAACGTTTACCGATTAAGATAACTAGTTATAAACCTATTTCGGGAGGAGACACAAATAAGTCATACGTTTTACAATCTGAGGAGGGAAATTTTTTTATGAAAACTAATAGTACAAAAGAATTTCCCGGAATGCTTAGAGAGGAAGCAAAAGGACTAAAATCTATAGAGGAAACCCATACGTTAAGAACCCCTAAGATTATTAAAATAGATGATAGTGGAAATGAGCAATATTTAATTCTCGAATTAATTTCCAAGGGTCAAGCTAATGAAGAAATATGGGGAAATTTTGGTAAATCTCTTGCTTCGATGCATAAAATTCCTCAACCGTTTTTTGGATTCAGTAGCGATAATTATGTGGGACTTTTACCTCAAAAAAATACGAAAGCGTCTACATGGGGTGAATTCTATGCTCAATATCATTTACAACCCTTAATAAAAAAATTGACTGATATGAATGCTTTAACTAATCAAGAAGTACGAGCGGCAGAAAATTTTTATCAACAAATTGATGATATTTTTCCTAAAGAAACTCCATCACTAGTCCATGGAGATTTGTGGAATGGCAACTTCTTAATATCAGATACCGGTGATCCGGTGGTTTTAGATCCGGCCGTTTATTATGGACATAGAGAAATGGATTTGGGCATGACCCGTCTGTTTGGTGGATTTTCCGTCTATTTTTATGAAGGTTACAATTCTAAATATCCATTAGAAAAAGGATGGGAGGAACGTATACCCTATACCCAATTATACCCTTTGCTGGTTCATTCCATTTTATTCGGCAATTATTATTTAGATGAAGTTAAAAGTATTTTAAGTGAATTTTAGATTTTTTTATATTTTATTAGAATCTCAAATGCTTACGATATTGCGCGATTAAGAAACGTCTCTTTTATTTCTTTTGTAAACCAAGGAAGAAACCAATATACTGGCTTCGTATAGTAAATATAAAGGACAAGAGGCAACGAGCATCGAAGGAATATCACCGGGGGTGATAAACCCGGCAATTATTAAAATAATAACCAAGGCATGTCTTCTGTATTTTTTTAAGAAATTTGGAGTTAAAATACCGATACTGGTAAGAACATATACAATAATAGGCAATAAAAAAATCAAGCCCATTCCTAATACGGTTTGTAATAGAATTCGTATATAACTGGACAGATCAATGTTAACTTTAATGGTTTCGGAAATATTAAAAAAATAACCAAAGTGCATTGTCAAAGGAGTAACAAAAAAATAACCGAAACAACATCCGAGAATAAAGAGAAAATAAGTTGAAATAAAAAAAGTCAAAGAATTTTTCTTTTCATTCGGTTTAAGTCCGGGAGAAATAAATTTCCATAATTCATAAATAACATAAGGAAATACCAATATAAATCCTCCTACAATAGACACATAAAAGGCTGTATTTAATTGCTCAAAAATTTTACGCACTTGGATGGGAAATTCGTCGGGCATGTCAAATACATCACTAGAACCAAAAATCCTACCGAAAAAATTCATAAGTTTAAAGGTCAAAAAATTCTTATGTATCGGACCGAATATAATATGGTCCATTACAAAATGAATTTTATATCCAACGAAACATGCCCCTAAACATATAGCCACTAAAGATCGTAAAATATGCTTTCTTAAAACGCCAATATGAGCAAGAAACGGCATATTCGCATTATCATTCTCTTTTTTTTGAGCCATTGAATTTTTTTAGTTAAATAAAGAAGATACTAATTTAGATAAAATTATTTAAATCCATTATCCAAAAGAGTGTGCAGGTCTATAATTCCTACATAATTTTCTGCATCAAGTACAACTAATTGACCTATTTGATAATTTTTAAGCTCTTCAAAAGCAACGCTGGCCAATTCATTTTTTTGAATGGTTTTAGGCGTAACAGACATTATATCTTTAGCTGTAATTTGGTTGTAATCCACATTTTTAGCTAAGGTCCTTCTTACGTCTCCGTCGGTAATTACTCCTTTAACCTTATGATCCTCAATAACAACAGTGATACCATAAGATGAATACGTTAAGGAATTGATAATTTCTTTAAGATGAGCAGATAGTTGAACTTCAGGTCTTCGGTCAGGTTTTACCAATTGTTCCACTTTTAGAAGCAGTTTTTTACCTAAAGCGCCTCCCGGATGATATTTTGCAAAATCGGAAGAAGTGAAATTTTTAGCCTGAAGTAAGGCAACTGCTAGAGCATCCCCCATAGCTAATTGTACTATAGTGGAAGTGGTGGGTGCCAGATTATTAGGATCAGCTTCTTTTTCCACTTGAGTATCTAAAACCACGTCAGCAAGTTCTGCCAATAAGCAATTTTTATTAGAGGTCATGGCTATTAATACCGAAGAATATTCTTTAAGAAAAGGAGCTACTTCTTGAATTTCTGAGGAAGTACCGCTGTTAGAAATGCAGATGACCACATCGTTTTTAGTAATAATACCTAAATCGCCATGCTTCGCCTCGGCGGCATGTAAAAATTGTGATGGTGTTCCGGTAGAATTAAAGGTGGCTACTAATTTATTGGCTATATGTGCACTTTTTCCGACTCCGCACAAAACAAGTTTACCCTTAGAATCAAGTATATAGCGTACCGCTTTAACAAAATCATCACCTAAACGATTATGTAAGGATTGTAATTCGGTTGTTTCAAATAAAATAGTATCTTTGCCTGCTTTTAAAATCATTTGATCATCCAAAATAAATAATTTTTTTTGTTTAAGAAATTTGTTGTATATTTAATTTAATAAACAGCAAATTTAATAAAAAACTAAAGTTTAAGAATGAAATCTTTGGAAAAAGACTTGCCTAAATTATTAAAAAAATTTTTTGGTTTTAATTCATTTAAGGGGCCGCAAGAAGAAGTAATTACGAATTTGTTGAGCGGCAACGATGTATTTGTATTGATGCCTACAGGTGGCGGAAAGTCCTTGTGTTACCAGTTACCTGCCTTATTATTAGAGGGTACAGCGATTGTTGTCTCTCCCTTAATAGCCTTAATGAAAAATCAGGTTGACGCTGTCAGAGGTATATCCTCAAGTGAAGGAATAGCACATGTCCTTAATTCTTCATTAAATAAAACAGAAATAAAAAGAGTTAAAGATGATATATTATCCGGGACAACCAAATTGCTTTATGTAGCTCCCGAATCTTTAACTAAAGAAGAATATATAGAGTTCTTAAAAACTATAAAATTATCATTTTTTGCGATTGATGAAGCGCATTGTATTTCTGAATGGGGACATGATTTTCGTCCTGAATACAGAAATTTACGATTCATAATTGAAAAAATCGGTAAAACACCTATAATAGCCCTGACGGCTACAGCAACGCCAAAGGTTCAGGATGATATCCAAAAAACCTTAGGAATGACGGATGCTAAAATTTTCAAATCTTCTTTTAACAGACCGAATTTATATTATGAAATCAGACCTAAAATAAATCCTGAAAAACAAATTATAAAATATATAAAAGACAATCCGGGTAAATCCGGAATTATCTATTGTTTAAGCAGAAAAAAGGTAGAAGAATTAGCTGAATTATTAAAAGTCAATGGTATAAACGCCTTGCCTTATCATGCCGGATTAGACAGTAAATCCAGAGCAGCCCATCAAGACAAATTCTTAATGGAGGAAACGGATGTAATTTGTGCAACCATAGCTTTCGGAATGGGTATTGATAAGCCGGATGTGCGTTTTGTAATTCATTATGATATACCCAAAAGTTTAGAAAGTTATTATCAAGAAACCGGAAGAGCCGGAAGGGATGGAGGAGAAGGTTATTGTCTTGCTTTTTACGATTATAAAGATGTTGAAAAATTAGAAAAATTTTTAGCTTCAAAGCCTGTTTCTGAAAGAGAAGTTGGCTTACAACTTTTACAAGAAGTGGTAGGTTATGCGGAAACATCCATGTCCAGACGAAAATATTTACTTCATTATTTTGGAGAAGATTTTGACGAAAAAAATGGCTTGGGAGCAAAAATGGATGATAATTCCATGAATCCGAAAACAATGGTAAATGTTACGGAAGAAATGAAACAAATCCTTACTGTAGTTGAAAAAACCAAAGAAAAATTAAAATTAAAAGATCTGGTTAATGTAGCTGTTGGAAAAGAAACAGCCATTACC
The DNA here is from genome assembly GCF_002964915.1 of Apibacter sp. wkB309. Classification (NCBI taxonomy): domain Bacteria; kingdom Pseudomonadati; phylum Bacteroidota; class Flavobacteriia; order Flavobacteriales; family Weeksellaceae; genus Apibacter; species Apibacter sp. wkB309. The sequence goes on from NZ_PSZL01000022.1 coordinate 188,043, forward strand.
AAATCTTATAAGTTGGGATTTGAAGATTATTTTGGTTTTGGTAAAAATAAATCGGATAATTTCTGGAAATCCATCATCAGACAGGCTATAGTCCATAATTTTCTTGCTAAAGATATAGAAACTTACGGACTATTAAAATTATCCGAATTAGGCAAAACATTTATTAATGATCCTAAGGAAATTTTTATAGCCGAGGATGTTGATTTTGAAAAAGAAATGGAAACTCCGATCGTTACTCCTCAAGCGGCGGGTAGCACTGCATTAGATAAAAAATTATTTGATGATTTAAAAGATATCAGAAAAAGAGTTGCCAAGAAAAATGCAATTCCTCCTTTTGCTGTATTTCAGGATCCCAGCTTGGAAGATATGGCTTTACATTATCCGACCACTCTTTCAGAACTTTCCAATGTGTTTGGTGTAGGAGAGGGTAAAGCAAAGAAATTTGGAAAAGATTTCGTTGAATATATTGCCAAATATGTTGAAGAAAATGATATTGAACGTCCTGATGATTTAGTCATTAAGCAAGTAGCCAATAAATCGTCTCATAAAGTATTCATAATTCAAAGTACGGATAGAAAATTGGATTTTGAAGATATTGCAAAAGCAAAAGATTTATCAATCAATGATTTACTTAATGAAATGGAAAGTATTGTTTATCAAGGAACTAAACTAAACATTGGTTACTATGTAGATGAATTATTGGATGAAGAGCAACAAGACGAAATTATAGATTTTTTGATGGAGTCTGAAAGTGATAAAATGTCCGTCTTGTTGGATGAATTTGGAGAAGACTATTCAGAAGATGAATTACGAATTATGAGGATTAAATTTATTAGCGAAGTTGCTAACTAAATTTAGTTGGATAAATAGTACATTTATTCACCCTATAAACTATAAATAGTAAATAATTTTAATAAATTATTTACTATTTTTTTTAAATTTTAGAAAGTATATTTTTATCGTATAAAGACGGAAATCTTTTAAAATAAACCGTGAATATTAGCTTCTACTTTATCAATAATTTTTCCTAAATCTTCCTTATTGTCAACAAAATCCATATTATCCACATCGATGATCAATAATTTTCCTTCAGTATAATTAGAAATCCACTCTTCATATTTTTCATTTAATCTTTGAAGATAATCAATGCTAATGGACGTTTCGTATTCTCTTCCTCTTTTTTGAATTTGATTTACTAAAGTAGGAACGGTGGCGCGAAGATAGATCAGAAGATCCGGAGCTTGGATATACTCTTTCATTAAATTAAAAAGATTCAAATAATTGTCATAATCTCGAGTTTGCATCAATCCCATTTCATGAAGATTGGAAGCAAAAATATATACATCTTCATAAATAGTTCTATCCTGGATTGTATTTTTCTTATTTTCTCTAATTTCTTTTATTTGTTTAAAACGAGAACTTAAGAAATAGATTTGCAAATTAAATGACCATTTAGCCATATCGTAATAAAAATCGTCTAGATATGGATTTTGTTCGGTGTCTTCAAATTGTGCAATCCAATTGTAATTATTTGATAATAATTTAGTTAATGTAGTTTTTCCTGCGCCGATATTTCCGGTTATAGCAATATGCATTCTTAATAAATTTATTTTTTAGTTTCTAATGTGTAAAGGTACATAACCTTAGATTTCCATAGAAATAAATGTTTATTTAAAATATAATATTTTTCACCTAAATTAGGCAAGGGTATCTGAACGGGTTCGTTTTCAAAATCATATATATATAAATAACCCTTATGTATCCAATAAAAATTTTGTTCCATCCATCCATAGTCTTCCATTTCGGGTATTAGATAAGTATATATATTTTGATTTTTTTGCTTACAAATTTTGTATTGATAAGCTTCGTTGGATTCGTTGTTACTTTTTAAAAGAAGAAATTTTGATTGTTTAGAATTGTAGATATCCTTTAGTATAAAATTATCTGAAAGTTCTTCAGACAAAGTATTTGAAAAAAGTATGGTATTTTTTGATCTGTAATCGTATTGAATAAAGCTTTGAGAGTTCAACTCATCAAAATATAATAATGAATGGTTGTCTTGAACATAAATTAAGTCTGGATTTATAAGTTGATCGGTTAAAATAGAAACATTATCCTGAGTATTGATCAACTTATCGTCATAAAATTCAAGAATTTGGTTCATCTTATCAAAAGTTACTAAAAATAAAGGATTTACGATAAACAGCTTTTTGGATGTATTAAAATTTTTAAGTATAAATTTTTTTTGTGAAGTTGGATCGTATTTTAATAAAGTATTATCCTTTTGAGAAACGAAATATAATGAATTGAAGATATCTGCTTGTTGAAAATTAAACGATTCGGGAACTTCAATTTTAATACTATCTTGTAAAACCAATTGTTGTCCTAATGAGATATTGATAAATAGTAGTAAAACCAGCAAATTGATGAATCGTGACATTGAAATTTCAAAAAAAATAAAGTAAAAGTAAAAAAATAATTTTACTTGTTTGATTCCAAAAAATCTTCTCAAAGAAAATAATTTTCAATAATTGGATAGAGATTTTCAGCTATAGATTATCAAGCATTAACAAAGTGTATCTATAATATATAACGTGGATGAATTTTATAGATCCTTAAGTAAATAAGCTATTAATTTTTTAAATTTGCGATACTTAAATGATTCCATGAAATATACAGAATACCATTTCAACGTAAAACCATTAGAACCTTGGAGAGACATTTTAATCGCGTTTTTATCAGAGTTGCCTTTTGAAAGTTTTGTTGAAACCGAACAGGGTTTTTTAACTTATATTAAGGTTGAAGAAGAAGATGAGCAGTTAATTATGGAATTACCTATTATGTCTTCTCCTGAAGTTGAAATATCTTACGAAAAAAAATTATCTCCCGATATCAATTGGAATGAAGAATGGGAAAAAAATTTTCCACCGGTAGTCATTGAAGATCAAATTTATTTACATGCAGATTTTCATCCTGTCAGAAACGATCTTCCTTTTTCTATTAAAATTGATCCAAAGATGTCTTTTGGTACGGGGCATCATGAAACCACTTATAACATGCTTCATGCAATGTTGACAATGAATTTTGAAGGTAAAGATGTTTTAGATATGGGCAGCGGAACCGGAGTCTTGGCAATTTTTGCAAAAAAGAGGGGAGCCCATTATGTTGAAGCGATAGATATTGATGAATGGTCTTACGGTAATGCTCTGGAAAATTCTAAAAAAAATGAAGTAGATATAGATATTAAATTGGGAGATGCCGAATTATTAGGAAATCACTCATTTGATATAATTTTAGCCAATATCAATAAAAATATTTTATTGAAAGATATGTCAAAATACGTTGAAAATCTGCGCCCCAATGGGTACCTATTGGTAAGTGGTATCTTTGAACATGATTTTGATGACATTATTGCAGAAGCTACCGGGAATGGCTTAAAATTCGTTCAGAAATTAAGTAAAAATAATTGGATTTCAATATTATTAAACAAAATATGATTTACAATAATCAACCCCATTGGAAAGAGCAGGAGAGTGTTGATACGTTGGTAAAAGAAGCTGCTCCTCATGTAATTGTTTTGCATAACGATGATTTTAATACATTTGATTATGTCATCGATTGCTTAATAGAGATATGTGAACATACTTTAGAACAAGCCCAACAATGTACTTTTTTAGTTCATTACAAAGGAAAATGTGAAGTTAAAACCGGATCTTTAGAAAAACTAACTCCGATCCATCAAGCATTATTGAAAAAAGGGCTTTCTTCACAAATTGTTTAAATTATATACACATTCTTATATTTTTTTATTTTATTTACTTTAATTTCTTAGTAAAAGAAGTAAATAAATAAAAATACTTTATTATTTTTACTTAATTTAGTTACAGGAAAAAATAAGTTGATGAAAATATTAGTAGCTGTTAGTAGCGTACCGGATACTACATCCAAAATTAATTTTACGAATGATCAAAAAGAATTCGATACTAATGGAATTCAATATATAATTAATCCTCAAGATGAATATTGCTTAAGCAAAGCATTATATTTTCAAGAAAAACAGGGAGCTGAAGTAACCATTGTTACGGTTGGAGATACTACTGTTGAGCCGGTAATGCGCAAGGCGTTGGCAATCGGTGCTAATAATGCCATTCGGGTAAATATTCGACCTACGGATAGTGAATTAGTGGCTAAAGAAATTGCAGCAGTTGCAAAAGAGGGTGCTTATGATTTGATACTTTTAGGTAAAGAATCGATAGATTATAACGGAGGATTGGTTCCGGGTTTAGTGGCTGCTGAATTAGATTACCCATTTGTTAATGCCGTTACTGGTTTGGAAGTCGAAGGAAAAACCATACAAGTGGTACGGGAAATAGATAATGGAAAAGAAACAATTTCTATTGAATTACCTGCTGTTTTAGCAGGTCAAGAAGGTTTTGTTCCTGAAAATCAATTAAAAATTCCTAATATCAGAGGTATTATGACTGCTAAAAATAAACCCTTTACGGTTGTTGAACCTAAATTTTTCGGAAATAAGGTTACCATTGCAGAATTTGAAAAGCCAAAGACAAGATCTCAAGTGGTTTATGTAGATAAAAATAACTTAGATGAATTGGTTCGCCTACTTCATGAAGAAGCAAAAGTAATTTAAATCTAAACTTACAATCAATTTTGTAATACAAACATTGAAATAAATGATTTACGCATATATAGAAAACTCTAAAGGAAAATATAAAAAAGAGGCCTACGAATTATTATCATACGCTAAAATTCTTGCAGATGAAATTAGAGATTCAGTAACGGCACTCACTATAAATTCTGAGGATTCTTCAGAACACTTATACAAATTTGGAGCAACTAAAGTTGTAAATATTCAAGATGAATCTTTGCAATTTTTTAATCCAAAAGTGTACGCTTCGGTTTTATCAAAAATAATTGACGGTAAATATATTCTTTTTACACATACTAATGAAAGTGTTTCTATAGCTCCTTATATTGTCAAAGAAAAATCTTCAGCTTATATTACACAAGCCATTTCGAAGCCGCTGTCCGTAACACCGTTTAAGGTGAAAAGATCCGTTTTTTCAGGAAAAGGAATTGCTGTTGTTGAAACTCAAGAACCTACTATAGTTTTAACCCTTTCCGTTAATTCTGTGGGAGCAAAAGAAAATCCCGTTTCCGGTACAGAAGAAAAAATTACGGTAACTACGGTTGCAGATCCAACGTATCAAGTAAAACAACAAGAAGTAGCTACAGGGAAATTGGATGTTAAAGTGGCTGAATTGGTAGTTGGAGCGGGTAGAGGAATGAAAGGACCGGAAAACTGGGGAATAATTGAAGATTTAGCAAATGTACTTGGAGCAGCTACAGCTTGTACTAAACCGGTAGCCGATTTAGGATGGAGACCTCATGCCGAACATGTAGGACAAACAGGGAAAACTATTTCTCCTAAACTATATATAGCAATCGGTATTTCGGGAGCTATTCAACATGTTGCCGGGATTACTAAAAGTAAAACCATAGTCGTTATAAACAATGATCCTCAAGCACCTTTTTTTAAAACGGCTGATTATGGTATAATTGGTGATTTATTCGAAGTTGTACCGGAATTGACTAAAAAATTGAAAGTTTTTAAAGATGCTCATTAATTGTTTGTCATTACTCTATACTATAAATTATATAGAATCAGTTTAATTACAAAGCTGATTCTTTTTATTTATACTTATTTATCAGTGAGTTTTACTTTTTAATTTTGCTTTATAAAACTGACTGTCTGCTATATAGATTTTTTTCTCTAAATAACAATAAATTTGACCTTCTGAATTGGTAATGTTCATTTGCTTTTTGATAACTACTTCTTTATCATTTTTAACCATTTCTTTTATCTTTTCTATTTCTTCCTTTTGAAATTCAAATACTGCTATGGCTTTTTTATTAATCGGCCTTATATAATCAACATAAGCAGATTTATCCCAAACGATATAATTATTTCCCAGAATATGTATGAGCTGCAACATATAAATAGGATCCGTAGCTGAAAGTATGCTTCCGCCAAACATAGTTCCGGAATAGTTTCGGTTCTTGTACGTAAGAGGAATTTCGACTATTATTTTATGTACATCATCTGAAACATATTTGATATTTCCTGTTGTCCTAATGTAAAGAGGAGAAATATTAAAAAAATATTTATAAATGGTTGATGGTTTAAATAAAGTAGTAAGGAGCTTATATATTTTTTTGTACATACCAATTGATGTCTTTATCCCTATAAAAATAGAGTTTAAAAATTATTTATACAAATAGATAGAGAAAGGTTACATTATTGAGGAAAATAAGGCTTGCCAATTTTAGGTGTAATCTTTTTCTCGTTGTTTTTTCTTGATTTGTAGAGAAGAATATTTTTATCGAAAATATTTAAAATCTGGAAGTAATTATTATGATCGTAATAAAATTTTAAATTATGATTTAAATAAGCATATAATATAAAATCATTGATTTCACTTTTTTTCAAACCTAATTCTTCAAAGTAAGCATCTCCAAAATAGTCTCTAACATTTTTGATTATGTTTGACTGCTCTTCAAAAATTGATAAACGCTCTTTACGTTTACCCTCTCCGGATATAAAATCCAAAATACCTTCAATACCAAATTTCATGGAAGATAACTTTGCAGCTTCGGAATCAACATCCGTACTTCCGTCCATTTTTTGTGTTGGATTTAAACTGCCTAATTTTTTCAAAATTTCGTTGGTTTTATTCATCATTGGAATTCGTTTGACATCCAATTCAAGGCTTCCAAAGCTTTTAAAAGGAGTAACATAAATATCCTCTAATTGCTTTTCTTTAAGATCTAATTGAATTTTCATTTGCAAATGATCAAACATGTCTTGGGTAACCAAAATAGTTCTTTTTTCGATATTGAATGATTGAAAAGTAATGGCATCTCCAATGAGTGCAGGAATGGAAAAATTACCGGTTATATCGGTTAACGTTGTATAATTGGTTGAAAGATTTTTAACATAAATACCGGAAACCATTTCATGATACTTATCAAGAATATATACTTTTCCTTTAATTAGTTTTCTATCTTGAGAAAAGATGATTACGGTAAATAAAAGTAGAAAATAAGTATAGAAAAGTTTCATGTATTGAAATTACCTAACAAAAATACATTAAATACAACAATTATCTATCAACTCTTTATAAATTATTTATTATTATTGAAAAAATTATATATTTTATTTTTTACCCGTCAAAAAAGATTTAATATTTGTGGATAGTATTTCTTTTATCGGAATAAATTTAAATACACTATTGGCGACGAAAAATATGCATAAAATAATTAGGGGCTTAGTAACTAAATTAAGTAAATTATTGGAAAAATCGGGTATATAATTTACAAGTAAAACACCCATTATTCCGGTTACTATTATATACGTATACTCTTTTGAAAACGGTTGAATGCCGAACTTACGATAGTTAAAGCCTAATTTTATTAAATTAAACAAAGTTAAAGATAGGGCCGTTGCTAAAGCAATACCTTCGATACCTAATTTGAAATACGAAATAAAAATAATATTTGAAATAATTGTAAAAATCGCTAAAAACAGCATTGCATAAATATTAAATCTAAAATATTTTGAATAAGAAATGATATTACTGTTAAAACCTGTAGCCAAATCAAATAAGGTGGCTGCTCCTAGAATGTAAATAATAACTTTTGCATCCGATAATTCTTTTCCGTTTTTCATGAATAAGAATAGATAGTCTATTCCAACTAAAATACAAGACAACAAGACCGTACCAAATAAGAATAAAAATTTGGATACTTTTTTATAGAAATCATTTAGTTCATCTAATCTATTATTTTCCAGTTTTTCAACAATTATAGGACCGGATATGGTGAAAATACCCATCAATGGAACGGTAAGAAAACCCACAATAGACGTTAAAATAGAATAGATCCCGTTTTGTTTAAAATCCAACAGTTCGGGAATCATCAGGTTGTCAATTTGGAGTGCCAATCTATTTCCAATACTTCCAAGAACAGAAAATACACAGAAATTTAGTAAGTTGAGTCTAAAATTTTTATCTTTCAAAATATCTAACGATCTGCTCTTATGGTCTTTGTTTAATTTTACAAAATAATATACCAGTCCAATCATAGCAATCACAAAAAAAGAAACGAATATATAAAGAGCATTTTTTTGTGCTATTCCTATATATACACAGGAGATAAAAGCCGTAAGAGCTCCCAGTTTAGGAAAAAAATTTTCAAAAATTCCGGGAACTGTTATTCTTTTTAAATTAGAGATATATTTTGAAAGCAATTGAGTTAACGCAAGAGACAAAGCGACCGGCAAAACATACTGTTTCATTTTCCAGGAATCAGATTCTTGAATATTTGGAATTATTCGAGTGAGTATCCAATATACTAATGAGATAAAAATAAAATTGAGACACACAAATTTAATTGAAGCATAAAGAAAGTCGACCTGCTGATTTTTTGCTTTTAGTTTTTGATGAAATTTTATGTTTGCATAACTAAGTCCAAAAAGGATGAAGGGACAGATTAGTTCAGCAGATGGCTGAATGAACCTTAGTTTTCCCAAAAATTCAGGATTGGAAGGATAAATAAAAATGGTTGAAAATGTACCCAGTAAAAAACTTAGATAACTAATTAGACTGTATTTTATCCCTTGACGTGCTACTATTCCCATTTAATATATGCTAAATAAGTTTTCCTTTTGTTGTTTACGATTCAATCGGATCTTTTTAGAGAAAAGCAAATGTATATAGTGAATCCCTAATTTATAAAATAATATGGATGTATTTTTAGTAGAGAGCATTTTAAAATAATATTTAGGTATTCCCAAAACATTAATAAAAGCTTCAAAATATGCTTTGTAAAGATTAATATTTGGATTTAAAAGTATACAATCCAATTTTATTTTTGATAATCTTTGTATTTTACTAAAATCTGTTGTTTTACCTCTATCATGATTAGCTTTAGCTGTAGTAACAATTCCTATTTTTAAGCCGGAATAAATAACTCGATTACAATAATTTTTATCTTCTCCGTAATGGGTGAAATAAGGATTAAAAACTCCCGTCTTTTCCAAGCATTTTTTACTAATTAACCAAAAAGCGGCATTAACGAAATTAGTTTCTAAAATAACTTGATTTTTCTTTTTACTTTTCGCTAAATATTCCTTAAAATTAAAATCCATTTCAGAGAAATCATGATTATAATGTATGGGACTTAGTATACCATACTTTGGATTTTTAATGGAAACATCAGCTAAATATTGTAGACAATTTTTGTCTACCCAAGCATCTTGATTAATGAGAAAATAATGGGTATAGTTTTTTTCTTTATATAATTTTTTTAAAAGGATATTGTTAGCTTGTCCAAACCCTATATTACGTCCACTTTCCATATAAGTTACAGCGGGATAATTTTCGACAATTTTTAAAGTGCTATCGGTCGATCCATTGTCTATAAGGTAAATATCTGTGTGTATGCTAGATGCCAATAAAGAATCCAAACATTTTTTTATCCATTTTTCCCCATTATATGTAACAATTACACTTACAATGTTGTACATTTACATGATATAAAACCTATTACAAATATATAAATAATAAAATAGTAGAAACCTTATGATTACTAGAGTTGATGTTTTGAATTATTTAATAAAAGTTTATGATGTTAAAAACTATTTGGAAATCGGTGTAAACAGAGGAAAATGTTTTTTTAATATCAAAGGAGCAAAACAAAGAATTGCAGTGGATCCTTATTTTAATTTTAGCTTTATCAAAAAAATCAGATATTTAATTAAAAATCCCCATAATTTTAAAAACAAATATTTTGAGATGACCAGTGATCGTTTTTTTGACAGCCATCATAAATTTCTTAAAAATAATCCGATAAATCTTACCTTTATCGATGGATTACACACTTTCAGTCAATCTCTTAAAGATACACTAAATTCACTCAAGTATTTATCTGATCAAGGAATTATTATCTTACATGATTGTAATCCTCAGGATAAAATTGCAGCCTTTCCTGCAAGTAATATTGAAGATGCAAGAATTAAATTTTCATCTCATAAAAGTTGGAAAAATATTTGGAACGGCGATGTATGGAAAACGATCGTTTTTCTTAGAAAAAATCATCCCGAATTAACTGTAAGTGTTTTAGATACCGATCATGGATTAGGAGTAGTCAAAAAAATTCCGACCCAAGAAGTTTTACCTCCTATTTTTGATTCAATATCAAATGAAGATATTCCACAATTGGAATACTCTTTTTTGGCTTCACATAGAAAAGAACTTTTAAATCTAGTACCTATTGAAATTTTCTTAGGAAAAGAATAATAATTTTTCATATAAAAATAGTATAAAAGGAAAGTTGAAAAGTTTACTTTTTAAACTTTTTAATCATTTCATTCCATCGAAATTTGCGAATGAAATTCATTTCCTCTTGAGTGATCACTCGTTCTTTTTTTTCTTTTTCTAAAGAAATAAAAGTTTTAAATGAAATTATAAAATGTCGTAAAGATTTTTCTTTCCATGAAGATTTTGCACAGGATATAAAGGCTAATTTTTTGGATAGTCCGATATTGTAAAAATATTCACCCAATTTTCTAGATTTAGTTTCTTGATAAGCGTGTGCAGTTGGTTTTAGGTGTTTTACAAAAAGATTCTTTAAGACTTTAACTTCCCAATGATGCATACGAGCAAGTAATATATCGAGATTATCCCAACCCAACGTCATACGAAGGCCACCAATATCAATAAAACATTCTTTTCTATAAGTTTTTATGGGGCCGCGTACATGATTTTTATTTGAAATATTTTCATAAACCCACTGATTCCCTTTTTTTATGTAAACCAATCCACCGATAATGCCAATTTTTGGATTATTCTGTAACTCATTTATGATTAGTTCAAAATAATTCTCAGGGAGAATTATATCGGCGTCCAGTTTAACTAAAACATCATACTGTTTCCAATTAACAGAATTTAATCCTGCATAAAACGTTTTAACCACTTTTGCACCCGGTACATGTTCGGAGCTATTAATTAAATTAATAAGGCGGAAAGCAGGTTTATCTTTGATAAATTCTTCTATAATTTCTTTTGAATTATCCGTTGAAGAATCATTTACTAAAATCCAATCAATATTTTTATAGGATTGTTCATTGAAAGATTGTAAACATTTCAATATATGTTTAGACTCATTAAATACCGGTATTACAACTAAAATTTTCAAATAGTATGTTTTTTCAAAATGATTTCAATTTACTACCATATTTTCGTTCTAACTTATCAAAACATATTTTTCAAGTTTATCGGCAATAGCTCGATCATTAGACAAACGAGGAAGTTTATTTTGACCTCCTAACTTACCGATTTCTTTCATATATTCATTAAATCCACCTTTTTTGATAGTTGAAATTTTTAAAGGTCTTAAGATAGCACCCGTAATAAGATCATTATAGTAGGAATTTCTTTTTCTAAGAGCCTGATCTAAATTTGATTCAAATTCATCAATGTTGATCGGCGGTTTTTCAAATTCTATGAACCATTCATGATAGGGCAGTCCTTCCGAAGGATTGACCTGAGGAGCAAGAGTAAATTCTTGAACAATACATCCAGTTACTTCCATGGTTTCTTTAATAGCTTCTTCTACTTCGAAAGAAATGACATGTTCACCAAATGCAGAAGTAAAATGTTTAGTTCTTCCGGTGACAAGAATTTTATACGGATCTTTACTGATAAATCGGATTAAATCGCCTATTTCATAAGCCCACAATCCGGCATTCGTTGTCAATAATATAGCATAATCCGTATTCAATTCCACTTGTTCCAGTGTAAGACGTCTCGGATTATTTTTACCAATATCTTCTGAAGGTATAAATTCATAAAAAATACCATGGTTCAACATAAGCAATAATCCTTCATGGTCTACATCATCCTGAAAGGCTATAAATCCTTCTGAAGCCGGATAGGTTTGGATAATATCCAACTTTTTACCAATCAATTCATTTATTTTATCCTCATACGGCTTATAATTTACACCTCCTGTTACTAAAAGCTGTAAATTGGGAAAAATTTTACTTATGGATTTACCTGATTTTGCAATCAATCTTTCAAAATACATAACCAGCCAAGGAGGAATGCCGCTGATTAGAGTCATATTCTTATCTACAGTTTCCTCAACAATTTTATCAACTTTAGTTTCCCAATCTTCAATGCAATTGGTTTTCCATGAAGGCATACGATTATATTGAAGATATTTCGGAACAAAATGGGCGGAAATCCCGGATAGCCTTCCCGTCATGATCCCATTATTATTTTCCAAAACAGGACTTCCTTGTAAAAAAATCATTTTACCATCGATAAAGTTAGGATTTTTTCTTTTATATATATAATGAAGTAGAGCACTTTTAGCTCCTTCTATATGAAAGGGCATGGATTCTTTTGTAATAGGAATGTATTTAGTGCCTGAGGTAGTACCAGAGGTTTTTGCAAAATAAAGGGGCTTATTAGGCCATAAAATATTATCTTGTCCCGATTTTATTTTTTCAATATAAGGTCTTAACGTTTCATAATTCTGTACAGGAACATTTTTTTGAAAATCTGAAATAGAACTTATTTTAGAAAAAGAGTAATCAACGCCAAAATTTGTATTTTGAGATTCTTTAATGAGTTTTTCAAACCAATAATTTTGTGTTTCCACCGGATTGTCAATCCATTTTTGCTCTTTTTTATTGTGAAGGGATGCCCACCCTTGTGCCAGTTTCTTTTTTAAAAAACCCATGGTAACTAGTATGAATTTATCACGTAACAAATATCGTAATTTAATTTTAGTATGTTAAAATCTAAAGAATAATAAAACTTATAATTTTTTATAAATAACTTTCTAACAATTAATATAAAAAGAGAATAAAGTATAAAATGAAAACTTTTAAAATTAATATTATTAGTATATTCGCAAACAAGAATTAAGGTAAAATGAAGTTAAATTACAATAAATTAAATAACCTTACCGGATGGGTTGTTTTTATTATAGCAGCAATAACTTATTTATTAACTATTGAACCCAATTTCAGTTTTTGGGATTGTGGTGAATATATATCTTCAGCGGTTAAGCTGGAAGTTACTCATTCACCGGGAGCCGTATTTTTTCAAATATTGGGAGCCGTTTGGGCGATCTTAGCCTTTGGCGATCCCACCAAATATTCCATAGTTATAAATGCTATGTCTGCTATTATGAGTGCATTTGCCATATTATTTTTATTCTGGACAATTACTCATATGGTTCGTAAAATTCTGTTTTTACATACCGAACCCAAAGAATTTACTTCCTATCAAATCGCTACCATTTTATTAAGCGGGGCAGTAGGGGCGTTAACTTTTACTTTTACCGATACTTTTTGGTTTTCAGCAGTTGAAGGAGAAGTTTATGCGGCGGCTTCCTGTTTTACCGCTTTGCTGTTGTGGCTTATGTGCAAATGGGAAAATGATTTATCTGATTCCCGATCCAACAAGTGGCTTATTTTAATATCCCTGCTTATCGGTCTGTCTGTTGGAATCCATTTAATGGTCATACTAGTGGTTCCTACGTTAGGATATATTTATTATGCTAAAAAATATACCTTTACTTGGAAAAGTTTTATATGGGCCAATATTGCTATTGGCGGTGTATTTTTAGCCGTTTTCAAAATTATATTTCCTTTTACGATGTCTTTCTTCGGAAAATGTGAAATATTTTTTGTAAATAATCTTCAAATGCCATTTAATACAGGTTCGGTAGTTGCATTCATACTTTTAATTGTTGCTTTTTATTTTGCCTTACGATATACATCCAATCATGGATATAAAACAGGAAATACCATTATTCTATCGATTTTGTTTATGCTTATCGGTTTTTCAAGTTGGGTGGTACTTCCCATACGTGCTAAAGCAAATCCTCCTATAAATTTAAATGATCCTGACAATGCAATAGGTATGTTGGATTATTACAACAGGGCTCAATATGGTGATTGGCCGGTGTTTTACGGAGCTAATTATACCGCATATTTAGATCCTAACGGAATAATTGGAACCGAGGATAATGGCCCTATTTATGAAAAGGATGAAAATTCAGGCAGGTATATTGAAACAGGCAGAAGGATTAATTATAAGTTTAATCCGGAGCAAGTCAGTATATTTCCCCGAATGTATAATCCTGATCCTAGTGTTATTGAAAATTACGGATTAATGGAAGGATACCCCGATTTTACTTTAAATTCGAAATATATTGGTAATCCTGAAGCACAAAAGGTTTTTGATGAGTTAGTGAGGAAAAAGAAATCCGGAGAAATATCTGTTCGTGATTATCAAATGGCTAAACAAAATGAACTAATTAATGTTAAAAAACCAACTTTAGGCCAAAACTTGGATTTTATGATGACCTATCAAATGGGATATATGTTTATACGATATTTTCTATGGAATTTTGCCGGTCGTCAAAATGATTTACAAGGAAATTATGAATCAACCAAAGGAAATTGGATAAGCGGTATTAAATTTTTAGATAATTTACGTTTGGGAGACCAAGACAAATTACCTCAAGCATATGTAAATAAAGCTACCAATAAATATTATTTTTTACCATTATTGTTAGGTTTAGTAGGATTCTTCTTTCAACTGAATAGAGATCCGGGTAGAAACTTTTCTTTAATAGCTTTATTTTTATTAGCCAGCGTTGGTATTATCTTATACACCAGTATAAAAGCATTTGAACCCAGGGAACGAGATTATGCATTAGTAACCTCCTTTTACACTTTTGCTATTTGGATAGGGATGGGAGTGACAGCAATTATGTTTTTATTAAATAAACTTAAACAAAGGCAAATAGGTCTTATTATTGGTTTTCTTGCTTTAGGAGTTCCTGTTTTGGTTGGATTCCAAAATTGGGACGATCATGATAGAAGTAGGAGATATACAGCTTATGATTTTTCAAAAAGCTATTTACAAAGTTTAGATGCAAATCATCCTATACTTTTTGTATATGGAGATAACGATACATATCCGTTATGGGCATTACAAGAAACCGAAGAATTTAGATCAGATGCCAAAGTGGTTAATTTTACTTTGTTGGGTACTGCATGGTATATTGATCAGGTTCAGAGAAGAACTTATAAAGCACCCGGTGTTCCTTCTTCATTAACACATGAAGAATTTAGAGACGGCGTTAATGATCAGGTTATTTTATTAAATCGAGATTTTTGGAAGCAAATTTTTGATAATCTTCCGGCTGATAGTATACCTGCGGATATTCTTCCATTTAAGAAATATGCAATTTCTGATACTATATCTGCTAAAGAAGCCATTAATTTTCTTAGAAATAAAAAAGAACAATCTGCTATTAAAGATTTATATACATATGTAACTGAAAGGGATTATAGAGGAACAGATGTTGGATTTATTCCTGTTAACAAAATATCTTTGCCTGTAAACAAGGTGAATGCGTTAAAATATGGAATAGTTAAACCCGAAGATTCTAAATTGATGGTAAATAAGGTAGTATTAACAATAAATAAACAAGCTTTGTATAAAGACGGTTTAGCTATGTTAGATTTACTTGCCAATTACAATTGGGATCGTTCCATTTATTTTAGTTCAGGAGGAACCTATTCTCAATCTAATATCATGTTTTCACAAAATTACTTGGAATATCAAGGTTTAATTTCAAAATTAGTACCTATATATACTCCCGAAACCAATAACGGGGAACAAGGAAGAATAAATCCTAATACTATTTATAACTTAGTTATGAATTATAAATTTGGAAATTTAAAAGATCCGAAAGCTTATTTTGATGAAACTTGTAGAAGTAATATTTTAAATTATAGAATGTCTTGTGGAAGAGCTGCTATTGCTTTAGCTAAAAGTGGAGACAAAAGAAGGGCTAATGATATTTTAGAGTTAATTAATAAAGAGATTCCAATATCTATGTATCCGGCTACGCCTTCTTATAATTCTATCATATCCGGTTATTTTCTTATTGGAAAAGAAAACGAAGGGTTAAAACTAGCAGAAGCATATAAAGATCAAATTTTTAAGGAATTAAATTATTATTTATCATTACCACTACATGATCAAACGTTTGCTACCGATGATATGAGTAAACTATCCAGTTATTATACACTTATTGTTGATAATATTGTAAATACTTATCTGG
Source organism: Apibacter sp. wkB309 (assembly GCF_002964915.1). NCBI lineage: Bacteria > Pseudomonadati > Bacteroidota > Flavobacteriia > Flavobacteriales > Weeksellaceae > Apibacter > Apibacter sp. wkB309. The sequence goes on from NZ_PSZL01000022.1 coordinate 204,276, forward strand.
AATTAAATCAAAGAGATAAAGCTATAGCATATATCACAGAATCAATGAAACCTTTAGATAAAAGATTAAAAACTTTTGAGATGTTAGGTAAAAATAATGCGAAAGATCAAAAAGTATCTCTTCAGAATTTGATGTATTCCTATGGACAGATGCTTCAAGTTTTGCATCCTATTGATTCTGTATATGAAAAAGAAAAAGCAGAAGAAATTTCAAATATTATTATGAAGTTAGACTAATTTATTAGTATACTTGCAGAAAATATTTTCGGCTACGTAGTTCAACTGGATAGAATATCAGATTTCGGCTCTGAGGGTTGGGGGTTCGAATCCCTCCGTGGCCACAAATGTAAGTCATTGAAATTAAACGTTTTACCTACTTCTACTAAACGCTAAAAAAGATAAGTGTATACGAAATTGTATACAGTGGAAACGTTGAAAAAATATACTCTTCTAAAATTTATTCATAATGAAAGTGAAAATTTAAAGAGATATATTTATGACTTTTTTACAAGAACTTAGAAATATATATGAAAATATATACACTGAGAAAACTATGAAACCATTTACTACACCTAAGCTATATCATGGAGGCAAATCTTATGACTTAAAAAAAAGATGGTATATATATTTTAATTACATAAATCCGGAAACAGGGATAATGACCCGGCAAACCCCGATTTCTTTTAGTTTAAATTTTAAACATAAAGATGTTCCATCTAGATTAAAGCATTTTAATATTTTATTAAACATCATTGATGATATGCTTAAAAAAGGATATTCGCCTTATGATAAATCGTTAAAAGAAGAAATTTTTGATACGGAAAACAGCTTAAACTTCGCGCTTGAATTAAAAAGCAAACAAATTGGGAAAAATACTTTTAAAGATTATAGATCTAAAATTAATATTTTTAAAAACTGGTTGGATAAACAAAATCTTCTTAAAGGAAGTATTAAAAATATCACGAAAAAAGACGTCAATCAATTTTTAAATTTTATACTAATGAGCGGCAATTCCAATGCAACCAACAGGAATAATTACCGTTCTGTTTTGAGTTCTATTTTTTCTTTATTAGAAAAAAATGACTATATAGAAAAAAATTTTGTAAGAGAAATATCAACCCTATATTCCAGACCGGAAAGGAATAAAACGCATGATATAGATAAAGCGCAAGATCTAATATTACATATTGAGAAAAAAGCGCCAACTTTAGGATTGCTTATAAAATTTATTAGTTATAATATGTTACGTCCTATAGAAGTGTGTAGGTTGCAAGTTAAAGATATTGAATTAAATTCAAATCCTCCAATATTAAGGGTTAGAGCTAAAAATAAAGTAGCTAAAACAAAAATAATCCCGGAGGTTATGTTGGAAGAATTACGTCAACTTGATTTAACAAATCCCGAATCTTATTTAATAACATATAAAGGAGTTGCCGAAACTAATACTTATGAAGGAGACAGGAGCTTATATTTTTCTAAAAAATTTAGAGAAATTAAGAACGAATTTGGCTTGGGGGTTAATTATGGATTATATTCATTCAGACATACCTATATAACAAAATTATACAGAGAATTGAGGAAAACTAACGGACAATTTGAAACGTATGATAAATTGATGTTAATAACCGGACATTCAACATTAGATAGTTTAAAAAAATATCTAAGAGATATAGACGCAGAATTACCTGACGATTATTCTCATTTATTAAAGTAATTTCTTTACCCAAGCTCTCCGGGAGAAATTATTATTTGTATATAATGTACCTTTCCTTGCAGCAAATAATTATCAAAATAAATGTATTGTAAATCAACCCTCCAATTTCTATTATAATCGTAGTAAGATTCTTTAGTAATTTCATTTTCGGTAGTAGATCCCATAAAAGTAAATCCATTATATAGTATCGAGCTCGTAATTTGCTCTGCAAAACGAAAACACTCTTCATTATCAGATATAAAAGTTACATAAGAAATAACCGCTTTAGATTTATAACAACAATTGTATGAAATTAGCTCAACATCCTTTATTTTAGAACTAGAATTGTATTTTCTATATGCATCCTCACCTGTAGCTATAAAATTTTTCTTATTTAATAAATTTTTAAAGTCAGATTTATTAAATTCAAATCTATAAGCATATAATTCACTAAAATTTATACTTTGTCCCAAAGTAATTGATACAAAAGAAAACATCGCAAACAATATAAAGATCTTTTTCATATAGAGTAATTTATACTCACAAATATATGAAATAAAATAAAATAAAATAAATAAAATTAATCTTTAATTTTACGTTGAATTTGTATAACATGAAATAATTGATCAACTTCATCTAAAGAAATATCTATGTCTTCGAACATGGGATTTAACGAATGTGCTGTAATAATTTTCTTTTCTAAATCATGTTTAATTATCTTCCTAATCATTATACCTTCCGTTTTATGAACTATTACATATTTCCAATTGTTAGCATTTAAATTATATTTCCAATACTCTTTTTTAATATTTCTGCTCAAAAGCAAATCCCCCTCTTGAAGACTTTCCTTACTGTTATTATCCATACTATTACCCTTAACTTCAAACATAATGAAATAACCCTTTAATTCTCTGTCAACCGATATAGGATAGGTAGGTAAATTTTTTATAAAATCTGTATTATCAAAATTTTTTTAATTATCGGAAAAAGCATATTGGCAAATAATCGAAACTTGCATCTGCATAATGCCTGCTTTAAGTTTTAAAAATTTTTTTCGGTAAATTATTATGGATTTGTTGGTAATGAAAGCGTAAGAAAAAATAAAAATTAATAGGAAATTTATATTTTTGAAAATGATTACTAAATTCAGATACGATATTTCTTTTTTAAGAGCTTTTTCTGTTATCTCAGTCTTATTATACCATTTTAAATTTTCTTATTTCAAAGGAGGATTTATTGGAGTTGACATTTTCTTTGTAATATCTGGTTATTTAATGTCAAAAATCATTTTATCAGGATTTGAGCAACATAATTTTAATTTATTGAATTTTTATAAACGTAGAGTTTTAAGAATATTTCCTGCATTATTAGTAATGATTTTGTTTTTTTCAATAATCGTATTTTTTCTTTTACCAACTCAATTTTTAGTTTATTTAAAAAGTGCATTTTCCAGTAGTTTGTTTTTTTCTAATATTTATTACTACTTGAATAGTGGGTATTTTGATCAATCTTCTCAATATAATTTTTTACTTCATACATGGTCTTTAGCTGTTGAGTGGCAATTTTATCTTATATATCCCCTTCTCTTGTTGATCCTAAGAAAACTATATTTAACCAATAGATGCCTATTTAAAAAATTTTATTATTTATTAATATTATTTTCTCTTATTTCAATGTTATATCATAACAGTAATAGTAATTCCTTTTCATTTTATATTTTTTATACAAGAGCCTGGGAGATGATGTTGGGAGGAGCAGCTTTTCTAAATGAAAATAAATTAAAAAAAATATCTGAAAAATATAAAATATTGATCACCATTCTTTCTTTTATCGTGATTATTTATTTCACTTGTATAAATGATTTCAATGGTATTTGGCCGAATTTAATAACTATTATTCCGGTACTTTGTATTTCAGTAATAATTTCTATAAATTATGATTTTAGTATATACAAAAGTAAGATGGTTAATCACATTGGAGATTTATCCTATTCCATATATTTATACCATTGGCCATTTTATGTTCTAAGTTTATTCTTTGCTTTAGATACACGGGTTAGATACAGACTATTATTTATTTTATTGTCAATTATACTTTCAATTTTATCTTTTCATTTTGTTGAAAAAAGAAAATATGATAAAAAAGTTAAATATTTGTTATCAGGCAGCTTTATATTATTTTGTATTTCATTTGTTTTAACAAAACTTGATGCTAATATTTATTTTAAAAAAATTGGAAATCTGATTAACATAACAGCTAATTATAAATATAGTAATGAGGCTAATGAACAGTACAATTTGGGCAAAAAACATCTATTATCTACTCAAAAATTTGAAGATTATAATATAAAATATTGGGCAGTAAAAAATGATAGATTAAATGTTATATTATTGGGTGATAGCCATGCAGGAATGTTTTCCAAAACAATCAATAATCTTTTAGAAGAAAATAATATAAATTGTATACAAGTGACAGCAGATGCTACATATCCCATGTTGTATTCGAAGAGTCAATTTAAGGGGCCAATTAGCTTTTTTAACTATTTTTTTAAGATATATTTCCCTTTAAATCTTGAAAAAATTAAATTAGTTTTAATAAGTGCTAATTATGCAGCATATTCTAAAGATGAATTAATAAAAAAAATTAATTTTACTGATACGTATTTTAACAAATACAATATTAAAGTACTTTATTTAGGTCAAACAGATATTTATCCAATAGATTATCCAACCTATTATTATTTAAAAACCACCTATGGTAATGAATATAAAAATGATATAAAAAATAAAGAAAATTTAATTGAAATTAATAATTTCTTAAAACACTATTTGGGTAATAAATATATTGATTTAATGAACTATAAAATTAATAAGATATCTCCTAATTATATTCCTTATATGTATGATACGAATCATTTAACTTATTATGGTACAGAACAATATAAGCATCCTATAAAAAACAGAATATTAGAAGTAATAAATTAAAAAATTAAATTTTTTTATTTGTTTCTTGTATCTTACTTGGAAATATGAATAAAATCGTTCTCAAAATGTAAGTAAGAACCATGAGATAAAATATAAATAGGTAAAATAAATATGAATTCTGAATTATCTAAACTATTTGAATAATAAGAATAAGCTTGATTGAGGATTGGATCCTAATAATATTTTGAATCAGTTTTTCAATCTTAATTATTTTAGTTTAAATACATATAGTTTATTTCAGGATAACCTCTTCCTCTATATAACGCTAATTTTCACTAATTGTATAGTTTATAGACGCATTCAATCTTTATTTACGAATAATAGTTTTACCTAAAATGAATTTTCACATTTATAGTATGATTTAAAACTTTTTTAATTCTAGATAGATCAATAGATCATTTTAAATAAAAAAGTTTAAAATATATTTTTAAATAAAGATTTGTTAAGTATTTAATATTTTTTGTTTTTGAGAAAGATATTCTGTTTCTGTCAAAATTCCCTTTTCTTTTAATTCATGTAATTTCAATAATTGATTAGAAATTTTAAAAGAAATATCTTCAGATAGATTTTTTGGAGTATGTTTAATGATCATATTTATGGTATCTTTTATTTCATTTGCATCTCGAACTCCTATTTGATATACTTTTCTAATAAATAATTTACTTATATCAACTCTATGTCTTTTAAAAAAAAGCATTGTACCAGGGTCAAAACAATCAATTAGTACCGCTGAATTATTTATATCTTTAATAAATATTTTAACACATACTTTTGTAACATATTTTTGTTTATGATGAGACTTGGTTGAACCACCTACAACTGTTCCAAACAAACCAAAAAAAATACGGCTAAAAAAACCTCCTGCTACAAATTTCCTATTTGATAAATTAAAATATGTTATATCTTCAATGAATTTAACACCTAAAATATCTTTGAAATCAATATATATAGGTTCAGATTTACCTTTTAAAATAGCTATCTGTTTTCTTTTATCATCTACATTAAATGTGTAAAATTTACTATAACCAATAATCGTTTTTGAAGGAGTAAAATTATTATTAGATTTTAAAGGATTATCTTCGTCAATACGGCATTGAGATATTTCATAATATCTCCATATAATATACAAAATTGCTAATGTTATAATAATGATAATAAAAATTTTCATTTTAATTAAATTAATATATTATTGTTATTTTTTTATTTCTAACTAATTAAGATTTAATATGTTCATTCAAACATTTATGAAAGACCATAATCCCTAATCTAAATTTTTTAGTAATTTTTAAACAAAAGATATAAGGTTATTCATAAATTTTAAATAAAATTTCAATTATATTATATTTTTTTAAGAACCAAATTTTTTGAAGAGCAATTCTTCGATTTAAAAAATAATAAAGCTTTACAATTTTTTATTATAAGATATTTATAATATAATTTGAATTAAAGAATCTATATATTATCACTTTAAAAATAAATCTCTTTTTAATATATATATTCTTATTTTTTTTCAAATATATAAATTATTTTATTTATTTAGCTTAATAAAAGAAAAAAATTATTTTCTTTTAATATAAATATTTTATGATCTCTTATACATTGCTTTATTCATAAGAGATAAATCATATTTTAACTATTTTAAAAATTTAATATAACTTATAAATATTTTTAAAACGTTTTATTAAAATATATTGATTAAATTAAAATAATTGATTATATACAATTTAAGTTTAAAAAAGAGGTAAGAAAAATCTTATCTGAACTTAAATTAATTTTATATTTTATTAATCTAACAATTAAATACTATACATATAAAATTAAGATAGCTAAGTTGGATACATAACATTTTGACAAAAACATGGAATTATATTTGTATATATAAATATAAATAACAATTATTAAATAAAAAAATCCTGAGTTTTTATCTCAGGATTTCTTAAAGACTAATCAGATGGTTCTGCAAGTGAAATATTTTAGATTAACATTCAAATTATATATATAAAACTCTTACTATTGAAAAATAACTTGTATATGATATTTTTTGAAGTTATAAAAAAATAAAAAGGTTAGATTACGGAATTCCGTAAAATAAAAAATAATATTATAGTAAATTAGACTTTTCTTACTATGGAAGTGATATTTTTATATGTTATTTATTTTTTTAAACATATTTTTTACTATAAGTCATTTATATTATTAGATAGGATAATTTAATATTATATTACATAGTTAATTTTAAGTAATGATAAAAATTTTTCATTAACATAGTAAGCTTAAAAAGCTGTAAACTAATATATTTAAAAAATCTTCTCTGAGTAGTAGAGGATCAATTTTGTTAAATATATACCTTCACTATTTTAAATTAATACTTAGCACTCTTCACTGCATTTTATCATAAAAAAACTAAATTTTATTTTTAATAATTTTTACAGTTTAAATAAATAAAATAATAATATGAATTATATAAAAAAAAATAAATATTTTTTGATTAAATCATACTAAAATTTTATAATATTTGTATATGATAAATATTATATTTATATAAATAAAATAATTTTATATATTTGTAGCATTAAAATAACAGATAGTTAATTTATTTTAATTTTTATATAACCTAATTTAGTATAAACCTTAAACACTAAACTTTATGAAGCATATTAGACCCTCTATTTCATTACTCACCTTAATTTATTTTATAGCAATGATTTGTGCTGTATATGTTAGTATACGTATTTTAATTAGATAATAAAATAATTATAGATTAATTTTATTTTTTGAGTTTTGTATTATAGCCTCCTATTATAGGAGGCTCTTTTAATTTGTTAAAAAAGGAATTAATTATTCTACAGTTATTTTTTTAATTTTAAAAGCAAACTATTACTAACCACACTAACGCTGCTTAAAGCCATGGCAGCACCGGCAACCATTGGATTTAATAAAAAGCCATTGATAGGATATAATATACCCGAAGCGATAGGAATACCTATTATATTATAAATAAATGCCCAAAATAAATTTTGTTTAATAGTTTTAACCGTTTGCTTGGAAAGTTTAATTGCCTCAGGTATTTTTTGAAGATCTCCTGAAATTATAGTCATTTTAGCAACATCAATGGCAATATCAGATCCACGACCCATTGCGATACTAACATCCGCTTGGGCGAGGGCAGCACTATCATTAATACCATCTCCGACCATAGCCACAATTTTATTGTTAGGCGAAGCTTGAAGTTTTTTTATATAATCAATTTTATCCTGTGGAGAAACCTCAGCTTTAAATTTGTTAATTCCTACTTCCTTAGCTACATAATTAGCTGTAGTAGGATTATCTCCCGTTAACATATGAACCTCAATTCCTAACATTTTAATCTGCTTAATAGCAGTTAGGGAAGTTGGTTTAATCTTATCTGAAATAGATATTCCTGCAAGTATAGCATTTTCATTAGCAAATAAAATAGTAGTAGTAGCTTGTTTAAATTTATTATCCAACCAATTTTTAACTTCTTTATCAATGGGAACTGAATGTATAGATAACAAAGAAAGATTTCCAATAAAATATTTTTGATTATTGTAAATACCAATAATTCCTTGCCCTGATACATTTGTAATTTCCATATCAGGAATAAAAGTTATGCTTTTATCATTCAAATAACTTACAATAGCTCCGGCTAAAGGATGTTCAGAGGATCGTTCAATACTATATAAAATGTTTTTTTCTAGATCATGCGTTGAACTAAACCATTTAAAATCTTCAACCTGAGGTTTACCTTCTGTAATCGTACCGGTTTTATCCAAAACTATCGCATTTATATTTTTTGTATTTTCCAAACTTTCTGCATCTTTAATCAAAATACCTTTTTCCGCACCTTTACCGATACCTACCATAATGGCTGTTGGAGTAGCTAATCCTAAAGCACACGGACAAGCAATAACCAATACGGTTACAAAGCTTTGAAAACCATAAATTATCCCTTGATTACCACCGAAAATAATCCAAATAATCATTGATAAACAAGCAATAATAAAAACTGTAGGAACAAAAATTCCTGCAATTTTATCAACCAATTTTTGAACAGGAGCTTTACTGCCTTGGGCTTCTTGCACCGTTTGAATAATTTGAGATAAAAGAGTTTCTTTACCCACTTTATCTGCATGAAATTGAAAACTTCCTTTTTGATTAATCGTTCCTGCAAATACTTTTGAACCTTTCACTTTTTCAATTGGTATGGGCTCACCACTGATCATACTTTCATCAACATACGAATTACCCGATAGAACTGTTCCATCCACCGCAATCTTTTCACCCGGTTTTACTAAAATGGTCATTCCAATTGAAACTGACTTAATGGGAATTTCATTTTGCTCATTTCCTTGAATTACAGTAACTGTTTTAGGTTGTAAACCTATTAACTTCTTAATGGCATAAGAAGTATTCCCTTTTGCTTTTTCTTCTAATATTTTACCTAATAAAATGAATGCAATAACTACAGCTGAAGCTTCAAAATACACATGCGGTTGCAATCCGCGTTTTATCCAAAACGAAGGAAATAATGTATTAAAAACGCTAAAAATATATGCGGTTCCCGTACTTACCGCTACCAGGGTATCCATATTGGCAGAACCATGTTTTGCTTGTTTGTAAGCTCCCGTAAAAAATTGTTTTCCAAAAATAAAAACAACCGGAGTAGCTAAGATCCACATGATGTAATTTGCCCAATGTTGATGCATGAGTGACGGTGTCATTCCTATAATTAATAAAGGAATGGAAAAAATCATGGCACCGATGGTTTTCCTTTTTAGAGCTTTATAATGATTTTTTTGTATTTCTTCCAATGAATTTTGCGAATCATCATTTTCTTTGATAATCAAATCATAACCGGCTTCTTGGAGAGAGTCTTTCAATTTTTGCGGGGTTATCATTGAGGGTATGTATTCAATGTATGCCATTTCATTTGCATAATTTACCGAGGCGTTTATCACGCCCGGTTGCATTCTAAGAATATTTTGACTGCTATTGGCACAAGATGCACAACTTAAGTTGAGTAAAGGAAAGTTGTTTTTAGTAACCGGAACTCTAACTTGTAAGTCTGTGAGAATCGGAACAGCCTTGGCTATGGCTTCATCAGGGTATTTACTGGTTATACAGATCCTTTGATTATTTAATTCTAAATTGCATGTATCAATTTCTTTTATAGATTGTAAGGCATGGGTAATCTTGGAAACATCAGATTCATCAATGTTATTATTGAAGGGTATGTAATAATATACCGGATTATTTTTTTTAGAAGAATTCATAATTTTATTTCAGACTGAATATAAATTTAACTATCTATTTACCTATACAAAAGTAGGTTGAAAAGTATTGGAATATGTTATACAATTATGGAATAAATTTATAGTACAAAATTTCCTTAGTTTTTCATATTTTTGCAAAAGATTTAAAAAAAAGGCCTCATAGTTCAATGGATAGAACAAAAGTTTCCTAAACTTTAGATGTGAGTTCGATCCTCGCTGGGGCTACTACGAAAAGACTTAATCTATTGTTTGCAGTATTTTGAGTCTTTTTTTATGTACTTGACCTTCACTATTATAATTTATCTATACTACAAACCAATTGAATAAAGAGCAACTTACATATTTCATAAAAGAAAAAGCCAAAGAATATTCTTTTATAGGATGTGGGATCTCTCGTTCAAGATTTTTGGAAGAAGAAGCTCCAAAATTAGAAAAATGGCTTAAAGAAGGTTATCATGGAAACATGAAATATTTGGAAAATAACTTTGATAAAAGGCTTAATCCCGGATTACTTGTAGACGGTGCAAAATCAGTTATTTCCTTCTTATATAATTATTATCCGCAAGAAAAACAAAACACAGAAAGTTACCATATTGCTAAATATGCATATGGAGAAGACTATCACTTAGTAATACGTGAAAAATTACAAAAATTTGTAGAAGAAATCCAAGATAAAGTCGGTCAATTTTCCTATAGAGTATTTACAGATTCGGCTCCCGTGATGGAAAGAACATGGGCGCAAAAATCCGGCTTAGGTTGGATCGGAAAAAACTCACTCTTATTATCCAAACAAAAAGGCTCATTTTTTTTTCTTGCTGAAATCATTTGCGATCTCGAATTGAACTATGATGAAGCTTTTCCAACCAATCATTGCGGAAGCTGTACCCGTTGCATGGATGCTTGTCCCACCCAAGCCATCATATCCGAAAGGGTCATAGATTCCACAAAATGTATATCCTATTTAACTATAGAATTAAAAGATCAGATCGGAAAGGAGTTTGATGGAAAATTGAAAGATTGGATTTTTGGATGCGATATTTGTCAGGATGTTTGTCCGTGGAATAGATTTTCTACACCGCATAAAGAAGATAAATTTAATCCGCATCCCGATTTGTTATCCTATACTAAAAATGATTGGAATGATATTAATGAAGAAGCCTTTAAAATACTATTTAAAAATTCAGCTGTTAAACGAACCAAATTTTCAGGTTTTCAAAGAAATATTCTCTTTAACAAAAAAACATAACCGTATTTACTTAATTATTCTTATCTATGGGTTTAAAATAAAAAACTGTAAATATTAAATTCTGTATCTTTGTTATTTAAAAAATACATCAATTGGAGTTTGCAAACGTAATTATTCCACTTTCATTAGAGGGTGTTTTCACCTATCATATACCCAAAGAATTACAAAACCACATTCAAATCGGGCAACGGGTGGTTGTTTCATTTGGAGAAAAAAAATTATATACGGCTATAGTGGAAAGTCTCCATGATAAGAAGCCGGAACTATATAAAACCAAAGAAATATATACTATCCTTGAAGATTACCCCTTAGCAACTCCAAAATTAATTGAATTTTGGAAATGGATTGCTGATTATTATATGTGCTCTTTAGGGGATGTATTTAGAAATGCTTTTCCTTCAGCTTTAAAATTGGAAAGTGAAACATTTATCCGAAAAACTTCTCAAAATATAAATTGGGAAGAGTTGGACGAAAAGGAAACGTTCATTATGCAGAATCTCGAAATTAAAACTGCAATTAATTTAAAAGAAATAGAAGCTTTTTTAGCGAAAAAATACATAATTCCTACCATAAAATCTTTATATGATAAAAAATTAATTGAATTAGATGAGCAAATCATTGATAAATATAAACCCAAGAAACTAACTTATATCAAATTAAATCCTTTATTTGAAGATTCAGAACTATTTCAAAAAGCATTGGTCGATATTAATAGGGCGGAAAAACAAAGAGAAGCGTTACTATTATTTATTAAAATGCAACAACAGAGAGCAACATTTATACAAAAAAGTGAGCTGATTGAAATATCATCACCCTCTGTCGTTAAATCTCTGATTGAAAAAAAATATTTAGAAGAATTTCAACTCCAAAAAGATCGTATAGAAGAATATGATGATCATATCGAAGATTCTTATAAACTTTCTAACGCTCAAGAAATAGCATTAAGAGAGATTGAAAAACAATTTCAAAAGTTTTCGACAGTTTTATTACATGGCGTAACTTCTTCCGGAAAAACCGAATTATATTTTCAATTGATTGAAAAACAAATTTCTAATTCTCGTAATTCCCTTTTTTTATTACCGGAAATATCCATCACAACGCAACTGGTAAGTAAAATAAAAAAACGTTTTGGCGATGAAGTAGGAGTTTATCATTCTAAACTCAATCAAAATGAACGAGTGGAAGTTTGGAAAAATACTTTAAAAAATAAGTATAAAGTAATTATCGGAGCTCGTTCGTCTATTTTTTTACCATTATCTAACATCGGTTTAATTATTGTTGATGAAGAGCATGACAGCTCATATAAACAAACGGACTCAAAACCCTTTTACCAAGCAAGAGATTGTGTACAAATCTTAGCGCAACAAAATAATTCAAAAGTTCTATTAGGATCTGCCACCCCCTCGATGGAAAGTTTTTATAATCATGAGCAGGGAAAATTTGGTTTAGTAGAGCTTAAGGAAAGGTTTGGCAATGTAAAACTTCCTGAAATAGAAATGGTTTCCTTATGTAAACCCACAGTAACCCCCAATATATCGTATCGGTTACAAGAAGAAATCCATCAATGTTTAATTCAAAAAAAACAAGTTATTCTTTTTCATAACCGACGTGGATTTTCACCTATTTTGGAATGTAATGACTGCGGACATTCACCGTCGTGTCCTAATTGTGATGTTACCCTTACTTATCATAAAGTAAGCTCAACCCTTCGTTGTCATTATTGCGGATATACCATGGCATTTCCCCAATCATGTCCAAGCTGTCATTCCCATGCTTTAGAAACGAAAGGAATCGGAACCCAGCAAATCGAAGAAGAGGTAAAACAGCTTTTCCCCGATGCTAACATTGCCCGTATGGATGTTGATACTATGAAACGCAAACATGCCTATGAAATATTATTTGAAAACATGGCTCTTAAAGAAATTGATATCCTTATCGGCACACAAATGGTAACCAAAGGACTTGATTTTGATGACGTTCAGTTGGTAGGAATCATACGTTCGGACTCTTTATTAAATCTGCCCAATTTCAGAGCAGAAGAAAAAGCGTTGCAACTCTTGACACAGGTAAGTGGTAGAGCCGGAAGACGAAAAGAAGGAAAAGTATTAATTCAAACTTTTGACCCGGAAAATCCATTTTATTTATTTATTAAAGAGAATAACTATAATTTAGCAAAAGAAGGTATTTTAAGAGAACGTAAAGAATATTTATATCCTCCTTACTTTAGATTGATTGAATTGACTTTCAAGCATAAAAATAATGAAAAGGTTAAAAAGGCAGCTGCAATGGTAGGAGATTATCTGAAAAATTTTATTCATGAACCGTTCATTTTAGGACCGGAAGAAGGATTAATACCGAGGATAAATAATCAATTTATATATAAAATTCTTTTAAAAATACCATCTACAAAATCTACTAAAAATAGTAAAAAGTTTATAAAAGAAGCTATTTCAAAATTGCAAAACCTCTCGTCGTTTCGTTCGGTAAAAATTGATGTAGACGTTGATCCTTCTTAATCAATTTTTGATATACTATTTTTGAGTTACAATTAAATTATAGCTTAAAAATACAGCAAATAGCAGGGTGAATTTTAATTTGAGTAAAAGCAGGAATGGTTGAAAAATTATGGAGCATACCTTTGGATAATCCAATCCATATCTTGCAATGTATAAACAATCCGATCGTGTAGGCGATTAGGTCTGCCTTGCCAAAATTCAATTTGATACGGTTTAACTAAATATCCTCCCCAATGTTCGGGTCTATTGATTTCATCCCTAGTTTTAGTAGAAAGTTCTAAATCTCTTAATTTATTTTCCAAATAATCTCGGTTAGGTATAACTTCACTTTGAGGAGATACAATAGCACCTAATTGACTACCCAAAGGTCGGGAATGAAAATAACCATCAGATAAATTAGGAGCTAATTTTTCTGCTGTTCCATTAATGGTAATTTGTTTTTCAAGACTTTCCCAATAAAAATTTAAGCAAACATTCGGGTTTTTACTTATTGCCCTGCCTTTCCGGCTGTGGTAATTAGTATAAAAAATAAATCCTTCCCAAGTATATTGTTTTAATAAAACCCTGCGGGTTCGGGGAATCAAATTATCTTCAACAGTTGAAAGAGCCATAGCATTGACTTCAGAAACATGATCACTTTGTTCTGCTAATAAATACCATTCTCTAAATAGTTCCATCGGATTGTCTGTTATATCCGATTCGGTTAGCGAACCTAATTTGTATATTTTTCTGCGATCAGATAAGTCTTCCATTGGTAAAAAATATGTAATTTTATGTCTCTAAGTTATAAAAGAAGATAAAAATGGATTACAAAGGTAAATTTTTAATTTCAAAACCTATCAGCTATGATTCTTTTTTTTCTAAAAGTGTAATTTTTATTACTGATTATGATATGTTAAAAGGAACTATAGGCTTCACTCTTACAAAAATATATCATCAAAAATTATCGGAGTTAGTTCCTGATATTGATATAGATATGGATGTTTATGTGGGAGGGCCGGTTGATTCAGATCATCTTTTTGTTATCCATTCTCGACCTGATGTAATTGGAGGCAGTATTTCAATAAACGAAAAATACTATTGGTCCGGAGATTTTGAAGATATTAAAACAGCTTTAAAAGATAGTCTTATAAAACCGAATGAAATTCGTTTTTTTATCGGATATTCAGGTTGGAAAGCTAATCAATTAGAAAATGAAATTAAAAATGATGATTGGTTAATAAGCGATAATAAAGAGTTAAATGTTTTAAAATGGGAAGATCATTTATGGAAAAATCAACTGATAAAAGTAGATAAAAAGAATATTATTTGGATAAACTCTCCTAAAAATCCAAAATTAAACTAATATTCTTTAATATAAATGTTTTTTTATAAAACTATGATATGATATAATAAACAAAAATTATTTGTTTATTTTTTAATTTTTTACCAAATAACCTTATTAGAATGAAATTTATAATAAAATTATGAATTTTAACAATTTTTTTAATATTTTTGCAGATAAGTTAACATTATCTTATTTAGCTGACCAATATTATCATGAAAATTCACAATTTATTATTAATTTCAATATTGATAATTTTTGCCTGTTTTAATAGAATAAATTATTTCAATGGGCAAACTATTGGTAAGTCATATTCTAATCTTTACTACAATAATTTACATCAAAATAAGAAATCAACAGATTTAAAAATTGATACTGAAAATTTTGTTTCAACCACCTCAAAAAAATTAGCAAGGAATTACGGAATTAAAGATGTTTTTCTATGCCGTTTCAGCGATTTATATAATCAAAATATATTCAACACTTCATCTACCAATAAAGGCATTACATCCCGTGCTTTTAAAGTAAATCCATTCAAAACTCAAATGGTAACTAACTATAAATTATATATAATAGATGTCTTTGAATTATCAGAGACCTACTTTGTTTATTTTTCCAAAATATCATAAACTATTTAAAACCATTGATATCATACAATGGAAATAACAAAGAATGTAAAAGGAGCTATTTTTATAGCTCCTTTTTAAATTTATATTACAAATATTTAAAGCTTTGATTATTTTTTATTGCTTTTAAAGCATTATAAATCATAAGAATAGTGTTTTCAACATCTTTTTTATGAACCATTTCAACCGTTGTGTGCATATAACGCAAAGGAAGAGAGATCAAAGCAGAAGGAATACCGCCGTTCGAATAAGCAAAAGCATCCGTATCGGTTCCGGTTACTCTACTGGAAGCTTGTCTCTGAAAAGGGATATTATTTTTTTCTGCACTATCAATTATTAATTCCCTTAAATTATTTTGTACTGCCGGTGCGTAGGAAATTACCGGACCTTTTCCACATTTTACTTCTCCGTGCTTCATCTTATTTATCATGGGAGTAGTAGTGTCATGAGTAACATCCGTAACTATAGCTACATCAGGTTTAATGGTTTGCGTGATCATTTCAGCTCCTCGCAATCCAACTTCCTCCTGAACAGCATTAGTGATATATAAACCATAATCGAGTGTATCTTTATTCTCCTTAATAAGCTTAGCTACTTCTGCAATCATAAATCCGCCAACACGGTTGTCTAGAGCTCTGCCGACAAAGTATGTATCATTTAATATAAAAAATTCATCCGGATAGGTGATGATGCATCCTACATGAATCCCTAATTCTTCAACTTCTTCTTTAGTAGTGGCACCACAATCAACCCATATAGTTTCTACTTTAGGCGGTTCTTCAACTCCTGTATAATTTCTGGTATGAATTGCCGGCCAACCGAATACACCGCTTACGATGCCTTTTTTAGTATGTATATGAACTTTTTTAGAAGGAGCAATCATATGATCGGATCCCCCATTACGAATAACATAAATTAAGCCGTCATCAGTGATATAATTTACGAACCATGATATTTCATCTGCATGAGCTTCTATTACCACCTTATACTTTGATTCGGGATTAATAATTCCGTAAGCAGTTCCGTAATTATCGGTTCGGACTTCGTCCACATAAGGAATAATATAATCCATCCATAATTTTTGTCCTTTACTTTCGGCTCCGGTGGGTGAAGGAGTATTAATATATTTTTCTAAAAATTTCAATGAATTTTCATTTATAATTGAATTTTTCATATTAACCTGTTTTTTTACAAATGTACTAAATTTGGGAATAGTTTTTGACGGGATAAAATTTATGAACTTAAGAATTTTTACTCTTTTATTTATCTTGATTTTCAACATCGTTCTATGTCAAAAAACAGATTCATTAGAAACTACTATTCATTTTAATTCTGATTCAGTAATGCATAATGAATCATCCCAATACAGCATTACGGAAGACAGTGTATTAATTGATTTAAAAACAATACAAGTAGATGGTATGCCTAAGTTTAATAACAACTTAGATAAGAATCAGTACAATTGGCTTAAAAAAAGAGTTTTTAGAGTATATCCGTATTTTCTTATTGCACTCAAACAATACAATAATTTACACGATTCCTTAAACTTGAATTTAAATAATGCTGCTTTTCGAAAATATTTAAAAAAAAGGCAAAAGCAACTGTCAGAAGAATATGAAGGTAAACTAAAAGGATTAACCAAAACAGAAGGCAAAATATTTTCTAAATTAATGTATCGTTACACCGGTAAAACCGTTTATGAAATTATTAAAGAATTAAGGAACGGTTGGTCGGCTTTTTGGTGGAATGCAAAAGCGGGAGCTTTTGATATTGATTTAAAAGAACCTTTTGATCCTTATCATATCCGTGATGATGCATTTGTAGAATCGATACTTCAAAGAGCTTTTCAACGAGGAGAGTTGATTCCGCCCAATGAATCACATGATTAAAAATTAAAAAAATCATATTTTAACTATTTATTTTATAAACATTTTGATGAAGAAGTAAGTTGATGTATTTTTGGGAGTTTATATAAAATAATATAAAAAAACCAATGAAGAAAATTCTTGACTTGTTGTTTTCTACTAAAACAACAGCGATTATGTTGGTCATTTATGCTCTCTCTATGGCATGGGCAACTTTTGTAGAAAATGATTACGGTACTTCAGTTGCCAAGGCACTAATATACAATTCGAAATGGTTTGAACTCATCATGCTCATTTTAATTTTAAATTTCATAGGAAATATTAAAAAATATAAGCTTTGGTCCTTAAAAAAATGGCCCATTTTAACTTTTCATTTATCTTTTATCTTTATTTTTTTAGGAGGTGCTATCACAAGATATATTAGCTATGAAGGACAAATGCATATTAGAGAAGGAGAGTCAAGTAATGAAATAATATCAGACGCAACCTACTTTAAAGTACAAATTTCAAATTTTCAAGGAGAAACCAGAGCATATAAAGATATTCCTTTTACTTTAACCTCAGAAAATATTCCTTTTTTACTTAAGCCGTTTCAAAAGAAATTTTCTGCCAATTACGATTTTTTAGGTCAAAAGGTAAGATTAGAATCTGTAAAATTTATTCCAAGAGCTCAAGATTCTGTACAAATAACCCCTTCAGGTAAAAAAATATTAAAAGTAATTTCTTCAGGATCAAAGGGAAGAGAAACTATTTATATTGAAGAAGGAAGTGCCCGACAAGTTCAAAATTCAACCCTAAGTTTCAATAATCATCTTCCGGGAGCCATAAATATTACCACAGAAAATGAAGAAATCTATATTTCTTCGCCCATGATGGGAAGGCGTATGATTATGACAACACAGGAAGAACTTCCGGTTGAAGGAAGCGATAAAAAACAAAAATTACATTTTGCAAGTCTCTATCAATTTCCCAATGTAAGTTTTGTGATACCAATTACTCCTCAATCGGGAAAAATTATTTATTATGAAGGGGATAAAAATAAAAATTCTGAGGATCCCGATCTTATTTACATGAAAGCTTCAACCAATCAACAATCTAAAGAATTTTTATTTTATGGAAAAAAAGGGTTAACCGGGGTTCAAAAACAAGTTGCCTTAGATAATTTGCTCATTTCTATAGGTTATGGTTCTAAAATCTATACCACTTCTCCATTTTCATTAAAACTGAATAAATTTATTATGGAACATTATCCGGGAAGTAACAGTCCTTCTTCGTATGAATCCGATATATCCATTTTAGATAATGGAAAAGAAACACCTTTTAAAATTTATATGAATCACATACTCAATTACAAAGGATACCGATTTTTTCAATCCAGTTTTGATTCAGATTTAAAAGGAACCGTCCTTTCCGTTAATCACGATTTCTGGGGGACAACTTTAACCTATATAGGCTATGCATTATTAATAGTTGGAATGTTTATGACTTTATTTTGGAAGGGGACAAGATTTTCTAAACTTAATCTTCAACTTAAAAAAATAGCTGCTCATAAAAAATCATTTCTTTTATTATTTCTTTTATTCAGTCAATATGCTTTTAGTCAAAATCTGGAGCATAACGATGTGGACACCTTACCAAAACCTTCCGTACATAAATCGGAAATTCATGAGCATACCCATAGTAAAAATACAACGTATTCAAAAGTAGTAGACGGGGAAACTTTTAGTAAAAGTATACACATTCCAAAATCACATTCAGATAAATTTGGGGCACTTTTGGTTCAATCATCCGAGGGACGAATAGAACCGGTGAATACATTGGCTTTAGAAATTTTACGAAAATTACATAAAAGCGAAAAATTCTATGAGTTGGACGCTAATCAATTTTTTATTTCCATATCCACCAATCCTATGCTTTGGTCAAATGTTCCTTTACTCAAAATAGGAAATAAGGGAGGGGACCAATTAAAAAAAATTACTAAAGCAAATACAGAAGGTTATACCTCCTTAATGAATTTATTTACTACCCAACCGGATGGATCTCCCGATTTTATTTTGGAAAATGATTTTAAAAAAGCTTTTAGAAAAAAGCCGGCAGAAAGATCAAATTATGATAAAGAAATAATTGAGTTAAATGATAAACTCCAAGTAATGCAAGGATTAATCAGCGGGTACTATTTAAAATTTATTCCGATACCCAACGATAAAAATCATACCTGGACTTCCTGGATTTCACCCGACATGAAAACTGATAGCATTGCTTTGAACTTGTTGGGAAGATATTTTAGAGCGATAGTTATCGCCGAAAATAATAATAATTGGAATCAAGCGGATGAAGCCCTGAAAAAAATATCCGATTATCAACTCAAATGGGGGAAAGAAATAATACCTTCTCAAGCTAAGATCAATTGGGAATTAAGATACAATAATTGGGATGTATTTTTTAAAATTATGATAGTATATGCCGTATTGGGACTTGTATTACTAATATTGGCATTTACCAAGCTATTTACTGAAAATTATAAGCTTTATTCTTGGTTGGAGGGGATTTTGTTAAGCTTAGTTATACTAACTGCTCTTATACATGGAATGGGATTAGGAATTCGATGGTATGTTTCGGGACATGAACCCTGGTCCAACGGATACGAAGCGGTACTATTCATAAGTTGGATAAGTGTATTGGCCGGTTTTCTCTTATATAGAAACAGAAATGGATTTATTCCTGCGGCGGGTTGTTTAGTTGCAGTTATCTTGATGGGATTTGCTCATGGAGGAGATCAGATGAATCCACAAATTACGCCCTTAGTTCCTGTATTGAAATCATATTGGCTAATGATTCATGTTGCGGTAATTACATCCAGCTATGGTTTTTTCGGATTGAGTGCCTTAATAGGAACCGTAGTTTTATTTTTGTTTATAATAAACCGTAAAGATATTTCTTATAAAGTTGAAAATTCAATTAAAGAATTAACTATTGTAAATGAGCTATCATTGACAATTGGTATTTTTTTATTAACTATCGGAACATTTTTGGGCGGTATCTGGGCAAATGAAAGCTGGGGGCGGTACTGGAGTTGGGATCCTAAAGAAACTTGGGCATTTATCTCCGTAATAGTTTATGCGATTGTCTTACACCTGCGATTAGTTCCTAATTGGAGGGGTAAATACCTATTTAATTTTTTATCTTTAGTAGCTTTTTCGACCATTATAATGACATATTTTGGTGTAAATTATTATCTATCGGGTTTACACTCTTATGCACAAGGAGATCCGGTTCCTATACCTATATGGGTATATATTGTACTATTGTTGGTTGCTATGTTAGGAATAACTTCATATATAGCCCAAAAAAGAAAATTCAATTCCTAAAAAAGTTAAATAAATAAACAAAATATAAAATATAGTTATAAATGTTTCAAAAAAGATAAATTAATAGAGAATCAAGCTTGTTAAAATCATTTACGTTCCTAGATAACCTTATTAATTACATAAAAATAAAATTATTTACATCAATTACATATTTATTAATGAAAAAAAAATAACTATATGATAAATAAATACTAAAGACAAGGAAAATATCAAGAATTATGATTACATTTGCAACCTACAAATAGTAGATTTATAATTTACTAAAACTATTGTTCCTTTAAAAAAAATTTCCGATGACATTATTTATAAGTCGCATAAATGTTTATGATTTATTCAGGAGTTTACAGTTTACTATATAATAAAAACAAAAATATACTTTAAAAGCCTAAAGTATAAGCTAAAAAAAGAGACTCAGAAATTTTTATGATAAAAATTTCTTTATGGCAATTTGTTTATGTTAATGTAATTTACACGGTCTTATATATAAACCATTAGCTTACCTAATACGTCGGAAAAAAGGAGTCTTTTCTACAGTAAATTTTACACAAAATAATATTTGTATTATTAATTTTAAAATTAAAATATGGAGTATAATACTCAAAGAAAAAAATTAATTATCCCGGAATATGGAAGACATGTTCAACAATTAGTTGATCATTGTATGACGATCGAGGACGATGATGAAAGAAATAAATTTGCCAAATCAATCATTGATGTTATGGGAGATTTAAATCCTCATTTAAGAGATGTGCCGGATTTTCAACATAAGCTATGGGATCAACTTTTTATAATGGCCAATTTTGATTTAAAAGTAGATTCACCTTACCCGATTCCTACTAAGGCAGAAATGAATACGGCTCCCAAAAAAATGGCTTATCCTTCCAATGAATCTAAATACAGATATTATGGAACGAATGTGAAAAAAATGATTGAAATAGCAAAATCATGGGAAGAAGGTGACAAGAAAGAAGGATTGAAATATGTGATCGCTAATCAAATGAAAAAAAATTACCTGAAATGGAACAAAGATCAGGTAGAAGATGAAGTAATATTTAACCATTTAGAAGAATTATCTAACGGTTCCCTAAAATTAAGTTCAAAAGAAGCTTTGATGAATGTGCCGGTTCAGACTAATTCAAATACTTCTTATAAAAATAAGAATAGAAACAACAATAGTAACTATAGAAATCAAAAGAAAAATAATTTTTCTAAAAACAAAAATAAATAATGAATACTTTTCAGATTTGCGGTGGAAAGCCTCTTCATGGTGAATTCTTTCCGCAAGGTGCCAAAAACGAAGCTCTTCAAGTTATCTGTGCAACCCTTTTAACATCAAAATCAGTTAGGATAAAAAATATACCCGAAATTCAAGATGTTTTAATACTAATTGAAATTTTAAAAACAGTGGGTGTAAAAGTTACCCGAAACGTTAAGGGAGATTATACCTTTTGTTCTGAAGAAATTGATTTTGAATTTTTGAAAAGTAAAGAATTTAGAAAAAACGGAGCTCAACTAAGGGGTTCCATCATGCTATTAGGTCCTCTTTTAAGTCGATTCGGAGAAGCTTATATTCCCGTTCCCGGCGGTGACAAAATAGGTAGAAGAAGATTAGACACTCACTTTAAAGGCTTTATTGATTTAGGAGCTCAATTTGAATATGACGAAGAAGAGAAGTTTTATTCCGTAAAAGCTAAAAAGTTAAATGGTAATTATTTACTTTTAGAAGAAGCTTCCGTAACAGGTACTGCAAACATCATTATGGCTGCAGTTTTGGCAGAAGGAAAAACTCAAATATATAACGCAGCTTGTGAACCCTATATCCAGCAATTATGTAAGATGTTAATTAAAATGGGCGCAAAGATTGAAGGAATTGGCTCTAATTTTTTAACTATTTATGGCGTTTCCGAACTTAACGGTGCCGAACACACTGTACTCCCTGATATGATTGAGATTGGAAGCATCATTGGCTTGGCTGCCATGACTAAATCGGAAATTACCATCAAAGAGGTTAGCTGGGAAAATTTAGGTAATATACCGGATACCTTTAGAAGATTGGGTATTCAAATCGAAAAAAGAGGTGAAGACCTGTATATTCCTTCACAAGAGCATTATAAAATTCAAAATTTTATAGACGGATCTATATTAACGATTTCCGATGCTCCTTGGCCTGGATTTACCCCCGATTTATTAAGTATTATTTTAGTAGTTGCCACACAAGCTAAAGGAAGCGTCTTAATACATCAAAAAATGTTTGAAAGCAGACTGTTTTTTGTTGATAAACTCATTGATATGGGTGCACAAATAATTCTTTGTGATCCGCACAGAGCAACAGTTATCGGATTAAATCATGAAATTCCTTTACGAGGAACAGTAATGACTTCTCCGGATATCAGAGCCGGCATATCTTTACTAATTGCCGCCATGTCTGCAAAAGGAACCAGTCGAATACATAATATTTATCAAATCGATAGAGGATATGAAAATATCGATGAGAGATTAAGGGCCTTGGGCGCCGATATTGTTCGGATGGATCTATAATCAATAAAACAAAACTATGCATGGAGATTTACATTTAAAAATTTCAATTATTATAGCAGTCTATAATAGAAAAGATGAACTACAGGAATTACTGTTTAGTTTAATTAATCAAACGGATAAAAATTTTGAAATTGTTATTGTAGACGATGGATCTCAAGAAAAGTTAGAACCTATAGTCTCCACATATGCAGAAGTATTGGATATTAAATATTATTACAAATCGAATTCCGGAGCAGGATTATCAAGAAATTACGGAGCGGAACACGCTTCAGGAAATTATTATATTTTCTTAGATTCAGATTGTATTGCTCCGGTTCATTATATAGAAAATGTGCGTAAAGAATTAAGATTTAATTATGTGGACGCTTTTGGAGGAGCTGATTCGGCCGATAAAAATTTTAATGATTTACAAAAAGCAATTTCATATTCCATGACTTCTTTATTAACCACGGGAGGAATTCGTGGCAATAAAAAAGCGATAAATAAATTCCAGCCTAGAAGTTTTAATATGGGTATATCCAAAGAAGCATTTAAAAGTGTTGGCGGATTTTCGGAACTTAGGGTAGGGGAAGACCCCGATTTAAGTCTTACTCTTTGGGAAAAAGGGTTTAAAACTCGATTTTTTTCTGAATGCAAGGTATTTCACAAAAGAAGAACTTCCTTAAAGAAATTTGCTAATCAAGTATATCATTTCGGAATTGCCCGTCCCATATTGAACCAAAGACATCCTAACTTTTCAAAAATTACTTTTTGGTTTCCTTCTCTTTTTTTGATATTCACTGTTTTGTCCTTAGTATTATCGATAGTTAATTATAGGTGTATCTTTCCTTTGCTTTTTTATTGCTGTGCAATTTTCCTCGATTCAAGCTATAAAAACAGGAGCATCAAAATCGGTCTCATATCTTTACTTACAACATTTATTCAATTTTTTTCCTATGGATTTGGCTTTTTACAATCCTATATAAAATTAAATATCTTAAATAGGGAACCTAAAGAAGCTTTTCCATCACACTTTTATTAGTTTTATTTAAATGAAGCATGATTACTTGTTTTAAGTAATCTTCCTTCTCCCATAATTTCTTTTTTACCGTCAAAATAATAGGTATTATAGTATAAAATGTTTTTTTCAATTTTAACAGTCTTTACTTTAATCCCTCCATTTTTATTGATAAATCTTTTAAAACTGTCCTTTTTAGCGTCTCGATTAGAGAAAAATAATATATAATCACAATCATTTAACCATTCAATCCTTTTAAAAGATTCAACTCCGTTAGTAACTTCCAGCTGTTTATTGCCATTTCTCACAATAAGAGAACTTAAATTGGAATTTTCGCTAATATTTCTGAATTCACCCCGATTGAAATCAAGACAGGTAAGGTTCTTTTCCTGAGCATAGCAGATAAAAGAAGTATATAAAAATAAAAGTACTGATAGTTTTTTCATGTCTCAAATATAGTAAAATAATATCTCCAAATTTAAGTCCCTGTTAATAACTTTACTACCTAAATGCTGATCTTTTAAAATGTGATTATTTATTATTTTGACTTATTTATTTTTTTAGACGATTCGATCAATAATTGATAATTTTCTATAAATTTTAGTAATAATATCATAAGAAATAATTATGTTGAAAATTAAATTCTTAAATAAAAAAAGCTAAGTGAAAATAAAATTATCTTTGTACTTACATATGAAGCTTTATCGAATACATGACCAATAACAGGAAAAAATCCTGTATTCTTACTACCTTAAATTATTGAAATTTCAATAATTACGTTACTATTATTAGTATTACAAGTTTCATATATAACCCTGTATTTGGCGACAATTAAATTTTATGTCTCCAAGTATAAGGTTTTCATCTTACATAAAGTGCAATAGATAAAGTAAACATAAAATGATTCAGACAGTTATTAAAAGAGATGGACGCATTGTCGAGTTTAATAAAAATAAGATTTTTAATGCGATCAGCAAAGCTATGCAAAATACGGAAAATGGAGTGGATTCTTTTTTAATACAAAAAATTACTGAAGATATATCTCAGACTGGCAATGTAGAAATGACGGTTGAAGCCATCCAAGACATGGTGGAAATGGAATTAATGAACAGTCCCCGTAAAGAAGTGGCAAAAAAATATATCTCCTATAGAGATCAAAGAAATGTTGCAAGAAAGGCTAAAACATGCAATATGTTTTTGGAGATTATTGAAACCAAATCCAATGAGGTTACAAGGGAAAATGCCAATATGAATGCTGACACCCCTGCAGGAATGATGATGAAATTTGCCAGTGAAACCACCAAACCCTTTGTAGATGATTATCTTTTAAGTCCTGAAGCCAAAGAAGCGGTCCTTTCCAACTATATACACATTCACGATAAAGACTATTATCCGACTAAAAGTCTAACTTGTGTACAACATCCATTAAATAAAATTTTAGAAAACGGTCTTTTTGCAGGACATGGAGAATCAAGACCGGCAAAAAGAATTGAAACCGCCAGCATGTTGGCTTGTATTTCGTTAGAAACCGCTCAAAATGAAATGCACGGAGGACAAGCAATTCCGGCATTTGACTTTTATTTAGCGCCGTTTGTTAGAAAAAGCTATATTGAGGAAATAAAAATTCTTGAAAATATAAACGGTCAAAATTATGAACACCTGTATGACTACGCGATTAAGGATTATGTTAAGGAAGAACTTGGTCAAAAACAAGGTGATGAAAGAATTGTACAACATGCCATCAATAGAACCGTAAGCAGAGTTCACCAATCCATGGAAGCATTTATCCACAACATGAATACGATCCATTCCAGAGGGGGAAATCAAGTAGTATTCAGTTCCATTAATTACGGTACGGATACTTCTCCGGAAGGAAGATGTGTGATAAGAGAACTTCTAACAAGCACGGACGAAGGCGTTGGTAACGGTGGAACTGCGATTTTTCCTATCCAAATATGGAAGAAAAAGCGAGGAGTAAGTTATTTACCTGAAGATCCAAATTATGACCTGTATAAATTAGCATGCAAAGTTAGCGCCCGACGTTTTTTTCCAAACTTTTTGAACTTAGATGCTACGTTTAATCATCATGAAAAATGGAATGCACAAGATCCTAAAAGATATCAATACGAAACAGCCACTATGGGATGTCGTACGCGTGTGTTTGAAAACAGATTTGGAGAGAAAACATCCATAGGTAGAGGTAATCTATCTTTTACAACAATCAATTTAGTTAGATTGGCATTAGAGACCCGCGAAATAAAGGATGAAACTGAAAGAAAACGTCAATTTTTCCAAAAGTTGGATCATACGTTACAAATAGCTGCCGAACAACTGCATCAACGTTTTGAATTTCAAAAAACAGCAGCTCCCAAACAATTTCCTTTATTGATGTCGACATTATGGAATGGATCCGAAGAACTAAAGTCTGAAGAAACTGTAGAAAAAGTAATCAATCAAGGTACTTTGGGAATCGGGTTTATAGGACTTGCCGAAGCTTTAGTAGCTTTAATAGGAAAACATCATGCGGAAGATGAGGAGGCTCAAAAATTAGGACTGGAAATAGTTACATTTATGAGGGACAAATCTTTAACTTTTTCAGAAAATTATAAGCACAACTATAGTATTCTAGCTACACCGGCAGAGGGCATAGCAGGTAGATTCACCAGAAAAGATAAAAAAGACTTTGGAAGTATTAAAGGAATAACGGACAGAGAATACTATACTAATTCTAATCATGTACCGGTATATTATAAATGCAGCGCTCACCTAAAAGCTAAAATTGAAGCACCTTATCATGATTTAACTCGCGGTGGACATATTTTCTATGTTGAAATAGATGGAGATGCCACTCACAATCCCGAATCAATCATGACTGTTGTGGATATGATGGATAAATATAACATCGGCTATTCTTCTGTGAATCATACTCGAAACCGATGTTTACCTTGCGGGTATGAAAATGCTTCTGCCCATTTAGACGAATGCCCAAAATGTGGAAGCACCCATATTGACCGTTTGCAACGAATTACGGGATATTTAGTAGGAACAACCGATAGATGGAATTATGCAAAGTTAGCGGAATTAAACGACCGAATTATTCATGACTAAACTATCTATACTAGATATTATACAGGATACAACGGTGGATGGGCCCGGCTTTAGGACTTCAATTTATGCGGCAGGATGCATTCATAAATGTGTAGAATGCCACAATCCGGAATCTTGGGATATTGATAATGGAAAACCCTATACGATTAATGAGCTGATTGAGATTATAAATCAATCAGAATTTTCAAATGTAACTTTTACGGGCGGTGACCCGTTAATACAAGTAAAAGAATTTACAGAACTAGCCAAAGAAATTAAAGCTACTTCGCATAAAAATATTTGGTGTTACACCGGGTTTACCTTTGAACAAATACATAAATCCAAAAAATTATCACAAATTTTACCTTATATAGACGTACTTGTAGACGGTAAATACGTGAATACTTTATACGAAGAAGGATTACCATTTAGAGGAAGCTCCAATCAAAGAATAATTGATGTCCAAAAAACACTTTTACATAAAAGTATTGTAATCAGAGAGAACCAATTTATATAAAAATTTAATGAGTAAATATTTCATTGAGATAAATTCATTTGAATCCAAATTGATATATAAATACGAACTATAATCGCACAAAATCCTTAAAAGGCATGTCTAATTGCGTGTTCGATAAAAATTCATTATCTTTACGGTCTTATATACTAAAGAAAAAATAAACAAGTACACTTATGATAGGAGAAGGGGAAAAATTAATTCCTATTAATATTGAAGATGAAATGAAATCATCTTACATTGATTATTCAATGTCTGTGATAGTTTCCAGGGCTCTACCCGATGTAAGAGATGGTTTGAAACCCGTACATAGAAGGGTTTTATATGGGATGTATGAATTGGGAGTTACTGCCAACAGTTCTTACAAAAAATCTGCAAGAATCGTTGGGGAGGTTATGGGTAAATACCATCCTCATGGAGACTCGTCAGTATATGACACTATGGTAAGGCTTGCTCAGGAATGGTCTATGAGGTATCAGCTGGTAGACGGTCAAGGTAATTACGGTTCCGTAGACGGCGACCCGCCTGCAGCAATGAGGTATACTGAAGCCCGACTAAAAAAGATTTCTGAAGAAATATTATCGGATATAGATAAAGATACGGTTGATACTCAACTTAACTTCGACGATACGTTAGAAGAGCCTAAAGTAATGCCTACCCGTATTCCTATTCTGTTAGTGAACGGTGCATCAGGGATCGCGGTTGGTATGGCTACCAATATGGCTCCTCATAATCTTACTGAATCTATTAGTGCCATTTGTGCGTATATTGATAACAGAAATATTACTATTGATGAATTAATGCAGCACATTAAAGCTCCCGATTTTCCTACCGGTGGTATTATATACGGTTATGAAGGGGTAAAATCTGCTTTTGAAACAGGAAGGGGGAGAATCATTTTACGAGGAAAAGCCAATTTCGAAGAGGTACACGGCAGAGAAGCCATTGTAGTTACAGAAATTCCATATCAGGTAAACAAAGCCGATATGATTGCTCGTACGGCCGAATTAATCAAAGAAGATAAATTACAAGGTATTTCTGAAATCAGAGACGAGTCTGACAGAAATGGAATGAGAGTAGTTTATGAGCTTAAGCATGATGCCATCCCGAATGTAGTTTTAAATCTTTTATACAAATATACAGCATTACAAACCTCATTTAGTGTAAATAACATTGCACTAGTAAACGGAAGACCCGTTCAGCTTAATTTAAAAGATATCATTCATCATTTTGTTGAGCACAGACATGACGTAGTAGTAAGACGTACTCAATACCTTCTAAAGAAAGCTCAAGAACGAGCCCATATCTTGGAAGGATTTATGAAAGTTATTGCTACTCAAGATACTTTAGATTTAGCCATTAAAATTATCCGTGAAAGTTCTAGTCCAAGCGAAGCAAAAACGGGCTTAATTCAAGAATTTGAATTAACGGAAATACAAGCTCAAGCGATCCTGGATCTTAGATTGGCTCGTTTAACCGGAATGGAGTTGGATAAAATCCGAGATGAGTACAATGCCATTATGAAAGAGATCGAATATCTTAAGACTATTTTAAATGACGAAGGACTAAGATATTCTATCATTAAAGAGGAATTAGAAGAAATCAAGCAAAAATACGGTGACGAGCGTAAGACCGAAATCAATTTTGCGGGTGGTGAAATGAGTATTGAAGATATTATTCCTGATGAAAAAGTTGTTTTAACTATTTCTAAAATGGGATATATCAAAAGAACTTCTCTTTCTGAATATAAGACCCAATCAAGAGGTGGCGTTGGAAACCGTGCAGCATCTACCAGAGATGAAGATTTCCTTGAATATGTTGTTTCCGCTACTGCACATCAGTACATGCTTTTCTTCACAGAAAAAGGTAAATGTTTCTGGTTACGAGTATTTGAAGTTCCTGAAGGTTCCAAAATAGCTAAAGGACGACCTATTCAGAATCTAATAAATATCGAATCAGACGATAAAATCAAAGCTTATATTTTAACTCATGACTTAAAAAATGAGGAATATATAAATAATACGTTTTTAGTAATGGTTACCCAAAAAGGAACCATCAAAAAAACAACATTGGAAGCTTATTCCAGACCACGTGCCAACGGAATTAATGCTATTAATGTTAGGGAAGGAGATACTTTGGTAAGCGCAAGTTTAACTTCCGGGAATGATGAAATAATGATTGCTACCAAATATGGAAAAGCTATTCGCTTCCCTCAAGAAAAATTAAGACCTATCGGTAGAAATGCTTCAGGTGTACGAGGTATTACTCTTGGCGATGAGGATGACGAGGTAATTGGAATGGTTATTATTTCAGATCCTGAAAATGACACTATTTTAGTTGTATCAGAACAAGGATATGGAAAACGAACTCATGCCGATGCCTATCGTATTACTAACAGAGGAGGAAAAGGAGTCATTACTTTAAATATAACTGATAAGACCGGTAATCTGATAGCTATCCAAAAAGTTACTGATGATAACGATTTAATGATCATTAATAAATCCGGTGTAGCCATCAGAATGTCTGTGGAACAACTTAGAGTTATGAGCAGGAATACTCAAGGAGTTAAATTAATTAATCTTAAAAAGAACGATGAAATTGCTGCCATAACTAAAATTGAAAAAGAAGAAGGGGTTGATGAAGAAGAATATGATGAAAATGGAAATACTATTAATGGTGAAACCTCTCTAAACCTTACAGAAACAAATGAAAAATTAAATGATTCTGACGGTTCAGAAAATGATTTAAATGAATCAAACGAAGAAAATAATTCAGAATCACAGGATTAAAAATCATTATATGAAAAAAATATCAGTTTCTCTATTTATATTAGTTAGTTTATGGTCTTTTGGCCAAGAGAAAGAAATAAAAGATGCTTTTAATGCATTAGAGAAAGGAAATAAAACTCAGGCAGAGTCATTAATTCAGCAAGTAGAACCAACGCTTAGTTCTAATATATCCGGAATCAATCCCGACGTATATGCTAAATATTTATATGTAAAAGGAAATTCTTTATTGGAACAAGGAAAAACTCTTGAATCTGCTAAAATATTTTCCAAATTAGCCCTTTATGAAAAAGGCCCTATTTATTCTTTAAAAAATAAAAATACTAAAGAAAAGGCTTTTGTTCTTACTAAAGAAGAAGCAGAAAAACTTAAATCCGAAGGTTTTACAGGTTTAAAAGAAACTAAATCAGGTACAAACTATATTCAAAAAATAATTCCGATTTTAGAACAAAAAAGACAAGAATTATCCGGCAGGGCAACTTCTGAATATAATGCAAAACAATTTTCGAAAGCGGCTGATGATTTCTTAGAATCCTTTTATTTAACTCAAGCAGCGGGAAATGCGGATGAAGTTTTTAAATATTATGCAGCAATTTCTTATCATGCAGCCAATAATAATAAAAAAGCTCTTGAACTGTACTTAGAATTACTAAATGAAGGCTATACTGGTAAGACAACCACGTATACAGCTTTACAAAACGGTAAAAGAGTCGGTTTAAGCGAAGAACAATATAATTTATTCAAATCGGCACCTAATTCAGGGTTTTCAGACTTTAAAAAAGAGGAATCACCTTCCGTTGAAGCAGATTTATATAATTATGCAATTTCCTTATTAGTTGCAGATAAAAGGTATAATGAAGCTATGGCTTTAGCTGAAAAAGGATTGAAAAAATTTCCAAATGATACTAATTTAAATTCTCAAATAGGAGAATTATACTATCAAACCGGTCAAACCGATAAATATATTGCTAAATTAAGAGAAGCTATTGTAAAAAAACCTAATGATTATATTTCTTATTATAACTTAGGAGTATTATACAGTAAAGACCCTAGAACAGCTGAATTAGCTAAAGATTATTATAATAAGACTATACTTATTAAGCCTGATTATCCGGCAGCATATCTGAATTTGGCAGCTTTATTATTAGCTCCTGATAAAGAAATTGTAGAAAAAATGAAAGCCTTAGGATCTTCAAGAGCTGATCAACAAAAATATGATGCTTTAGTCGAAAAAAGAAAAGCAATGTTCAAACAGGCTTTACCTTATATGGAGAAAGCATACAGTTATGATCAAAAAGACAAAGGTATTATTCAAGCACTAATAGAAGCGTATAGAGTTTTACAGATGAAGGATAAAATGGAAGAAATGAAAAAAGCAGAATCTGCTTTATAAAGAAAATAATTTAATACAACATATTGTAAGGGAAGTAGTAGAACTTCCCTTACTTTTTAGGAATAATATTTGATATTGGATAATTTAATTAATAGTAAATATAAATTTAAGTAAAAATTATGAAAAAAGGATGTTTAATCGGAGGTGGTATTATAGGATTAATCGCTATAATTGTAATCGGAGTATTTATGTGGGGAGTAAGCATTAATAATAATATGATTGAACTAAATAACGATGTAAATTTAAAATGGAGTGCTGTAGAAAGTTCTTATCAAAGAAGATCAGACTTAGTACCCGGCTTAGTAGCAACCGTTAATAAAGCAACCAATTATGAGAAAGAAACTCTTACTTCTGTAATTGAAGCCAGAGCAAAAGCAACTTCAGTACAGATTGATCCTTCAAATTTATCTCCTGAAAAATTAGCTGAATATCAAAAAGCACAATCCGGTTTAGGTTCTGCTTTAGGAAGATTATTAGTTACTATTGAAAAATACCCTGATTTAAAAGCCAATCAAAATATTTTAGGACTTCAAAATCAATTGGAAGGAACTGAAAATAGAATTAAAATCGATAGAGATAACTTCAACCAATCTGTTACAACCTATAACAATTATATACAAAAGTTCCCCGCAAGTATTGTTGCTAATTTTAGAAATTTTAAAGAAAAAGGAACATTTAAAGCAGATGCAGGTGCTGAAAAAGCCCCAAATGTCGATCAATTGTTAAACGGTAAATAATTTTAAAAACTACTTTTAGAATGTTATTTTCACCCCGGGACGAAGAAGATATTATTGAAGCCATTAGACAAGCCGAAGCGATGTCTACAGGGGAAATTAGGGTACATTTAGACCAAAACCTAACGGGGGATGCGTTAGCCACAGCGCAATCCCTCTTTACCAAATTGGGTATGGAAAAAACAAAAGATAGAAATGGTGTCTTATTTTATGTATCCGAAAATAAGAAAAAAATTGCTGTAATTGGAGATGTCAACATTCATAAATATGTACATCAAAATTTTTGGGATGGTCTTTTAAAGGAAATTACATTTTCATTTAAAAAAGATAATTATAAAGAAGGATTAATCAACGCAATTTTAAAAACCGGAACTAAATTGAAAAAATTTTTTCCAAGAGATGGAAAAAATATAGAAAATGAATTACCCAATGAAATATCCCGTTAAAATTTTTTTAGTCCTCTTTGGCGTATTATTTATAAATAACTTTATTTACAGCCAAACGGAATTTAAAATCCCGGAAAAACCAAAAATAATTTATCCCGTTAATGATTATGCTAATATTCTTACGGAAGAGCAACAAAATAATTTAAATAATAAGTTAATATCTTATAGTGATTCAACCTCCACGGAAATAATTGTTTGTATTGTTAAAACATTAAATGGTGACGATATTAATTATGTGGGAGCCAAATGGGGTGAAAAATGGCAAATCGGACAAAAATATAAAAATAATGGTATTTTATTATTAATTGCTTCCGATGATCATAAATTAGCTATACAGAATGGGCGAGGAGTTGAAGATGCCATGACTGACTATACTTCCAGTACTATTATTCATCAATATATGATTCCTTATCTTCAGCAAAATGATTATTATGGTGCTATAAACTCCGGTACGGATCAAATCATAAAGGTTCTTCAAGGGAAATTTAAGGCAGATAACCCGGAGGATACTGATGATACTACTTCAGGGATCATAGTAGCCGTATTTATATTTTTCATTATACTATTGTATATATTAATGCATAAAAACAATAGAAACAACACATATTATGACCGTAACGGTAAGAGAAGAAATAATGATGATGATTTTTGGGGTGGATTAGGTGGATTTATCGGCGGAAGTGGGGGCAGTAGTTCCCGAGGTGGTGGTTTTGGAGGTTTTGGCGGCGGAGGAAGCTTCGGTGGAGGCGGTGCCAGTGGTAGTTGGTAATATTAAAAAAATATTACTATTAGCTACCGATTATTTTCCTCATTCTTTATTGGTGTTTGTATGGAAATGAATAGGAATAAAATAATACTAAATAATTGCCGACCAGACTTTTCCAATTAATTATTTTCATCCTTCTATCCGATTATTAAAATAACTGTTTGATTAATAATAATTTAGTTTTTATCTAAGCATTTTTTGAGCTAAATACATCCCTTCAATCAGTTGATCAATATCTTCCTTAGTTGTATAGATGGCAAATGATGCTCGAACTGTACCTTTTATTCCCAAACGTTGCATAATGGGTTGAGCGCAATGATGTCCGGTCCTTACTGCTATCCCTTGTTTATCTAAAATAAACCCGACATCAGACGAATGAATATTTTCGATATCTAAATTAAAAGAAAGTGCTCCGGAGGTATGTTTTGCATTTTGAGCATAGATGACTATATTATCTAATTGCGAAAGTTTATTTTTAGCATACTTCATAATTTCGTCTTCATGCTTACTAATATTTTTAAAACCTATAGTTTGCACAAAATCTATAGCAGTTTTTAAGACAATATTACCGGAAATATTCGGAGTACCTGCTTCAAATTTAAAAGGCAAATCTGCGTAGGTCGTCTTTTCAAAAGTAACTTCTTTAATCATTTCTCCACCTCCCTGGTAGGGTTTCATGGATTCTAATATATTCTCTTTACCGTATAAAATACCCACTCCCGTAGGACCATAAAGCTTATGTGATGAGAATACATAAAAATCGGCATCTAAATTTTGCACGTCAACTTTTCTATGAGATACGGCTTGCGCTCCGTCTATAAGCACATATGAACCTATTTTGTGGGCTTTAGAAATTATCTCTTCAATTGGATTAACTACTCCCAATGCATTGGAAATATGATTTACAGCTACTATTTTAGTTTTTTCCGAAAGGAGTCGATCATATTCATCCATTATCAAATCTCCGTTGTCATCCACAGGAATAACTTTAATTTTTAGATTTTTTCGTTCGGCTAATAATTGCCAAGGAACAATATTCGAATGATGTTCTAAATTGGATATAATAATTTCATCGCCTTCGTTAAGTAAGGGTTCTATTCCTGTAGCTACTAAGTTGATACTGTCGGTCGTTCCTTTAGTAAAAATAATTTCGTAATCCTTTTTTGCATTTAAAAATTGTTGCACAGACTTTCGGGATTCTTCCATTTCCACGGTAGCCAATTGACTTAGGGTATGAATTCCTCTATGAACATTGGAGTTTATAGTTTTATAATATTTTTCTTCTGCCTGTATTACGGAAATCGGCTTTTGAGTAGTCGCAGCATTATCAAGATAGACTAAAGGTTTGCCATTTACTAACTGATTCAGTATAGGAAAAATATTTTTTATATCTTTTAAATCTTCGTTCATGGGTAAGAAAGTTAAACTTCAAAATTAAATGATTAAATTGAATTAAAAATTATTTTTTTGTTATTATTTAATAAAAGAAGATTTTTCTAGAAATGGAATATCCGGATCAGCAATTTCTAAGATCAATCGGGAAACTTCCTCAAATAAAATAGTAGCTTGAGATTCGTTTAAACTTTCAGAAGAATCAATTTTTAAAATCTCCAATCCTCGAAAAGGTTTTTTAAAACTCCAAATTCCCACCTTTACCGATTCTGAAAGTTTTTCATGTAATATCATATAAGCATAGAAAACAAGCTGAATAAAAAATTTAAAATTTTTATCTTCTTGTATTTGATTAAATCTATCTGACTTAAATATAAGAGTATCTATAGATGATGTTTTATAATCTATAATTCGGTCCCGGCCATTAAAACTATCCCAGCGGTCTACAAATCCTTTCAAAAATAAGGTGCCTATTTCAGGTAAATTAATAGTGGAACTAAGTTCTTTTTCAATTTCTTTTAAGAAAATGATATTACCGTTTTTTATGTCGGTTAAATCTCTTAACAATATTTTTTCAATGGTTTTTTCCGCTAGCAGCTTTTGTAAGTAATTTTGCCCTTTTTTAAATAAGTCGGGATTTAATTCTTTTTCGATATATTTATTTAAATAAACAGAATAATTTTTTAAAGCTGAAAGTAACTCCTTTTCCGTTAGTTTATTTCCTTGCCATGGGGAATAAATAGATTCTAAAGTATGATGAATCAAATTTCCGTAATTTAAAGCAGAAATTTCCTCTTCCATCTCTTGTTGTTCGTTAATCTTTAAAATCTTTTGCAAATAGAAATTGATTGGATTGTAGTGATAATTGGTTAAATGAGTTGGCGAAATAGGATTTTTTAGCCAATCTTGAATTGAAATCAATACAGCAGGTGATTTTTCAATGATTAATTCCTTCGATTGTTTTAAATTTCCTCCATAAGTGGCTACAGATTCTATTATGGTATGTTGAGACTCAAATTCTAATTGATTAATAAATCTACTTTTTTCTCCGGAGTTAATACCTTCAGTATAATTATTATAAACTAAGGTTATGTTTTGTGCATGTTGTATTAATCTATAAAAATGATACGCATAGATGGCATCACTTTCAAGAAAAGTATTGATTCCGTAATTTTTCTTTACATCAAAAGGAATAAAAGAATTATCATTTTTTCCACCCGGCAAAATTCCTTCATTAACTCCGGTCATTAGTATATTTTTAAAGCTTAGCAAACGAGTTTCCAAAACTCCCATAATTTGAAGTCCCTCTACCGGTTCGCCAATAAAATCAATAGTTTCATTATTGATTACATGCTGATAAAATGTATAAAGAAGTGAAAAACTTTGAATGGAAAGATCTTGCGATAATTGTGTATGTAAAATGGAGAAAAGATTTTTAAATTTTAAATAATTTTCTTTTAACACCTGATGATCAGAATCTGTTTTCCAAAATTGTTCAGTACAAAATTCATAAAGTTTATGTATCAAATCGATAGGATTTGTATATTCTTTAAATATAAAATAATAGTAAGAACTACCTAAATATTTAAATATGAGAGAATCAGTTAAATAGATAAGATTATTTCTTTTTATTTCAGAAATAAATTCAATAACAGATATAGTATTATGTAGTAATGGATTCTGAAGAAGGGATAAGATGTCGTTATAATAATATCCTTTGGATTTATTTTTTTCTCTAAATATGTGTAATTTAAAAATTTGCTTAAATAATGATGCTAAAAATGAATTTTTAAGAGGAAATCCCATAGTTATATTAACTCGGGATATATTTTTAGGTATGCTTTCCAATATTGCCGGTAGAATTGATTCATCGCTTAATACTAGTGCGGTATTTTGTAATTCTTCTTCAGGAAGGGTAGATAAGATAGAACTGATATATTTGGCTTGAGCTACGTCTTGAGAAGTACTCACTACATGTATATTTTTTTTTTTGTTGAAATCATCAGTTACCCATTTGAAATCTCGAGTTGCATAATAATTCCAATTTTTATATTTCCTTAAAAAATCTCCGGCTTCTTGATTACTATTGTTTAAATAGTATTTATCGGCATCCCAATATAAATACGTTTCGGCATGTGATATATAATGTTTAATCAGCTTTTCTTCTTTGGGCGTTAAGGCATTTAATCCGACAAAAACATACTTTTCATTTTCAGGAATATGAATAGATGTTAATTGGCTTAACACATGGTTTAGAATCATTCCATACGTTCCCAATCCTTTAGTTTCCAAAGAATCCTTTAATTTATTATATAAAATTATATTGTTTTCCCAAAATTTTACATTTTTATAATATAATTTTTTTTCACTTGTTGTATCAAGCTTATTCACCCAATTTTCTATTCTTTCAATGGAAGCCATATGCTCTAAAACCCTATGAGGATTATCAGAGAATACTTCTATGTCGTTAAAATCTTTAAGAAGAGTAGGTATCCATTTTAAAAACTCATCAAGAGTTTCCTCTGCATTTACGAATTTTTTCTGTATTTGAAAAGCTTCCAACCAAAGAGGAATATTTTCAATTTTAACTAAATGGGAATGTTTGTATATAAAATCTTCAATGGTATAGAAAGTAGGCAAAAATCCGTTATAACCTTTTTTTATAAGATATCTTTTAAAAAATATGATAGGTCTTCTTCCGGGAATAATGATAGTAAATTTAGATAAATCATTATTTTTTTCCAATAACTCATCAATTACTTTTTCTATAAAATTTGTATGCATAAATATATAAAAAGCGCTTGTTAAAGAATTAATTTATTTAAAAAAATAATAATAGTAATAGGCAAAAAATTCTCTTATTAATGACATATAATGATGCCTTTTACTATAGTGATGAGAACTTGCAGAACCTAAATTATAAAAGCCTAGCTTATAATACATCAGCTTAATACGTGAAATATGATAATATTGTGATATAATAATTAATTTTCTGTAATTATTATCTTTCATTATTTTTAATGAATTTTCTACATTTTCTTCAGTATTTAAGGCTTTATTATCCAAAATAATATCAGATAAAAGCACTCCGTGTTCCAATAAATATTCCTGCATGAGATCAGCTTCACAAAAGTTTTTATTAGCTAAACCTCCGGAAACAATTAATTTTTGAACTTGACCTTCATTATATAATTTTAAACCAATATTTAGTCTTCGTATTAAAGACATAGGCATAGAACCGTCTGTTTTATTTTTTGTTCCAAAAATAACTCCTACGTCTGCATCCCTGGTATCTTCTTGATTCCCATCAATAATAATAGCAATGGTATGAAGAATAAACCACAAGAATAAAAGTATAATTCCTGTAATAATATATTTTATTAATTTTCTGTAATAAGACATATTACAATAAACAATTCCGAAAAATAAAACTTATATATAATTTTATTAAATTTATTATTTTTTTATAAAAAAAGTTTAAAATTAAATACAAATTTTAGTTAAAAAAAGCTTAATTAATAAATTTTATATTTTATAATAATAAAAGACTGCATCCTCTAATATCGGAATTATCCATTCTTCCCAAAATTTTAAAACCATTCTTGCCTTCATCTTTACCAATATCTTGGGTAGATATAAATGAACAACTATGAATATTTGCCAAGTCAATTATGTTGACACCTCCCGATCTGTTTGTTTCAACATATTCAAAAGGATCATCCACATCTCGAATTAAAATCTTCATCCAGGGTGGACATTTATAAACATTATTAGATAAAGAATAAGCTTGAGACAATAATTCCGTCATACTGTATTCCGAATAAATTTTATCGGTCTGAAAAGAATTTTTTAATTCTGTTAACAACTCATCTTTTGTCATTTCTTTTTTTCTTCCCTTCATTCCTCCTGTTTCTATAATTATAGTATTTTTCAGTTGTTGAGGATGAGAATTTGCAAAATCTAACAAAGCATAGGAAACACCAAAAAGAATAACTTTCTTATTCTCTTTTTCCAATCGATTTATAATAGCATGTAAATCATTAAAATTATGTAGATAATAACCATTTTCCACCTTTCCCGATTGCTCCATTAAATAATTTACCATATATATAAGTGAAGAATTATTTCTCTCCAAATAAGAAGGAAGCAAACCTAAATATATGTATTCGGAAGGGTCTCCGAAAAAAATTGAAAATGAATGTAAAATACTTTGTTTATAAATATCTTCATTTGCTATATAATGCTTGGATAGGTTTTCGGAAGTAGTACCGCTACTTTGAAAATATAAATTCGGTAAGAAATTTTTATCAACAATTGTATTGGTTTTGAAAAATTCAATCGGTAAAAAAGGTATTTGCCGATAATTAAGAATTTTATTACAATCTATAGATAACAAATCAACAAAAGTTCTATAGGGTATATTATTTTTATATTGATACAAAAAAATTTGGATGGCGAGTGAATTAAATTCTTCCTCCGATTTGATTGAAAAAATATCAAAACTTTTCAACATTTGAATATATTTACTTTATATGCAAATTTAATAAGAAGTATTTAAATAATTTTTTAAAAATAGGTCGATTTGACAGCATTTTTACTATGGCAATAAAATTGATAAATATCAGTAACCAATAAAGAATTTAACCATGTCAATTCAAAGTGATAACGAAGAAAACGAATTAATTGAAGAAAATAACAATCAAGAAAATTCAAAGGATACTGAAAATATGTCAGAACCCAACAATAATTCTGACTTAACTGAAAAACTTGAAAAAGAAAAAGACAGATATATCCGTTTATTTGCTGAATTTGATAACTATAAAAAACGTGTAATTAAAGAGAGACAGGATCTTCTTAAATACTCGGACAAAGATATATTAGAATCATTACTTCCGGTATTAGATGATTTTGATCGCGCAATTACCGAACTTGAAAAAAAGGAGGATGATCTATCTGTTTTAGAGGGAGTGAAACTTATTTATAATAAGTTATTCAATACCTTGAAAGATAGAGGATTGACTGTTATCGATGTAAAGGCCGGTGATGATTTTAATATTGATTATCATGAAGCAATTACCCAAGTCCCGTCTCCTGATGAAAGTCTAAAAGGTAAAATTATAGATGTGGTTCAAAAAGGGTACTTATTGCATGAAAAAGTAATTAGATACGCAAAAGTAGTTATTGGAAATTAAGAACTCAAAGAG
Source organism: Apibacter sp. wkB309 (assembly GCF_002964915.1). Taxonomy (NCBI): domain Bacteria; kingdom Pseudomonadati; phylum Bacteroidota; class Flavobacteriia; order Flavobacteriales; family Weeksellaceae; genus Apibacter; species Apibacter sp. wkB309. The sequence continues at coordinate 245,048 of NZ_PSZL01000022.1, forward strand.
GTTTATATAAAAAATTATGTCTAAAAGAGATTATTACGAAGTATTGGAGGTTTCTAAGAGTGTAACTGAAGTAGAGTTAAAAAAGGCCTATAGGAAAAAAGCACTCAAATATCACCCGGATAAAAATCCCGGTGATAAAGAAGCTGAAGAAAAATTCAAAGAAGCTGCTGAAGCTTATGAAGTTTTAAGTGATCCTCAAAAAAGAGCAAGGTATGATCAATACGGTCATGCCGGAGTAGGAGGGGCTGCCGGTGGTGGCTTTGGAGGGGGAATGAATATGGAAGATATCTTTTCCCATTTTGGTGATATTTTCGGTAGTGCCTTCGGAGGCGGTTTTGGCGGCTTTTCTTCAAGACCTCAACAAGTTCAAGGTTCCAATTTACGTATCCGTTTATCATTAACTCTTAAAGAAATTATTAACGGTGTTGAAAAGACCGTTAAAGTAAAAAGATTTAAATTAGCTCCGGGAGCTACCTCAAAAAATTGTCCTACCTGTAACGGGACCGGTCAAACGAGAAGAATCATGAATACTCCGTTTGGACAAATGCAAACTCAATCAGTATGTAATACTTGTGGAGGTACGGGTAAAGTTGCGGATCATATACCGCCGGGTGCTAATAATCATGGTTTAATTAAAGTTGAAGAAGAAGTATCCATTAAAATTCCTGCAGGTGTTAGAGAAGGAGTTCAACTGCAAGTTAGAGGTAAAGGAAATGATGCTCCATTTGGTGGAGTACCCGGAGATTTAATCGTTGTGATTGAAGAAATTGAGGATGAAAATTTAAAAAGGGAAGGAGATAATCTTCATTATGAACTATATATTTCTGTACCCGAAGCTATTTTAGGTACGAAAAAAGAAATTCCTACGATTACGGGAAAAGTAAAAATTACGGTAGACTCGGGAACCCAATCAGGAAAAATTCTACGATTAAAAGATAAAGGATTGCCTCAAGTTCAAGGATATGGATACGGAGATTTATTTATTCATATCAATGTTTGGACACCTAATCCGAGTAAACTAACTAAAGAGCAAAGAGAATTTTTTGAATCTATGTTAGATAATGAACATTTTCATCCTAAACCATCAAAAAATGACAAAACATTTTTTGAAAAGATCAAGGATATGTTCATGTAAAAAGTTATCTGGAATTTATATATAGAAAAATCTTTGAGTATCAATGATACTCAAAGATTTTTTTTATAGTTGAAATACAAAAAGGCACCAACTTTACATTGATACCTTTTCATTAATAATATTTAAAATTATTTATACTATTCAGCTTTTTTCTTAGCGGGTGACTTTTTCGTAGATTTTTTAGTTACACCGGCTTCATCTTTTGTATCATCATTTGATATCTCATTAGTAGCTGTTTTTTGTGAAATGTTACTATTTTCTGAATTTTCTTTTTGGCTATCATCCGAAGCTTTAGCTAGATTGTCTTCATAAGCTTTTACGCTTTCTTCAGTTATGATACCGTTTTTAACCAATATATTATACCAAGTAAAAAGCTTTTTTAGATCTGAATTATATACTCTGTCTTCTGCATAATCCGGTTGAGCATCTTTCATTAAAGATCTTAACGTATTGGTATCATTTTTATCAAATTCAATTTCTTTAAATTGATGTTTTTTGGAAATTGAAACTAAAACTGAAATTAATGATACTTCAGAATCTTGAGTATAGATTGAAATGTTTTGCAGTAAACTTACTTGACTATTTGCATTAATAGACAATTTCTTTTGAGCAACTAAATCTTTAACAATGAAACCTCCTTTAGTTTGAGATAATAATTCAAATAAACCGGATTTCCCTGTAATTGCAATGATTTTAGTAAGATCCATATCAATATTGTAATTATATTTTTAGTTAATTTATTTTAAAATTTAATGAGAAGGAAATTTCATTCGGTATTCAGTCTCCACCTTTCCTTTACTAATATTGGCAAGTTTACCTTTTAATAATTTTTTCTTAAGCGGAGATAATAAGTCTGTAAACAGAATTCCTTCAATATGATCGTATTCATGCTGAATAATACGCGCACGAACATCACCAAAATTTTCAGTTTTTTTATTCCAATTTTGATCAAAATATTCAATTGTAATATTTTCCAATCTCTTAATATCTTCTCGAATATCAGGAATACTTAAACAACCCTCGTTAAACTTCCAAAGTTCACCTTCTCTTTTAGTTATTTTCGGATTTATGAAAACTTTCTTACTAAGGGCTAACTCGTCTTTTATGTCAACATAATCCTCATCTTCTGCCAATGGAGAAGCATCAATTACAAATAAACGTATGTTCAATCCTACTTGTGGGGCTGCTAAACCAATTCCATGTGCTTTATACATGGTTTCATACATATTTTCAATTAATTGATCTAAATCGGGATAATCTTTACCGATTTCTACTGTTTTTTTTCTTAAAACAGGTTCTCCATAGCCATAAATAGGTAAAATCATAATTTTATTTTTTCTCTAAATAGGTTTGTAAAATTAAAGTAGCACTTACTTCATCCAATAAATGTTTATTTTCTCTATTTTTTTTATTTTTTCCACTCAAACTAATAAAGTGAGAAGCAATTTTTGAAGTAAATCTCTCATCCACTCTTTCAACCGGAAGATTTGGAAAAAGGGAGGAAATCTTCTTGATTAATTTTTGAATTGAAATTTCTACATCTGAAAGTTCTCCGTTCAATCGAACAGGTAAACCAATAATTATTTTTTCAACGGAATTTTCAGACATATATTTTTCAAGAAATGGAATCAAATTAGAAGTCATAATTCCGGCCAACCCACTGGCAACAATTTGCATATCATCCGTTTCTGCTAATCCGGATCTTTTTTCACCATAATCGATGGCCAGTATTTTTGACATGAAAATAAATGTTAGTTTACAGATTAAAAGCTTCTTTAATTTGATCTAAATAATCTAATTTTTCCCAAGTAAATAATTCTACTTCGATTTCCTTTATTTCTGTCTTTCCATTCTCACGATTTCTTACAAATTTTTTTGTAACGATTTCGTTCTTTCTTCCCATGTGGCCATAGGCTGCTGTCTCCGTATATATTGGATTTCTTAATTTCAATCTTTTTTCTATAGCATAAGGTCTTAGATCGAATAATTTTTCAACTTTCAATGCTATATCTCCATCGGACAGGTTAACTTTTGAACTGCCAAAAGTATTAATATAAACACCGCACGGTTCGGTAATACCAATAGCATAAGAAACTTGTACTAAAACTTCATCAGCAACACCTGCCGCCACTAAATTTTTAGCTATGTGTCTGGTAGCATAGGCAGCAGAACGATCCACCTTAGAAGGATCTTTTCCGGAAAATGCGCCTCCGCCATGAGCTCCTTTACCACCATAAGTATCAACAATTATTTTTCTTCCGGTTAATCCGGTGTCTCCATGAGGTCCTCCGATTTCAAATTTTCCGGTTGGATTTATATGGTAAGTGATATTATCATCAAATAATGCTTTTATTTCATCTTTTGATTCTGCCTTAACTTCAGGAATAACAATTGAAATAATGTCCTTGGCAATTTTGTCCAATACAACCTTTTCATCCTCATCGAACATATCATGTTGTGTAGAAAGAACTATCGTGTCAATACGTATCGGCTTATTATTATCGTCGTATTCAATAGTAACTTGAGATTTTGCATCCGGACGAAGATAGGTCATTATTTGACCTTCTTTTCTTATTCGAGCTAACACACGTAAGATACTATGTGAAATATCTAAAGCCAAAGGCATATAATTATCCGTTTCATTGGTGGCATATCCGAACATCATCCCTTGGTCACCTGCACCCTGTTCTTCTTTATTCTGTTTATCCACCCCGCGGTTGATATCCTGCGATTGTTCATGCAAAGCGGATAAAATACCGCAAGATTCGGCTTCAAATTTATATTCACTTTTCGTATAGCCTATTTTTTTTATAATATCTCTGGTAATATGCTGAACATCAATATACGTGTTGGATTTAATTTCTCCGGCTAATACTACCTGACCGGTAGTAACTAAAGTTTCACAAGCTACCTTAGAATCGGGATCAAATGCTAAAAAATTATCTAATATCGAATCTGAAATCTGATCAGCAACTTTATCTGGATGGCCTTCCGAAACCGATTCGGATGTGAATAAGTAAGGCATATTTTTTGCTTTTATTTTATTATAATCATTGCAAATTTAAGAACATTAATTAATAAATTTACTATATTTCAAAAATTATTACAGAGTTTATGAATTCAAAAAAATGCTTATTATTTTCGCTAGTATCTTTATTAACAGTAGCATGTGCAACTAATCCGTTAACCGGAAGAAAATCGTTAAATTTTGTATCCAATTCTCAATTATTGCCATCTTCATTTCAGCAATATCAAGAGGTTTTATCTTCCAATAAAATTATCACAGGAACTCCTCAAGCAAGGCAGGTGGAAGAAGTGGGTAACAGAATAAAAAAGGCCGCAGAAGATTATTATAGATCCATTGGTAAGTCTTCGGCTTTAAACGGTTATCAGTGGCAATTTGTATTAATTGATGATCCAAAAACAGTTAATGCATGGTGTATGCCCGGAGGAAAAGTGGCTGTTTATTCAGGAATTTTACCTATTTGTAAAGACGACACAGGATTAGCAGTTGTTTTGGGACATGAAATTGCCCATGCTCTGGCAGGTCACGGAGCTGAAAAAATTTCACAATCATATATTTCAGAAATCGGTGGACAGGTATTAGGAGGGGTTACCAATAACCAAGCTTTGCGTTCGGCAATTAACCAATATTACCCCGTAGCCAGTGGCATCACTCTTTTACGTTATGGTCGTAAACAAGAATCTGATGCAGATGAAATGGGTTTATATATTATGGCAATGGCAGGATATGATCCCAGACAAGCCCCTTTATTTTGGCAAAGAATGATTGACGCTACCGGAAGTTCCGATACACCTGAATTTCTTTCCACGCACCCGAATCCTCAAAATAGAATTGCTGATATAAATAAAATAATGCCTAAAGCATTACAATATTATCAAGCTTATAAAGCCAATTAATTTGATTTAGTCTTTATTGGCATGTAATTTGGCTTAAATTAATGACTTTTAATTTGCAGAGAAGAAACAGATATATTCGAATTGATTACCATATAACCAAAACATGATCCTAATTCTTTATTTTTGGATATGGTTGTCAATATTTTACCATTCAAAAGGAATTGAATAGAACTTTTGTCTGTTACGATTGAAAAACTATTCTTTTCCTTTTTTTTATATTTTTGAGTTTTTTGTTTAAAATATATTTGTGATCTTCCTTCTCTTTTGCTCTCGTAAGATATAACTACTTCGTTTTCTGCATTAATTCCGAATAGGAGATAATTTTCAGGATATTTTCGATCATCAGCATATAAAATTATACCCGCAACGCCCTTAGGATTATAAAAATTATTAATTTGTAATAAAGTAGTATAGGTAATATTTCGATCGGATATTGGAAGGGAGAGTAAAGAATAATTTAAAACATTTTTCAAATCAGCCTTCATCAATAAATTTCCTTCTTCAAGTTTAGTATATAGTGCATCTGTAGATATCGTGTCCCAATGATTGATATTGGTATGAAAATCATCGTTAAACAATAGGGATTCTTTTTTACAGAAATTAAAAATTAATAAACTTAAAATAAATAGTAAGCTTTTTTTATAAGAGCTATTACCAATCATAATCTTACATTTTGTATCTAGCGGTAGCTATAGTTTTAAGATCAGAAAATTTATTATGTTCATATTTAATGCTTCCAACCACGGCAATCATGGCTGCATTGTCTGTAGTATATTCGAATTTGGGGATAAAAGTTTTACAATTTTTTTCTAATTCTAATTTTTTTATTTCTCTTCTTAACTCCGAATTCGCCGAAACACCACCGGCAATTGCTACATTTTTAATTCCCGTAATTTCAATAGCCAACTTTAATTTATCTAACAATGAAGATAGAATTGTTTTTTGGACGGATGCGCATATATCTTCGAGATTCTCTTTTATATAATCAGGGTTTTTCTGTACTTCTTTTTGTATGAAATAAAGCACGGAAGTCTTTATGCCACTAAAAGAAAATTTGATTCCTTCCAATTTTGGTAACGGAAATTTAAATTTATCTTTATCTCCATTTTGAGAAAGTTTATCAATTGTAGGTCCTGCCGGATATTCCAGTCCCAATATTTTACCTATCTTATCAAAAGCTTCGCCCGCCGCATCATCCAAAGTTTCTCCCAACACTTCCATATCAAAATAATCATTTACCTGAACAATTTGGGTATGTCCACCACTTACCGTAAGACATAAAAATGGAAATGATATATTTTCTTTAAATTCATCCTCAATAAAATGTGCAAATATATGCCCCTGCATGTGATTAACTTCAATAAGAGGAACATTCAATGACATAGATAACGATTTTGCAAAACTGGTACCAACTAATAAGGAACCTAATAAACCCGGACCACGGGTAAAAGATATCGCATCAATTGCTTTTTTATTTATATTTGCTAATTGAATTGCTTGATGTACAACAGGGATAATATTTTGTAAATGAGCACGAGAGGCTAATTCCGGAACTACACCGCCATAATTTTGGTGTATTTTTTGGGTAGATACTACATTAGATAGTATTTTTTTACCTTGTATTACAGCTGCTGATGTATCATCACATGACGATTCTATTCCTAAAATAATGGGTGTTTTCATTTATGACAAAGTTACTAATTAAAAAAATATTTTTTAAGTCATCCAAGGCAATTCTCTATACATTTTGCATTTTATTTTTATTACTTCTATCTTTAATTATTGTTATAAATTTACCATCTGTTAAAGATAAAATAGCAAAAGAGGCACTTTCCTATTTAAACAAAGAATTTAAAACTTCCATTTCTGCTCAAAGAATTGAAGTTGATTATTTTGGAAATCTTACTTTACATGATGTAGTTATTAAAGATCATCATCAGAATAATTTACTAACCGTAAAAGAATTAAAAGGATATTTAAATACCATATCTCTAATTGAAAATTTGGTAATTAAGCATGTTGATGATATCAAAATTGATCAATTGCGCTTACAAGATCCTGTCATCAAAGTAATTACTTATAAAAATGAAAATCATGATAATTTTTCTATTTTTATAGATAATTTTAGCTCAGATAAACCTTCTCAAAAAAAAGATTTTAAACTGAACGGAAGGGTAGATATAATCAATGGTCGATTTTCAATTGTTAATCAAAATTTACCGTTAGAAGATCAAGTCTGGTTAGATACTTCTGAATTAAATTTAAAAGCTTCAACCGTCGATGTTTTTAATTCGGATGTAAGAGTTTTAGTTGAACAATTTAATTTCAAAGCTAAAAGGCATAAAGAAAATTATACTGTCTATCAATTTTCATCCGATATTCACTATTCAGAAACAGAACTTTCTTTCAAAGACCTTCTTTTTGAATCAGATACCTCATTGTTATTAGGTTCTTTATTTTTTAATCACACCAAAGAAAATGGATTGAGTAACTTTTCGGATCAGGTAGCTTGGAATATGGATGTAAACAAAGGTAGTAAAGTATCAGGTAAAGACATACGATATTTTGTAAAAAACTGGGATACTAATTCTATACTTAACATTTCTTCGAAAGTTAATGGTACTCTTAATAACTTAATTTTAACTAATCCAATCTTATCGGTTAACGGTACTTTTTATTCTTCACCAAACTTAGTTCTGAAGAATTTAGTTACTTCAGATCCTTCCCAATCTTTTAATATAGAAACCAAAGAAACGCATCTTCAATCTTCATATGCTTCTCTTAATTCATGGTTACCGAAATTTATTTCTAAAGAAATACCCAAAATAGTATCTGAATTTGGAACTATGAATTATATTGGTTCATTTTTAATTGATAAAAAAGACCTGAGTGTTAATGGTAAAATGATTAGCTCTTTAGGTACAGTAACAGCGGATGCTCAATTAAATGATTACGCTTCCCAAAAACCTAGATATAAAGGAAAATTAGAAACGTACCAATTAAATTTAGCTTCTTTTATTAAATCAACAACACTAGGTCCCATATCCGCTAAAATTCAATTTGACGGCAGCGGATTTAATCTGGACCATATGGAAACTAAATTTGATGCAAAACTAAATAGCTTAGTTATTAATGGTAAAGCGATTAATGAAATTTCAGCTGTGGGTAACTTAAGAGATAAAATTTTTGAAGGTAAAATTATTTCCGATGACAAATACGCTAATTTTGACTTTAATGGTACAATAAATTTTGCTCAAAAATATATTAAAACCAACTTTGATGCAGACATTAAATCATTAAATTTAGGCTATTTTATTTCTCAAGCCGATAAAAATAAATCATTTAAAGGATTAATTAAAGCAGATATTGAATTCAGCTCCATTGATGATTTGATTGGACAAATCAACATTAATTCAATTTCTATTGAAGATAATAGTAAAACTACCAATTATAATGATATTCAAATTAAAACAAGTTTTGAGGAAGGAAATCGAAATTTAGATATTTTTTCTCCGAACATGATTACGGCCAATATTTATGGTAAATACAAATTAGAAGATATTCCTGATATGTTACAGAAAGGAATTGGTAACCTGGTAGCTAATTTTAAAACTAATAAACGATTTGACAATCAAGAGTTTTCATTTATTTTGGATATTCAAAAGGATTTATTTGATTTGTTAATGATGGATGTAAACTTATCCCCGGGAACAACCATTACAGGAAGGTATGTTGGCAATGGAAATAAGTTACAAGCACAAATGATTTCAGAATATATATATTATAAAAATATCAAACTAACTAATCCGAATATATTTTTAAATACAGAAGATACCTTACGACAATTTATGGGATCTTTGTCCTCTCTAAATATTGACAATACGAATATTGAAAAAATCAATTTTTCAGGATATAATAAAAATGATTCCCTATTTGTTTCCACTAATTTTTATCATGGAAAATATAAAGAAAAACAAACTAATTTTGATTTAAATTTATATCAAACTCAAAAAAATAATGATATTATTATTGGATTTAAACCTTCTAATATAAATTTGGCACAAGCAAAATGGAAACTGAATCCGAATTTTAAATCGGATGAAGCCATTGCGAAATATAATTTATTAACTAACAAATTAGTTTTACAAAAAATTGAATTAACATCTGAAAACTCTGAAATTTTATTGTCCGGAGAATATACCACCAAAAATGAATATACTTTTGATCTGAATTTAAAAGATGTTAAATTAGAAAAAATATTACCTCATAGTTTACTTAAAGATATGTCTTTTGAGGGTGTTGCCAATGGATCTGCCAAAGTACTTAAAAATTCAAGTGAACTAAAACCGCTTGTGGATCTATATATCGATCAATTGAAATTTAATGGTCAAAATTTAGGGAATTTGGCCATGAGAGCAATCTACGATGCTAAAACCAACCGATATTTACTGCAAAGTAAATTAGAAGACTCCGGACAAGATCGTTTTTTAGCTGACGGATATATAGCCAATCAAAATGGTAAGCCTTCTCAATTGAATATAGATTTACAAGCCAATCAAATGAACATAGCTCCTATAGGGACTTTTTTACAAAGTATCTTCTCAAATTTCAGAGGAACTGCCACCGGAAATGTTCAAATTTCAGGAGATATAACTTCGCCTAAATATCAAGGATCCCTGACAATGTCTAAAGTTGGATTTAAAGTTAACTTTTTAGGGGTTGATTATCAACTAACTAAAGATCAAGATTTACAAATATCTGACGGTATATTTTTATTTGATAATATTGAGTTGATGGATACTCAAAGAAAAACTAAGGGAGTAGTTTTTGGACCTTTAATGACTAAAAATTTCTCCGAATGGGGAATGAACCTAGACTTTACTTCGGATAAACTTTTAGTGTTAAATACTACCATGAAAGAAAATGATCTTTTTTATGGAACTATTTATGCTTCAGGTAATTTTTCCATAACAGGAACTACGGATAAAGGTATTGATATTTCAGCAACTGCCATGGCTCTTGAGGGAAGCAGCCTCACAATAAACAGCAGTAGTACAACTAATGCTACCGACATTCAATATATCAAATTCATTCCTGAACAACATAAAGAAGGAGATGAAAAAGAAACTAAACCACCTATGGGATTATCCATACGTGCAGACGTTACAGCAGACAATAAATCTGTAGTTAATCTAATTATCAGCCAAGAAACCGGAGATAAAATAGTGGTTCGGGGAGATGCAAAACATCTAAAATTTGATATGTCAAAAGCAGGAGTGATTTCTATGGATGGTACTTACACAATAACCGGAGATAGTAAATACTATTATAATATGTTTGTTAATAAGGATTTTACTATCGTTCCCGGAAGTACTATCCGATGGGAAAATCGTGGTCCTACCGAAGCCGATTTAAATATTCGCGCTTCCTATACCAGATTAGTAAGTAATATTGGCGATTATTTGGGTATATCTACAGTACCCGCTTCTAATGTAACTGTTTCGGCATTATTAACCGGATATTTATCCAAACCAAGTTTAACTTTTGATATACAAGCAGATGCTTCTTCTTCGGTTCGTGATCAACTCAATACTAAACTAAATAATAATGAAGGGGAAAAATACAATCAAGTTGCCGGAATTGTTGTTTTTGGAAGCTTTTTATCCGATAAGATGGGAGGCAGCAGTTATGCTTCTTCTGCTTATGATGTAGTATTGAAACAATTAACTTCTGCAATAAATAATATAAGTGGAGTATTTTCTCTGGATGCTAATTTTAATGCCGGTTCAAGAGTCGACGATACAAGTGACCGGATCTCTTTAGACCCTACATTTAAAGTAAATCAAAGGTTATCCATAGTTGGATCAGTTAATATGCCTCTGGAACAAAAAAGTGCTGCCGACGTATGGACCTATGGTGCAAAAATTAATTATGACATATCTAAAAACAATGATAAATCGCTAATTATCAATGGATTTTCAAAACCTTCCACTTTTGGGTTGGAAACATCGGTATTGTCCACTACAGGGGCAAATAATCAATCGTATGGCGGGGGGATTGTTTACAAAAAATCTTTTAATAAATTCAGTGATTTGTTTAGTAAAAAGAGAAAGAAAAAAGAAATTATAAAGGATAAAAAGGATTCCGTTAGTACTAACTAATGGTTTCCAAAATTAATTATAGCGTTATTAATTATTATCAACTTTATTAAAACCACCCTTTATGATTTAAAATATAGGTCTTATAAAATTCTTTATCAGATTTGATAAGGTACAAAATTCCTTCAATTAATCCTATAATACCCATTACAATTGCGCCTCCACCACAAGTAAACCATGAAGTTAATAAAGTAATTAATAACATAATTAAGCCTTCTTTATTATACCCTAAATAAAACTTATGAATACCAAAACTACCTAGTAGAATACCACAAATTCCGGCTATTAATTTTTTACTATTAGCATCTTTAAGTTGATCTTGTGAAATTTCATATGAATTACTATAAGTTTGATTCGTTTCTTGCATATATTTTTATTTATATTAAATATTAATAAAACCGTAATCTTATAATATTTTTTAAATTATAAACAAATATTATGCATTTTTTTGGTTTATATATATAAATCTTCTTTTTGGAAAAAAAATAGTATTTTTGTCAACAAAATAATCTGTACCATGAATTATGATATTATAGTTATAGGTAGCGGGCCCGGTGGATATGTTGCTGCTATTAGAGCCGCTCAATTAGGTTTTAAAACAGCTGTAGTAGAGCGAGAAAATCTAGGAGGAATTTGTTTAAACTGGGGATGTATACCAACTAAAGCTCTTATTAAAAGTGCTCACGTATATGAAGAAATAAATCATGCTGAAGAATTTGGATTGAATAAAACCGAATCATCTTTTGATTTTTCTAATGTTATTAAACGCAGTAGGGGAGTAGCCGATAAAATGAATAAAGGGGTTGGCTTCCTTATGAAAAAAAATAAAATTGATGTAATTAACGGAAATGCCAAAGTTAAGCCCGGAAAAAAAATAGAGGTTACTGATAAAGAAGGTAAAGTAACAGAATATTCAGCATCTCACATTATTATTGCTACCGGTGCAAGATCAAGAGTATTACCTAATTTACCTCAAGATGGTAAAAAAATAATCGGTTATAGAGAAGCTCTCACTCTTCCAACAATGCCTAAATCTATGATTGTAGTTGGTTCAGGAGCTATAGGTATTGAATTTGCATATTTCTATGCAACCATGGGAGCTAAAGTAACCGTAGTTGAATTTTTACCTAATATTGTCCCTGTTGAAGATGAAGAAGTTTCCAAACATGTTGAAAAATCTATTAAAAAACATGGTATAGAAGTTATGGTTAATTCTTCAGTTGAAAGAGTTGAAACTCAGGGAGACGGAGTTAAAGCTTTTGTTAAAACAGCGAACGGGGAAATAACTTTAGAAGCAGATATTATTTTATCTGCAGTAGGTATTACCGCAAATATTGAAAATATAGGATTAGAAGAGGTAGGAATATCTACAGATAAAGGAAGAATCCTTGTTGACAGTTTTTACAATACAAACATTCCGGGTTATTATGCCATTGGTGATGTTATTCCCGGCCCTGCTTTAGCCCACGTAGCTTCTGCAGAAGGAATTCTTTGTGTTGAAAAAATTAAAGGTATGAATGTTGAACCTATTGATTATGGAAACATTCCGGGATGTACTTATTGTTCTCCTGAAATCGCTTCTGTGGGTATGACAGAGAAAAAAGCCAAAGAAGCAGGTTATGATATTAAAGTGGGTAAATTTCCTTTTGTAGCATCCGGAAAAGCAACTGCTAACGGTGACACTGATGGTTTTATAAAAGTTATTTATGATGCCAAATACGGTGAGTTATTAGGTTGTCATATGGTAGGTAACGGAGTTACTGATATGATTGCGGAAGCTGTAGCTGTGAGAAGATTAGAAGCTACTTCACATGAAATTTTGACTACTGTGCATCCACATCCGACTATTTCAGAAGCATTTAAAGGTGCAACAGAGGCGGCATATGGAGAAGCAATCGATTTATAATATTGTTTATTAATTATATAGTTCTGTTTAAATAGTATGAATTCTTATTCTATTTAAATAAATATATAATGGATGCAAAATATAATTTTAAAATAAAAGACTATCTATTTATAAGATAGTCTTTTATTTTTTAACTTATTGATTATCGAATTACAACTATATGAATACATTTAAAATTATTTTAGCTTCTCAATCTCCACGAAGACAAGAACTTTTAAAAAGTTTAAATTACAAATTCGAGACCCTACATTTAAATATTGATGAAAGTTACTCTTCCTTATTAAAAGAAAATCAAATTACCGAATATTTAGCAGAACAGAAATCAAAACATTATGGAGAAGTAGCTGATCAAACGGTTGTGATCACAGCGGATACCATTGTTTGGATGAAAGATCATGCATTGGAAAAACCTGAAAATTTCGAACAAGCAAAAAAAATGTTGTTTGAATTATCAGGAAATTCACATAAAGTGTATACTTCTGTTGGATTTTCAACCAAAAATGATTTTAAGGTTTTTACGGATTGTACAGAAGTTCATTTTTTACCTATGAATGAAAAAGAAATTGAATTTTACCTATCCCATTTCAAACCCTATGATAAATCGGGTTCTTATGGTATTCAAGACTGGATAGGGTTGGCTAAAATCGATAAAATAAACGGTTCATTTTTTACTATTATGGGATTACCCACGCATATAGTCTATGAATATCTTGAAAATCTAACTTTTTAACCTATCTTATATATAGAATAAAAGTTGTAAAGTAATTACAATCAAAATAGTCCATAGTTTAAAGGGTTAAAAATATTTTCTGAGTACTAATTCTTTATATATTTTTGTATCATATAAAATAAGTAAAAGTGAAAAAATCCATAAGTGTTTGTTTATATTTTTTTACCTGTATTGTATTTTCACAATCGGTTTTAATGACCATAAATAATGAAATTATTTATACCAATAATTTTGAAAATAATTATCGAAAAAGTTTAGAACTGCTTGGAACGGACAAGACCATAGACAATTATATTGATTTTAACCTTCTTAAACAATATGCACTTGCAAACAACATAGAAAATTCTATAGGTTTTCAGACAGACTTAGCAAAAGGTGCTGAACAATTAAAAAACAGCTTATTTTATCCTTCTGAATTTCTTGAACCAATACTGCGTGATTATTATAAAAAAATTCTGGTTGAAAAAAAATTTCAATTGTTGGTTTTTAAAAATGAATTTTTAATCAACAAAAATGAAACTTATAAAAGCAAATTTATAAATTCAATTATAGATAGCATCGGTAATGATCCCTTACGCTTTGAAAAAGCCATATCAAAATATTCAATACTTTCGGATTTTAAAAAACCTTCTTATTTAAATATATTCGCTTTAAATAAAAAAGTAGTGGATGCTATATATAATGCACCACTTAATCAGGTAACTACATTTGTAGATGAAAATGATAATATATATCTTATTTTGGTTTCCAATGAAAGAAAATACTTAGGTGAAGTATCTTTAGGCCAAATATATATTCCGGATACTTCTCGATTAGGTAAAATTGAGATCGATAAAGTTTATAAAGAACTTAAACAAGGAGAAAGCTTTTCTAAAATTAAAGATGAAATCTTTAAAAATTATAATGTTTTAAATAAAAATAATATTCTTTCTAATGAGGAAGTATATACATACGTGGTGAATCAAATTAAATCCGAACCTAATAATATCCCGGATTATTCTCGACCCATTAAATTAGAAGATGGTTATGTTATTTGTGAATATTATTTTAATGATAATTATGATTCATATTCAATCGCTAGAAATAAAATATACAACAGCTTAAAAAAATCAGAAGAAATCAAACGGTTAAACGATTTATTAGTTTTGAAATTAAAAAAACAACCTTTTTATAAAGAAAATTTTATCCATTTAAGTAATTTTATTTCTTCTTTACCTCAAACTTATAATCAATTTACTGATTTTACTATTCCAAATAATGAGACAATTATTACTATTGGAGATTCCTATACACTTACCTTAAATGATATACTGGTAAATCTTAAAAAATATTTAAATTCTGAAAATTATTATGAAAGAAATCAATTAATTTTTGATTATTTAAATAAATGGGGGAAAGAGAATGTTTTGGAGTATTACAAGACACATTTTTTCGAATTCAACAAAGCTAAAAAAAATTATGAGAATTTAAAAGATCAACTTCTTATTAAATATGCGCTTAATTTAATTGCTTACGAAGCTCAAAACGATAAAATCGGTCAAAAAAAATTCTTACATGATCAAGCTGCTCGATTGACTTGGAAGGAAAGAATTGAAGGTACTTTTTATTATTGCCTCAATTCTGATATAGAAACTAAAGTTCTTAACTGGTTAAAAAATAAAAAGTCAGTAAACTTTATAAAAAATCAATTTGAAGATAAACGTGAAGAATTAATAATTGAAGAAGGGAAAAAGACTCGAGAATCTCTTAATTTGCCTGTAAATAAAAAATTAACTAAAGGATTATATGTCGTAGACAGTAAAAATAGAAGATTAATAATAAATATTAAAAAAATAGTTAAAAATGATAAAATGAGTTTAGATGATCTTCAAAAATATTATTTAAATGAATTCATTGATTATAAAACGTCACAAACAATAAAATTATTAAAAGAGAAAGCTGTTGTCACAATGGATTCAAATCAAGTAAAAAGATTAAAAGATATTTATAAATGATAACGTTAAAAACTAATATAAACACTAATTACTCATAAAAGAATTTTAAATTTGCAGAATATAAAAAATAAAATGAATAGATTATTTATAGTTGTAACCTTTTTTATGGCTACCTTCATTTTTGCACAAGAAACAAAAATTGATGGAATTGTAGCTGTCGTGGGAAATGAAATTATTACAGAAACTGATGTTAAAGAAGGTGAAAATTACGCTCGATCTGAAGGACAAACCGTAACTGATAGATGCAGCTTTATAGAAAATATGATGAAAGAAAAAATTATTTTATATAAAGCTAAACAAGATACTCTTATAACTGTTAATAAAGATGAAGTAGCCAGAGAGGCTGAATCACGAATTGAAGGATATAGAAATTATTTTGGTTCAGATGTTAATATTCTAACCAATTTTAAATTTAAAACTATGGGTGAGCTAAGAAGTTTACTCGAAACAATGATTAAAAATCAAATGTATACTCAAAGGAAAATGGCTGACATAACCAAAAATGTAGACGTTTCTCCAGAATATTTAAAAGATTTTTACAAAGCTCATGAATCAGAATTTCCTACTTTAAATGAAGAAATCGAATATGGGCAAATCTATATGTACCCTAAATTAACTGAAAGTCATAAACAAGAATTGATAAATCAATTAAAATCTATAAAAAAACAAATTGAAGAAGGAGCCAGTTTTGCTGACATGGCTAAAAAATATTCACAAGATCCGGGTTCAGCTGCTAATGGTGGACAAATTTTAAATGTTAGAAGAGAACAAATGGTTAAAGAGTTCGATGCGGTTGCTTTTGGATTGGAAGAAGGACAAATATCCGAACCATTTGAAACTGAATATGGGTTCCATATTGTTTATCTTGAAAAAAAGAAAGGACAAGTGATAGATTTAAGACATATATTATTAATGTCTGTTCCAAATCAAGAAGAAATTAAAACAGCCATAAAAAAACTGGAAGATATCAGGGAAGATATTAAATCAGAAAAAATAACGTTCAATCAAGCTGCTTTAAAATATTCAGACGATAAATATACTAAATACAATGGTGGTTTATTATCAAATTCTCAAACCGGTGACAACAGATTTGAAAAAATAAAACTACCTACTAAAGTACTGTATAATCTTTCAGGACTTGGAAAAGGAGATTTATCCGAAGTTTTTGAAGATAAAGAAAATAACAGAACGGTAGTGAAACTATTGAAAATAACCGATGTTATTCCGGCTCACAAAATGAATTTAGAAATTGACTATAACAGAATCAAAGGTTTTGCTCAGAAAACTAAAGAAAATGAAGTAATTGAAAAATGGGTAGAAGCGCAAATTCCTTCAACCTTTATAACAGTTCAAGATGAATATAAAAAATGTAACTTTTCTATCGATTGGTTACAAAATAAAAATAGATAATTAGTAAACTATTAGTTAAAAAGCCCTGTATTACAGGGCTTTACTTTTTTCTATAACTTCATTAGCATATGCGAATGTTTTTTATAATTTATCTGTAATAAAAAACTATTGATTGAATAATTATTTCGATTCAACGAATAATAATACTCAATTATCAATTTCTAGAAAAAGTAATCCTATATTTGAAAAATATTTTAAGAATCTATAAAATCTTAAAAAAATATTTTAAATAAAATTTAATATATTCCTATTAACACATTTAACTTCATTTTAATTGAAATATTATAATGTTTGCTAATAACAATTCCTTTACGATGCAAGCCAAAACCTTTTATGGCTTAGAAGATGTGCTTGTACAAGAACTAAAACAATTAGGTGCTTCTCAAATTGTTAAAAAAAACAGAGCGGTTGAATTCCTTGGAGATTTGGGTTTTTTATACAAAGCGAATTATTCGTTAAGAACAGCCTTGAAAATTTTGGTGCCCATACATCATTTTAAAGCTAAAAATGAAACTATTTTTGAAAAGGAAATAAATAAAATTCCATGGGAAAATTATTTTTTCAATTCGCAATCTTTTGCAATTGATGCAACGGTATATTCCGATTATTTTAAACATTCCCAATACATTATGTTAAAAATGAAAGATGGAATCGTTGATCGTTTCAGAAAAAAATTTGGCAAAAGACCCGACATTGAAAGATTCAATCCGGATATAAAATTGCATCTACATATCAGTAACCAAGAAGTAACTATATCTTTAGACAGCAGTGGAGATCCACTCTTTAAAAGAGGTTACAGAAAATCTCATTTTGAAGCTCCCATAAATGAAGTATTAGCTGCCGGATTATTGAATTTAGCAGGATGGGACGGAAAAGGAAATTTTCTTGACCCAATGTGCGGTTCGGGCACTTTGTTAGTTGAAGCCGCCATGATCGCTTTAAATATGCCTCCGCAATTACATCGGAAACAATTTGGGTTTATGAATTGGAAAAATTTCGATTTGGAGTTATTTAACAAAATAAAAGATACTCGAATTAACAGGATTAAAGATTTTTCAGGTAAAATAATCGGATATGATATTTCTGATAAAGCCTTAATTTCTGCAAAGAATAATATTGAAGCAGCAGATTTGTCAGAATTTATAGAATTAAAAAATCAGGATTTTTTTACTTCACAAAAAGAACTATTTCCCTTATTAGTTGTTTTTAATCCTCCTTACGATGAAAGACTATCCATTACTACAGATCATTTTTATAAAAATATCGGCGATACATTAAAAAATAATTATAAGAACACATTAGCTTGGTTCATTACTTCAGATCTGGAAGCCTATAAAAAAATCGGTTTACGTCCCTCAAGAAAAATTAAAATTTATAACGGGAAATTGGAATGTCGTTTTTTTCAATATGATATTTATGAAGGAAGTAAAAAAAATAAGATAATAAGTTAAAAATTAGTGAAAATTGATGATTATAATATAATAATTTAGTACATACAGTTAAATTTGCTATATTTTAATAACTAAAAACGGTTATATAATAATAGTAAATTATGAAAATCGCTTTAATATCTTTAGATTATTATAGATATGATAAATATATTATCTCTGCAATGAAAGAACTAGATATAGAAGCAATTCATATTGATATTTATGCAAACAGATATAGATATCCCAATTTATGGGTTCGATTAAAAAATTTAATTACTAAATCATTTTTTAATACTAATATCAAAAGAACCCATCTGGAAAAATTAATTAAAAATGCTTTATCTAAAAACGATAAATTTGATAAGATCGTTATTATTCATGCAGAATGGTTATCTCCTGAAACTTTAAAATTTTGTAAACATACAAGTAATGAAATGATTGCCTACCATTATGATGGTATTCAGCGTATGCCTTCTATTACAGATACTTTTAAATATTTTGATAAAATTTACAGTTATGATAGAAATGATGCTGAAAAATATAATTTAAAATTTATACCCAATTATATTTATGAGCAAATGGAAGATAGAAATCTTCATGAGCAAAAAATAGCTTTCAATATTTCATCATTAGATAAAAGAACTCCCATATTAGAAAAAATTGCAAAAATTTTAGAAAATAAAAATTATCCCTATGAATTTCTGATTGTAAATCGTAACCATTTTAATTTTTACACTCAAAAATTCAAAACCAAGATTAAATATTTAAATAAAATGGTTTCCAGAGATGAAGTTCTTGAAAAAATTAAAAGATCTAATCTTATGGTTGACATACAAAGGCCTGAACAAATAGGCTTGACATTTCGTGTATTTGAAGCTTTAGGACATCATAAAAAATTGATAACTACCAATAAAGACATTATCAATTACGATTTTTATAATCCTGCGAACATTTTGATTATAGACCCTGAAAATATTGAAATACCGAATGAATTTTTATATTCAAAATATGAGAAAGTTCCGGATCATATTCTTAATAAATATCATGTTAAAACATGGGTTAAACAAATTTTAGAATTAAATTGATCAAAATACTATTTGATTGTAATCTATCCTATACATTTCATAAAAATATAAATAAATTTGCCTTATTAAAAATAACAGCGAATGCGAACAAAATCTGTTGGGAAAAAAAAAATTAACGTTATAACTTTAGGCTGTTCTAAAAATATTTACGATTCTGAAGTTCTCATCAATCAATTAAAAGCCAATAACAAAGAGGTTGTTCATGAACAAAATGGAGACATTGTAGTAATTAATACATGCGGATTTATAGATAATGCCAAAGAAGAAAGTATTAATACTATTTTAGAATGTGTTAAACAAAAAGAAGAAGGAACTATTGAAAAAATATTTGTTACCGGATGCCTTTCGGAAAGATATAAACCCGATTTAGAAAAAGAAATTCCTAATGTCGACCAATATTTCGGTACTCGTGAATTGCCCTTATTACTAAAAGCTTTAGGTGCTGATTATAAACATGAATTGGTAGGAGAAAAATTAATTACCACTCCTAGACATTATGCTTATTTAAAAATTTCGGAAGGTTGCGATCGACCGTGTAGTTTTTGTGCAATTCCTTTAATCCGTGGAAAGCATAATTCAACTCCCATTGAAGAATTGGTAAAAGAAGCTCAATCGTTGGCTCGAGGTGGAACCAAAGAATTAATTTTAATTGCTCAAGATTTAACTTATTACGGTTTAGACTTATACAAAAAAAGAGCTCTCGCAGATTTATTAAAAGAGCTTATTAAAGTGGAAGGTATTGAGTGGATTCGTCTGCATTATGCTTTCCCTACAGGATTTCCTATGGACGTTCTGGAACTTATGAAAAATGAATCTAAAATTTGCAATTATATTGATATTCCTCTCCAACATATTTCAAGCGATATATTAAAATCCATGAAAAGAGGAACTACCAAAGAAAAAACCAACCGATTGTTGACTGATTTCCGTTCGAAAGTTCCCGACATGGCAATTAGGACAACCTTAATTGTAGGCTATCCGGGAGAAACTCAAGAACATTTTGAAGAATTAAAAAATTGGGTTATAGAACAACGATTTGATCGTTTAGGTTGTTTCTCTTATTCCCATGAGGAAAACACGTCCGCTTATTCATTAGAAGATTCTCTTTCTGAAGAAGAAAAAATGAATCGAGTAAATGAAATCATGGAAATACAGTCTCAAATTTCGTGGGAATTAAATCAAGAAAAGATCGGTAAAACCTATAAGTGTATTATAGATAGAAAAGAAGGAGATTATTATATTGCCCGTACTGAATACGATTCACCGGATGTGGACAATGAAGTTTTAATTTCAGCCCATGATGTATATTTATCCGTAGGAAGCTTTTTATCTGTTAAAATTAATCGTGCAGAAGATTTTGACCTTTATGGCGAATTAGTTTAGTAATCCTATTTATTTAAAATTTTGCCGGCTATCAATAATCATTTTTATCCGGAGATTCTTTTGATTTAAAAAAATTCTTATTTACGCATTTGCTTTTACACATTGATAAACAATATAATAATGGGGCTGATTAATAATTTATATCAGCCCCTTATATAAAATTACAATTACTTAAATTATATGACAATCAACGGTTGTCACAAATAAGCAAAAAAAAAATAATATAATTGAATAATTTTAGGCATTCATGAACTCATATAAAATTGCTTAGCAATCTTAACTCATTACAAACCCTATCCAACTATAATTCTTTTAATTCTTATCAATCATTTTATTAAGATTTTCCGGATATCGATCTCCAACAATATTAATTTTAGACAATCCTTCATTGATTCGATTTAAAACTTCAGGACTTAATTTTAGAGAAGTTGCTTCTATGTTTTCTTTCAAACGATTTAATTTAGTAGTACCCGGTATGGGAACAATCCATGGCTTTTGAGCTAATAACCAAGAGATAGCAACTTGGGCAGGTGTTGCATTAAGTTCTGTACCGATAGATTTTATAAAATCAATTAATACAAAGTTTTTTTTCCTGTTTTCAGCCGATAAACGAGGAACTATATTCCTAAAATCATTTTTGTCAAACCGGGTATTTTCATTAATGGTTCCGGTTAAGAAACCTTTGCCTAGTGGACTAAATGTAACAAATCCTATCCCTAACTCTCCCAGTGTAGGAATAATCTCTTTTTCAGGATCTCTGTAAAATAAGGAATATTCACTTTGCAGAGCAGTAACCGGTTGAACGGCATGGGCTTTTCTTATCGTTTGAGGACCTGCTTCCGATAATCCCCAATGTTTAATTTTGCCTTCTTTCATTAAATCTTTGATTGTTCCTGCCACCTCTTCAATCGGTACATTTTTATCAACTCGATGTTGATAATACAAATCAATATAATCGGTTTTTAATCTTTTAAGTGAGCCTTCCAGAGCTTTTCTGATACTTTCCGGTCTACTGTCGGGCGGATTGGCAGAATTTCCATCTTTAAATCCAAATTTGGAGGCTATTTTTATTTTACTTCTAAATTCTTTTACCGCTTCTCCTAACAGTTCTTCATTCGTAAAGGGACCATATACTTCAGCTGTATCAAAAAAAGTTATTCCGGAATCGTAAGCAGTTTGTATTACTTTTATTGCTTCTTTTTTTTCAGTGGAAGGACCTAAACCAAAACTTAAACCCATACAACCCAAACCTAATTCGGAAACCTCAAGTCCATTTTTTCCTAATATTCTTGTTTTCATTTAAAAATATTTAATAGTAAATTTATATCAACAAAGATACTTTTAAAAGTTAGCTTAAATTTTATATAATTTACTGAAATTATTATCAATTTTACTGATTATTAATTTCTTATACGAGTTAAAAACATGTTTTACGTAAATTTGAATGAATCTAATGATCATCTTAAATGGAAAAAATTATAACTATAGATAGTGTTAAAACCTATAATACCATGCGAGGAGTTGAAACCACTCATCCATTAGTTAACGTACTTGATTTATCAAAAACTAAACCGATAACAGCTCAAACATTCAATTACGGTTTATATGCCATATTCTTAAAAGAATTAAAATGCGGTGAATTAAAATATGGAAGAAATACCTATGATTTCCAAGAAGGCTCTCTTGTATTTATTTCACCCGGACAGATTATGAAAGTGGAGCCCAATGTAACCACCTATGCACCAAAAGGATGGGGATTATTTTTCCATCCCGATCTATTACTTGGAACTCAACTAGGTAAAGACATAAAAAAATACTCATTTTTTTCTTATGACAGCAACGAAGCTTTACATCTATCCGACAAAGAAAAACAAATGGTTTTAGAATGTTTTAAGAATATTCAATATGAAATTGAACAACCTATAGATAAACACAGCAATACACTGATCACTACCAATATTGAACTACTATTAAATTATAGTTCTCGTTTTTTTGATCGTCAATTCGATACAAGAAAAGATATTAATAAAGGAATTTTAGAAAAATTTGAAAAACTACTTTATGAATATTTTTCTTCAGATAATTCAAAAAATTTGGGTTTACCTTCGGTAGCCTTTTGCGCCTCACAATTGAATTTATCATCCAACTATTTTGGAGATTTAGTAAAAAAAGAAACCGGAAAATCAGCTCAAGAATATATCCAAGAAAAAGTTATTTATTTAGCTAAAGAAAAAATTTTAGATCTGAATAAAAATATTTCTGAAATCGCTTATGAACTTGGATTTAAATACCCTCAACATTTTACCCGATTTTTTAAAAATCAATTAGGTATTACTCCTAATGAATATAGAAATATCAATTAAAAATTTTTATAAGAATTGGGTATTCAAATTTAAACAATTAACTACCTAATAACTTATACGTAAATAATGAAAAATAATTGAAGTCTTATCAAAGATATTTTTTAAAATACAACTTATTTACTCCATTTCATTTTAAAAGTTTTAAAAGAAAGATTTCCTATTTATAAACAAAAAAACTCCGGTTACAATAACCGGAGTTTATAATTAAAATTTTTTTAAGTAATGAAATTACAATATTTCATAATTAACTTTTATGACTCCTGCATTTAAGCTTGTTAATTCTGCAAAAGCAGCTTTACTTAAATCAAATTCTCTTTTAGGTACAAATGGTCCACGATCAGTAATTCGTACAATAACTTCTTTACCATTTTTTGGATTTATAATTTTAACTTTCGTCCCAAATGGTAATGTTTTATGAGCAGCAGTAAAATCATTCATGTTATATCTTTCTCCACTTGAAGTCAATCGACCGTGAAACTTTCCTCCATACCAAGAAACACGCCCGGAAAGAGTGGATTTTTCATTACTATCTAACTCTTCTTTGGAAACGTTACTTGTCAAACTGTCATTTTGGTAATTTACTTTAATAGTGTCACCGGATACATGAGAAAGGGAAGAAGCTTTTACCAATTCTTCACTGTGAAAAAATGTAAATGATAGAGACACTAATAAAATAATCATCAATACTAAAGTTACTTTCTTCATATTTTAGTTTTACTCTTTTGTGCTGCAAAATTACAATCTCATTATCTAAAATATTCTTAAATACATTTCACATATGGTAAGCATACATATGAAAACTTCTACATTTATTTTAAATAAAGGGTTTCAATGAGATAGTTAAAAAAATGTTAAATTATATTGTTTTTGTTAATTTTTTTCACTCTTATTCATAAATGAAATTCACTCTATTAAAAACAAATGTTTTATTGATAAATAAATATAAATTAATAGTATTATTTTTGACAACTAAACGTAATTATATAATGAAAAAAATTGTTTCTTATTTTCTTTTATGCCTCGTCTTACTATCGTGTACTTCAATTAAGAAAAAGAAAAATATAAAGAATGTAGAAGAATTTTATAAAATATATGCTCAAAGAAAAGACGCTAAACAACTTATAGGCTTTTATACGGACAACAATCCTAAATGGGTAGATGCAGTTTCACAATCTTTATTGGAAGGCAAAAATATAATTTTGGATATGTATGAGAACAGTTGGAATGACAAAAATTTCAAAAAACATCAAGATTATCCCGAAAGCGTAACAATTAAAGAAATAGTTTCGAATGATAGCATCGTAGCAGTCAGTGGGCAATATAATCCCTATTATTATAAGGATAAATTAATACATTCCATGAAATTCACTTCATGGTTCTATTTTGATAAAGAGGGAAAAATTAAAAAACAAATCGAGTGGATGCAATACACCATGAATGATTTAAAGGATATCATAAATTTTAAACAAAACGCAGAAATAAATTAATTTTTTTAAACGAAATTTTAAAATTCTTATTTTTGTAGCTCCAAAAACCAAGTAGTAAAAATGACTTCTAAAGAAATACGAAAAACTTTTCTGGATTTTTTTAAATCTAAACAACATAGTATAGTTCCGTCTGCTCCGATTGTTTTAAAAGATGATCCTACACTCATGTTTTCCAATTCCGGAATGACACAGTTTAAGGATTATTTTTTAGGCTATAAAGAACCTAAAAATAAGCGTACGGCCGACACTCAAAAATGTTTACGGGTTTCAGGAAAACATAATGATTTGGATGATGTTGGTAAAGATACCTATCATCACACCATGTTTGAAATGCTTGGAAACTGGAGTTTTGGAGACTATTTTAAAAAAGAAGCTATTGAATGGGCTTGGGAATTGTTAACTGATGTATTTCAAATTTCAAAAGACAGGCTCTATGTTACCATATTTGAAGGAGATGCAGAAGAAGGCTTAGAAAAAGATATGGAAGCCTACAACTTTTGGAAAGAACATATTTCAGAAGATCGAATACTTCTCGGTAACAAAAAAGACAACTTTTGGGAAATGGGAGAAACAGGACCTTGTGGGCCTTCTTCCGAAATACATGTTGATATCCGTTCGGATGAAGAAAGAAAAAAAATCGACGGTAAAGATTTAGTTAATCATGACCATCCGCAAGTCATAGAAGTTTGGAACCTGGTTTTTATGGAATTTCTCCGTAAAGCGGACGGCAGTTTAGAAAAACTTCCTAAAAAAAATGTAGATACGGGAATGGGATTTGAAAGGCTTTGTATGGTATTACAAGGCAAAATTTCTAATTACGATACAGATGTATTTACTCCCTTAATAAAAAAAATAGAAGAAATATCCGAACTAAAATACGGCGAAAACACTAACGTTGATATAGCTATGCGAGTTTTGGCAGATCACGTAAGAGCTATCACATTCTCTATAGCCGACGGACAGTTACCTTCTAATTCCGGAGCAGGATATGTAATACGAAGAATTTTAAGACGGGCCATTGGTTATGCATACCGAGTATTGCATATCAAAGAACCTATTTTATACAAGCTGGTTCCAATTCTAAATAATCAAATGGGAGAGTTTTTTCCCGAAATTTCTAAACAAGAAAGCCTTATATCAGAAATTATAAAAGAAGAAGAAATTGGATTTTTAAGAACACTGGATCAAGGATTGGTACGATTGGCTAATTTTATGGAAAACAATCCGAAATTAGAAATCATACCCGGAGATGTTGTTTTTGAATTATACGATACCTATGGTTTTCCTTCAGATTTATCTCGAATAATTGCAGAGGATCATGGAAAAACCATTGATGAAAATGGCTTTAATGAAGAAATGAGCAAACAAAAAGCTCGTTCCAAATCTGCATCCACTTTTAAAAATTATGATTGGGTTATCTTACAAGAAGATGATGTTGAGGAATTTGTAGGTTACGATTTTTTGGAAACTCATGTTAAAATAACAAGATATCGTAAGGTAGAAAATAAAGAAGGAGAATTTTATCAATTAGTATTTCAAATTACCCCGTTTTATGCCGAAAGTGGAGGACAAGTAGGGGATATAGGGTATATTGAAAATTTAAATGAAAAAATTGAAATTCTAAATACTAAAAAGGAAAATAATTTAATTATTCATACGGTTAAAGAACTTCCGAAATACCCTGAATTTCCATTTAATGCAAAGGTAGACAGCAAAAGAAGAGAGGCAATAACCAAAAACCACTCGGCAACCCACCTTTTACATGAAGCATTGCGGGAAGTACTAGGTAAACATGTTGAACAAAAAGGTTCTTATGTAGGAGCGGACTATTTACGTTTTGACTTTTCCCATTTCAGCAAAATGAGTCCGGAAGAAATACAAAAAGTTGAAATGATGGTCAACACCAAAATTTATGAAAGAATCGAATTAGACGAAAATAGGGCAGTTCCATTTAAAAAAGCCATTGATATGGGAGCTATGGCTCTTTTTGGCGAAAAATATGGTGATTTAGTACGGGTAATTAAATTTGGAAATTCGGTTGAATTATGTGGAGGAACCCATGTAAAAAATACTCATGAAATCATATTTTTTAAAATTATGAGTGAATCTTCCAGTTCCGCAGGAGTACGAAGAATTGAAGCGATTACCGGCGAAACGGGAATAGCGTTTCTTAAAGATCAATTCAGTCAATATGATCGTTTAAAAAGCTTTTTGAAACAGCCGGATGATCCTATTAAATCCATTGAGAAATTATATTCGGAGAATGATCAACTAAAAAAACAAGTTGAGCAACTCAACAAAGAAAAAGCAAATCATGAAAAAATACTTTGGAAAAATTCAATTACTCAAGTGAATGGAGTAAATTACCTTGGATTACAGACCGACTTAAGTAATGCATCAGTAAAAGATTTAATTTTTCAACTAAAGAATGAAATTTCCAATTTGTTTATTATCATAGGTACTCATACAGATCAAAAACCTACACTTTCCATAGGAATTTCTGAAGATTTAATTAAAACTAAAAATTTACATGCGGGAACGATCGTAAAAGCTTTATCCAAAGAAATAAAAGGCGGCGGTGGAGGACAACCCTCTTTTGCCACAGCAGGAGGAAGCGATTTATCAGGATTGGAAATTGCTATTAAAAAGTCTTTAGACTATTTACAATAAATTTATAAATAATAATAATTTGTTTTGTGCTCAATTATAAAAAATTATAATTGAGCACAAACTTTTTATATGAAAAGATTACGACTTCGTTTAAACTTTTATCTATTATAAACGTTATTCTTAGAACTATAATAAAGAATCTAAAGCACTATCTAAATCGGGATATTTAAAAGTAAACCCGGCTGTGCGAATTTTCTCAGATGAAATTCTGCTGCCATCCAATAAAAGTGTAGAAACTTCACCAAATAACCAGCGCAATATAAAACCGGGCACATTAGGTAAAAATAGAGGTTTATTTAACTTTTTGGCAATGGCAACAGTTAAATCTTTGTTAGTTGTGTAGGAAGGAGCCACCGCATTGTAAGTGCCTTGTAAACCTTCATTTACCAAAACATACTTATACATTGAACATAGATCATCAATATGTATCCACGGTATATACTGTTTTCCTGAACCGAGACAGGCACCTATATAATAGTTTACCATTTTTTTAATTTTATATAAAACGCCTTTTTTATTTTTAGATAAAGATATACCTGTCCTTATTTTTACAACTCTGTCGGCTATGCCTTCTGATAAAAATTCATCAGCTGCTGATTCCCATTGAAAACATACTTCACTTAAAAAATCATCACCCTTAGAATCTGTTTCTTTATATATCTTGTCTGAAGTGGTATTGCCATAATAGCCGGAAGCCGAACCACTAATAAAAGTTTGTATTTTTTGATTCCTATCCTTTAGAGTTTTTAGAATAAGTTTGGCCGAATCTACTCGGCTGGAAAGAATAACTTTTTTTCTTTCATCCGACCATCTTTCATCGGCAATACCTGCACCGGCTAGATGAAAAATATGTTTAACTCCATCTAAAGCGTTGGTATCCAAATATTGCTTTTCAATATCCCATTCATATTCATTCGATTTGGTTTTTTTTCTGGTAATATAACGGAGAGAGTAACTTTTTAAGAGTGTCGATAATTGGTTGGCAACCGCTCCGTGGGCGCCGGTTATTAGTATAATTTCTTTTTCTTCCATTTTTTAGTATTTAACGGTAATCGTTGTAATTGAGATAACAAAATAATATGCTGCTAGTTATCAAACTATTATATCAAATAACAGGCCGTTGGTTTAATCCCATAATTTATTTTATATATTTAAAAATAATTTCTAATTTTTTTGAAATAACATTCCTTTAATAAAGAATATTTTTATTATAATGCATGAAATTATTAATTGAAATTAAACTTTTCTAATTTCTTATTGTCTTAATAATAAGGAATAAAAATGGACGAAACAGAACTTTTACTTCTTTTAGAAAAAGATGTTAACAGCGGATTCAGACTGCTGGTAAAAAGGTATAGTCAACCCATATATTGGCATATACGTAAAATTGTCTATACTCATGCAGATGCAGACGATATAACTCAAAATGTATTTATTAAAGTTTTTCAAAATTTATCCGGATTTAAAAGAAATTCTAGCCTTAAAACCTGGATATACAAAATAGCAACTAATGAATCGCTGAATTTTATTAATAGTGCTGCTCAGAAAAAAAATATAAGAAGCGATGAATTAGTCATTCAGTTGTCTTCTCAACTCAAAGATGATAATTTTTTTGATGGAGATGAAATTCAATTCAAATTGCAACAAGCCATAGCCGAATTACCCGAAAAACAACGAATTGTATTTAATATGAAGTATTTTGACAATATAAAATATGAAGATATGTCGGAAATACTGGAAACATCTGTAGGGGCCTTGAAGTCTTCCTATCATCATGCTTCTAAAAAAGTTGAACAATTTCTTTTAGCCAATATTGAAAAATAGTTTATTTAAAACCTTGTATGAATAACGTTAATAAAAATAAATCTACTCCTTTCCAAACCCCTGAAAATTATTTTGCTCAGTTGGAGAAACGTATTGTTTCCAAATCGTTAATTAATAACCGTTCAGAGTCTCCCTACAAAATTCCAAATAACTATTTTGAAAATTTAGACAAGAAAATTGTTTCAAATACGATTGAAAAAATAAATCCTGATAAGCCAAAAATTTTGACTTTATTTTCTAAAAAAATATATTGGATTCCGGCAGCAGCCTGTTTATTTTTCGCTGTAATGGTGGGAATATATAGTACTAAAAATCAATACACTACTGATTCTTCGATAACAAGTACTAACTTAGAAAATCAAAACCATTTAGCTTTAACAGATAATTTATATGCACCTAAATCGTCGAATTCGTTTGTATCAACTTCCAGTTCAACGAACAATATCCCAACGAACAATATTCCTAAACGTTCACCTAAAAGAATTCCCAAAAAAATGGAATCTAGTAAAGATAAAATGATTGAACAAGAGATGATTTCTTCTTCAAATGTTATCTATGATTTGTATTTTACCAATGAGGAAACTACCAATTTATACGATGAAGAAACTTCACAGGATGGTTTTGTTTTATTTTAGAAAAAGTAAAGTTGTTATTTTTTCAATAATTAATGATGGGTATATTCGAAAAAAGCTTCTTCCAAACTTAAATATTTACCTTTAAAATCCTCAATGCTTCTATCTTGAATAATAGATCCTTTATTTAAAAGTATGACTCTTGAACATAAGGCTTCAACCTCTTGCATAATGTGAGTAGACAAAATAACGGTTTTCTTTTTACCTAATTCCTGAATTAATTGCCTGATTTCAATAATTTGATTGGGATCCAAACCATTAGTCGGCTCATCTAAAATTAAAATTTCAGGATCAAAGAGAATTGCTTGAGCAAGTCCCACTCGTTGTTTATATCCTTTAGATAATTGACTGATTTTCTTATTTTGTTCCTTTTGTAGGCCTACCTTTTCAATAATGTCGGAAATCTCGCTTTTGGGAGTATGATGAATATCCGATACAAAGCTTAAATACTCCTTAACATACATATCTAAATATAATGGATTATTTTCCGGAAGATAACCAATTAACGATTTGGTTTTATATGGAAACTCTTGATTATCCATACCATTGATCCAAATTTTTCCCCGGTCAAAAGATAACGATCCCGTAATTGACCGCATCATGGTGGTTTTACCTGCTCCATTTGGACCTAACAAGCCGACAATCTCACCTTTTTTTATTTCCAAAGAAATAGCATGTAAAGCAATTTGTCCTTTATAATGTTTAGATAGATTTTGTATTTTTACAGACATTTTATTTCAAGCTTGAACAAAGCTGTTCCATTAAATTTATGTAAATATAATTAATAAAAATAAAAAAAATTGGGTGTTTAGTACCATTATTTATGAAGTCAATATCAATACAAGGGATTAAAGGATCGTTTCATCATGAAGCCGTAAACCGTTTTTTTCAAAATGAAAAAGTGGAAATAATTGATAGTCCTACATTTAAAACCGTAGTAAGGGATGTAATTAATGGAAAAGCAAACTATGGAATGATGGCCATAGAAAATTCTATAGCGGGAGCTATTTTACCCAATTATAGTTTAATTACCAAACACGGGTTACACATAGTCGGTGAGGTGGTCTTACCGATTAAACATCATTTATTAGCACTACCGGGTGAAACATTAGATTCTATTTCTGAAGTTAGAACCCATCCTATGGCTTTATTACAATGTGAAAATTTTCTTGAAAAATATCCTGATTGGAAATTATTATCTAAAGACGATACCGCAACCTGCGCATACAACATTCATAGTAAGAAAATGAAAGGTATTGCGACTATTGGCTCAAAATTGGCTGCAGAAATGTATCATTTGAAAGTATTGGCTGAAAATATTCATGATGTTTCTGATAATTACACCCGTTTTTATTTATTATCTCCTCAAACGGAAAAAGTTGAAAATTTTACGAAAGCATCCTTATACTTCACTACAGATCATACAATGGGTAGTTTAGCAAAAGTTTTAAATATTCTTGCTAACCATAAAATGAACATCACTAAAATACAATCCGTGCCTTTATCAGGATCGGTTTTCCAATATTCTTTTCATGCGGATATTATTACCCCCGGGGGAAATGATGACAATTACCGCAAGGCATTGGAAGAGATAAAAAATAATACCAATTTTTTACATATCTTAGGGGAGTATAAGGAAGATAAAATTTAAAAATGAACTATGAATATATTTTATTGGGAGGCACTATAATCGGTGCAATTATAGGATATATTAAAGGTTTTCTAAAACAAATTTCTTCAATCGCAGGACTCACGGTCGGATATTTATTTTCTTCTCTGTTTTTATCTCAAATGCATCACATTTTATTAAAAAATAAAATAATCTCAGAAGAAACATCGGCATGGGTAAGCTATGTCTGCGTTTTCATCATTTTATTTATAAGTATTCTATTTTTATCCCGAATTATTGAAAAAATTTTAAAAAATTTAGGTTTAGGTTTTACTAACCAACTAGCAGGAATGGCATTGGGTGCTTTAAAATATTTCTTACTAATAATGATGATTTATTGTTTTTTATACTATTTAAATATATTAACTAAAGAAAATTGTTCTATTAATTTGTTAAATTTTGTATCTTTATTCAAAACTGTTGTTTTTAAATATATATAATGAAAATTAATTTGTTTAGTAAACAATTATGTTTAGCCAATTTTTTTAATTTTTTACTGGTAATTTTTTTAGGGGTTAAATATTTAAAATATACCGAAAATTTAAGCGGATTCATTACATATTTTTATATGTTTTCTTCACTTATTACACATTTTTTTATTCTTAATTGTGTTCCACTGTTACTGAGTCTTTTATTCTTATTTTTAACCAAATCAAAATTACTATCTAAACTTATTTTTAGCTTACTTTCTATTCTTATTATATTATATCTGCAAATAGATATACTAGTATTTAGCCAATTTAGGTATCATTTATCCCCTATAGTATTTAAATTAGTCTTTGGAAAAAGAGCTACAGATATTTTTCATTTTTCAACTATAAATATTACCATTGCAATACTTTACCTAATTGGACTTATTTTACTTGAAATATTAATATTTTATATTTCTTCTAAGCTATCCAAAAAATTACCTAATTTAAAAATTAAGCTAATCTTAGTGATTGTAGGATTTTTATTAGTTGGTACAAACTTGATATATGCTTGGGCTGATGCGAGCCGATACAGGCCTATTGCTCAAATGAAAAATATATATCCAGTCTTCTATCCGTTAACCTCAGAATCACTATTTCGCAAACTTAATTTAATTAATAAACAAGAAATTGAAAAAAATACTTTACTTAGTCGCTCGTACTCAAAATCATTGATCAATTATCCTTTAAAGCCCATTCTATCTGAAAATAGCCAAAAAAAGAATATAATTTTCATAGTAATAGACTCATGGAGATTTAATTGCATGACCGAAAATATAACCCCGCATATTTTTGAGCTGTCCAAAAGATCACAAGTATTTCAAAACCATAAAAGCGGATCAAATATGACCACAGGAGGCATATTTTCTCTATTTTATGCCATACCTGCTACTTATTATGATAATTTTACAGGATTACAAGTATCTCCGGTTTTTTTCAATGAAATACTCAAGCAAGGCTATACATTATCAATTTTGTCCAGCTCAACGCTTGAGAATCCCCCTTTTAATAAAAATGTATTTTCAGGAATTCAAAATTTGAGACTGGAATCGAATGGAAATTCTCCCTCTGAAAGAGATAAAGACATTTATAATGAATGGATAAAATTTATTAACGGCTATGATTCAAAAAAAAATACTCCCTTTTTTAGCTTCTTATTTTTTGATTCTGCCCATGGCTTTGATTATCCTTCAGATTTTCCTGTGAAGTTTAAACCGACGTTGGATGAAGTAAATTATA
The DNA here is from genome assembly GCF_002964915.1 of Apibacter sp. wkB309. Classification (NCBI taxonomy): domain Bacteria; kingdom Pseudomonadati; phylum Bacteroidota; class Flavobacteriia; order Flavobacteriales; family Weeksellaceae; genus Apibacter; species Apibacter sp. wkB309. Next base: position 278,554 of record NZ_PSZL01000022.1, read on the forward strand.
TTGCCTTAAACGATGATTACAATCCAATCCCTTTTTATAACAGATATAAAAATTCATTAAATTATATTGATGGTCTCATCGGTAACATATTGAAAAAATTAGAAGAGAAAAAGCTTTTAGACTCTTCAATTGTAGTTATTACAGGGGACCACGGACAAGAATTTAATGACAATAAAAAAGGATATTGGCAACACGGAGGAAATTTTTCAGATTATCAAATTGGCACACCTCTAATTGTATTTGATACTTCCAGACCGGCAAAAACTTATACTCATTTAACTTTACATTATGATATTATTCCAACGATTATGAATACCGTTTTGGGTGTTACAAATCAATATTACGATTATAGCGTAGGCCAAAATTTATATGATTGCAAGAATAGAAAATGGTTTATCTGTGGATATAATCAAAAATATGCTATCATTGAAAAAAATATGATTATTAATGTTTATTCCTCGGGAATGTATGATGTTGTCGATAAAAAATTAAATCCGGTAAAAGAAAATACCGTTAATTTTAGTGTAATTAAAGATGCAGTGATTGAAAATTCACGTTTTTACCATACATCTGAAAAATAGCAATTTTCAGTTGCTAAATAAAGGAATTCTATACTTCATAATTAATTAAACAACTGAACTTGCGGTTTAATCGACTATCATAGTATTCATGATTTAAAATACTAACTTGTAACTTTTAAAATAATTTTTAAAAAAATATATATAAAAGTAAGAAGCTGAAAATATTCTATCAAAGTTGTACATTTGCAAACTTAAACCATCAGTATATATGTCAGATTTAGTATCAAAATTAGAGGCTATAAAACAAAGATTTGATGAAGTATCAGATTTAATCATTCAACCGGATGTTATTTCAGACCAAAAAAGATATGCTCAACTAAACAAAGAATATAAAGACTTAAATAAAATAGTAGAAATCTATCATCAATACAAATCCTTACTTAATACAGTTTCCGATGCCGATGAAATTATTAAAGAAGGCATTGATCCTGATATGGTTGAATTGGCAAAAGAAGAAAAAAATGATGCCTTAGCCAAAATTCCTGAAATGGAAGAAAACATAAAATATATGTTAATTCCAAAAGATCCTGAAGACGACAAAAATATCACCGTTGAATTAAGAGCCGGAACTGGTGGTGATGAATCGGCTATTTTTGTGGAAGACATCTTCCGAATGTATACCATGTATTGGAGACAAAAGGGCTGGAACTTTGAAGTAGTAGACGCTACGGAAGGTAGTGTTAAAGGATATAAGGAAATGATTATTAATGTTAGTGGAGAAGGAGCTTACGGAACCATGAAATTTGAATCGGGAGTACACCGAGTTCAAAGGGTTCCCGAAACCGAATCACAAGGGAGAGTACATACCTCGGCCATAACCGTAGCTGTTTTACCCGAAGCTGAAGAAGTAGATGTTGAAATTAATCCGGCAGATTTAGAATATCAAACCGCTCGATCTAGTGGAGCAGGAGGACAGAACGTTAATAAAGTAGAAACCAAAGTTCAGCTTACGCATAAGCCCACCGGAATAATGATTCAATGCCAGGTAGCACGTTCACAACATGCCAATAGAGAGATGGCGTTACAAATGCTTCGTAACAAATTATACGATATGAAGTTGCAAGAGCATCTTGATAAAATTTCGGCACACAGAAAAACGATGGTTTCTACCGGAGACCGTTCGGCTAAAATTCGTACTTATAATTACCCGCAAGGTCGTGTAACGGATCATCGTATTAATAAATCCATCTATAACTTAGATAACTTTATGAATGGAGATATTGATGAAATGATTGAAGCGGTAAAAATTGCAGAAAATGCAGAAAAATTAAAAGGTCAAGAAGACTAAATTCTTACATAATAAGCTTTATATAATTCGCTATCAACTACTACCTTTATCTTAACGATTTATATAAAGTTTATTATTTACAACTCATTTAAAAAAATACTACTCTATAAAGTTCTATTTATCTGTTATATAAATCCTTTATGTGTTAAAATTACTATCGGTATAAACCATTGATATTTTAGAATTTTTCAGAATTTACTTCTTTAAAATCAATATAAACATTTTTTCAATTAATATCTTAAGGGTTTTTCTTTTTACATTTTGCAACAAGTGTTAACTTCAAATATCTTATATTTGAAAATAAAAACACAGATAACCCTAAAGAATGACCAGTCAAGATTGCGATAAAAAACTATTTCTGATTGATGCCTATGCTCTTATATTCAGAGCTTATTATGCCTTTATAAAAAACCCGAGAATCAATTCAAAAGGTTTAAATACTTCCGCTATTTTCGGATTTACCAATACGCTTTTCGATTTAATGAAAAAAGAAAAGCCATCACATCTGGCAGTAGTTTTTGATGTGGGAGAAACGTTCCGTCATCAGGTCTATAAAGAATATAAGGCCAATCGGCAAGAAACACCGGAGGCTATACGCATAGCTGTTCCTTATATCCATAAACTGATGGAAGCATTACATATTCCTTGTCTTTGGAAAGAAGGGTACGAGGCCGATGATGTTATTGGAACTTTGGCAAAAAAAGCGGAAAAGGAGGGATATACAACCTATATGATGACCTCGGATAAAGACTATGCGCAATTAGTTTCCGAAAATATCTTTGTTTTTAAACCGGCATCCAGAGGAAACGATATTGAAATTTGGGATGTAGAAACTGTTAAAGAAAAATTCGAAGTTAAAAATCCGTCTCAAGTTATTGACCTTTTGGGCATGATGGGAGACAGTGTAGACAATATACCCGGAATACCCGGTGTGGGCGAAAAAACGGCTAAACAATTTATTAAAGAATACGGAAGCATTGAAAACTTATTTGCTCATTCTTCTGAATTAAAAGGAAAAATGAGAGAAAAAGTAGAAGCAAATGAGGAACTAGGCCTTTTATCTAAAAAATTGGCAACCATTGATACGCATGTTCCTATCGAATTTAATTATGAAAGTTTAACGGTGGATCAGCCGAATGTTGATGAGGTCATTAAAATTTTTGAAGAATTAGAGTTTAGAAATATGATTACAAATTTTCAGAAAACGTATCATATTATCTCTGAAAGCGAATCTAATTTAGAAAAAAATTCTTCCGGTAAAGCTCCGGTAAATGGACAAAGATCGTTGTTTGATACAACCGATCAGGACATTGAAATGAAAGAAAGTGCAAACTGGAAAACTATTGAAAATACTGATCATCTCTATCAACTGACAGAAACTCCTATGGCAGTAAAATTGTTGGTAGATAAGCTTTTAAAGCAAAAAATTGTATGCTTTGATACGGAAACTACTTCAACTGATTCCATGATCGCGGAATTAGTCGGCATTTCATTTTCATATGAAAAGGCAAAAGGGTACTATGTACCTTTTAGTCCTAAGGACAAAGAAAAGACACAAGAATTTATAGAACTGCTCCGGCCGGTTTTCGAAGATGAAAATATAGTTAAAGTAGGCCAAAACTTGAAATACGATTGCAAAGTTTTAAGAAAATATAAGGTTGAAGTTAAAGGGGTACTTTTTGATACCATGATTGCGCATTACTTAATCAACCCCGATGCAAGGCATAATATGGACCTGTTGGCTGAAACAGAGCTTAATTACAAACCTGTTCCCATAGAATCTTTAATCGGAAAAAAAGGAAAAAATCAAAAATTATTTTCTTCCGTTCCTATTGAATTGCAAAAAGAATATGCGGTTGAAGATTCTGATATTACCTTACAGCTTAAAGACAAATTTGAACCTCAACTCAAACATGATAATCTTAAAAAGCTTTTTGATAATATAGAAATGCCATTAATGAAGGTGTTGGAAGACATGGAATGGGAAGGTATCAATTTAGATATCAAAGCATTAGGTGAAATGTCTAAAGAATTAGTTGAAGACCTTTCAAAGTTGGAAAAAGAAATTTATTCACTTGCGGGAGAAGAATTTAATATCAGTTCACCCAAACAATTAGGAGATATTATTTTTGATAAATTAAAATTAGGTACTAAGCCTAGAAAAACCAAAACAGGGCAATATGCAACCGGCGAAGATGTTTTATTAAAACTGGCGCATAAACATAAAATTATAGATTTATTATTAGAATACAGACAGCTGCAAAAATTAAAATCAACCTATGTTGATGCCCTACCCAATGAGGTAAATCCACTAACGGGAAGAGTACACACAACCTTTGCACAAACTGTTGCTGCAACCGGTCGTTTAGCTTCTAATAATCCCAATCTTCAAAATATTCCTATTAGAACCGAGAGAGGGCAAGAAGTACGTAAAGCCTTTATAGCAAAGGATTCTCAACATAAAATAATTTCTGCCGATTATTCCCAAATTGAATTGAGAATCATTGCAGCCATGAGTAAAGATCCCACCATGATCACTTCCTTTAAAAACGGTGAGGACTTCCATAGGGCTACCGCATCAAAAGTATTTCATGTACCTATGGATCAAGTGACTAAAGAGCAGCGCTCTCAAGCGAAAACAGTTAATTTTGGTATCATTTACGGAGTATCTGCATTTGGATTAAGTGAACAAACCGGATTATCTAGATCCGAATCTAAAAGTTTGATTGATGCCTATTATCAGGCTTATCCCGTTTTAAAAGAATACATTTCGGAACAAGTACAGATAGCACGAAAAAACGGATATGTAGAAACCTTATTGGGAAGAAGAAGATATTTGCCGGATATCCATTCCGGAAACAGCGTAGTGCGTTCTCATGCAGAAAGGAATGCAGTAAATGCGCCTATTCAGGGAACAGCAGCTGATGTAATTAAAATAGCCATGATACAAATTCATGAACTGTTGCAGGAAAGAAAATTTCAAACCAAACTTTTGTTACAAGTGCATGATGAATTGGTTTTCGATGCTCCCGATGAAGAAATTAAGGAAGTATCGACACTGATTAAAAATACAATGGAAAACTCCGTACGTATGGAAGTTCCTTTAATCGTAGATGTTGGAGTGGGTCCCAATTGGCTGGAAGCCCATTAAGTATTTATATAGAACATTCTAGAATTGATGAGTTTATAAATATTCTCTTTTAACTATATGAATTTCCTGACATTTGATAATTTATCTGCATACAGAGAATTAACCCATTTTACAACTACAATCGAAGGAGGAGTAAGTGTAGGGAATTATGCATCGTTCAATTTAGGAACTACCTCCGGGGATGATCCGAAAAATGTGATTGAAAACAGAAAAAGACTCTGTAATGAATTAGGTATTTCAACCCATAATTTATATATACCTGTTCAAACTCACAGCAATCATGTGTTACTTATTGATCGAAATTTTTTAGATCTAACAAGTGATAAACAATCGGAAATTCTTCAAAATAAAGATGCTTTACTGACTCAAGAAAAGGGAATTTGCATAGGAATAACTACTGCCGATTGTGTACCTATAGTACTTTATGATCCTTTAACCAAAACTTTAGCAGCCATCCATGCAGGATGGAGAGGAACCGTTAGCAAAATTGCTTTAAAAACTCTATCGGAAATGGTTCGTCATTTTAATTGCAAACCTGAAAATATCAGAGTAGGAATTGGTCCGTGCATTTGCGCGAACTGTTTCGAAGTAGGAGATCATGTCATTGAAGATTTTATTAAAGAATGTTTTGATAGTAATCTAATTAGTTTTAAAAATAAAGAAACCCGAAAATATCATATTGATCTTAGAAAAGCAAATCAGTTGCTACTGGAACAAGCAGGTTGTCTCGCTCATCATATAGAAATAAAAAATTTATGTACGGTTACTCAACCTAATTTATTTTTTTCGGCAAGAAGGCAAACCATAAATTCCGGTAGAATGGTAACCGGTGGTATTTTACGTTAATTTTTTATGAATTTATTAAAATATTATATAATTTTGTTAATAAATTTATAAAATGGATAAAAATATATCAGATAAACAAAATATAGGAAATACCATTGACAATATTGATAAAAAAGATAATGATCAAATGAAGAAAAAAAATTCAGGATCTTTAAAGTATTTTTTAGTTACCCTATTAGGGTTAGTCTTAGTAGGTTTAGGATTTTATTACCATATTATCCAAGAGATATTTTACAGCTTTCTTTCTATAATTTTTATTGTACTTGTTTTGGCTCTGGGCTTGGGATGGGAATATTGGGTGTACACTCATTTCACTACCGATGAATTTACGTTTATCAATAAAGAACAAAACAATACTTCTGATTCTTGGAAAAACTTGGAAGAAGAATTTAAATTATGGATAGTAAGTTCTGAAAAAAAAATAAAGCAAGTAAGACAATTATCATTGCTTAATTATATGACAGCTATTGGATTGTTTATAATTTCCGCCTTTGTTTTATTAGTTAATTGGATCTATGATGTAAATCCATCACCTTCCGCCTATCAACAATTTAATCCTGCGTTTGCATTGACTATTATTTTACTCCTTTTTTCTATACTATTTATGCTTCTTCATTATATCAATCAAAAAGACAGTATAAAAAAACAAGAAAAGTTGGATCATACCATCCAATGGATTCTATCACTTAAAACAGCTCATACTATAGGTAAAGAGCATATGTTAGAAATTATTAACTCAAATAACCTTAAATCTTAAAATTTTAATATATAATCTCTTACATTTTATATCAAATTTCAGTTAATAAAAAATTCACAAAATATTTTTACTATTTAATTAAAAGAAATGTACATAACAATAATTAATTAAAAAGTGTATATATATTTAAATAGTTCATTATAAGACGATTAAACTAAAATATCTATAATTTTCCCATTAATAGCATCATTTACATTAATGCCTACAAAAAACTAAAGAATTTTATTAAATAAAAATATAAAATAATTTAGTTTTAAATTTGTACCTTACCATTGAGCTTTTTTGTTAGTACAACTCATGAAATTTAAGCTGCTCTATATTTATATAATTATTTTACCCATTTTGCTTCATGGCCAAGTTGAAAAAAATTTCATTAAGATATATAATAATCAAAAACTTTGGTTTTCAAAAACCTATTCTGAAAATAAAGTAGGTTCAATTTTAGATTCTTTAGTAGATCTAGGTTTTTATACCTTAAAACTGGATTCTTTAAAAAAAGATAAAAAAGAAACCTTAGTTTATATTAACAGAGGAAAATTTTACAAAAAAGTATGGGTACAATTAGACTCTCTTTCACAAGCGGCAATTACTAACAAAAATCATTTTCAAACAGATAATATTGATTCTTTAGCAGGAGTAATCCATTATTATTATATAAAAAAAGGCTATGCATTTAATCAAGTCCACACAAAATTATCCCTTGCAAATGAACCATTAGAAGCATCCATACATGTTGAACTCCACCAAAAAAGACTCATCAATTCATTTGTTTTAAACGGATATACCAAAATCCCTCGCGGAATATTAAAAGAATTAGAATATGGATTTCTCGGTAAAACTTATACAGACGAGCGACTTAAAGAAATTTCAGCTATGCTACAAGGAACAACATTTATAGCAGAAGAAAAAAATCCGCAAGTATTATTCACTCCCGATTCTACCAAGATTTATTTATATTTAAAAAAAAGAAAAGCCAGTTCATTGGACGGAATGGTAGGCTTTGGTAATGACGAAAAAGGTAAATTCAAAGTCAACGGCCAGCTTCAGCTTTCTTTAGGCAATGTATTGAATTCATTTGAAACTATTAACTTAAATTGGTTGTCCACACCGGATAAATCTCAAAACTTTGAAGTTCAAGTCAACGTGCCCTATCTTTTTAAATCTAAATTCGGATCGGAAACATCGTTAACTATATTTAAACAAGACAGCACGTATGCAACCATTCGACTGAATGAACATATATATTATCAATATACCGTAAACCAACGGTTAGGTATAGAAGGGTTATATGAAAACTCACGATATGTATCGGAATTAGATAATAATAACAACTTTTCCAAAACTGGATTTGGCATAAGTTATCAATATAAAGAAAGAAATGAAAACGAAATTTTAGGCCCTAAAAATTTATACTCCATAAAAGGAATTGCTTATAGAAATATACCGGAAGATCGAAAAAATTTAACTGAATATAATGTAAGTGCTTCCATCGAAAAATTAATAAAATTATCTGCATCCCATTATTTAAAGCCGAAAATAAATGCTTCAACCTTACTGTCGGATACGTTGACAGTAAATGAATTATTTAAAATCGGTGGTTTGAAAACTATCCGCGGATTCAATGAACAATCCATTTATGCCAATGCGTATATCATCGGAAGTTTAGAATACAGATACGTTCCGTTTGAAGAACTGTATTTAAGTTTATTTACAGATGTTGCATGGATTGAGAATAAAAATCAAAATACAAGACCCTTTTTATTGGGAACCGGAGTAGGAATTAGCTTTTTAACACGTTTCGGTATTTTTTCATTGAACTATGCCGTTGGTAAATACGATTCTGAACCTGTAAATTTTTCAGATTCTAAAATTCATATTGGAATACAAGCTACTTTTTGACAAAAAAGAATCGAATTTTTGTTTACCTTTGTATTAATCTCAAGGTAGCATGAAATCATTAAAAAAAATACTAAAAAAATTTGCCTCTCCCTACAGAAAAGAATTTATATTAGGAATTCTATTTAACGTTCTATATTCTTTATTTTCAATTGTTTCCGTATTTTCCATTATGCCTATTTTGGAAATGCTTTTAGGAGGAAAGAATCAAATTTTAATTGAACAAACGAAAAAAGAAATGCAAGCCTCAAAGGGTATGATGGCCGAACTGAAATATAAATTTTATGTATTTTTAGATCATTCCCTTGAAGGAACCAATCCTAAAACGATTTTAGCTTATCTTTGTGTTACTGTTATAGTTTTATTTTTATTTAGAAATATTTTTAGATATTTAGCTCAATATTTTATTGTGCTTTTACGTAGCGGAGTTTCCAAAGATTTGCGGGTTGCTATGTATGATAAAATCCTTACGCTTCCGGTTTCTTATTTCACCGATCGAAAAAAAGGGGATATTATGATACGACTTTCCGGAGATGTAGGAGAGGTGGAAGGCAATATTTTAACTTCAATATTAGAGCTTTGGAGAACGCCTTTTTCCATTCTTTTCACTCTAATCGCTTTAATTACCATTAGTCCATCGTTAACTTTAATAGCATTTATTGTTCTGCCTTTTATGGCGTGGATTATTTCCTCAATTGGAAAAAGTTTGAAAAAAGATGCTAAAAAGGGATTAGCCGAATCGGGTAATGTACTTTCTGTAATTGATGAAACGCTAAACGGAACTAAAATAATCAAAATTTTCAATGCCGAAGAATCCATGAAAAACAGATTCATGAACAGTGTTCTTAATCTCAGAAGGCTTTCCATAAATATGATGAAAAAATATGAACTTGCCTCGCCTTCTTCAGAATTTTTAGGTTCTGTTGCCATGATTTTTATTACCTGGTACGGCGGAGTTCTTATTTTAGACGGTGAAGGTTTAAATCTTCCTTCCTTTTTAGTCTATATAGCCCTATTTTTTCAATTATTGGAACCGGCCAAAACCTTATCAACTTCCATCACGAATTTACATAAAGGTACAGCTTCTACAGATCGCTTGGTGGAAACTTTAGAAACCAGCATACAGATTTACGAACCGGAACATGCTGTTGAACTATCCGAAATAAAAGAAGGAATTCAACTGAAAAATATTAATTTCCAATATGTTGACGGACATCCCATTCTTCAAGATGTAAATTTATTTATACCTAAAGGCAAAACAATAGCGGTCGTGGGACAAAGCGGTAGCGGTAAAACTACTTTAGCCAATTTAATTGCACGATTTTATGACGTAGACAGCGGCGTGATTTATGTAGATGGTCATGATTTACGAGATTTAAATTTAAAAGTTTACCGTAAATTACTGGGCATGGTTACCCAAGAATCCATATTATTCAATGATACCATTGCCAATAATATTAAATTAAGCAATCCAAATGCATCCATGCAAGAAGTTATAGAAGCTGCTAAAGTTGCCAATGCACTGGAATTCATTGAGCAAATGCCGGAAGGTTTCGAAACAACCATCGGTGAAGGTGGCGGAAAATTATCGGGTGGACAAAAACAAAGAATAGCTATCGCCAGAGCTATATTGAAAAATCCACCCATCATGATTTTAGATGAAGCAACCTCTGCCTTAGATACACAAAGTGAACGATTGGTACAAGATGCTTTAGATAATCTTATGTCTAACAGAACATCCCTGGTTATTGCTCATAGATTATCTACTATTGTAAATGCAGATATGATTGTGGTGATGGATAAAGGAAAAATAATGGAACAAGGAACTCATGCTGAATTATTGGAGAAAAATGGTATTTATAAAAAATTAATTGACATGCAAAATTTTTCTTAACATTTGGATAATAATACACATACTATAAAATTAAAAAGAGCTTCTATTAGTAGAAGCTCTTTTTAAATGAAAAAAGAATTGTATAAAAAACTATTTTTCTCTAGGAACGAAATTTTTTACCCTGTTTATGTAAATGCTTTTTATTATGCATATCCTCTTTAATTTTCTTAAGCTTTTGTCTTTGTTCTTCAGTAAAAACATTATTTATTTCAGATTTTTTATCTTCCTTTAATTGATGGATTTGTTGACGCAATTCTTCTGATTTTTTCCTTAACTCATCTTCACGGCTTTTATATTTATCCTCAATTAAATTAATCTTTTTAATTTGATCTTCCGTTAAATTAAGTTCTTTAGCCATCCTATCCCTCATCTCTTTCACTTTTTCTTCTTTTTTATCATGATCCTTAAGATCCTCACATTTAGATTGTGTAAAAGCAAAAGTAGAGGAAAATACTAATGCTCCTACAAAAATTATTTTTTTCATATAACTTTAGATTTACAACTATATTGACAAGGAATATTTTAAAAGGTTTAATTTAAAGTTATACATTTTAAACTATTTTTTAATATATAACAAAAAGCAACTTTTTTAACTTGTATTACATTTGCGATGAATGTTTAAAACCAAATAAAATTAAAATAAAGTTCAAAGTAAAATAATTAAGTTAGAGAGAAAAAACAGCATAATAATACTAAAAAAATAGTCGATAACCTGCTATAAATCCCTCTAATGTTGATAATTTTTTCTGAATATACCGTTTAAAAATTGTATTTTTACAGCTTGAAATTTTATTATACTGATGGGAAAAATTATTGCTATAGCTAATCAAAAAGGAGGAGTTGGAAAGACCACTACAGCCGTTAATTTGGCTGCGGCCATAGGGGTGCTTGAAAAAAAAGTTTTACTCATCGATGCAGACCCTCAGGCAAATGCCAGTTCCGGATTAGGTATTAATATCGAAGAAGTAGAATATGGTACCTATGAAGTATTGGAACACAGCGCTTCTGCCAGAGATGCCATACAACCTTCTACTTCCCCAAATGTGGAATTAATACCGGCTCATATAGATCTTGTTGCTGCAGAAATTGAATTGGTTGACAAGGTCAATAGAGAATACATGTTAAAAGAAGCTTTAAAAGATATAAAAGATGAATATGACTTCATAATCATTGATTGCGCCCCGTCATTAGGATTAATTACTTTAAATGCTCTAACTGCTGCCGATTCTGTAATAATTCCCATCCAATGTGAATATTTCGCTTTAGAAGGTTTAGGAAAACTCCTTAATACGATAAACAGCGTGCAAAAACTGCACAATCCGGATCTAACTATCGAAGGGTTATTATTAACTATGTATGATGCCCGTTTACGTTTATCGAACCAAGTGGTGGAAGAAGTCAAAACTCATTTTCCGGATATGGTGTTTGACAGTCTCATACAAAGAAATGTGCGATTAAGCGAAGCTCCGAGTTTTGGCGAATCCATATTAAAATATGACGCAGAAAGCAAAGGTGCTATAAACTATATCTTACTTGCTGAAGAAGTATTAAATAAAAACAAGGCTGAAGTTAAATAAATTATGGCTATAGACAAAAAAAGAGCTATGGGTAGAGGTCTATCCGCAATCTTAAGTGAGAATTCTAAAAAAGTTAATTCTGCAGAAGAAAAAGGAGCAGAAGAATTAGTAGGTAACATTTTGGAAATTTCACTTGATGATATTATAACCAATCCCAATCAACCCAGAACTAATTTTGATCAAAAAGCATTAGATGAATTATCCATTTCTATTAAACAGTTAGGATTAATACAACCAATTACTGTTCGTAAAAATGGAGACAAATTCGATTTAATTTCGGGTGAAAGAAGATATCGCGCTTCTAAACAGGCCGGTTTAAAAAAATTACCTGCATTTGTTCGATTAGCTAACGATCAGGAACTTTTAGAAATGGCTTTAGTTGAAAATATTCAACGAAAAGATCTGGATCCTATCGAAATTGCCTTAAGCTTTGAAAAATTAATTGAAGAAATCAATATAACTCAAGAAAACTTGAGTAACAGAGTAGGGAAGGACAGAAGCACCATAACCAATTATTTAAGACTTTTAAAACTTTCTCCGATTATCCAAACGGGAATCCGAGACGGGATAATTTCCATGGGACATGGAAGAGCGCTCATATCCTTAGAAGAGCAAGAGAAACAATTATTTGTTTATGAAAAAATTGTACGAGAACAATTATCCGTAAGACAAACCGAAAGTTTCATTCGAACCTTTAAAAATCCTAAAAGCAAAAAAGTTTCCAAAGAAAAAGAATTACCCAATCATTTAAAAAAGGGGTTGAAAAATTTTGAGGATTATTTCGAAACAACTATTGAAATAAAGGCTACAGAAAAAGGAAAAGGAAAAATTATCATTAATTTTGATTCCACGGAAGAATTTGAAAGAATTCAGAAATTATTAGAATGATACAAAAGAAAATATTGGTTATACTTTCATTATTTCTTACTTGTTTTATTTTAGCGCAAAATCAAGAAACAAACCATGCCACCATTAGTGATGATGGCGTTATAATACGAAATATAAATCATACAGATTCGCTGACTCAAACCATGTTGAGAAGCCCTCTGAAAGCTTCTTTATACTCTGCCATACTTCCCGGTTTAGGACAATTGTACAATAAAAAATATATTAAAGCTCCTATTGTGCTAGGGGTTATTGGTGCAGGGATCGGTTTTATAAAATATTACGACAATCGATATAATAAATATCACAAAGCTTATTTAGCGGAACTTAGCGGACAAAAGCATCAATTTTCAGATGTAGCAGGAATCAGTCCTAAAGTTTTAGCTAACGCTCAAGATTCGGAAAGGAGAAACAGGGATTATGCGATTGTGCTTACTTCTCTGGCTTATCTTTTAAATATTGTTGATGCCACTGTTGATGCTCATCTATCAATATTCGACAAAGATAAAGATCTTGCCGTACGACCAGTTATTATGGAAGACGCCGATACCTGGTTTACTAATCAAAAAGTAGGACTTTCATTTTGCTTGTCATTTTAAAATGGTTAATGTTTATAAAAAATAATATATATTCTTATGAAAATAGCTTTAGTAGGTTATGGTAAAATGGGTAAAGCCATTGAAGAAATAGCTAAAAATCATAATCACGAAATTGTAGCCCGATTAGAAGAAAAACCAACTCAAAAAAATTTAAATGGTGCGGATGTAGCTATTGAATTTTCAACTCCTTCTACTGCTTATGAAAATGTAATTGCTTGTTTAGAATTGGGAATACCTGTTGTTTGTGGAACAACTGCCTGGTTAGATAAGCTTCCTCAAGTAAAAGAATATTGCGCAAAGCATAACGGGGGATTTATATATTCTTCCAATTACAGTTTAGGCGTTAATTTATTTTTCGAAATAAATAAAAGAGCAGCTGAAATAATGCAGAAGTACCAAGAATATACGGTTCATATTGAAGAAATTCACCATACAGAAAAAAAAGATGCACCCAGTGGTACTGCCATAACGCTTGCCGATGAAATCATACCAATTTATGGTTTTGACGGATGGAATTTATCCTATAAAACCAATAATAATTTATTGGGAATTGAAGCTAAGAGAGTTCATGATGTTCCCGGAACACATACTGTGATTTATAATTCGCCTATAGATGATATAGAACTGAAACATGTAGCCCATTCCAGAAAAGGATTTGCTATGGGAGCATTAATTGCTGCCCAATGGCTTATCGGAAAAAAAGGGGTATTCACCATGAAAGATGTATTAGGCTTTTAGATAAAAACTATTTTATTTTAGGCTACTAAATAACTAAATATTAAAAAGATTTAAAGATTATCTCATGCATTATTTAACTTATTATTTACTATTCGCTTTACTTTCAAATATATTTTATTTCCTGACTGCTTGGAAATTATTTCAAAAAGCAGGTAGAAAAGCATGGGAATCCTTAGTTCCTTTTTATAATATTTTAGTTACTCTAAAAATTATTCATCGACCTTGGTGGTGGTTTATAATAGTATTTATCCCGATTGTCGGTCCAATTATGGGAGCTATTATACTAGTAGATTTTATAAGACATTACAATCGTCGTTCGTATTTAGATGCCGTTTTAGTTTTATTCTTCTCATTTATTTTTTTAGCATATATAAACTATTCACCTGAAACACAATACAGTGGTAAACAAGAACGAAAAGAAACATTTATATCTGCCGTATTGTTTGCCGTTATATTTGCCACAGTCATCCATGCATTTGTCATTCAACCGTTTACCATTCCTACAGCTTCTATGGAAAGAACCTTGCTGGTAGGAGATTTCCTTTTTGTCAGTAAGTTGAATTATGGAATAAGAATTCCGATGACTCCTGTAGCGTTGCCTTTTTTACAAAATAAAATTCCGTTGGGAAACAATCAACAACCTCAAAATCAAATAAATTCTTATGTTGATAAAATTCGTTTGCCATATATGAGACTTCCCGGTTGGACTAAGGTTAACAGATATGATATTGTTGTTTTTAATTATCCTACAGATTCTTTGCATACTGCCATCGATAGGAAAGATCCTTATGTTAAGCGCTGCGTGGGTTTACCTGGAGATAAAATTCAATTGATTGATGGAAATTTATTGATCAATGGAAAACCTGAAGAAATTAAAAAAGATGAAGAACAACAAAGAGATTATTTAGTATATACAACCCAAGCCGGAATCAGTCAAAGAAAAATTGAAGATCTATTGGGATATGCCACGTATCAAGAAGGAATGAACGAACAGGGTAATACTATTTATTATTTCAAAGGGCTTACCCAAGAAAATGCAAACAAAATAAAAAATTTTGATACAGTAGATTCTATTCAGATTTTATATGCAAACAAAGGAGAGGAGGGCATCCATTATAGAGATATAGCTAAAACGAAAATTGATACAACTAATTCTATTTTTCCCCTTCATAGTGGTTGGAACGGCTCTCAATATGGACCTATCATGATACCTAAAAAAGGGGATGTTATTACGTTGACCCGTCAAAATATAGATCAATATAGAAGAATCATTAAAAATTATGAATATAATGATTTGAAGGAAAAGGAGGGCAAATTTTACATTAATGGTAAGGAAACCAATACTTACACCATACAACAAAATTATTATTGGATGATGGGGGACAACCGAGATAATTCTTTGGATAGCCGTTATTTCGGATACGTACCGGAAGATCACATTATAGGTACTCCTATTTTTACCTGGTTAAGCATTCAAGGTTTATTTGAAAACGATCCTTTCGGGCATCCTGCCAAATTTAAAATAAGATGGGATAGAATGTTTCGTACCGTAAACACTAATGTTCCGCTTAAAGATAAAACTAATTATTTACCTGTATTTATCTTATTGTTAGGAGGATATTTTGCATACGATTACTTTAACAAAAAGAAAAAGAAAGCAAACGATAAAAAATAATTCATCAAATTATGAAGAAAACCATCTTTTTAGTAATAGCATTATGGATCTTACCTTCAATAAGTTATGCTCAAGATGATTTAATCAATAAAATTAAAGATAATAAGTCAACCCATACCGATTTTCAGTTTACCATCATAAAACAACTGGATAATACTTCCGTAAAAAATCAAGGATCTTCAGGGACTTGCTGGAGTTATGCAGGAAATTCTTTTTTAGAATCTGAAATATATAAAAAACATCATCGAGTATTAGATATAGCAGAAATATACACTGCCAGAAAAACCTATGAGGATAAAGCCAAAAATTATATTTTAATGGACGGTTATGTTAATTATGGTGATGGCGGTTCTTTACACGATGTTATTAATATGTACAAAAAATATGGAATGGTTCCTCAGGAAGCGTATACCGGACTAATTAATGGTGCTATAAAGAATAATTTCAGTAAAATGCAGCAAGAACTTAAAGAGTATTTAGATACGGTAAAATCTCAAAAAGCACCTATTAATACCCAATGGACACAAAATTTTTCATCTATTTTAGATAAATACATTGGAAAAGTTCCTGAAACATTTATTTATAAGGGAAAAGAATATACACCTAAAGCATTTGCAGAGGAAATCGTTGATTTAAATCCAAATGATTATATAGAAATTTCTTCTTTTAAAGATTACGAATATTATACACCATTTTATCCGCCATTACCTGATAATTGGAGTGGAGACAAGATGTACAATGTTCCCATGAAGGAATTGACTGAAATTATTGATCATGCTTTATCAACAGGGTATACGATTGGATGGGCCAGCGATGTTAGCGAACCGTATTTCAGTTGGAAAAATGGTATTGCTTATGTTCCCGATACGAATATTTATTCCATTTCTTCCGAAGAAAAAGCTAATTTATTCAGTTATCCCAAACCGGAAAAGGTTATAACTGAAGAATTGCGTCAGGAAGCCTTTAATAATAAAACTACAACAGATGATCATGCCATGCATATAGTGGGCTTGGCAAAAGACCAAAACGGAAAGGAATATTATTTAGTTAAAAACTCTTGGGGAATAAGCAATGATTATCAAGGATATTTATACGTCACAAAAAATTACGTACAATTTAAAACCACCGCAATTTTAGTAAACAAAAAAGCCATTCCTAAAAAAATTTATAAAAAACTTAATCTTAACAATTAATACAATGAATTTTTCAATTCAACCCAGTTTAGAAAATGATTTTGTACAAGTATTACCCTTAGAAATCAGCGATTTTGAGAGTTTATATCAGGTAGCAAAAGATAAAAAAATCTGGGAACAACATCCGTGTCATAATCGTTGGAAAGAAGACGTATTCAAAGTATTTTTTAAAGAAGCAGTTGAAAGTAAAGGAGCTTTTAAAATTATTGATAAAGCAACCGGAGAATTAATCGGAAGTACTCGGTTTTATGATTATTCGGAAAATGACAAAAGCATCGTAATCGGATATACTTTTATAGCAGTGAACTATTGGGGAACAGGTATAAATTCTTCAATCAAAAAATTGATGATTGATTATATTTTCCAATATGTTGACAAAATTTATTTTCATATTGGTTCTACTAACTTTAGATCTCAAAAAGCCATAGCTAAAATAAATGCAATCAAAACATCTAAAGATATCATAGTTAAAGATGGAAACAGTTCCTATATTAATTATGTGTATGAACTTAAAAAAGAAAATTGGAGATAGAATCGATGAACTTAAATAGCAGCATTAAATATTCTATTTAACATAATATAAATTATAGGAAAATTAAGCATAATAAATCAATCTACTAGAAGATTGATTTATTACTCAATGATAACATAGCTTTCGCAACACTTTTAGTACTATTATCATATTGTTCATGTCCATATTCATGTTTCTCATTTAATTCATAAAATAAACAATATAAGTCAAAAGGATTTCGAGAGTTTTCTACCCATTTTAAAATAATTTCTTGAATTTCATTCATAACAGGTTGATAAGTCATTCTTCCATCTGATTTTCTTATTCCGTTATTATCAGATTTTTTCTTTCCTAAATTTAGAAAAACATTTAGTTCATCATAAATGATATCACGTAATTGTTTATTGTCATCACCTTTAGGTAGAAATTTCTTTAATAAGCTTCTGGTTCCATAATATGAATTATATTTTTGTTCAGGATTTTCATATTCTTCACCTAAAAGATGTTTTAATTCATCAAACACTTCAAGATTACCTGTTTCATAATTAATTGTTAGTTGTTGTCCCTTTCTTACATTGGCTTTTTGAAGCAAATCTAATCTTTCTAAATCAGATTTAGAAAGCTCTTCTTGTTTATCAATAGTTTTTTTAATCATAATATCTTTTATTTTAATTTAACTCTAAAACTGATTTTATTTTTTCACTAGCATCTCTAATACTTATTTCATTCCAAGTTATTGGATTTAATTTTGTTATCGCATCATTGTAATCGGGAAAGAATTTTTTAAAAGCACCATAGTAATTTTTCCCATATAATTCTTTTTGATACCATATAAAAAATGAATAAACAATGGATTGATGTACTTCTATTTCATTAGCAAATTTTATTACTAAATAAGGATTATTGATATATTTTTTAATATAATGAAATTTTTCTTCTGACATGAAAAAATCCCTCGCAAAATTATTAGCTTGTTCTTCTATTAAATATAAATCATTGTCATCTGACAGGTGATAATTATACCTCTCAATAGTTTCAAAATCAAATAATACATGATGTAATTCATGTAATAAGGTAAACCATAATGTCGGGTAATTTTTATTAAAATCAGTTATAACAATACAAGGTTTACCATTAATTATAAAAGTTGCTCCTCTAACTTGTGTTGTTGCCAAATAATTTTGAAAAATTACTGAAACTCCAATATTGTATAATGCTTTACATACAGTCAATAATCCATTAATTACATCTTGACTGTACGGCTTTATTTTTATAATTATGTCTTTTAATCTTTCTCTATTGTATCTATTGGGGTTATTTATTATTTTAAAAGTTTGGAAAGCAGATTTAATCCAAAAATCCTTCATCTTATCTGAATGATTTTTCTTAACTCTACTATATAAAGGATCGTCTAATTGTTTTTCAAATTCATTTATTGTAGTATAACCAAAATAATCTAAAACCTTTTTTACTAGATCTTCAGTTGAATAATTAGAATCAAAAAAACCTAACTTTGTAAGTGCTTTAACATCAAAGTTTTTAACAATAAAAGTTGCCTTTCTTGCATTATCAATAGCAAAAATATTTTCAGAACATTGATTTTTGAGTAAAACATTTATGAATTTACTAACTTCAAATCCTAAGAATTCTGCTATTTTAATAATTTGAATTAGATTTGGCTGCTTTGCTGTACCATTAAGAATTTCATCAAATACATCCTTATCAATATTCAGAAGCTTCAAAGCCTTTGTTTTACTTAGATTATATTCAATTAATTTTTTTTCAATAATATCCTTAATGTCATAATTAGTATCTGAAAATATGGAATTTAATAAATTTTCAATTTTCATTTTTTAAAATTAAAGGGAAATTACCCTTGCAAAAATACTAATTTTATTAAGTATATTCAAATAAAAAGGGAATTTACCCTTATTTTTTTCATAATATCTATTCACTTGCATTTGTTATCAATTTTAAAATTTACTTTGCAGCAATAAAGATAATCTTTTTGTAAACAATTATTGCGTCAAATAAAACAAATTTCTCCCCTTCCCCTCATTAAAAGAACATTATAGAATACAAAATTAAAAGCCCGATAGCATTAACTATCAGGCTTTTAACATTAGGTAATATAAGTTTAATTTTCTAATTGAGTACCATCGGCAAAAACAATTTTTTCTATAGTAATTTTAAATTTTAAATTTCGAAAATTGGACTCATTAATATCTTTTTCTTTTTCACTTCGTCCTTTAGCAATCTCAGTTTCAGCTTGGATAGATTCTTTGGGAGGTATTCTTTTATCGGTCAAACTAACCGTATTAGATAAACCAATCATTTCACCTAAAGTATTATAGATTGTGTAAGTAAATTTAACTCCAACAATTTCTTTATCTGTTTTATTTTGAACAGCATATTTAAAAACATGATAAGAGGTAAATAAATGATCAACATCCGTAGGTTTAAAATAATAATCATAAAACGAAATAGTTATAGCATTATTAATCTTTTCTTCCTTTTCTGCTTTTTCTCTTGCAGATTTTTCTGCTAATTCTTTTCTTTCTTTTTCTTTTTCTTTAGCTTCCTTTAAAATTTGCTTATATGTTTTGCCTATTGAAGATCGATTTCCAAAAAATGCCATTGCTGCAAGTAATTCTTCATCTTCTTTATCTAGTTTTTTACTTTTTAAAATAGCTTCATAATCTGTATCAAATGTTTTGGGATCAAATTTTTTATTTAAAGGATTTGAACACGATACCAGAAAAATTGATACCAGGCAAGCAATAATGATCTTTTTCATGATTAAATATTTTTATTTACAAATGTAATAAAAATTTTATATTTTATCCAATATAAGCATAATTTATACAGTGAGATATTATATGAATTTCATTATTATCAAGCTTTTGTTTCTTTATTTTACAAACTTTCTTTTTAGTTTAAAATATTTTTAAATATGAGTATATTGATGTTGTGAAAAAAATTTTATTAGCTTTTTTAAGTAAATAATTTTTTAGATATTATACCTTTCGCTTTGAATATCTAAAATATTGATTTGTGTCAATCTGTGTTCTACTATTTAATTTTAAAATTTATCTCTTATTTTAAATTTTTTGTAAATTAGCTCAAAGATAAATTAGTACATTTGCTTTATGACAATAGATAATACTACCCCTAGAAAAATACACCAGGGAAGAAATATAAAACGTTTTCGTGAAATATTGGGAATTAAACAAGAAACGTTGGCTATAGAATTGGATGTTACTCAAGCTTACATATCTAAATTAGAAGCAAAAGAAGATATTGAAGAAGAAATACTTCAAAAAATTGCTAAAATTTTAAATGTTCCCTCAGATGCTATAAAAAATTTTGATGAAGATCAAGCGGTAAGTATTTTTTCAAACACTGTAAACAATAATGATAATGCCTCAGGAAATTCTTTATATAATTTTTGCCCAACTTTTAATCCTGTAGACAAAATTATGGAACTTTTTGAACGATTATTAGAAAGTGAAAAAGAGAAAACCCAATTAATGAAAGATATTTTAGATAGGTTAAAACAATGATTCTATACTAAAAATCTCTTTTTTGAGCTCTTAATTTCTCTCCTTCCATAAAAACTATGGTTCATTAATACATATGGAGAAATTTTTTTAGAATGCTTTTAATTAAAAATAAAAATTAAAGCAATCCCATTATTATTTTTCTCTAACTCTCTCTTTTAGTTCAAGGCAAATAAAAAGAATTGAGCCTTACAGAATACTAAAATGATCCGTACAACAAAATAAAAAAAGAAATCCCATTATATTTTTACTTGAAAAAAATAAATATCATTCTAACCATACACTTATATCATTAATAGGTTTGAAATAATGATTTTATTAATACCATTAATCCTCAACGAATGAAAAAAATAATCCTGTTACTGACTATGAACCTAGTTATTTGGGCAGCCGGTCAACAAAATAAACATCAAGTAGAAATGAATCAGACGAAACAAACCGAACATTACACATTTACGTTAAGCGATAAGGTAACAAGACAGAAAGTTACATTTAAAAATCGCTACGGAATTACTCTTACCGGAGATTTATATATCCCTAAAAAACACACTAATACCCCCCTACCCGCCCTTGCTGTATGTGGACCTTTTGGAGCAGTTAAAGAACAAGCTTCGGGATTGTATGCCAATCAAATGGCAGAAAGAGGTTTTATTGCATTGGCTTTTGATCCTTCTTATACAGGAGAAAGCGGCGGTGAACCTCGTAATGTAGCATCTCCCGATATTAATACTGAAGATTTTAGTGCAGCCGTTGATTTTCTGGGAATTCAAAAAAATGTAGATAAAAATAAAATTGGAATTATTGGTATTTGCGGATGGGCAGGATTTGCCCTAAACGCTGTGGCAGTAGACAAAAGAGTAAAAGCTGTTGCCACAACAAGTATGTATGATATGTCCCGGGTGATGTCTAAAGGATATTTTGATAAAATGACTTTAGAAGAACGAACCAACATTTTAAAGCAATTGAGTGAGCAACGATGGAAAGATGCAGAAAATGGCATTTTTCATGCAGGCCCCTTATTAAATCCTGTGAAATTGAATGGCGATGAACCGCAATTTGTAAAAGATTATTACGATTACTACCGAACACCCAGAGGATTTCATGAACGTTCTTTGAATTCAACGGGAGCTTGGAATGCTACCAATCCCCTCTCCTTTATGAATATGCCTATCTTAACCTATATTAAAGAAATATCTCCCCGACCAATATTATTAATTGCCGGAGAAAATGCACATTCACGATATTTCAGTGAAGATGCCTATCAATCGGCTTCAGAACCTAAAGAATTACTACTAATTCCAAATGCTGTTCATGTAGATTTATATGATAAAATAAAAATCATTCCTTTTGATACATTGGAACGATTTTTTAAAGAGCATTTAAAATAATGCTGATTAAATTTTTGTTATTGTAAGATTTTAAACAAATAGTAAAAAATATCTCTGTATTAGCTCTATAATTTTATTAATTCGTCATATCTTCATAACTTAGTAACAGAATAAATAATTATTTAAATTTTAAAATTAGAAAATATGGATTTTTTGGAATTAGCAAAAACCAGGTATACTACTAAATTATACGATCCCACTAAAAAAGTTTCTGAAGAAAATATTCAAAAATTAAAAGAAATCTTGAGGCTTAGTCCCTCTTCCATCGACAGCCAACCTTGGAAATTCTTTTTTATATCAGATCCGTCACTAAAAGACGAATTAGCGGGAGCTTCTGAA
The DNA here is from genome assembly GCF_002964915.1 of Apibacter sp. wkB309. Lineage (NCBI taxonomy): Bacteria > Pseudomonadati > Bacteroidota > Flavobacteriia > Flavobacteriales > Weeksellaceae > Apibacter > Apibacter sp. wkB309. Next base: position 301,432 of record NZ_PSZL01000022.1, read on the forward strand.
TTTAATTCACAAAAAATAAAAGATTGCAGCCATATCATAGTGTTTACTGCTCTGGATAATGTCAAAAAATTTGAAGAGGAAATGCCTAATTATTTGCCTGAAGGCAGCATGGCTTATTATAATCAAGTACTGAAACCGCAATCAGAATTTGAAATAAAATCTTGGTTTCAAAAACAAGTATATCTATCCTTAGGATTCTTTTTAAGTGCCTGTGCCGCCTTAGGTATTGACAGTACTCCCATGGAAGGCATTGAGCCTAAAAAATATAATGAAATATTGAAACTCAACGATTATACTACCCTTTTTGCTGTAGCCATTGGATATAGAAATCCGGATGATAATAATCAACCTTCTAAAACTCCAAAATCCAGATTGGAAATGGACAAGATCATAAAATCAATGTAATAGAATAAAAAAGTTTAAAAAAATACTATTTAATGTTTAAATAGTATTTTTTTTGCTTGTAAGCTTCAACGTATTTAATTCAAGATATTTTTAAATAAATAATAATTAATCAAATACATATAATAAGTTTTTTATTTCTTCATAAGTAAATTTTTTATCGATTGAAACAATTCCTTACAATAATTTCAAACTATAGGTAAGTAAAATCAATTCTTAACAATAAAAAATTACTAATTTCGTAATTGTATATATAAAGCAACACCATGGATTTGCAAGATCAGCTTAAGAAATTATTTCCGAATCATCAGTTTGAAGAACCTGAAGAATCATCTTCCACCCCTGAAAAAGAATTATTTATGCAGGAGGACCCTATTATTTGTAAATATGAAAAAAAAGGAAGAAATGGTAAGCCCGTTACTATCTTGGAAAATTATAACGGAGCAGATGAAGATTTAAAACAACTTGCCAAAGAACTAAAATCCCAATTAGGTGTGGGTGGATCTGCCAAAGACGGAATTATTGTTATTCAGGGAAATTATCGAGATAAAATAATGAATATTTTAAAAGAAAAAGGATTTTCCGTAAAACGAGTGGGCGGATAAAATATAGATATTAAATTTAAAAAAATTAGCTTTACAAACTATGGCTTCTAAATTATCAAATTCAGAATTAGTATTAAATCCCGACGGGAGTATTTATCATTGCAATATCAAACCCGAAGAGCTGGCAGATACCATTATACTGGTTGGAGATCCGGGACGCGTACCTAAAGTGTCACAATATTTCGATTCCGTTGAAGTTACGTCTCAAAAACGAGAAATAGTTACTCACACGGGAACACTTAACGGAAAAAGGCTTACTGTAATATCCACAGGTATGGGTACCGATAATATTGATATCGTTTTGAATGAGTTGGATGCCCTTGCCAATATAGACTTAGTTAATAAGAAAATTAAATCTACCCCTACCCGACTTACTTTTGTTCGATTAGGAACTTCAGGTTCTTTACAGTCCGATATTCCGGTAGATACTATGGTTGCCTCAACTAAAGGATTAGGATTTGACGGTTTAATGAGCTTTTATGCAGGTACTGAAAATTTTTACACTAATGAAATTGCAAAAGCTTTTATATCTCAAACCAACTGGAATAATAAAAGAGCAGTTCCTTATGTAGTAGACGGCTCTCAGGAATTACTGGACCTTATGTGTGAAAATTCAGCCGTCAGAGCCGGTATCACTGCAACCGCTATTGGTTTTTACGGTCCACAGGGAAGAATTTTACGTTTGGACTTAGATGATGAAAAGATGAACGAAAAACTTAATCGTTTCGAATATAATAATCACAGAATTACCAATTTTGAAATGGAAACTTCAGCCATTTACGGTTTATCTCAATTGATGGGTCATCGTGCTTTATCATTAAACACTATTGTAGCCAACCGTTATGCAGGTACTTTTAGTAAAGATCCTTATTCCTCTGTAGATAAAATGATACAATATGCTTTAGAAAAGCTTACTAGTTCTAATTAATTTTTTTACATTAATTAGAACCCAAATCTGTTTTCTTAATCATTGGTATGGTTGAAAATATAATAACCCACTAAATTATGCTGTAAATTCTCCAGAGAAAATAAGCTAAAAATACAATTATTAAGATCCATTTATATTTAGGAAATCTATAACAGAAATACAGAACAAACAACCATACAGGAATAAGCTCAATAGATAATTCCATACCGGTAAACCACATAATGGGTAAAATTCCAACTAAGAATATCAAACAAATAATATTTCCCAGCGGAAACCATAAAGAAGGAAATTTAGTTTTAAACACTCCTTCTTTATTTTTACTTCTTTTAAAATAAAAATGGGTTAAACTGATGATTATCCAATTGATGATTAGAGAAGAAACTACTAACGACATTAAATAATTAAGAGCTTCTTTCGGCATAACTTTGTTTACAATAACACAAACAGCAGCAAATAAGGCGGAAACCAATATGGCCATTACCGGTACATGATTGGCATTCAGTTTCGATAAAAATTTAGGAGCATTTCCTTGTACGGACAAACCGTATAACATTCTACTGTTACTGTACACGCTGCTATTATAAACAGATAGGGCTGCAGTTAAAACCACCACATTCAGAACATTTGCAATGATGCTTGTAAAATAGAAAGTATGACCTAATAATGTAAAACTAAAACCGTTAAGGGTATCAAAAACAGTTACAAACGGACTGCTTCCTGTTGTTATTTCTCTCCACGGAGAAAGTGAAAATAAGATCAGTAAAGCTCCGGTATAAAAAATAAGGATTCTGTATATTACCTGATTCGTTGCTTTAGGGATAGTTACTTCAGGATTTTCTGCTTCCGAAGCAGTGATCCCGATCAGCTCCAACCCTCCGAAAGAAAACATAATGAAAGCCATTGCGGCAAGTAACCCTTGATAACCTCCTGCTCCATCTGAATTAAATAAGCCCTTAGGAAAAAATCCACCGTCGTTCCATAAATTAGTTATGGATGCTTTAGGGCCTCCCGAACCGCTTATCAAAAGATAGCTTCCAAAAACAATCATAGCAATGATTGCAATAACTTTTATGATTGAAAACCAAAATTCTGCTTCTCCGTAAATCTTTACATTAGCCAGGTTAATTAAATTAATAACCACAAAAAAGAATAAACTCGATACCCATAATGGAATTTCCGGCCACCAAAAATGTACATACGTTCCTATGGCGGTTAATTCCGTCATGCTTACTAACGTGTATAACAACCAATAGTTCCAACCGGAAGCAAAACCTGCAAAAGGTCCCCAGTATTTGTTGGCAAAATGACTAAAACTTCCCGATACCGGTTCTTCAACCACCATTTCACCCAGTTGCCTCATAATCATAAATGCTATAAATCCGGCAATGGTATAACCTAAAATAACAGATGGTCCTGCCATAACAGCAGCCGGTCCGATTCCTAAAAATAAACCGGTACCTATGGAGCCGCCTAAAGCGATAAGTTGTATATGTCGATTAGATAATCCTCTTTTTAATTCTTTCTTTGTTCTATCAGACTTTAAATTCTTCAAAATTAATTCTTTACAGTTAGTAATTTAGTATTAGTATAAAAAATTGTAATTATTTTTGCTCTATTTTCAAATAATACATAATTTCAGATAAAATTTATCTTATTTTATACGGAATTTAAGAAATTTTACAAATATAATGAAATTCGAAAAATAACTGTTTTTTTAATGATATATATCTGTTAAAATCTTACATTTTCGATAAATCTATTCCTAAATTAACAATGATTTTTTACCAAATCACAACTAAAACTAAAGATTCAACACAAAAAAATGTAAATTAACTACTTTGTTCTATAAAATAAACCATTTGATATATTTTTTTAAATGCTTGAGACTATAAATCGATACTGCAATTGATCCATTCTGCATCAAATTTTGCATTATACTTTTTATAGAATTCTATCGCCGTTTCGTTCCATTCCAATACCTGCCATACCATCCCGTTTAATTGTTTATCTTTAGTTTCCTTGATTACAGACTCAAAAAGTTGACTTCCTATTCCCTTTCCTCTCCAATCGGGGCATACATAAAGATCTTCAAGATACAGGCGTTGTCCCTTCCATGTCGAATATCGCACATAGTATAAAGCAAAACCTATAATGGTTTTAGATTTCTCATCTTCAGCTACCAACGCCCACCAAACAGGATGATTTCCAAATCCGCTTTCTTCAAAATGGGATAGATTTACGGTAACTTCACCCGGTGCTTTTTCAAAATCGGCTAATTCTTGTATTAATTCCATTAATCTTTTACAATCTCCTTTAACTGCTTTTCTTATCATTTTATTTATATTTAAAATTAAGTTTATAAAAATTTTAATTTAAACTATTAAAGATAAAAAATTAAAATAAATTTATCTTATTTTAGAAAATAAAAAATTGGATAGTATACAGTAAATTCATTTGTGAATACATTTTTAAATAATGGAAATAAAATTTATCTAATGCTAATCCGCCTTTTACCTTTGTTTTCCGTCATTTTGTCATAAGATTTTCATTGGTACTTTTTTTGACTTTTGAAAAATAATTTTCATTAATAAATCGAAAAAAAATAAAAAAATATATGGCAAAAGGAAATATTAATGTATCGGTTGAAAATATTTTTCCACTGATTAAAAAGTTTTTATATAACGATCACGAAATATTTTTACGTGAGCTGGTATCTAATGCTACCGATGCTACTTTAAAACTTAAACATTTATCGAATATTGGAGAAGCTAACGTTGAATACGGCAGTCCAATTATTGAAATTAAAATAAACAAAGAAGATAAAACTCTTCATATTATCGATCAAGGGATCGGTATGACAGAAGAAGAAGTACAGAAATATATTAATGAAGTAGCGTTTTCAGGAGCTGAAGACTTTATTTCTAAACACAAAGATGCTGAAAAAGAAGGCATTATAGGTCATTTCGGTTTAGGCTTCTATTCTGCTTTTATGGTTGCCGATAAAGTTGAAATCATAACTAAATCTTATACAGATGCTCCGGCCGTGCAATGGGTTTGCGACGGAAGTCCTCAATTCGATTTAGGTCCTGCAGATAAAAAAGATCGCGGTACTGAAATTATTTTACACATTGCCGAAGATTCTTCTGAATTTTTAGAAGAATACAAAATTCGCGAGCTGCTGTTAAAATACAATCGATTCATGCCTATTCCGATTAAATTCGGAACTAAGGAAGAAATGTTACCGCTACCTGAGGGTGCTGATAAAGATGCCAAACCTGAAAAGGTTATCGTTGATGATATCATCAATAATCCTAATCCGGCATGGACAAAATCTCCTTCTGAATTGAAAGATGAGGATTATAAAGCATTTTACCATGAGCTGTATCCAATGCAATTTGATGAACCTTTATTTTACATTCATTTGAATGTAGACTATCCGTTTCATTTAACCGGAATTTTATTCTTTCCAAAATTAGCCAATAACCTGAATTTAGATAAAGACAAAATCCAATTATATCAAAATCAAGTTTTTGTTACCGATGAGGTTAAAGGCATTGTTCCCGATTTCTTAATGTTATTGAGAGGGGTTATTGATTCTCCCGATATTCCGTTAAACGTTTCACGTTCTTATTTACAAGCTGACGGCGCTGTTAAGAAAATTTCTTCTTACATCACTAAAAAAGTGGCTGATAAGATGGTTTCTTTAATTAATGAAAACCGCGAGGATTTTGAAAAGAAATGGAATGATATTAAAATTGTAATAGAATACGGAATGATTTCCGAAGAAAAATTCTATGAAAAATCAGATAAATTCGCGCTTTATCCTACGATAGATCATGTATATTATACGTTTGACGAGTTAAAAGATAAGATTAAAGATCACCAAACCGACAAAGATGGAAAATTAGTGATCTTATATGCTTCCAATTTAGATGAGCAAGATCAATACATTCAAACGGCTAAACAAAAAGGCTATGAAGTTTTATTATTGGATTCTCCGATAGTTCCTCATTTAATTCAAAAATTGGAAACTTCTAAAGAAAATATTTCTTTTGTTCGAGTAGATGCAGATCATATTAATAATCTTATCAAGAAAGACGAAAACACCGTATCTGTTTTAACCGATGAAGAAAAAGAATCTCTTAAAAAAGAAATTGAGGAAAATGTAGATTCTAAAACGTATACTATTTCTTTAGAAAATTTAAGTAAGGATGACGCTCCTTTTATTTTGACTCAGCCGGAATTTATGAGAAGAATGAAAGATATGCAACAAGTGGGCGGTGGAATGTACGGCATGATGGGTAATTTCCCTGAATCTTATAATCTTGTCGTAAATACCAATAATCCTATTGCTTCCGAGATATTAAAGAAGGAAAACAAAGATGAAAAAGCTTCCATTATTAAACAAGCTTTAGATTTAGCTAAACTTTCTCAAAATATATTAAAAGGTAAAGATCTTACTGATTTTATTAAGAGAAGTTACGAAATGATAAAGTAAAAAATAATCTTTGATATATTAAAAGCCATTCTAATCAGAATGGCTTTTTTTAATTTTATTTTAATAAAACTTGAATCAGTTATCTAATCCTGTATTTTAACCGTTTCTTTACTTTTTTTCCGAATGCCTAAAATTAAGTGATAGATACTGTTTAATTCAAAAATAACTTTCTTTTTAGCTTATTTAACTAACGATTTAATAAGATCTGTAGAAAGATTGGAATTTTTTACTTCATATTCTTCTGCTACTTGAAAAAATCCATTAACAATTTGACTAGTTGCGTACTTAGCAATCGAATTAGCTCCGTTTTCAGTTGTTGAAGCAGGGTTTCCCGTAATCATGGCTAAGGCATTTTGAATTGTTTTGTTGTTTAATGCAGAATTAACCAATGTGGTTACTCCACTGCTGTTTAATTCATTTTCAACCTCGGGTTGTATTGCTTCAAAAAGTTTCGCTTCCGTTTTCTTTTTTAAAAATTGAGTAGCTGCTCCCTTTCCACCTGCTATAATTTTAGCAGCCTCTATAGGCGTGATGTCTTTAATTGCAGAATTAATGATAGGCTTAAATAAATTAACCGAAGATTGAGCTGCTTTACCGATGTTTTGCTTTTCACTTTCAACGATACTGGATAAGCCTAAGGTTTCGAGTTTCGTATTAATATCCTTAAGTTCATCAGGTAAGGCTTCTTCCATTTTCGTATTGATTAGAAATGATCCTGTATCTTTTAGTACGGAAAAACTTTGATTGGTACTGGCAGTTAGAATTTTTTTTACGGCATGTAAGGCGGCTAAATGATTGGTTGATCTTTTTTGGCAGCTACATAATTGAAAACTCAATATAAAAATAAAAAGCAATCCAACTTTAGAATAAAATGTATAATTCATAATTTTTATAATTAAAAATAACAAGTAAAAATACTATTATCTTTTAATTATACTAACGATTTTATCCAATTAACTTTTTTATCGAGTTTAAGAGGTTTAATAAATCTTATTTATCCGTTTTAAAATAGTTTACAATTATTGAAGTTCTTTTATCACCAATAAGCTTTTGAATTTCATCTTCGTTAGCCTGTCTTATGGCTGATACGGATTTAAAATGATTTAAGAGTATTTCAATGGTTTTTTTTCCAATTCCGGGTATTGTTTCCAGTTCAGTCGTGAATGTTTTTTTACTTCTTTTATTTCTGTGTCTGGTTATTCCATACCTATGCGCCTCATCCCGAACTTTTTGCAGCACTTTTAGAGTTTCTGAAGTTTTATCTAAATACAAGGGGATGGAATCATGGGGAAAATAGAGTTCTTCCAACCTTTTGGCAATCCCGATAATAGGTATTTTTCCCGCCAATCCCAGTAATTCCAATGATTTATAGGCAGAACTTAACTGACCTTTTCCTCCGTCGATTAATATAAGTTGAGGTAATTCGTTATTTTCTTCTAATTGCCTTTTATATCTACGGTATATTACCTCCTCCATAGTTGCAAAGTCATTGGGTCCTTCTACTGTTTTAACATTAAAAATACGATACTCTTTTTTACTCGGTCTGCCATTGCGGAAGACAACACAGGCAGAAACCGGATTTGTTCCTTGTATATTGGAATTATCAAAACCTTCAATTAATCGTGGTTCTTCCGGTAAATGTAAAAGCGTTTTCATTTCAGCCATAATTCGTTTAGAATGTCGTTCGGGATCTACAATTTTAACCTGTTTTAGCATTTCTAACCTATACTCTTTGGCATTTCTTTCAGATAAATCTAAAATTTTCTTTTTATCCCCTATTTTAGGAATATATAATTTTACATCCGGTATTTTTAAATCTACAGGAAAAGGAATATAAATGATTCTAGATACTGAATTGAATTTTTCTCGTATTTCAATTATACTTTTTTGTAGTATTTCTTCATCGGTTTCATCCAACTGTTTTTTTATTTCAGTTGTATAAGATTGAATGATTCTACCTTTTACAATTTTAAAATAATTAACATAAGCAGCCGATTCATCGGAAGTAATACCGAATACATCCACATTGGATATAGTGGGTGAAATAACAGTTGATTTCGCTTGATATTTTTCTAAAATATCTAGTTTTTCTTTTATTTGCTGTGCTTTTTCGTATTCCATTTTATCAGAATACTGCATCATTTTTTTTCGTAAGGATGCTAAGGGTTCAGATATATTACCTTTGATAATATCCCGTATTTCTTTGATATTTTCTAAATAATCTTCAAGCGTTTGATATTCCTCACAGGGACCTAAACAATTATGGATATGATATTCCAGACAAACGGAAAATTTATGTGATTCAATTTTTTCTTGAGTTAAATCTAAATTACAACTTCGTAAGGGATAGATACTTTTTATTAACTCTAACAGTGCTTTGGCAACTACTACGGAACTATAGGGTCCATAGTATTCGGAACCGTCTTTTATTAATTTTCTGGTTAAAAAAACTCTTGGAAAGGGTTCATTTTTAATGCATATGCAAGGATAGGTTTTATCATCTTTTAAACGAATATTATATCGCGGCTGAAATTCTTTAATCAGATTATTTTCCAACAATAAGGCATCGTATTCAGTATCAACAATCGTAATCTTTAAATTTTTAATTTTTGAAACTAAAACTTTAGTTTTACCTACATGTTCTTTGTTGAAATAGGATGAAACCCTTTTTTTTAAGTTTTTAGCTTTTCCAACATATAAAATTTTCTGGTTTTCATCAAAAAACTGATAAATTCCCGGTTTGTTAGGTAATGTTTTTAACTGAAGTTCTAATGACATATCTGTTACTGAAATTTCCTATACAAAAATACGTATAACTAAATTAATTAAAGATTCAAAAATAGAGACGAACTAAGATTCTTATCTTAGTTGCAGCCATTGAAAGGCAATGTAGAAAGAATTGAAATAGGACTATAAAGAAGATTTATTCTATTTTTACTACATCTTTTATATCACTGAACTTTAGTCAATTCTGTGATCATATTAAAAATCATATTTATCCATCCACAAATTTTTAAGATAATCTCTTAGTTTGTTTTCTCTCGGATTATTACCGGGTTGATAAAAACTTTGATGAGAAGCTTGATCGGGTAAAAATTCCTGATATACAAAATTTCCCGGATAGTCATGGGCATATTTATATCCTGAACCATAATTCAGCTCTTTCATTAATTGAGTGGGTGCATTTCTTATTGGGAGAGGAACGGGCAAATTTCCTGTTTCTTTAACATATGCTAAGGCTGAATTTATTGCTAAATAAGAAGCATTTGATTTAGGAGAGGTTGCTAAATAAATGGCACACTGACTTAATAAAATTCTTGCTTCGGGATTTCCAATGACATTTACCGCTTGAAAGGTATTATTCGCTAATATTAAAGCTGTAGGATTGGCCATACCTATATCTTCTGAAGCGGAAATAACCATTCTTCGGGCTATAAATTTAATGTCTTCTCCCCCATCCAGCATTCGGGCTAACCAATATACGGCTGCATTGGGATCTGAACCACGGATAGACTTTATAAAAGCGGAAATGATATCGTAATGTTGTTCTCCTCCTTTATCATACAACGCCATATTTTGTTGAATGACTTTTTTTATTTCTTCATTATTGATATGGATTTCCTCCTGATCACTGAATTGTTGTACTACTAAATCCAAGCTGTTTAACAGTTTTCTGGCATCGCCTCCTGAATATTGCAATAAGGCCTCCTCTTCATCTATGATTATTTTCTTTTGAGACAAAATTTCATCTTCTGTTATAGCTCTGTGCAATAAATTAGACAATGCTTTTTTATCTAAGTGATAAAGGGTATATACCTGACACCTGGATAATAGTGCTGATACAACTTCAAAACTGGGATTTTCCGTGGTTGCTCCGATTAATACGACCCATCCTTTCTCAACGGCTTGTAATAAACTGTCTTGCTGCGACTTGTTGAATCGGTGGATTTCATCAATAAACAAAATAGGACTTTTTCCGGTAAATAAATTTTGATTTTTAGCCTTTTCTATTACTTCTCTTACTTCTTTAACTCCTGAACTTACCGCACTAAGTGTATAATAGTCTCTTTGAGATTCATGGGCTATTATTTCTGCAAGGGTTGTTTTCCCTGTTCCCGGAGGACCCCAAAAAATCATGGAAGCCAGATTTCCACTTTCCACCATTCGTTTAATGGGACCGTCTTTTCCAATTAAATGATTTTGATATTGATAGTCCTCAAGGGTTTTCGGACGCATTCTTTCTGCTAAAGGTGACTGGATCATCCTCTTATTTATTAATACTGTTTCTAAATGTAATTATTTATTTTCAAATTTTATGGATCAAAGGCAATAAATTTTTACATTTTCTAGTATATATATGTTTTATAGATTTGAACTTAAAACTTATAGAAATATCCAACTTTATAAAAATAGAGATGCCCTAAAGTTTCTGTAGTTTTACCATATAATTTTTAGTAAACCAGAATTATATTGAATAGATATCCTTATTAGTTATTTTTGTAAAGCGTTTTACCGTCTTTTTCTAATTCATAGGTATCATTAATTTTTTTTACTACCCAATTTCCATTTTTCCATTCAGTGTCATTTATCTTTTGTGCAATCACTGAACCGGGTATCTCTGATGAAAATATTTCTATACGATCTTTATCTACAAGTATATAAGCTGCTTGAGTAGAGGTTGTGGAAACAGGTTTTAATTTAATTCCTACACTAAACGGTTGAACACAATCTCTTTTAATTTGCGACCATTGAGAACCGGTAGATCTTTTACACCCGTGTTCGTCTGCATCGTTTCCTACAATGACTGAATGGGTATTATTTTTAGAAGAACAGGCAAGTAAGCTTAGAGTAGTTCCTAAAATTAAAAAAAATTGTTTCATTATTAAAGTTTTTAGATTATTTATGGTCTAAGTTCAGCAATGAATCCAAATATTCCCTGTCATTAGCTAAACGGGGTATTTTATTTTGCCCTCCCAATTTACCTCTTTGCTTCATCCAGTCATAGAAAAGATGAGGTCTTGCTGAATGTACTTTGGGCATCGTTAATGTCATATTATTATATCTTTTGGCTTCGTAATCAGAATTTAATTTCTGCAATTCATTATCTAAAATTTCCGTAAATTTTTCCAGAGAATTCGGTTGTCGCGCAAATTCTATAATCCACTCATGCGAACCTTTTTCTTTTCCTTTCATAAAAATAGGTCCGGCCGTATATTCGGATATTATTGCTTGGGTTTCTTTTTCCGCCACTTTTAATGCTTTTTCAGCATTTTCAACCATCAATTCTTCTCCAAATGCATTAATATAAAATTTTGTTCTTCCTGTAACTCTTATTCGATACGGATTTTTAGAAACAAACTTTACCGTATCTCCTATAATATATCTCCACAATCCGCCATTAGTTGTTATAACCAATGCATAATTAGTGTTTAATTTTACATCTTCAATGGATATAACTGTCGGATTATCCGAATAAAATTCATCCATAGGTATAAACTCATAAAATATACCATAATCGAGCATCAAGAGCATATCTTTACTTTCATTGGTATCTTGCATGGCAAAATATCCTTCTGAAGCATTATAAATTTCATAATAATTAATCGGTTTGGAAAATATGGATGCATATTGCTCAACATAAGGAGTGAAACTTATTCCTCCATGAAAGAAACATTCAACATTCGGCCATACTTCATCAATATATTTTTTATCAGTCGCATCCAATACTTTTCTTAATAGTACCATCATCCAGGAGGGAACTCCGGTAAAACTTCCTACATCTTGCATAATGACTTGTTCAACAATTGCAGGTAATTTGACTTCCCAATCTTTTAAAAGAGAAACTTCTTTATTTGGAGTGCTTTTCCACTCTGCCCAAAAGGGTAGATTATCTATTAAAACGGCAGATAAATCTCCATATTTCGAATCAAAACCGGCGTAATTTTCTCTGGTTCCTCCCAATCTTAAATTTTTACATTGAAAAATTTTTGTATTTGGATTATGGTATGCGTACATTGAAAATAAATCTTTTCCGGCTTTATAATGACATTCTTGTAAGCTATCTTCGGTAATTGGAATAAATTTACTTTTTGCATTGGTTGTACCGGATGATTTAGCAAACCATTGAATTATTCCGGGCCATATAACATTTTTTTCGCCTTTTCTTGCTCTCGTTATATAAGGTTCGAAATCTTCATAATGTACTAATGGTACTTGATTTTTGAAATTCTTATACGAAGTTATTTGATTAAACTTATATTTTTTCCCGTATTCGGTATCTTTTGCCTTATATAAAAGAGCAGTTAATACGGCATTTTGGGTATCTTCAGGATTATTGATGAACACTTCCATTTGCTTAACCCTTTTCTTTACATACCACTGGATAAAGGTATTTACAATTCCTGATACCATTTCTTTACTAATTTTAGGATATAAAAGTACATATATTACTAAATCTAGCCAAAAATTAACTAATTTTTGAAATTATTAACATACATTAATTTCATAAGAATTATATTATTCTTAACTTTACATTTCGAGATTTATGTTTATCTTATTCTAAATTTCGATAAAAAAAAATTATATATGAATTTTTCGCAAATTATACTTGATAATAAAGTATTATCTTCTAAAGTAGCCTTAAATTTTAAAGAAAATCATGAATGGAAATCGTATACTTGGTTAGAGTTTACTAATTTAGTTAAACAAACAGCCAATGCTCTAAAGTCTTTAGGTGCTAAACCTGATGACAAGATTGCCATATATGCTGATAATATGCCGCAATGGATGATTTTAGATTTAGCGATTCTAACTATTGGAGCTGTTACTGTTCCAATTTTTGCTACTCTAACTTCTGAACAAGCGGAATATATAATAAATGACGCGAATGTAAAAATTATTCTTGCCGGAAATGAAAAACAATATACCAATTGTTTAAAGATCTATTCTAAAGGAACTTCTCTTGAACATATTTTAGTTGCTAAGAATTTTATTGAATTACAAAGTAAATATTCCTATCATTTTTATGAATTGATTAAAGATCAGTCAGCAGAATGCGAAGTAATTTCGAAAGATAAAGATGATATCGCTTCTATAATATATACTTCCGGAACAACCGGAGAACCTAAAGGCGTAATGCTTTCTCACGGAAATTTTATCGAAGCTTGTAAAGCTCATGAGAGTTTCTTTGGTTTTACTCCTAAAAATGAAAATTCATTAGTGTTTTTACCATTAAGTCATGTATTCGAGAAATGTTGGAGTTCTTTTGTTCTTTCAAGTGGTGGAAAGCTGAGCTTTTGTGAAAACCCTAAAGAAATATCACAATTTCTTTTAGAAGTGAAGCCGACAACCATGTGTTCGGTTCCTCGCCTTTTCCAAAAGATTTACATTTCTGTTAATGAAAAAATCCAAAACAGTCCCAAATTTTTAAAGAAATTATTTACATCCTCTTTGAAAATTGGTCAAAAATACTCCAATCTAAAAAGAAACGACAAAAAAATACCTTGGTTTTTAGCACTAAAGTATAAAATCGTTGATACACTGCTTTTCAAAAAAGTTAAGAAACAATTGGGAGGTAAACTTAGATTTATTCCTGTAGGAGGAGCTTCGATCAGTCCTGAAATAACAGAATTTTTGGATAGTATTGGAATTCATTTATGCGTGGGATATGGCTTAACTGAAACTACTGCGACTGTAGCAGCTTTTCCTCTGAAAAACTATGAGTATAATTCTGTTGGTAAACCCATGACAGGAGTACAAATACGTATAGGCGATGAGAATGAAATTTTAATTAAAGGATACGGGGTTTTTAAAGGTTATTATAAGAAAGAAAAAGAGACTAAAGATGCTTTTACTGCCGATGGATGGTTCAAAACCGGTGATGCAGGAAAATTTGACGAAAACGGTAATTTAATTATTATTGATCGCATTAAAGATTTAATGAAAACGTCTAACGGTAAATATATTTGTCCGCAGCCGATTGAAAATCTTTTAACCAATGATAACTATATTGAGAAAGCTGTGGTTGTGGGTGATAATAAACCATATGTAACTGCCTTATTAGTACCTAACTTTGAAGCGTTAAAACATTTTGCAGAAAATTTAAATATTCATTTTAATTCTTTTGAGGAGCTTATATCTCATCAAAAAATAAAAGATTTGTTCACTGCGAGAATCAATCATATTCAGCAACATTTAGCAGGATTTGAAAAAATTAAAAAATTTCAATTGCTTCCTATGGATTTTAACATGGATTCCGGTGAGATCACTCCTACTTTAAAAGTTAGACGTAAAATTGTATTGGAAAAATTTAAATTTCTAATCGATGATATGTATAGTTAACAGTAAATAAATTATTAATATTATAAAAAAAAACAACTAAGATTATCTTAGTTGTTTTTTGTTTATAATTAGTATAAGAAGAAACAGAGTATTGATCCGATTATAGTTTTATAACTATATTATTAATTGTTTATTGAAATATAAATTTAACATTCATCCCGATAAAATTTAATCTTAATAAAGATTATATTAAAGTTGGTTCAATCTAAAAATATTTCTATATTTGCGCTCTACTAAACAGAGAGGTGCTCGAGTGGTTGAAGAGGCTACCCTGGAAAGGTAGTATACGGGTAACCGTATCGTGGGTTCGAATCCCATCCTCTCTGCTAATAAACCCGCTTAAATAGCGGGTTTTCTTGTGTTTACGCGGTTTATAGCCCTTTTTTACGTTTTTTTACATGTGCCATATTCTGCCATATTCTGCCAATTTTTTGATACCTTTTTTTAAAAAAGTATCAAATTTTTTGATACCTTTAATCAAATTTATAATTACATGGATAGCTTATCATTACGCTTTATATTCGACAGGAAAAATGAAATTAAGAATAAAGGTAAAGAAACCGGGCTATTACACATTGAAGTAAGACAGAATAAAACCATTAACCGTTTATTTATATCTACAGGCATTAGATTAAAACCATCTGAATTTACATCCAAAAACGGATTTACCTGTAAAAACCATCCTAATGCAACTGCTATAACCGCTAAGGCTCATCGAATATTTAGGAATATTGAGGCATTTGTTTTATCGGAAAACTGCAATTCCTTAGAAGATGCCAAAAACTGGAATAAAGATGAATCTTTAACCCATTCAATAGTTGAATTTATAAATTCTGAATTAAAACGGCGCGACCCGTCTTTATCTGTCATAGAATATAATAAATCGTTTTTGAGAAGGCTTGAAGACTTCGGAAAAATTAAAGTATTTGCTGATTTAACCTACAAAAATTTATTAGACTTTGATGAATATTTAAGACAGTTTATTAAATCTGCCCCTACTCTTTACAAACGTCATAGTTTATTTAAGGGATATATTAATGAGGCGATTAAAAGGGGACTTTGTAAATCTAATCCCTACGATTTATTTAAAATTTCAAAAGGTAAGTCTAAGAAGCCTGTATTTTTAACTCCTGATGAAATTGACTGTATTTATTTATTTGAATTTGATAACCCTAAAATTGACAGAGTCAGAGAGTTATTCTTATTTCAATGTTATACCGGTATGTCATATGCTGACACTCAACTATTCAATAGTGAATATATCGTTGAACTGGACGGGTATAAAGTTATTCGGTCTAATAGAAAAAAGACCGACGAAAGTTTTATATCATTGCTTTTACCGGAAGCCGAAAGAGTGTTAAAAAAATTTGATTATAAACTACCTAAAATAAGCAATCAAAAATATAATGATTATTTAAAACTAGTTGGAGAATATGTCGGACTTACTAAAAAACTTACCAGTCACGTTGCTCGTCATACTTTTGCCACGTATTTACTTAATAAAAGTATTCCTATTGAAACAGTGAGCAGAGCTTTAGGCCATTCCAATTTAAAACAGACACAACACTACGCTAAAATGATGGGTAAAAAAGTGGTTGATGATATGAAAAAATTGATAGAGTGATAAATTAATTACTCACATTTTGGAAGAAGAACATCTTTATTATTCAAAATATTTTTAATTTCAGATATTATTTTTTTATAATTCACCTTTAGACATTCTATTTTTGTTTTCATCTTAAGTAAGTTATCTCTTATAAAGATAAAAATAAATATATCTTTAGCCAAAAAATGAAACTATAAAATGCATAATCGGAAAAATGAATTATACATAAAACACAAAAAAATCTTAATATTAAAGGCTTTTTGTACTTTAGAGAAAATCTTGTATCCTTATATAGCGATGAAATGAATTTACTAGTTTAAACACGGATTGTATTTGCTTTCTTTTTCATCAAAAGTAACATATGCTAAAAAGTCTTCGCGAGGATTATTACTGGACAAAGATGTCTTTATAGTATTATATGTAAAATTTAATCCAAATAAACTAAGTAAATCTACACTATCTTTTTCTATCATGTTAAAGAAAATAAAATCATTTTTAAGATGTTTCATTGTATGTAATAATCTTATTGTTTCGCTCAAGCCGAAATATTTTCCATTACAATATTGTTTCTGATAACTATTCAAATATGGAGGATCTAAGATTATTAATGTATCTCTATCATTAAATGTACTATATTTTTTAATAAAATCTTTATAGTCTAAACTATCTAAATGTACATTTTTTAAGTTTGCGTAAAATTCTTTATCATATTTTGTAGATAATTCATCCATAAAATAACAAAAATCAGATACATTTAAATCTTTAGTACTTCTTTTTGAGCTAAACACAAAGTTTTTAGCTAAATATTTTAGTAAATTTTTGTTATCCTGTATGTCAGTAATTAAATTTTGTAATTCTTCCCGTTTATCTTTAGAAAGTGTCTTATTGGATTTGACAAAACCTAGTTCAATTAATTTATCAATTAGTTTTTCTTTATAATTTATGTTATCTTTAAAATTATCGAAATAGTGATCATAATCGTTCGCTATAGCCTCTTTAACATGATTATCTCTTTTTAAATTATTAGAGATACAACAGGACCCGCCGAAGACTTCAATAACCCTTGTGTATTTTTTGTTTTTAATTAATTCCTTTATTTCTCTTATTCTATGTGCTTTAGACCCCGAAAAAGAAATTTTTAATAATGTTTTTGATGTTTTTTCCATTTTTAATTTTATATTTTTAATAAATTTGTATTCCTACGCAAAAGCAGAATAATTCTACTAAAGACTTACTGTCCCCGGTAGTGGATTATTCTGCTTTCTTTTTTTGCGTAGGAACTTAAAAGGAAACCGGGGACTTTTAAAAATCTTTTAAATACTATTAAAACTCTTTAATAATAGATTTTAATAAGTACCGGCTAACAAAAAACAAATGAATAGAAGTTATAATTATTTCGTTTTATTGATTAATTTCTAAAGCCTTATAAAATTATAGCTTATACCAACGCCTACGGTTGGTGTCCATCCGTTTTTAAAGTCAGTGCCATAGCCTCCAAAAACACCGATACCAACGGGTTTTATTTTGCTTTTTTTATTCTTGTAAATCCCTATTTCTTTGTCTTTTTCATCGATAATTAGTTTTGACAAATTTAATTGCTGTTTGTTTTTTTCTAATTGAATGTTTTGGATGTCTACTAAACTATCGCATTGATACGCTTGTTCTTTCAATTGTTGGACATCTTTTTGGCAAAGGGTATCGTTGTATTGCTGTATTCGTTCTTCTGTAATAAGCGTAATTTTTTCTTTCCCTTTCAGGTATATTTTTTTTACTTCTTGTTTTACTTGCTCCAACTTATCGTATTCTTTCTGTAGGCTGTCGTATTCTTTTTTGTAGGTTTTTACCTTTTTTTCTGAAACTTTAATTTCTTTTTGCTGTGTTTTGGTGATAACTTTTCTTTTACCGGCTTTATAAGACGTATAACAGGCGGCAAATATCATCACAAGCATTCCAACGGTAAATATGAATTTTTCTTTAGATTTCATTGGTTTAAGGTTTTTTCAACTCAAAATGAGGGTCATCGCACATCTTCCAATCGCCCCCCCATTCTACTGTAATATTTAATTCTTTGGCCGTTTTTTTTATGTGTTCTGCTATGGCTTTTAATCTTTTTCGTACTTCCGGTCCTTCTCCTTTTTCTCCTGTTTGTACGGATCCATTGTAATAAGGATATAAGTCTACCGCATAGCCGTAACCATCGGCCTTTGCTTGATGGTTGGACTTTTTTATCTCTCCATCGGCATAAGTTATAATTTTACCCTGCTTGGTTCGTCCCCGTGCGAAAAGTTCTTTTTGTTCTTGAGTGGACCGCAGCCCTTGAGTTATGGTGAAATCGTAAGGACTGTTTTGTATGGCCACTACCATTACGGTTACCAGATCAGGGTGTATATCTTTTAGGTTTTTATAGCTCCTGCTACTGAATTTATTCATATTCTAATTTTTTGATGTTTTGTTTTTTCTTGTTCTTTTTTTATGGGCTTTGTCTTGATTTTTTACTAGATTTTCTACGGCGGCTTCTTGTTGCTTTTTACTGTCTTCTTCTATTTCTTTTTGTGCAAAGGCCAACTCATTTTTAAGTTGGTTCAGTACCTTGTTTTTTCTTTCCTCCGAATTCAATAACTGTTTCCTTTTCGCTTTGATGTTAGTTACGTTTTTGCTTGTTATGGTTTTTATGGAATCGATATTCGGCAACTCAGAGACAGTAAAGCGGTTTTTCTTGCTTGCTGTATTTCTGTGATGCGTCCTATACTCTAAAGGGTAAGGCTTGAGTAAATAACAAAAAAGGAGTACTACAAGGGCCGATATGATAATTTTTAGTTTCATACTATTTTTCTTTTTTTAGTTTTTTTAATCTTAAAATAGCTTCGTTTGCTTCTCTAATTATTTTTTCGTTATCTTGAATATCTTTGGTTATATGGTGATATTCTTTTTTGGTTTCGCCTAAGTATTCCACCCATTTCTCATAACATTTTTGGTTTTGTTCTATGTACTTTTTTTCCAGTTCGTCATATTTTTCATCTTTTTTCTTCAGTTCTAAATAATACTCGTCTTTTTCCTCTTCTCTGTTTTTTTCGCATTCTATCTTTTCTCTTTTTTTATCTTCCAACTCATCGTGAAATATATAAGCGGGGATGAGCATTAAGGCGCAGACTAACAGAAATAAAAACTCTTTTTTGAAAGCGTTGGTTATAAACCAATCGCCGAAAGACATTATTTTATCTATTATTTCTTTCATTCGTTAAAAGGTTATATAAGCTAAAAAATCTTCCCGTACATTATTTTTTGAAATTGATGTCAGGCGCGTTTGGTAGGTATATTTAAGATTTAATAAGTCCAATAAAGCAGTAGTATCGTCTTTACGCATGTTAAAAAATAAGAAATCATTTCTTTTATCCTTCATAAGATTTAATAGTTTTAACGTCTCCGTGATACCGAAATACGTGGTATTTTGATATTGTTTTTGTCGCGCGTTCATATAGGGGGGATCCAAAACTACCAAAGTGGTTTTATCGTCATTTTGCACGTATTTATTGATAAAATCTTCATACTGTAATCGATCAAGCTGTACATTTTTTAATTCTTCATAATAAAGTCTTTCTTGACGTGTCGACAACTCACCCCTTAAATAATTGAAATCTTTTATATCTATGGTTTGATTTGCACGGATCGCACTATACACAAAATTTTTTGAGAGGAATGAAATTAAGTTTTTATCTTCTTTAATCGGGCTTAATAATTTTTTTAGATATTCTTGTTTTTCCGTGGAAAGCATGCTTTCTGATTTTTTAAATCCTTTTTGTAACAGTTGTTTTATAAGATTTTCTTTAAAAATTATATTTTCTTCGAATTTTTCAAAATATCCGTCAAAATCATTAGCAATGGCCTGATTGACGACCTTATCTCTCAACATATTGTTAGAAATACAACACGAGCCGCCGAAAACTTCTACTATTCTATTGTATTTTTTTGATTTTATTAAATCATATATATCCGGTATTCTTCTGTATTTTGATCCCGAAAACGCTAATTTCAGGACTTTGTTTTTACATCTCATATTTATTTTCTCTCAATTAATTACGGGCGGTATCTAAATTTTTAAGCAGGGATATGTTAACGTTATTTGTACTTTGCTGTTTTTGAAATCATTAAAGCTGTCATATACCCCTTCGAAATCAGTATTAGAAATAGTTACGCTACCATCCCAACAGTAATAATCCAACTGTCTGAGGGTGCTTCTGTTACCCATGATCGTACCCTTCCTAACTACATTTATTAATTGGTTTACATCGGTCTTGCCTTTCAATTCTTCAGGGACTTTAAATAAAGTTATTACCTCAGTTTCTTCGGTGTCGTCAATGTCTATGGTTGCCGTGATTACGACCAAATTTCCTTGTTTTACAGCTAAAAAAGAAGTTACGTTGGTTTTCGGATGAAAATTCCAGTTGAGAGTTTCTTTGTCGTAAATTTTTTGATTTATGTATGGGTAATCTTCAGGGGCGGGAGTATAATCGGTTGCCTTTTCTCCAAATTCGAATTTATATTTATACGAGCGTGGCGCTGCTATTCTAAGATAAACAGCTTCTGTTGGTTTTTTATAGGTAAATACTGAATATCTATTGCCTTTGATTTCTTTACGATCGATACATTTTTTGTTTTTATCATAAAAGGCAATAATCGGATTTCTTGTTTCGGAAGGTTTCCAAAATTTAACGGTTATTGCCCCGTTATCTTCAAACTCAATATAATTCGTCACTAATGCCCCCTGATCGCGTATAATTTCTCCGGTTTCTCCTAAAGTACCGGTTAAATCCTCGTTTTCACATTTTTTTTCGTACCAAAGGTTTTTTCCTCCTATACGAACATTTTTAACCGCTTTAATATCATATGCTATTTGTTTAAGAGTTTCTAATAATCGGTTTGCAAAAGGTTTTAGCGCAAAGGTCTGCATAGGGTAATTATTTTAAGGCTTCTTGATAAACATTTAGTGGATCTTCTGTTTGGAAATCTAATACAAAGTCTTCCGGTGCGTCTGTATAATCGGTTGCTTTTTCTCCAAATTCTACTTTGTATTTTCCGTTTGTAGTTGATGGACGCGGGGCCGATATTCGTAAATAAAAGGTATTAGCAGGTATATCAAGGATCTCTTCGGAATAAGTATTTTCATTGAGATCTACTTTTTTGATAAATTTTTTATCTTTATCGTAAAAGGCAATGACAGGGTGCCCCATTGAAGGCTTATTCCAACATTTTGCGACTACTTTCAAGTAGTCTTTAACCTCTATAAAGTCAGTATAAATATTATTTGGAGAGGTAGCTATGGACCCGTCAACATTTATATATCCAAACAATTTTTCTTTTTCGGATTTTCCTGTATACAGTAAATTTCTTGTTCCAATTTTGACGTTTTTTAAATTTTCGATATCTTTTTCTACCGTGTTTACCGTTTGTTTTTCTTTATCGGTAAAGGCATTGGTATTTGCATTGGACTCGTACATTTCCTTTATTTGGGATGCCGTTAATGTGGTAGATGTTCCCTCCTGTTTAGTCCATGTAAAATCGTTGGTGTCCCAAATGTAACGAGATACTTTTTTGCCTTTTCCTTCGTCTACATCGGCATAAAATCCGCCTTCTTTGGAAGGGTTCCACTTTTGTGCATTGATTTCGGTTTCGGGATAAGCCGCACACAAGGCTTCAAAGGAAGCATAAGTTCCTAAATATTTGTTGGAAAGACTTTTTAGTTTGTCTTTTTCTTGTTTGGTAAAGTTTTGCTCTGAAAGGCCTTTTCCTGCTTCTTTGTCTACTTTGTTGTTAAGAGTTTCATATAATTTTTTAATGTTATTACCTATTTGTTTAAAGGTTTCATTGGCTTTTTTCATCCATTCGGGTAGGTATAATAAGCTCATAGTTTTTTATTTTTTTAATAATTCTTCTTGATATATTTTTAAGGGATCTTCCTCTTGATGATTAATGGTTTCTTTTAACCAGGTTGAAAGCACTAATGGAGACCATAAAACAGAGGTTGTGGAGACTCCTGCTCTTAATTCTTCCAAAGTCCCGCTTATTGCAGTTCCGTTGTTTTCACTTACCCTCCCACCTCCTTTTTTAAAAAGTATTTTATTTAATTCTTCTAAAAGATTTTGTAAATCTGTAAAGATTTTTTTATTTACCATGATTTCATCTAACCCTCCAATAACCAAGGTTTCATTGGGGTAATCAATAGAATACACCTTGATTTTTTCAACAAATTCATGATTAGAATCACCCCCTGTTATCTTTACGGCTTTGTATCTTTTAGGATACGGTAACTTATATTTCTCATTCTTATTTTTAAATTGAAAATGAGATTTTTTAAGCTCCTCTTCTTCGTATGAATTAAATTCGTGCATTTTTTCTCAAAAATAATTCTAAGAAAAACGATTTATTATCGTGTATAGTAATTATTTAGTAATCATCTCTAACGATAACCTCCATGAATTTTTGAATGAAATATTTTTGAATAAAATATATAACATGAATTCAATCACATATAAATTTAATGGCATTAATTGCAAAGACTTGGGTATTGTAGTTTCTCAGTCTTTCGGACTAACGGATATGCCTAAACCTAAAGAGCTTTTAACCGCCAATTGGTCGGATGAACACGGTATCGAAGTCGATTTAGCTAACAGAGTTTTTGAAGCGAGGATAATTAAACTTAATTGCTATATGAAATGCAACAATGAAGAAGATTTTATTTCAAAGTCTCAACAATTAAATAAATTGTTTTTAAGCAGTTATAGTAAAGGCCTTGTAAGTTTGGTTATTGAGTTTCCTTATTCAAAACCGCTTGTATATGCAGTATATCTTTCAGGAGAAATAAACCATACAAAAAAATGGCGTAATGGAACATTTTTTTCAACGTTTACTCTTGAATTTACAGAGCCCGAACCCATGAAATTGACCTATGCCACTTTACAGGAAACCAGAGAGGTTAAATTTAATTTTAACAGTATTAAGAAAAATACTTTTATAACACTATACACCATCAAAGAAGAGATTATGTCTGTACGAAAAGAGATATTATTAAGAGAAGGAAGCGATCAACTGACCGTTTACTTTAACGCCTCAAATAATTTAAAAAACAGGGGATATATAATTTTAACGTGTAATAAAGGAGTTGATGAACTATATTTTTCTAATCCTGATAATTGTATTTTGCTGACTCGTGGAATCTAATAATAAAAGGAAATATGAATAATAAAACAAAATTTACTGTATATAGAGAACTTAATGGAGCTGTTAGAACATATAATTTAAACTCTTCACTAAAGGTATCTCAGGTTACATCAGCAACACAAATTACCACATTATTAAGTGATGATATAGTTAACATGACTATAATCAGTGCAACTCCGATTGATTTTAGGATTAACGACTATATATATGTATTCGATAAGATTTATAAATTAAATTCTATTCCTTCAATAGTCAAAGAAAGCTCAAGGAAGTTTACCTACCAAGTTAAATTTGAATCCTTGCAATATGATCTATTAAAATGCACGTATCTTATTCCTCAAAGTAAAGGAGATATAGACCTAAAAGGAGATTATTTAGTAGCTGATTTAAGAGGATTTGCGGAAGTTATTATTACTAATACACAAAGAGTATTCGGTAAGCGTTGGAGGCTGGGTGAATGTCCTACAAATACAGAATATAAAAACCTTTCCTTTGATGGACAAAATTGCCTCCAGGTGTTGCAAAGCTTATGTCAAGAATATGATACGGAATTTGAAATAATAAGTTCAACTGAATACCACACCATAAACATTAAAGAAGTTGTTGGAAACACCTATCCTTTCACCTTTGAATATGGCAAAATGGGTGGATTATATAATTTATCAAGAAATAATTGCAGTAATAAATCTTTGGTAACTCGATTATTTGTTTACGGGGGGACTAAGAATTTAAGTACAAAATATCGTCAAACCAAACTATGTTTACCGAATAAAAATAAGGTAACCTCTTATTTAGAAGAAAAAGAAGCCGTCAATAAGTTCGGAATTATTGAAAATGTCGTAAACTTTGACGATATTTATCCATGTCGCACGGGCAAAGTAACTTCTTTAGGAGGTAAATATTATCAATTTTGCGATGAGGAAATGTTTAATTTGAATGAAAAAGATGATCAAGGTACTCTTTGGTTAATTGAGGGGGCTAACGCTAAAGTACATTTTCAAACCGGTAATTTAGCGGGTTATGAGTTTGACGTGCACTCTTACGACAATAAACAAAAAATGTTTTCTTTAGTTCCTTTTGACGATGATAGAGGATTAAGGTTACCCAATGAAGAAAGTCCCGCCTTTCAAATAATGCCGGGAGATACGTATGTATTATTAAATATAAATTTACCTCAGAATTACATTGATGATGCGGAACAAAGATTACTAAAAAAGGGTGAAAAATACTATCAACAAAATTCACAACCTTATGTAGAATATTCTTTAATTATTGATCCTTTATTTTTAAAGAATAGAGAAGGAGAAGGATCGATAACCAATTTTTTCCAAGCCGGAGATTTAATAAAAATTAAAGATGAAGATATTAATGTTAATAAAAGTATAAGAATAAATTCATTTTCAAGAGACCTGATAAACCCTTATAAATATGAATTGACTATATCAGACACGGTAGAAACCAATATAATCACAAACATATTGGAGAATGTGATTAAAAACGATACAATTATCAAAGTAAATAATTTAAAAGATCCCGCTAGAATTAGACGTAATTGGCGAGATACTGAAGAATTGAAAGGATTAATATTTGACCCCGAGGGTAATTATTATACCGAAAAAATTAAGCCTGGAAGTATTGACACCATGATGTTATCGGTAGGTGCAAAATCTATGCAGTTCGACTTGATTAATACCCTGTTGGAGGCAAACTATCAAGGTGATTACAATGTTATAAAGGTTACGGGCGGCAGCTTGGTACACTACGCAATTGAACAAGATATCAAATATTGGAATTTAGGGTCTGGCACTACCAATTTAACTAATACTAATGCTTATTATATATATGCCCGATGTGAAAAAAAGGGGGACAATGGAATTCTTATTTTTTCTCAAGATCAAATTAGAGTTGATGATGACTCTACCTATTACCATTTCATTATCGGAGTGTTAAATTCAGTACAAGACAATGTCCGGTCAATTTCTCTGACGTATGGAAGTACTACTATAAACGGTAAATTTATACGAACCGGTAAAATTACTTCTTCAGACGGAAGCTCTTTTATGGACCTGGACAACAATCACCTTAAATTTGGAGACGATAATGCTTGTATTGAGTGGAACAGAAATAATGACAGAAAGTTGGTTATTAAAGGAACTATAGTACAAAGCCCTTCAGGAGATGAAAACGTTATTGGAGTATATAGGGGCGAATATGATAACTCGAAAAAATATTACGTGGGTGATGAAGTTACTTATTTAGGTTCTTCTTATCGAATGATTAAAGAGGCCAACCCTGGAAATACGCCCACCAACAGATCTTATTGGACTATTATATCTAAATCCGGTAAAGACGGCTATAACGGAAAAGACGGGATGAATGGCAAGGACGGCGCAAATGGAAAAAATGGAACGGATGGAAAAGACGGACTAAACGGTAAGGATGGAAAAGATGGTATAGACGGAAAGGACGGTTACAACGGTCCTGCATTAGTTTTTAGGGGTGAATATAAAGATCACACGGTTTATAGGGGTACTCGACAAACTGTTGAAGTGGTGAAATTTGTTGATATGTATTATATGACTAATATTGATGCCGGCGAATTTTCTAATATTTGGCCCTGGGCTGCCCATAAATGGACTCCTTTTGGAGCTAATTTTGAAAGTGTCGCTACAGATACTTTATTAGCCGAAAACGCTAATATCGGGGATTGGATAATCCAAAACGGTAAAATCACTTCACAAAATAAAACATCAGAAGGATCTCCTAAAGCGCAATTAAACGGGGTTAATGGTGGTATAAATTTTAAAAACGATTCTCAAATATATACCGAACAAAACACAACGGAGAACACTATAAACGAGATAAATATAAGCTCTGAAATTGGAGAAATTATGATTGCAAACGCTAAAGGTCATAAAACTACGGTAGGATCTCAAGGAATAGAAATTAACAGAGCAGGAAAAACAGTTTTTAAAACATATAATGATCGTGTTGAATTTAAGGCCGCTTTAATTGTAAAAGGGGACGCTTCCATGGATCAAAAATATTGGAATGAATGGGGTATATGTGGGCTTTATGCTAGTTCAAAAAACCATAGCAACAATCCTGCCCCCTCATGGGGCGCTTTTATCGAAGTTTTAAAAGCGAAAGGATTATACCTTAGTACGTTTGCTATTAATGGAGGAATTACTCTTAATGAAACTTCCTGCTTTACATTTTCAACTAATAACGATGATAGAATATATCTTCCAAATAAACCGCAAGAAGGACAATTACTTATTTTCCGTGCAATCTCTACATGCTCAATATACGGAAATGGAAAACAAATTTCAACTTTAAAAAGAGGCCTACAAGATGGAATTGCTTTAAATGAAAACAGCGCCATATTAATATTTGTGCATAATAAATGGATTCAAATAATTTAAAAACTACATAACCCTTAATAATAAATAAAAAGATAGTATTTTTATAATTACTTATTTTTCAGTATAAAAATAGTTGTTATCTTTGTGTTGATATTTAAACAAGGTGTTAATAACATCTTTACAATTTAAAAGCCTTGTAGTCATAGAAAAGGACCGCAAGGCTTTTATTTTTCCTTAACTTGCACTTTGCGTTATTTTACTATTTAATCAGATTTAGACTAACTTTAAGCAAAGCCCTTTACTATATTCCAACCAACAACTTATAGATGCTTGCATCAAAAGTTAATTAATTTAAATTATTAAAGCTGTTTTTTAAAAAATAACTACTCATTTTAGAGGTATCAACTTGTGTCCAATCATGAATGTTGGAATTTTGATTTTTTGACAGTACCTTTTCATAATAACCCATTGAAAAGGTTAATAGTTCTAAAATTACTGTATTATTGTTTTTTAACCAGTTAAATTTTTCATTTGATATAGTGCCTTTTTTGTTAAGGTACAATATGATTTTATATAGCTCGTTTTCGTTCATTTTTTTTTAAGTATTTTTATTAATAATTAAAAGTAAGTTTAAATTATGCTGTTTTTAAAGTAGAAATTTGGTGATGTATAAACTCCCTTCCTTTTTCCGTCCATACCGTTAACATACACGTCCGTTCAATCCCGTCACTACCTTTGTACAGGGTAGTTTTGGTTTTCGTAAATCCTTTGTCTTGAAACTTATGGTTCAATACCCAGACACCCGCTTGCTTATACTGTATTTTGTTATCTGCTAAAATTTTGTTTAATGTCCTTGCGCTCATTCCAAGCTCTTTGGCTATCAAATTTGTGTTATAGGTACTTTCAGAATTCAGTACGTTGTTGTAATACTCAACTTTGGGCGCTTGTTTTTGAAGTTCTTGCGCTTGTTTTGCGGATTGTTGTCTTAAATATTCAGTTTGTTGTCTTTCTTGCTTTAATTGTGTAGCTAACCCTATAACTAGATCAGGGTTTTGTATTAATTCGTCTATCTTTTGAGGGGTTGCCGTAAGACCGTGTCTTAATAGTTCTTTTATTCGATCGTTACACCATATAGCAAATGAAGGATTTAACCATCTTGCTAATTCTATTGCTACATCTTCATGCAGCCATGTGCCTTGCATATCGGGTATTCCCCCGCTTCTAACTATCACTAAATCAGCCGTTACGATTTTCTTCGTAACGCTCAAAACATGTATAAACTCTTTAGTTGATTGTAATTTCAACCAATCAGTAGGCCGTTTATTGAAGACTTTGGCCATTTCTGTTGCATTGATCAATAAATTATTCCCTTTCTGAAATTTTACGGAAATGTTGTTGTAGTTGAAGGTAACTACATTTTCTTGTGAGTTCTGCATAACTAAAATTTTAAATTTAAAAGCCCGTACGCTGCAGAACTCACATATACAAGGTATAAGATGTCACCGCTCCAAACGGCTCGTACGGGCTTAAATATTTTTTGGGATTTTTTACCTCTAAATATATTATGTAAATTCTGCATGACAAATGTATAAAATTTTTCAATTCTTACAAATATTTTTTTTATCTGTTTAACTATACAACTAAAACCGTCACGGTTCATCATGTACATAGGGTTTGTCTTACCATTTGATGCTTTATAACTGGATTCAAAGAACATTTGGAGTACAGCCGAATTTTCGGCGCTACTTAATAATTCTCTAATTGTCTGTAAAACATGTCGATGTTCCTTTGCAAACTTTTCTGCGACTAGCAAACTATTAGTTACTGCTTGACTATTTTCTATTTTTACTAATGTTTCCATAATCATATTAGATTTAATTTTTTAAAACTTCTAAACTCTTGCTTTTCTGTATCAAAGTACACTTGTAGAAAATCGTTTTTCTTCCTGTTGTCTGTTCCTGTTGTTTGAGGTAGATATTTTTCATTAAGCGTTCCCCATGCTTCCCTTATTTCTCCATTTACTTTTTGAAAATAAAATCTAACTATCCCCTCTTTCATTTCTTTAATTAACTTATAATTTCTCCATGCTTTTTTTAAGCATTCAGAAAATGTTATACCTGTAGTTTTGAAAAATTGCCAAGCGGTTTTCATAATTTTACTCAATATTGTTTTCATGGTTATAATTTTTTATTGTTTAGTAATTTTTATACAACAAATATATAAAGTTTTGATATTACAAAACAAATATAAAATTAAATATTTTTGTTAAAATAATGTTAAAGTTTAATTATTAAAAAACTTATTTGGTAAGTATGTTTATTTTTGTTAAAACAAGTTAAAGATATGGGTTTAAATATTGAAAAAGTATTACATCAAAAGGGTTTAAATAAAGCTAAACTTGCCGAATTACTTGGAAGAAAAGATAATAGAAGCTATGTTACCAATCTTTTAAAATCTCCGTCTTACGCGTCATTAGAAAAAATAGCGGATGTTTTAGGGGTTGATGTTAAAGACTTATTTGATGACACCAAAGAAGAAGGCTTAACCGCACTAATAGACTATAAAGGAGAATTTTTTAAAGCTAATACAGTTAACGAGTTGGAAAAAATTTTAGCTATAATAAAAGAAAAGGATTATTAAATAATAATTAGAGAATTTTTATTAGTTTTTAAAAATGATTTTGTTTACAACTTTTAAAGGCAAATAAAAATACATATTCTTTTTAATTTTCTATATCTATTTTTAAAACCTTTTCAGATTTGAGAATGTCTATAATGAGCTGTATTAATAGTATTTTTTGTTCTTGCTTCTTCATATAAGTAGGTGTATTGAAATTCTGGTAGTGGTGTAGAATTAAACATGTTTGCTTGTGAGTTTTGCCGAGTAGTTCTAAAATACTCAGGATAGGCCAATATACAACAAGCGTTAGCTTTTTCACATAAAGGGTAAAAGGTTTTTTTATCTGTAGTTAAAATAACATCTACATCTTGTGATTTACCCGATTCTATTATCATTAAATCTCTTATAATCCATTCCCTGGCCATTAGATAATTATGTGATTTAAAACCATAATTATCCGCTAATTCATTTAGCTTTTTTTTGGATAAGATAGGATGCAAGTCACGGTTAAAAATCAAAGATGTATTTAAATCAAAATCTATAAAATTCACATTACTGCTATCTATCACAGCTATAATACGTTTAATTTTTTCTAAATCATTTTCACTTGTAAGTAATTCGCTAATAGTGATTGTTGAAATATAAAAATGCCTTTCATTACCTTTATTAGACTTATTATGTGTCAAGTATCTGATAAATTCTTTTACAAATAATATAACCTCATCTGTAACATCATTATTTTCTGAGGTAAACAAAGAGCATATAATAGAAGTATCTAATAAGATATTCTCCCATTCATTTATAGGTTTATTGGTATCCATAAATAGATTTTAAAATATCATCAATAGTTTTAGAGCCTTTAGTTATTTCTAAGTTTATATATCCTTGCTCTTTGAGATTGTCAATTAAACTACCCTTTCCCAATACTCTAAAATTATTAGTCGTTTCAGCATAAATATCATTGCCCGTTTTTGCATTTTTTTTGATTTTTATCTTCATAGCTATTCTATCGGTTTTATATAAAGGCTTTAATTTTAAATCTAAGGTAGGATCTTTAATTAAGATACTTTTTGGATAAGTATCTATCTTAACATAACTTTTATTTGATTTTAAGGAATCACTTCCTAATTTAGAGATATAACCATATACAGTTTTATATACATAATAAAATTCGGGTATATCTTCATCTACTATATTGGTTAGATGTGCTATTTTATTTTTATTAGTATCGTAAGCGTTTATGTAAAAACCATTTTTAAACAGTATTCTTAGATTGTTGGCATAAACTTGTTCATTTTTTTCTAAATAGTCAAATGGAATCTCATTTAAATCTTTATGTAATTGAATGAAATTATTAGACAGGTTTTCATTGTATGTAGTAAAGTCTAAAGCATAGCAATTACCTCGTATATTGCTCAATGTACAATTAGCTTTACTACCATCATCAATAGCTTTATACAGGCTTTTTAATAAGTCTGACAATAAATCTAATGATATCCCCTCATTAGCATTAAGCCTTTGTTTATCATCATCTATTTGTAGTGAAAAATTATACATTTTTAGTCAATTCTTTATAGGTTACTTGCTTTTAAGCATTTTTAATACGCACAACAAATTTTAAGCCGTCTGTAACTTATCTATGATTACATCTATAAGTAAACCCTGTCAAAAAAGGGTTATATATTCAGACGTAAAAGATCAATAGTTTTCTATAATGTTAGTGCGAATTTATCTTATTACCTATTGGCCTGCACTATGTCTCACCAATTGTTGATTAAATTCTTTAGTCAATATACAATAACTTTTCTATTCAACCGCAAAATATTAGTTCCATTTTTTCATTAAGATTAAATTTTATTCGTATTTATCTAATCTTTATTTATTGTATTCCTATGATCTGACGTTAAAATAAAATTTACCAATCGGAATTTTCTATATCTTTTGAAGTAGAACCTTCTTTAATAGTTTTTTCTAAGTTTTCTAATGTAGCATTGGCTTTTTTGAAAGTTTTATAAAAAGCTTTAGCCATAATTGTTTTATTTGCACCTTTAGGATTGATTGGATATTCTTGGGCAATAAAGGACGTTGAATAATTTGGCAACGAATTTCCACTAACTATCATCTCTTTTTCATATTGTAAAAGTGTTACAATCGCTCTTGCTTTACCTTCTTTAACATCAACCCTCAATATATGCCATGCACTAACTTTCATCTTGAACACATTGATACCCTTATGTACATTCTCATATAGCCCTTTGCCAACAATTACTCCAGATTCTTTATCTTGGGTCTGAATTACTGATTTTCCACTTACATAATTATATGTAAAATAATTCAATGCCCTTTGGAAGATTTCATCTTTACTCATATTTGGCACTTCAATAATTCTAACAACGGTAACATTATTATTATCGTCTAAACTCCATTTACCTTGTATTTCTTTAAGCATCTCTTTTGCGCTCTGTCCAAAAGAAAATGTATAAATTAAAATAAATAAAACTAAAAAGATCTTTTTCATATAATTAATTTTGCCCTCAAATATATAAAATTTACTTTATTTTATCTCTAATAAAAATATTATTTTTATCTCCATTGATTATTTTAAAAGTAGATTGGTCGAATTTATATAGTAGTACTATGGCTTCCTCTCCCACCGAAAGATCTACATGAGCAATATGCTTTAAATAGATCCTTACCACGTCATACGGCTTGACATGTAAAGTGATCGTTGAATCTCCGTAAAGAATGTTTTGTTCTTGAGCTTCAAACACCCCCCTGCTGTCTACATAAACCCCGTAAGGCTCACCTTTCAACTTAAAATGTTCCATAATTTCATAAGTAGGAAAATCTTTTTCCATACAAGGTTTAATATAATCGAATAAAACGTGGGTCAATTCTCTAACGGTCCGGGCATTCTCAAGATCGTTTAATGAATCTTCACAATGCCCTCCCTTTTTTAGCATGATATTTTTTATTTGTTTGTTATCCATTTTTTTTATTTAATAGAATAATCCTTTTGCTCGGGCACTGTCCAGTCCCGAATTAGATTTAATATATTGTACCATGTCACTCATCATTTTTTCCATGGAATTTAATTTAAAGGTGTTCATTTCAATTTTACTCATCAAAGTAAGTTGGTCTCTCAATAAATTAAAAGAATTTAATTGATTCATGCGAATGGCATTCAACTGTCCGGCAATTAAATTTGCCGTATCTTCACTCACTCCTTTAATAGCTCCTGAGAGAGGGTCCATATCTGCAGAGTTAATGTTTTTAAAAAAATTTTCAAACTCCGTAAGCGCATTAGTAAAACTATTTCCCGCCTCGCTCAACCGGCTTTTCCATTTATCAAAATCAAACCCTGATAAGGAATTGTTATTATTACCCATATAATCAGACATATCCTTAACAAATTTGTCGGTTACCGGTTCTAATATGCGCAATTTAAGCGCGTTTTTAACGGAATTAGCAATGACCTGCTTAAACGTCTTTTCAAAATCTTTGGCCGCATCCTTACCCTCTGAAAAAGCAGTCGTAAAAACATCTGCCAATTGGTTTGCCACGTCTTTAAAATTTGTTTGAGTGAGGGTTTCTGCTATATTGTTTTGAATGTCGATGATTTGATTATTAATTTCATTTATTTGATTTTTCCAATCTTCAATCGCTCCGTTGTCGCGTTTCTTGCTTTTTTTCTTTTGCTCATTAGCTATTAACTCATTGAGTTTTTGTTGTTGAGATTGTAAATTTTGGATTTTATCCCGTTGCGTTGAGTAATAATCCTCTCCTACCGCTCTGCCTACTTCTCGTTCCATGTTTGAGAACAACCGCTGTATTTCAGCTAATTCAGATTTTAATTGTTTCGTTCTTCTTTGCAATTTTCTTGATTTGCGATCAAAGGCATCAGA
This sequence comes from Apibacter sp. wkB309, assembly GCF_002964915.1. NCBI lineage: Bacteria > Pseudomonadati > Bacteroidota > Flavobacteriia > Flavobacteriales > Weeksellaceae > Apibacter > Apibacter sp. wkB309. The sequence continues at coordinate 334,915 of NZ_PSZL01000022.1, forward strand.
AAGCGTACTGATCAGTCCCATAGCTCCACCTATTATTTGCGCCGGATTTTTATTTAATATACCCGAAATAGCCTGCATTCCTCCTTCTATTCCTTTAACGACTTTATCTAAATCTTCGGTATTATAGCCTAAATCCTTTAATCCGTTGGAAATCGCCTTTAAAGACATTATTGCTTTCTCTTCAAACTCTTGATATGCTTTTTTTAAGTTATCAAGCGCCTTGGATTTATTTATTTCCCCTTCCGCTTCCTTGTATTTTTTAATAGCCTTTCTAAGATTGGTTAGAGAAGAAGAAATAGAGGTTTCATAATCGTCTAATTGTTTTATAAGGTTCTTTTTAATTCCTTCATCACTAATATTGTCGATCATTTCTTTCATCTTCTTCGTGCTTTTCTTAAACACCTCTAAAGACACATCGCCCATCCCGTCAAATAGATGTTGCCAAATATCAGAACCTTGTATTTCCGAGGCGTCTAATTCACCGATAAGCCTGTCTTTAGTCTTTTCTATGAGAGGAATTAATTCTAAATACCCTTTTTCTCTTGCAAGCAATATATTTTTCTCGGCCTCGTCAACTATTTCTTTTCGTTGAGTTTCAAAAGTTTTAAAATTAGCCAATAAGTTATTTAAAATATCCTGCTGCGTTTTTTCGGATTCTTGATTGAGGAAATTAAACGCTTCATTTTTTTGCTCACCAAAAATATGAATCGCTCCTTCATCCAATTTTTGTTTGAATTCTGCAATTTTTTCCACATATTCAAATAAGGACCGGCTTTCATCTTTTGCTCGGGCAATACTGTCCTTTAATTGCTCAAAGGATGATTTTATACCTTTAATTTCATTAATTCTGTCCGTAAGGACGGATAGTTGATTGCCTTCAACTAAAGTTAATTGGTCTCCCTTATTTACGATATTGGCTTTTTGTTTTTCTAAATATTCTAAAAATGTATTTCCGTTTTTTAGTAAATCGGAAAATTGCCTATCTGCAGAATCTTTGCCCAAATTCTCGATCCATTTATAGTAATTAGAATATTGTTGACTCTTATAGGTCAATTCTTCATCAAATCCCCGTATTGCCAGATTGAAACGGATCTCTTCCGCTTTTTGATCTGCTTCTATCTTTTTGTCGGAAAGCTTTTTAATAAACTCCTTGTTTTTTTCTTCATACGCTGTTTTTGATATAATGTCATCAATTTTCCTGGATACCTCTTCCCAATATTTTAAAGATCCGTAAGGATATTCTTCTTTTTTAGTTTTAGTCTTTCTTTTGGATGATTTTTCAACGGAAATATTGTATTTATCTAACTCTTTTCGTGCTTCTTTGATCAGTTGGGTGTATTCTTTAAAATCTTTTTCTTGATTGGAGGTCCTGCCCGAGGACGGTAACGCTTCCAGTAATTTGGTGTACTCTTCTTCTCTTTTTTTCCAATATTCCTTATTTTTAGTTGCTGCAGGTGATTTTAGGGCGAATAATTTCTCGTCTAAATCAGCACGGCTATCTAGAATGTTTTTTAAAGCATAATTGATGGGTGATAAATAAGAAGGAATAACCGAAAATGAACTTCCTAATTTATCAACCTCGTCTTTAGTTTCAATAATTAATTTTTTTTGTTTCAACAGACTCTCAGTCCCTTGATTTACTAAAGATATCTTTTTTTCATGCGATAAATTCTCTTTATTCAATACATTTTGATTATCCAAAATAGCCAATGCCTGGTCAGTTAAAATTTTCTTTTGCTCTTCAAGGTATTTAATTTTCTCTTTTTCCGATAATTCTTGATACGCAGCCTCTTTGGCGTTTTGCTCGTTAAGTTTTTTTTGCTCTTTAAGTAATTTTAATTCTTCTTCTTGAGTCGCAAGTAATTTGGTTACATGAATAATTTCAAATACATTTTTGTCGTCTTTTACCGTTCTTTCATAACGTTCTCTTAATTCTTTAATTTTGTTTTCCACTTCTTCAATGCCTTTCGTGTTTATCTTAACATCGGCATCGTCCATGGCTTTATTTAAAATCTTTTGTTGCTCTGCCGCACTTTTGGCTTTAAAAGCATGAAGGTCTAAGTTTCGTAAATAGTCGGGGTATAAGGCTTTTAATTTATTGAAAGCTTCTACTTGAGCATAAATGGAGTTTGTTTGTGAATTGATCGTATCGACCCATCGTGAGGTATTTTCTCTTCTTTTTTGTCCTTCTTCCAATCGAGCATTTAATTTTTTTTGCGCTTCTTCTTGAGCGTTAGTGCTGTCATGCAAGGCCCACATAGTAGCGGTTAATCCAACAATGGTGGTGGTAATCAACACAAAAGGATGAGTAATTAATGCGGCATTTAAAGCTTTTTGGGCCACGGTTTCAGCCGCTAAGGCTACCGCTCGAGCCCTTGAAACTACAGTCAATCCCTGAGTGACCCTGGACAGATTAACCACGTTTGCAATCATAGTTGTAGTGTCTTTGGCTTTTTGAAGTGTATTATCTAGCATTAAAGCGGCGCGGTAAGCCCCGTAAGTACTGATAAGTGTAGTTAAAACTTTAACTAGTGCTTCATAGTTTTCAACTAAAAAAGCAGCGGCCGAAATTCCTCCTGAGAGTATACTTTGTGTTTTTGTGCCTATATCATTTAAGGCAACATCTACCGCATCAGATAGTTTTTCCCGTAGTCCAACCAATGATTCCGTTTGTTTGATCATCAAGTTATGGAATTTCCCGCCCTCTGAAGACATATTTTTAAGCGCTTTTTGAACCTCAGGAAATCCTACTTTTCCGGCCTCTACCATTTCGTTTATTTGGTTGGTATTAACTTTTAGGACCTTAGCTAATTCCTCATAAATAGGGATACCCCTCCCCGCAAATTGCCTGATGTCTACCGCATACGCTCTTCCTTGTGTCCTCAACGTACCGTATAAATACGCCAGGTCTCCGATTGGTTGAGATACCCCTGATGCAACATCCCCTAACATTTTGAGTTCATTGCGCACTTCATGTGCGGCACTCCCATAAGCTAACAACTGTTTTGCGGCTTTTGCGGAAGATTGCAAACCAAAAGGAGATTCGGAAGCAAAACTTACCAATTCGCCCATTAATTGGTCGGCCTTTGCCTTGCTTTGAAGCATAACTTCAAATGCTATTTGGTTTTGTTGAAACTCTCCTCTTACTTTTATTAATTGGTTGGTAAAGCCTTTTAAGGCTGTTAGCGAAAAATAAGCGGCAACCCCTGTGGATAGAGATTTAAAATACCCGTTCATTTTAGAGGTTTCATCTTTAACGGTACTTGATAAATTTTCAACATCTTTTTTAGTTTTATCGATACCCTGAATGGTTGCTTTAACAGGTTTATTGGAAGATAAATCTTTTATTTTTTGCTTCGCCGTCTCTAATTCTGTTGAATATGCGGTTACAGCAGACTTAGCATCGATAATTCTGTTTTTTAGTTCGTTCCATTTTTTGGACCCTTCACCAAAAGTTTTTTGTTGATATTTAAAGTTTTCGATCTCCTTATACAACTCTTTAATATTTCTTTTGGCTTCTTCCATAATAACCCGCTGCTTAACCATTTCGTTACTCACACTGTTTCCTGGAGCAGTAAGGATTAATTTATTTAAATTTACCCCGTATTTGGAAGCATTTTTTTGTATTAAATATTCTAACCTTTTACCGGAATTTACAACTGCAGTATCTAATTTAGAAAAATCATCCACGGCATTATTGGAAAAATTTTTAATTAAATCTTCCCCCTGTTTTATCGCTTTTTTTATAAGGCTTAGATCAATTTCAGCCGAAAAATTTAAAGCTCCTTCGTTATTGTTCATTATAGATTTTTATTTTGTTGATTTAGCATATAATTTATAATATCCTCATCTGTTTGATAGGACACCTTGTTTAATTGAGAGGTAGACGGAGTCTTTGATTCGTTTGTTTCGTATTCATAATTTGAAGCGTCTATCATCATTCGTTGAATGATTGGCCATGGAATAACCTCGTTCATTTCTTTCCATGTAAACCCAAAGTTTTTTTTTATTTCTCCCCTAATCCCGTATAAAGATTTTAAGCCTCTTTGTTTTCCTCTATCGGAGTCGGGATTGCTGTCCTTAGCGGGGCTAGTAATCTGATAGAGTTGGTAAAATCCACTAAATTTCCTATAGTATTAATCAACAGCGCAACCTCTACCAGTTTTGAAGGAGTTAATGAGCGGTAAAAAAGCCCTGTATAATATTTCAATTTTTTTTCATTCGTATATTCCATGCCTAAAACGGCAATAGCAACAATCTTTGCTAAGACAATCGCCTTTTCTCTAACTAACGTTATAGCTGCTTTATTTAGCTGCAATTGATTTTCATTATCTAGTGAATTTTCATATTCTAACTTTAAATATTCTTTAGAAAGCCTGTCTAAGACCTTTAATACCGGTTGTTTTATAACAAATTTTTTCTCTTTGCTTGTCTTTACTGTTTTATACGTTGCGGGGAAGAATGAAAATAGGCCCTCCCGTTTAATCTTTTCTTTTTTTATATATTCCACAGGAATTGAAAATTCAACTCCTTGATTTAACAACAAATCGTATTCTTGTCTTTCTGCTTGTAGTTTTTGAGATATATCCATGGTTGTATATAGTTAAAAAGCCTATATAGTAGGTTTTATATAGGCTTATTTACATGATTTTTTTATTTTTTATAAATTTTATTGCGCTAAAATTGTAAAACCAACGTTTACCGAGCCTATATACCCTCCTCCTGCTTTTTCACTGATTGTGGCTGAATTTTTGGTTATATTGGAAACTTCAACGTTTGAAGTATCTACTAATGGGTTTAATTCATTTACTCGATTTAAAATGGTCTCAGCATTATTATCCTTAAGCTTTCCTAAATCCGTGCTTTTTAAAATTGAATCTAACCTGATTAAGGGTTTAATAAATTTCTGTGTTTGCCATTTAGGTACACCTTCTTTAGTTGGTTCAAGTATTGTACACACTAAGTGTATTTGCATCAGTTCGTTTTTTGTAAAAGAACCGGATAATTTAGGCATTATGGATACTCTAGGATAAGCAAATATATATCCCTTTTCAGGAGTAATTTTACAGCTCCATTCTTTTGCTTCAATTTTATTTGGTGCACAATAAATGGCCTCGTCTCCCGTGCCTTTAATAGTTCCACCAAAAAGTTTTTGTAACGTTTCTAAATTAAAGTTCATTAAATCAAACTCAAAACTCTCTTTTCCTGGTACTGTTATTGAATCAATCGCCGTATCTGATTCTTCTGAATAAAAATCCGTTGTATCTCCATCTTCACTGTTAAATGTGAATGTTTCTCGTCTTGTATATCCCAATCGGAACCACTGATTAGTCATTCCTCCATCTGTAGGAATGGTTCCAAATTCTATTTTTTGAAGTCCCCTGGTTGTTGTCTTATCTGTTGCCATTTTCTATTATTTTATTTAAAATATGCTTTATAACTTATAAATTGAATTCTTATATTTATATAATGATTATTAGCGGTATCCACATCTTTAAGAGTATTTTCCCAAACTATATATAAGTTGTAATCCTCATTATAAATTTCATCTATTTTATTTCTTACTAATTCATTTAACTCGTTCAGCCTTTTTAAATTTGGCTGGTTTTGTATTTGATTTTTGTATTTTATTACCAAATCAGGAACATGAATATTAAGGTTATATGTCCCCTTTTGTATGTCTCCGGTTGAAAGTATTAAAGAGTTAATAACAATATCTTCTTTATTTGAGTTTGCCGGACGTTGCAGTTTATAAATTCCTCCGGTTAAACAGGCTTGTAAAGAGTGTATAGTCTTGAAAATTAAATCAAGTACATCTATATTGGTTCTCAACTTATTAACTTGTTTAGATTGGTAACCATTTTTGGAAGCTCCCGTCTGACTAATTCTTCAGAAGAAGTAAGGACATTATACCCTTTGCTTTCCACGTATACGGCATAGTTCATCCCCGCTACTACTATTAATGAATACGAGTTTTTGGGTTGTTCTGCAGCTAATTTTAACGCTAAACTCTCGCCTTTTTCAGCTCCCTGCATATTGTATTCTGCTAAACCATGACGGTTAAAACCTAGTTTTTTAACCACGCTTCCATCTTTAACAATCAGGTAACCTATGGAAGAACGCAAGTTATTGGTTATGTTTTTATAGCGCCCGTTATTTCTTGCCTCAATTACAGCTTGTTCTCCTAAATAACTTAAATTCATTAAAAGAATACTTTCTACCTTTTCAGTGTATTTATGAAATTTAGCCCTTATTTCGCCTAAATTAAATTCTGGTTTTAAACCCATAGTCTTGTATGTAATTGATCCATTCGCGAATACATCACAGGCAACTCCTGCACCCTTACGGATCCTTCTCCATCTATCACTCTAATAAGCGTTCCTTGAGTCACCTGTTTTGTACCCTTTGGGCATTGTATCAATGCCGTATATAAATAATTAACACCATCTACACCTTTAATAACTTTGCCGTTTCCGGCTTCATCCCTGCAATAACAATAATGTTTCCATTCAGTTTTTTGAGGTTGGTAATCACCGTTGCCATCCCGAATAGACTCAGCAATTACAAGTATTTCTAATTTATAGGGATATTGCATTACCATAAATGGACAGCACTTATTGTTGAACTTGTAAAAAACGTATCGTCTTCGCCTAATTCTTTTGCTAATGAAGAATACCACAACCGTATTGCTTCCATGTCCCAAGAAATGGAATACCCCCCCTCAGACAAAGTTTTTTGCTTCGGAAGATATATGCTGAATTCTTTAAAGAGTGTTTTTTTCAAAAGCAACACATCTTCTTCGGTCTTTACTTCTTTATCGGGTGAAAGTTTTTGATTTATTATGATTAAATCAACGGTTGCAATCTCAACTCCAAATGGAGCTAACGTTGCTAATAAGTATTCTTTATAAGTCATGGGATTATCTAAACTATTTTTCGGTCTTTAAACTAAATATTCCGTTGATTGAAGTAAATACAGGTAAGGCTATGACTTCTGCTTTAATAAAATCGGTTTGATTTGAATTTTGTTTCTCACCTACTCCCCATTGTGCAATTCGAATTCGCCCGTAATTAGAATATGTTATGTCGTCTTGCTGTCTTAATTCGTTGTCAGTGTGTGAATTTTTAATAACACCTAATTTCCCCTCAGGTACAAATACTAAGTTTTTTCCGTTAAAAGGACTGATTGTTTTTAATGATCCGTCCGGTAAACGTACATTTGTTTGGCGGCGAATCACTTTAAATTTTGGCAATTCATTGCTCTCCATAAATGAATTTAACTGACTTAATAAAATCGGACTGTTACTTTTATCCGTACCCAAAATAACTTGCTTTAATTTTTTAGCTTTCGTAATAAAACTAAGTTTTGCTTGAGAAATCCATATTTCAGAAAGTTTTATATTTTGGGCGGCATCCACTATACTCTGAATGTCTTCAAAAGGATCCACCGTATCTATATTAGATTGTACCCACTCTATGGTTGCAACTCCTTTATTGGAGTCAGGCATCTGATAATTGATACTCGTTTTAATCCCTTCAGGGTTATTATCTGCATTTAAATTATAAATTCCTTCATTGGATAATGCCCCTAAAAATATCATGTCAAGTTTTGCTTGAACCCCTTCCACCGCGTTTTTAACCGCGCCAAACATGATTTGCATTAATTCTTGCTTTTTTTTCTGATCGGGTAATAAACTGCTGTTTAGCAATTCTAATATCTTTCTGTACTCTTGCACAGGCAACGGAATAGAATGAGCATGTGTAAGATTTTTTGCACTAATTGTACTCAAACCTTGAGGTCCTCGAATCGGCTCTTTAGCATTCTCATCTATAGTCGCAGCGGCAATCGATAAATTATATTTACCTATGATTTCTTCAAAGTGATAACTGGTAGAAGGAATATCCCACGTCATATAATTCTCGTAAATAGGCGTGTCAAACAACAATTTATTTTGTCGTGAAGCTTCGTCAATGCGTAATTGTACTCTTTTAGTTAATTCTTTAAATATAGAGCTATATAAAATTGGTGGCATATTATTGATTTATAAATAAAATATTATGATTCTTTTTTAGATAATGGCCCTCTTTCCATTCCTCAGGAAAGGCACCCAACACGTTTTTAAGGATAACCGCTTCATACGAAATACTTACGGTTGTGTCTTTAATGTCGTCTACGGTTTTGTCGGACTCAACAACAAATTCTGGGATATTAGTAGGCTCATATAATATATCGCCTTCTTTTAAATCTTGAATCGGTTTTGATAATGTAATCGTGTCAAACGTAGTGTCATCAGTATCAATATCGGTAATTTTCACCTCTTCTCCACCACTTTTCACGACAACATCCCCTTTACATAGCAAGGACCCTTTAGGTATTCTGGGCTTAGAAGCGGTTCCACCGCCCACTATAACCACGTATTTGATAATTGTAGCTTCTAATTTGTCAAAATCAACTTTAACAAAAGATCCACGAGGAATAAAAGTCCCTATTGGTAATTTATTAGTGATATTGAACCCCCCGGGCAGCACTTTACTTTCTCCACGCCAAAAAGGCTGCTTACTGCCTGCATATTTTGTTTCTTTAAAATTTACTCCCATTTTTTTATTATTATGATTTATTCGGCAAACTTGCTACGAAATCTTTTTCTTCTTGAGCTAACATTGCATCATTGGTTACTTGAATTCCTGTTTTTTTGGTAGGTACTTCTAGATTTATTGTAGATTGCTTAATTTCAGAAAGTAATTGTTTTATTTCATCCTCTTTCAAATGATCGTCAATTTTAACACCGATCATGCGTCCTTCCGGTATTTCCATTTCTTTAACATATTTAGTAATAAGCTGCTGCCTTTTTTCCTTCCCTTGCTCTTCCAATAATTTTTTATTTTGTTCAGCAATACCGGCAATAAGTTGATCATTTGCCTTTTTGAAATCAAGAAACCAATTCGGTGCCCCCGATAAATTAGATTCGTTACCGTGTTCCTGTTTATTTTTTAAGCCTTCAAGTTCAGCAAGTTTGTTTTGTAGTAGGGACTTTTCCTGACGAACCGTATCTACTTCTCCTTGAAATGCTTTAAGAAGATTTTCAACCCCTGAGATAGCGGTATCAATATCTCCCTCTACTGTTACGTTATCAGCTAAATAACTAGCCATCCCATTAAATGCTTTTTCTCCAAACCCTAAATTTTTATATTTAGTTTTTAGCGCTGTTTTTATTTTTTCTTTCATTACAAAATATTTTGTAGCACAAAAATACATTACGGTATGAGCGCATCGCTTGATTTAAACGGGTAATTACTAAATAATTACTATAAAAATAAGCGTCTTTCCTGTTGCATACAGGAATATAAAAGGAGGTTAAAAACTAATTAATTACAGGTTTTGGAAAATGGGCTTTATAGGTAAAATATCTTTATTGTCTCTAATAAAATAAGGTAGAGACTTTGCTGTATTAATTCTTTTAAGATTTTCGCTTAACCAAAGTAAAAAGTTTGAAGGTAACTCTACCACTTCATTTACACTTTTCCAGTCAAGCTCTTTTCCACGCAACGTATAGTTGTTAAGTTTAAGCATTTCTTCATGTGTCATTAAAATTGGAAGCATACTGCATAAACATTGTGGGTGCCACCCTACAAATTGAAAATATTTAGGGTATTTACCCTTTAATGAATCGCATATTTTACAGGGATACGGGTTTTTGCTTCTTTTTATTTCATAGCCCACGACAAAGGGCATATCTTTCCATCTTTCAATATCTGCAGTTTTATATGCAATATTAATTTCAGTTCTTGCCAGGCGTAAAGCATTTTTTTTACTGCTTCGATAAACTCCTCTACCCGGCGCATATTCTTTCGCTGCTTTTGATAAAGTTAATTTGTTGTTTTGATCTTTAATTCTCCGAAAAAGCCTGTCCGGTTCGTTAAGATATTTTTTTATACCGATGCTCAATAAATGTGCAGATTGTCCACTACGCAAACAAGCGTCTATGCACAATTCTAACTCCTTTTTGTGTTGAGTGGTTAATTTCCAAACTCTATCGGACAAGTTTAAACCGTATCTTTTGCGTTCAAAAAAAGCATGTAAGGGAGCATCATTTCTTTTCAAAAACTTATCCTTGTTCTTGATTATTTTTATTTTTTTTACTAACTCGTCATTTTTAGTATTGGACAGGTTCCATTCCTTAGTAATTGAAACTTTCAATGAGGAATATAATTCTGAATACATATTTCGTAGTATATTCTTTACCAATTCAGCAAACGGATAATCATAAAAAGTAAATGCTTTTTTATGTAAGGTAATTCTATGAATTAGTATTAGTTCAATTAAAAGATCTGTATATTTTTCATAGAGTTTTTCAATCTGAATGGTATACTCATCTACTCTTTTACGGGCATCGTCAAGCATTTTACTTCTTACCTAGTTTTTATAAGGTTTTTAATAGGCCCTTTTCTTTCGACAGTTCAAATTCATAATATACCCCCGACCCGCTTTCATCTCTTAATTTATACCTTACTTCATTCATGGTTATTAGTATTTCAATTATAAAGTTTTCTAATTGTTTACTGTCGTTTTTAATATATATAGTATCTCCTACGCTAAATTTAGTTTTTATTTCCATTAGTTTAAATTTTTAAGATTAAATACCGGATTCAAAAATATTTACGGCTCTTTCTTTTTCTACCTTTTCCTCTTTTTCTATTTTAATTTTCTCTAATTCTTCTGATGCATTAGTTACATAAGGATTTAATGATACGGCGCTTTGTTGCGAAATAATTTCGTTCTGCTTTGCCTCTATTAAATCATTTAACAAGGTTGAGATGTCTTCATCAAATGGTTCTTGAAATTCATGGGTTATAGTCAATTTTTTACATTCTTCTTTTAATTTAACATCTAGAATATTTGAAATAATAGCTATAATCAAATTAGAGAATCGGTCCAACATAGCCCCATATATTTCCTTATTCATATCTGCTTTTATTTTAGCTAATATCATTAATTGCTTTAAAGCTTTACCGGACATATTACTGGTGCCTTTAATGTTTTCATAATCTATACTAGGTGTAAAGGCTCCCCTGAGTATGTGTTTATCTAAAAAATCCATTTCGTATTTTTTTCCTTCCGGTAAAGAATCATAAGTTAAATAACTGGCCCCGCCTTCACCGGTTAATTTGATTATTTTGCCCTGGTCGTTTTTTTCCGGCATGGAAGCTATTTTATCTATATGAAGTTTAAGGATTGGAGAAGAAAAATAATCATTGGTATCTGCATTAGTAGACGCTAACCATTCTTGCCTTTCAATAAGAGGATTCACGTCCCCGAATTCTGTATTTTGTTGAAATAAAATTACCGGTATCTTGCCTGCTAAATTAATTTCTATATTTACATCCCACCCTAAATTAGATTTAACACATCTGTAAATATTTTTTTTGGTGTATATATCACAATGTTGCTTTACATCGCCGCCGACTTTTAAGTTATATACTCTGGCGAAATTCAGTAATCTACCAAATTGATCTTTTGAATAATACAAATCATCTCCAAGGGATTTTGACAAGGGTTTAGCTAAAATGTCCGGTAGTCCTCCTTCTTCTTTTTCCCAATGGATTAATAAGGCACTTTCCGACTCAGCTCCGGCAATTCTTTTGCATTGTCTTATAGCATAGTCAAATCTTATTTTCTTTAAAACATCCAAAAACTTATGGTAGGCATTATCCGTTTTTTTCGATATTTGATTCCATTTAACCGGATTACCAAAAAGCATAACTAAGGAAATTTCATTGATGTATTTTGGATAATTTATAGGCAACTTCCATTGTTTTTTTAGGCCTATCCGTTCTCCTTTTTCATTGGTTAAAATCTTATCTTCTCTATCATTTATATTATGCGTGTTTACATTATATTTTTTAATATTACTTAACGCGTTTTCGCTGTTATTATCCAGTATTGACAAAATACCGCTTATATCTTTAGATGACAATAACTCATCAAACGTTTTATTTACTCCCATTATCAATATTTTAATATTTATTTATTTTAGTGAAAACCAAAAGTGTCTTTAGTTATATTTTCAAATCCCCCCGTATCCATGTATTCAAAATACATCCTCATAGTAAAACAATCTAACCAATCGGGTGAATGGCCAATAGTGTCTTTAATTTCTTCCTTCGGTTTAACCTCTAACTTGCCGTCACCGTCAACATTCCAAGTTTGAAGATTTCCTAGCTCCAGGATTATATTTTCTTTCTCGCTTTCGCTTATTTCCGCCTCAAACCCTATTTCATTATTATTTATCTTTTCCGCTAATTTATAAGCGCATTGAGTTTTAAGATTTTTATAATTTTCCTCATTAAAAGGTTTAGAGTTATTTTTAAACCCAATTACATTGCAATTGTCAACCACTCCACCACCAACCCCGTCTTCATCTACTAATACTCTGTAATTCGGTATTTTATATTTTTGCTGCAAATGTTTTATGTTCATTTGAATATCCGTTAGTCTCGAGGTATCAAATTGATTTTGGTAAATCAGTACATATCCATTCCACACAGTTATTCTGGCGACATCAGACCCAAACCGTGCTACGTCACAAACTATATAATACTTTCCATTCTTAACTGATAGTATATTATTAAATATTTGTAAAATGGTATCGTGGGCACACATAGCATTCGGGTTGTCTTCATAATCCCAATTAGCTTTTAAAAGCCTTTCTATTAATACCTTGTTATTAGACGTTTGAAGGTTTTTTATATAGCCGGAATCGATGAAAGGATTTTCAGTTACTAAGCATTGTAAAAAAGCGATGTGTGGAGGTAGTAATTTTTTAATATAGGGCTTATAAAATTTATTATAAAGCCAATTTTTTTTAGGATTACAAGTAATAAATATTTTTCCGATTAAGTCATATTTATCGTTCATCCATCGGTTAATCCTAGTTTTAAGGATATCATAAGCACCTAAATTAATTTGTCCGGCTTCTTCAATCCATCCTCCTGTATATTCTTTAGATCCGAATCTTTCATATAAAGGATCTTTCGGAAGGAATTGTAATTTTAAAAAATCTATCCTACTTCCATTGATAAATTCTATGAAATTATATTTTTCGTTTATTTTATAGTAATCTTTATCAATACCATATTGTTTAAACACTCTGCCGAAGGTCTGCCAAGTTGAAGTCATTAAATCAACTAAGGTCTCTCTACCTACAAACCATTTTGTTCCAGGGTATAAAAGACTCATAAAAGCTAAATAGGTACACCCTGTCCAGCTTTTTGCTCCTCCTGCGGCTCCTCCGTACACAACGTCTGTATGTACATCGTCTGTCAATAGTTGAAAGCAATCGTTTTGTTTTTTGTGAGACTTTCCATCCCTATCGGTTATAAACTCAAAATTTTTACGCTTGAATAATTCAATACGGGCTTCTAATAATGGATTATACCGGCACGGTGCATTCATTAAACTCAGCTATTGTTTTGTCCTTCACTTAATATTTTTTCAACCTTTTTTAAATTTTCGGTAGGTATTTTTGAGGCGTCAAATGATTTAAACAAATCATCACCATCTTTCCCTGTATGTTCATTAAACTGTTTGTTTTTCCAATTTTCGGGATCTTGATTAGTAAGAGCAAATATTATTGCTGCGGTATCAGGAAGGACATGTTTTGTTGTTGTTGTTATCTCCGTTGATTTTGGTTTTTTTACTGTCTTTGTTTCTACAACCTCATATCCGCGAATTTTTTTTAATAAAGATTTTTCAGCTTCTACTGCGTACATTTTACGTCTCTCTTTTTTTGCCTTTTTTATTTTCTCGGAAAAATCGGGTTTTTCTTTTTGCCACTCAAAATAGGTACAATCGGCAATTCCTACTCTTTTACATATCTCTGTAACGGTATAACTATCGGATTTTATTAAATCGGTTATTTCTTCTACTATCTCTTTGCTATACTTTGCCATATCAAGGGTTATTTTTTCACATTTTAAATAGAATCAAACTTTATATTATTCTTAATTTCTTTTTCGACCTGTATATATTTTTGTATAAAATTTTTATCGTATTGGATGTCTTCATCAAATTTTTTAATAAAAAAATAGACACTAGTAATGTGCCTATTTAGTTTTTTACTAATCTCATAAGTAGGTAATCCCAGCTTTCTTGCATAATGAACATACATCATTCTGCTTTGGGCATATTCAAGTTTTTTAGAATTAGAGGAAATATCATCGGATATATTAAACACAAGTTTAATTATCTTTTCTATTTGATCTAGGATAGAAAGGTCAATATCAATTTTTTTTATAAAATGAAATTGATCTAACCCGCATTCTTTTAACTTAGATAGTTGTTGATGTATATACTTGTCTGAACCTTTTAATGTACCGGTAAAAATTACTTCCAAAGAGATTTATTTAGTTTAAAATTATTTTTCTTAAATGTTGGTGTAGTTAAAGTTAACTTACCTTATCAAAAGTTAATGCCTTTACTGCCCATAGAAGAGCCCCTTCTAATTCAGTTATTGCTACAGAACACAATCTTTTCTGTTCTTGTGATTCAGAAGTAGCTCTTAAATTATTTAAGGTGTCTATTTTAGCTGCAACATTTTTTTTAAATTGGTAAACTAATTCATTTCCTGTAGGAGGGTTATTTAACCCTACCAACTTTCCCCCGTAACTTAAATTTTGATTTTCCATCTTTTTTAGATTTTTTAGTAATAGTATTTATACAAAAATACTTAATTTTTATTAATTCAACAAATTGATTTAATGTTATTTAATTTGTTTTATTTAAAGTGTAACTTTAAGCTGTGTTTTTTCTTCCAATTGCATTTCTGTTATAATCCTTGAAAGTTGAGCCTGTGAGATATTAAATATTTTTGATAAGGCGGGGATTGTATTTTCTTCATTTGATTTAAAATATTCATAAACCTTTATTTTCAGGACTTTAGGAATATCATCATATCTTTTAAAATCTCTCATTTTATTGGTTATAGTTTTATTATTTTTTATTCAAATAGTTATTTACTTTTTCAATGAACTCTTCTAATGAATAACATACCTCTACTTTATAATCTTTTCTTTCTGCGTCTTCGATAAACACTCGTTGATTTTCTCGTAATTTTCCGTTTTTTGCCTTCATTTCGATAAACAACCCATGATACCCTTCTTTTCCACGCATAAGAAAAAGGTCGGAGACCCCGGCCATAACTCCCTCTCCTTTCATTATGGCCGCCTCTATTTTGCCTCTTTTCCCTCCGTTTGGAATAGCGAAAATGGTTTCTTTGGGATATTGAAGCTTAAACCATTTGATACATGCTCTTTGTAACCGGCTTTCAGGGTTCTCGCGTTTTTTTCTTATTTTAATTTCTTCTTTATTTTCCATTTTTTAAGGTCAATATTTATTATTAATTTTTCATAAAACACAGCCAATGGGTTAATGATTGTTTGCCGGATTTGTGTCCAAAAAGAGGTTGAACTCCAAAGATTTCAATTATTTTTGAAAGGGGTATTTGATATTCATTCCATTTAAAAATTAAAAAGCCTTCTTTTTGCAATACTCTCATACATTCTTCAAATCCTGATTTTAAATCGTCTTCCCATGTAGGAAATAATTTGCCGTATTTTTGGGCTGTAAAGGAATTTAGACCCAGTTGATTTAAATGCGGTGGATCAAATACTACCATTTTAAAAGAGTTATCGTCAAAAGGCATTTTTCTAAAATCTCCTATGATATCGGGGCTTATTATTATACGTCTTCCATCGCATGCTGTCAATTCTGTCTTGCGTATATCCATGTAAACAGCACGTGGATCTTTTTTGTCAAACCACATCATTTTTGGACACAACAAGCATCTAGTATTATTTTATTTTCCATTTTTTTTATGCTAGTATTCTTTTTAACGTCTCTGTAATTTTTTAGATTACTTATATGAATAATTATGTTTTTAGAATTAATACTTCCAATCTTTGGGTTTGTCAATCCATTCAAAGCTATATACCCATACCCACGGATTTTCATCCCACGATTTAAATCCATATATGGATTGCCAAATAGATTGAAACCCTTTTCTAGCGGATGTAAAATTAAATCCACTTTCATGATAATAATCTTTGTACCTACTTACATAGTCCTCGAACATTTCAACCCCCTCTTTTATAGCGTCTTTTTCTGTAATATCCTGTAGCTTTTCAACCCTTACATCCGTTACTTTAAGAAATATCCTCACGGCTTTTTTTGGCATGAGTATAGGTCTTCCCCATTTCTTTAATTCAAAGTTTTCTATAAAACTATCATATTCGGTATCATAATTGATTTTATATAAATATGGTTCTTTTAAATAATCACTATATCCACTATATCCCCATTTTTCTCTTACCCACAGAATAACTCCTTTTTTTATTGGATTATCTTCTAACAAATTATCAATATTAATATCTACATTCGCCATATCTTTGCTTGTTACTCCCTCCTCAGTTGCTCCTGATAGATATTTTTCCCCTTGTTCTACTACCCTTTGTTTTGTTGGCTGTGGTTTAATTATTCTTCTTGTCTGGGTTTTATCTTCAGCTAGTATAGCTTGAATCATCGGAGTTGAAAAATTAATTGGTATATAGGTGTTTTTAGTTTTTTTCATTTGTTTATATTTATTTTTCTTATTCCTTTTGACGTTTGTTCCGCTAAACTTTGGATATTTTCATAAGACATTTCTAAGCATTCTTCATAATCAAGTCCATAATCTTCATTACAATCTTCACGTAATTGATCTGTGGATTGAAAATCTTTTGATATTTTCTTTAGAGCATCTAACATTAAATTGAATTCCTCTGCTTGTCTGTATGTTATTGTGATATTATTGTTTTTCATTTTTTATATTTATTATATAAATAATTTTCTATATCCGTTAATTCTAATACGATCCCACGGCTATACAAATCTTCATCATCATAAATATCAAATGTTGCATGAGGGATATCTGTTGTTATTAACCATAAACAGGCTCGTCCTATTGGACGCCATTGAATTTTAATAGGAATTTTTGGTAAAATAAAATCAATATTGTAATCTTCTAAACTTTCTTTTATTTCATCATAGTCTGATTCGTACAAAATTCCTATTTTATGATCTTTGTCTTTATACAGGAAAATATCCTCTCCTTCATAAAAACTTACTCTATTATATATAATACCTCTGAATTCTAATAAATCATAAGAATACCCATAACAAACCAAAAGCCCGTTTTTTCTGGCTTGTAAGTGCTCTTGATAGGTCATTTCTTCTCCAATTTGACGGCCATTTAATAATTGTGCTAATTCTTCTTTTTTCATGATTTTAGTTTTTTATTTAGTTTTGTCAATAACAGGAGTATCAAGAGATAAGTTTTTAAAATTTTTAATTAAGTTTATAGCTTCTTCTTTTGTATAAAAATCCGCACTGACTGCGATTATTTCACCGTTAACGGCTTTCAGGTAGACATCATATCGTCCATATGGTGATCGCTTTACTCCAAACCGTTCTCCATTTTTAGAATTTCTTATTACTGATTTTACCACTTTTTGACATTTAGTTTTTTGTGTAAATGAACCGCATTTAAGTAAAGTTTTATCCTCTTCGCCTTTTAATCTTAAATAGAAAAAGTTGTCTTCATTTTTATCTATTTCAAAAAAGTATTTTTTGTTGTTTGTGTGTGCCATGGTTTTAGTTTTTTAAATAATTATTATTTAGTTTTGTCAATAACAGGAGTTTCAAGAGATAAACATTTTAAATCTTCAATAAAGTTTTTAGCTTCTTTTTCTGTATCAAAATATTGTGAGTATGCTATTATTATCCCGTTTCCCGCTTTAAGATAAACTCTCCATGCGTTATAGAAAGGTTGTTCAATTATAAAACGTTCTCTGTTTTTAAAATTTCTTATTACAGATTTTATTCCTTCTTTACAATTAGTTTTGTATGTAAATTGCCAGCTTTCTAGGTAAATATTACCTTCTTCGTCTTTTAATTCGAAATAGAATAAGTTAAAACGTTCTTCTTTGTATATTTCAAAATAGAATTTTTCTTTGTTGTTATTTGAATGTTTCATGATTTTAGTTTTTTAAATAATTATTATTTAGTTTTGTCAACAATAGGAGTTTTAAGAGATAAACAGTTTAAATCTTTAATAAAGTTTTTAGCTTCTTCTTCTGCATCTAAAAAATTTGATTTTACTATTGTTCGACCGTTTCCCGCTTTAAGATAAACTCTCCATGCGTTATCTCCATTTGTTTTACTGTTCGAATTAGAACCAATAGCAATGCTATGCGATTTATACCCTAACGTTAAACCCTTTGAAGTACTACCCATTATAACGTTACAGGATTCATCTCCTTTAGTTATATACTCTGTATAATCATTATAACCGATAGTAGGACTATTTTTTTTGTTTGTAATTTGTTTTTTTGAGTTTTCCATTTTTTTATAATTTAGCTATATTTTTATCTTGATTTATTTATAAAGATTTACTTTTCTCTAAACGTTCAATAAATTGAGAAATGATGAAATTTACCTTTTCAATGTCTACAGGAGTAAACTTCAATGTCTTTTTGTTTTATTTTTTTAATGTTTTTTTTATTTCATATAGTTAAAAGATCCTTTTTTCTTTAGACAATTCAAACTCAAAAAACACATCAACCGATTCCATACACCTTGTTCTATATCTTATTTCATATAATGAAACTATTACTTCAATTATAAAAACTATTCGCTGCTCTCTATCATTTTTAATATATACTTGATCTCCTATATCAAATTTTGATTCTCTTATCCATCTTTTTGATGATATTATCATTTTAATTTTAATTTTAATAAAATGGTCTTACTATTTCTAAAACTTCTTCTTGCGTAAACATTCTGAATTTCCCCTCTTCATCAAACCCGTAATATTTATCGGGTTCAATAGTTACATCTAATATTTTACCTCCAACTAGCGCAGAATACGCTGTTAATGGACTGTTATTTTTATCATATTTAACAATAATTACTAATCCATGATGCGCTTTTACTATTGATCTGTTACCTACCGTACATGTAATGGAGTTTTTACCTTTGGTTTCGCTTAAGGAACAACTTCCAAAAGTCACGCAACATGCTTCGTCTCCTTCTGTATAACTTTGGGATTGATATCCTAAGGTTACACTATGTGAAAATTCCCCTTCTGTTTTGCTATTTGAATTCTCACCAAAAGTCACACTAAATGCGAATTCCTCTTTTGTATAACTTTGTGAATGATCCCCAAATGTTGCACTGTGTGAGTTGTAGCCTTCTGTGCGGCTTTGTGATAACTTACCTAAAGTAGCACTTGATGATTCATAACCTTTTGTATAACTGTTTGAATACTCATCAAGTGTTGCGCTTGGTGAATTCCCGCCCATTGTATAACTTTGTGACTGATTTCCTAAGGTTGCACTAGGAGAAAAATTCCCTTCTGTTTCACTTTTTGATTTGCTCCTCAAAGTTACACATGGTGACCCATGACCTACTGTTTTGCTTATCTTACTATTACTAAATAATTCTTTTAGCTTTCTGATAATTTTATTAAGAAAATTTTCTTTTTTCATAATTTTAGTTTTTTAATAGTTCTTTATCTCAACGCTATTGTTCTTTTATCTTTTCGGTAATATTTTTTTCCTGCTTCTATTTCTTTAGCATTTTCTAGATTTTCAATGGCTTTTTTTCTTGCTTGTTTTTTTTCTTTATGGGTAATTTCTCCTTTCATTTTGTGGGACGGTTTATTAATTTTTAAATTCATACTTTAAATTGTGACAAAATTTTTACGGATAACTGTTTCCACTTTTTGGGCGAGATCCTGAATGTAGGTAGATCCACTTATCTTTTTTATTGTAAATACTTTATCAGTTAACTCCTCTATTTCTTTTGCATTAAATTCTAAGTTTTCTTTAAATTTTTTGGATCTTTCATTGAATTCCTGTATTCTTTTTAACCGATCTATTACATGGAGTAACAACATGGATAAAACCACGTATTCATGAAATAATTTATCTTTTTCTTTTTTACTTATTTTTCTCATTTTTTAAGTTTTTTACAGTCTTTCATTGATCATCTTCTAAGGCTTTTCCCTTTTAATTCAATAATGTTAAACATCGAGAATAATCGATCGTATATACGTGGTCCGTATCTTTTACCAAATTGCCACAAGGTAGAATTCACATTTTCCAAAACATCGACTCTCCCATTTTTATCTTTGATAGAGCGTTTGTGGTAATTACAGCTTATTAAAGTTGTACTTCCCAAATCGTATCTTTTTTCCAGTATATCTTTGAATATTTCAGCCTTTCCATAGTTGTTTGCCTCTCGCTCTGTTAAAATATCATCATAATAGGCACGTCCATTGTTTTGTTGCAGCCAAAAGAAATCTTTATCAGCAGGCTCTGCGCATACCTCATATTTCTCTACAACTTGATTTGCCGTAAAGTATTTAAAAAACTGTTTGTATCTGGCTAATTTTATAAGATCTCCATTTAGATTTTTAATTGAAATATCTTGTTGCTGGCACACTTTAAATAGATAATGGAAAGCTTTAAAAAATGAAGTTTTTCCACAGCCATATCCCCCTATTACAAGTAATCCTTTATTTAAATCATGTGTGATTTTATCTCCTTTGTATAAAAGATTACTTTTGTAAAAATTATCTGACTTGGCAAAATAATAAAGTAAGGTGCATAAAAATTGATTTGCTTCTCCATCATTTGCATTTGGATTGAATTTTTCCTTGTTTACTTTATAAAACGCCTGACAGAAATATTTTTTTAATTCTTTTACATCCATGGTCCCAATAGGTTTTATAACTTCTTTTTTTTCAATAATGCCCTCAGCTTCATTTGCTTTTTTTTGGTATTCTTGATAAGCATATAATGCTGCTTCATAATCTTTTACAATATGATGTTCAGGATTATTTTGTTTTAAATAGTTATAAGTAGAAGGCCGTGTTGGGCGTTTGGGTATTAAATTTCCCAATCCTTCTTTATCTATTAATTGTGAAATCTTCATCGGCTGTTTCATTTCTTAAACCCTTATTTTTATAATTTCCTTCTAAAATTTTAATAAAATTGGCAGGGCTCATAATCCAATCAAAATCAGCTGTCCAGCTTTGTTTATTTTGCCCATTTAAAAATGTCGACTCCGACACCAAATCTATTACCTCATTTACTTTCTCTTTTCCAAATTCTTTTATCCTTGCGCTAACCGATGATATTCTTTTGTCCGTTATTTTTTGGACTATTGGTAAGTAAGTACATCTATCATTGAAATTATTTACTATTTCCTCACAATCTTTTTTTCTTTCTTCTTTTGTTGAATATCCCCCAGATGAATTTTTATTTTCTCCCTCTATTATTTTTTTTAAAAAAGGGGGCGCCTTTGGTTCTTTTTCTAAAAGAACATCATTCCTCATTTTACATTCTTCATTTTCATTCTTCATTATACATTCTTCATTCTTCATTATACATTCTACATTAGCTTCTGCTTTGCTTCTGGTTTGCTCCTGGTTTGCTTCTGCTTTGCTTCTGGTTTGCTCCTGGTTTGCTTCTGCTTTGCTTCTGGTTTGCTCCTGGTTTGCTTCTGCTTTGCTTCTTCTAGTTCCTTTTTTTTTGCCATTTTCATACTTACGAATATTAGCATCCAATTGCGGTTTTATTAGAGTAAAAATCACTTTGGGGATTTCACTTAATTCAACCTCTTTGAAGTTTAAAGAGTATTCAAATATTGCATTGTAAACCTCTGCTTGTGTTTCAGAAGGTAGTTGTTTTATTGATTCAAAAAAACTTCTATAAAATATGATACTGTCTCTTTCTTCCATTATGAAAACTTTTAAAATAGTCTTAATTTTTGTTGTAATTTTCAGGGTGCCTTGATTGCATTTGTTCTTTAAACTTTTCATCAAAATTATCTTTACCCATGTTTGCCAATGCTTCAGAGACATTGTTATATCCTAGCTTTTTTGCAAAAATGTTTTTTTTCATATATGTATCGTCAGGGTTTAAGGTTAACATCCCTTGTTTTGGGCTAAATAGATCGTTTGCCATTTGTACATTTTCCGACATTTTAGCGGCTTGTAAGATTAATTTTGCATTATTGGTTATTGCGGTACTTATGTTAACCATGGCTTTTGCTTTGTCTATTTCTAATGTACCTTCTTCTATACCTTCTAAGGCTTTAAATAATTTGTTGTTTAATTCGGATATGTTCATTTTCTTTTTATTTTATCTTTAATTTTTTTAGTTAAGTGTAGGGTTCTTTTTATCTCCGCCGGATATTGGTGTATGGTGTTTCTCTCCATTAATTCCTTGTTGCTTATACATTCTAAATTTTCAATAACACAATTCAAGGCGTTCCCATCTTTAAATACTATATTATATCCTTTGGGTATTTTGGTTTTTGTTTCTTTTTCCCATAACCATCGCTGCTTAGGCACCATCATATTGTCTCCAGGGGATTTTATATAATAATATTGGGTGCCCTTTTCATTACGTATTACTTCTTCAAAACTTTTTTTTGTTTGTTTGGGTTTTTGTCCTTTTTTAAATCTTGTTTTTAAGTTATTTTTTATAGCTTCTTCAGATAGGTATTCTGTCATTTTCTTACCCTTATTAAAGGGGGTTGATCCTTTTTTAAATAACCCAGCCTGTTTCCTTTTTTCAATGATTTCTTTAGGTATTTCAAGCCCTAATGATTTTAACTTACGCATTATAGTCCCATGGTTACTCCCTATTTCATCAGCTATCCTCTTTACGGGTTTATTCAAGTATTCGCGAATAATTATTTCTACTTGTTGATCTGTTAATGTCTTTCTCAAAGCAGTGATTTTTATTTATTCCTTCTAATGGATTATATTACCTTTGAAATTTTACATTAGTTAAACATATTGAATAAGAATATAATAATGTTAGTTGCTTTCTTCTTGTCTTAAATTCCTTCTTTTCATGATTATAACAGGTCTTAATTTTTCGTTATATCTTAATAGGAATTTAGGTTTAACACATATAACTTCAAGGTACCCTTTATATCCGCAATAAAAACCTGTTTGATACCCCTGACAATTCCATCCGTTAAATCCATCTTTTCTCAATTTCTCCATCAATGACAAATAATTTTTCATGGACATTTCCTTTTTCATAATTACCGTTATTACTTCATCGGGATCGTATTTCAGTCTTTTCCTCATGCGAACATGTTTATAAATAAAAAGATTTTAGTTGTTTATTGTCCACTAAGGAATTCTCTTAGTTTTATCAGAAAATTTAGCTAAATGCACTTTTCTTGGTAAGTCTTCAACAAATTTTTCTATTCTAAATTTTGTTTTAAAATAAGGGGTAAATGCTATTGCTCTACCATTTCCGGCTGTAAGACTGCATGTCCATTTTTTATTAGAAGCTTGTTTAATTATAAAACGTTCTCTATTTTTAGAATTCCTTATTACTGATTTTATCCCGTGTTTACAATTAGTTTTGTACGTATATGCGCCTCTTTCTAAATAAATATTACCTTCTTCGTCTTTTAATTGGAAATAGAAAAAGTTGTCTTCATTTTTATCTATTTCAAAAAAGTATTTTTTGTTGTTTCTTGGGTATATCATGGTTATTCAGTTTTGTCAACAACAGGCGTTTTTAGAGATAAGTTTTTAAAATTTTTAATTAAGTTTATAGCTTCTTCTTTTGTATAAAAATCCGCACTGACTGCGATTATTTCACCGTTAACGGCTTTCAGGTAGACATCATATCGTCCATATGGTGATCGCTTTACTCCAAACCGTTCTCCATTTTTAAAGTTACATATAACTGATTTTATTCCTTCTTGACAATCAGTTTTGCGTGTATATGGAAGGCTTCCTAGACAAATATTACCTTTTTCGTTTTTTAAACAGAAAAAGAATAAATTGTTATAATCTTTTGTTATTTTAAAATAGAATATCTCTTTGTTATTTGAGTGTATCATGATTTTAGTTTTTTTATTTAGTATTGTCTACAACATGCGTTTCAAGAGTTAAGCTTTTTAAATCTTCAATAAAGTTTTTAAATTCTTCTTTGGTGTTAAAAGCCGTTTTGAATGCTCTTGTTTTACCGTTTTCGGCTTTCAAAGAGCCTTTCCATTTTTCATCACGAGTTTGTTTAACTATAACCCGTGCATCATTTTTAGAATTTATTATTATTGATCTTATCCCTTTTAGACAATTAGTTTTTTGTGTATATGAACCGCTTTTTAGATAAATATTTCCGTTTTTATCTTTTAAATTGAAATAGAATAAATTGCATTGATCTTTGTTTATTTCAAAAAAGTATTTCTCGTTAATATTTGAATCTTTCATGGTTTTAGTATTGTCTATAACAGGAGTTTTTAGGGATAAGTTTTTTAAATCTTCAGTAAAGTTTCTAGCATCCACAATTGTATCAAAATAATAAGTTGATACTGCTATTATTTGACCGTTTTCGTTCCTCAGATGGAAGATCCATTTTTCTTCGTAAGTTTGTTCAATTATAAAACGTTCTCTGTTTTTAAAATTTCTTAATACTGATTTTAGTTCTTTTAGACAATCAGTTTTGTGTAGATATGGACGGCTTCTTATATAACTGTTACCTTCTTCATCTTTTAATTTGAAATAGAATCGATCATTGGTATATAAAACGTCGTCTTCAACTTTGTATATTTCAAAATATAATTTTTCTTTATTTGTTGAATGATTCATGGTTTTAATTTTTTATCTTAGTATTGTCTATAACAGGAGTTTTTAGGGATAAGTTTTTTAAATTTTTAATTAAGTTTATAGCTTCTTTTTCTGTATCAAAATATTGTGAGTGTGCTATTCTTTTGCCGTTTCCCGCTTTTAGAATGACTATCCATTTTTCATCGTAAATATGTTCTACCTCAAACCGAAATTCATTTTTAGAATTTCTTATTACTGTTTTTATTCCTTTTCGGCAATTAGTTTTGTTTGTATATCGCCAGCTTTCTAGGTAAATATTACCTTCTTCGTCTTTTAAATTGAAATAGAATAAATTGTATTGATCTTTGTTTATTTCAAAAAAGTATTTTTCGTTATTTGTAGAATGTATCATGATTTTAGTTTTTTTAAATAAGGATTTAATATTTCTAAAACTTCCTCTTCCGTAAACTCTCTGAAATTTCCTTTTTCATCAAATCCGTACGGCTTATCGGGCTCTATCGTTACATCTAAAATCTTTTCACCTACTTGCGCAGAATGTGTTTTTTTTGGAACTAACTCATCTTTTTTTAGTTTATATTCGACTATAGATACTAATCCATGATGAGCTTTTACAATTGACATGTAACCGTACGCACTTGTAATGGCGTTTTCACCTTTTGTTTCGCTTAGGGAATAACTTCCCAAAGTCACGCTATATGCTCCTTTTCCTTCTGTGTAGCTGTGTGATTTTTCCTCGAAGGTTGCGCTATGTGCCTGTTCCCCTTTAGTTTTGCTTTTTGATTTATTTCCTAAGGTTGCGCTTGGTGAGTTAATCTCCTTTGTTTTACTTTTTGATTTCTTCCCTAATGTTACACTAGGAGAAAAATCCCCCTTTGTTTTACTTTTTGATTTATTTCCTAAGGTTGCACTTGGTGAGTTAATATCCTTTGTTTTACTTTTAGAAGCCCTTATCTTTTCTTCTCCTTCTGTTTTTGTCTGTTGTATTATATTTTCCATGGTTTTAATTATTTATAAATATTCTTTATTGTTTTCAATACTGATTCTTATTTCATTTAAAAAGTTCAAGTCATTCGGTTCGGGTAGGTAATGACCGAATTCTTTTAATGAATATGCTCTTAATCTGTCTATTGCTATCGTTAAATCTTTACTGTTGAGTATTGACGTACTCTTCCAGTCTTCGCGAATCTCACCCGTTTTTTTATTTAGATGTTCGGTTTTAAAAATGTCCGAATTCAATTTCTTTTTAAATATTTCTAACTTTACATATTCTAAGGTGTCTCCATATTCCAGAGCGAAAGAACTTAACAGTAAATGCAAATAATTGTTTTGACTTATACTTCGTATGGGTTGTTTTTTTGTTAATTCGAAGGTTTTTTTATTGGTTATCAACCAATTAAAGTATTTTTTTGCTTTTTGAATGTCGACAGGTTTTTCTGCGTTGTAGAACATAATATTTTATCTATGTGTAAATATTTCATTATCAAACCCATCAATCCATTTAGGCTTGTAAAATTTAGTTTTAGACCTGAAAAAATTATAGGATTTATTAAAAGCGTTTTCAGCGATCATTTTGTTTAAACAATTGATCTTAAAATCAACCTTTCTTCTAGCATATTCTAAATACCCATCATCTACTTCTATAATGGAATAGTTAAATTTATCATCATACACAATGAATTTGAATTTAGGATTATGACTTAATCCTAGTATTATTAAACCTAAGGAATAAATCCCAAATTGAAGATCATATTGGAATTTACGCATGTCATATTCAAATTTTTCAGGTGTGCAATCGGATGCATATTTGAAATCGTAGAAAATTTTAGATTGAAAAGCGTCTAATTTTCCTTTAATTTTCCACCCTTTATATTCAAACTCTATTGCTTTTTGAAATTCTTCAACTTGCTCTAATTCCTCTAATATTTCATCTTGCGATAATAAATTATCACTTACATCTTTGCATTTTTGGTAATGGACAATGCTAATAACTTGCTTATTTTCGCAAATTGAATATATATAAGGGATTAAATGTTTTAAGTTTTCCGAACTTCCTTTTTTGTAAAACTCTTTAAATGTTTCATTGAATAGTATTTCAAAAATGGGTGATGTTTTGTCTATTCCTTTGCTCTTTATTTTTTCAACCACTGCATGGCAGAAATTAACTTGCAGTTCAGTAGATGGAATGTCTTCTAAAACTGCATAGTTCTTAATAAACAGATCAGGGGTAGTTATTAAAGTATCTATAACACTCCCCGTTATCATCCCTTCATTTGTTTTTTTAGGGCGCAGATAGTAGTTGATAAAATTTATCGGGCTATCCAAACATTTTAACGAAGAATAACTTAGTACTTTTTGCTTATTTTTAAGTCCTTCTATTAAAATGTCTTTTTCTGTCATATATTCTTGATTACTCATTAAGTATTCGTATTGATTTTCTATGTAATAGCTCTCTGAATATTGAGCTGCAAGTTCACTTGATGCGCTCATATTATTTGTTTTTTAATTCTTTAATTTTTTCTCTAATAGCTTCTTTATATTGCGTCTTCAATCCTTTAGGCGGGGTATTCCACTGTACACCAAATTCTCTTAAAAATTTTATATCCGTTGATCTTATAGCCTCTTGAAATTCCTTTTCTGTAAGCCATTGGGTAATTTTGGGTTTATTTTGTGCATTTTGAATTGTTTTATTACCGTCATCGTCTTCTGCTTGTAGTCCTAAAAGTGATTGAAGAGTATATCTACGGTAATAGGTAATGGCGGATCCTGTTTTTTGCGGGTCTTGAAATACTGGCAATTCTATTTCACTAGTTACGTTTTCTCCTGAATCGATATCCGTTATCGTAGATATTACTTTATTATCCTTTATAGGCTGCATAAGAAGTAAATTATTTTTATGCAATAAAGGCTCAACGTGCTCGATGAGCTGGTTTACATCAAAATACTTGGATTGAAAAAATGGATTTATTTCATTTTTTATAAGTTTACCTATTTCGAGTTTTACTTGAAATAGTTTTTTGTATATACTTGTTTTATTTTCCATAGTGATTTTAAGATTTTCTATGACTTTATTTCTTCTTTTAAGAACTCTTGAATTTTTTCAATACTTGACATGGTAAGCAACCACCATGTGAAATAATTATATATCCTTTTCATGGTATGCTAAGTATTCTTTCAATGATTTAAAAGTCTTACCGTTACTAAATGCGCTTTGTATTTGATTATTTTTAAACCCTTTAATTATTGATTGGTGTCTATTCTCTTGAGTGTCTACCTTTTTAAGGTATTTTTCGTATGCCTTCGCTAATGTGATATTATTATTTTCTAAGGCTTCATCGTAAAGAAGTTTTACGCCTTTTATTGTAGTGTCCATTTTGTAATGTTTTAAAAATATACTTTTACTTCTCTTTCCAGGTCCTCTACTATTTCATCGATTATACTGTCATAAGGTTTATTGAAGTTGTAAAGGGTTGAATAAGAGTCGATAACTTCTTCCCAGTAATCGCAGGAGTAATCGTAATTTTGAAAATCTTTTGTCCAATAAAATTTAACACTTACGATGGATCCTTCTATTTTTTCTATCTCGTAATGTAAATTGCTTTCTTTAGGAAGTATTATTATGTTGAATAAAACCTCAAGAGACTCTTGAAAAATTGACTCAGCTAATTTTTTTGATACTTCTCTTTTTTTAGTTATATTTGCACTTATTGTTTTCATGATAATATTTAATTGATATTATTGTGATTAAGTCCTGTTGCTGCAGGGCTTTTTTTTTATTTTATTATTCTAATTTTTGATTAGCGATTTTACAGGTAAAGGGTTTTGAACGTTTTTGTTTTCTACATGATTTTTTGTAAATGCTCGAAAAACTCATTATATTTCTCTGTCTCTAATTCGGAAATGCGATCGATATTGAATTGGTTTAGTAATTCTTTAACTTCTTGATTTTTTTTAAACCTTATAAGAGAGTTAATCTTTTTTTTGATTTTATCGAATTTTATATTGTCGGTGAGTTTGTAGAAAGGCTCTACAGGCGGGATATTTTTTTTACCCTCTTTCTTGTTTTGTTTTATACTTTCTTCTGTCGGTTCATTTAAATCAACAGTATCTAAGAAATTTTTACCGCATTTTTTTAATACTTTTAAGGCCTTTTCTCCAAATTCTATATTAATTTTTATATTTATTTCCATAACAAGACAATTTTTTAAGGTTTTTTCTAATTATACGTTCTGTGTTTATTTATAAAATCTTCAACCCACTGCTCGGTTATGACTCTTTTTTTTCTGATGTTACCCACCAAGAAAGTATCATCTAATCCTATTGTGCCCTTGTCTATCATTCGGTAAATGGTGCGGGCAGACAATGAAGTCCTCGCGCTCACTTCTTTTATGGTTAAGACATTCATAATAAATTTTATTACATTACTCGTTTTACGATGGTTTCATTTAATGAAGCAGAGACATTAAATTTTTTGCCTGAATCGGTATTTATTTTAATTTTTTAAAGAGTTCTCTATCTTTAGAACTAATTGTTTATACTCTTTTCTAATTGTATCTGAGGTAAGACTGTTGCGCTCCCCTTTTAAGCATTGACGTATATAATATCCGGTAAAACCGTGTTTCTCTGATAATTTATTTACTACTAAAGAATTCCACTTATTCCTTTTTTGAGTATTTTTGAACATCGCTTTATTTGTTTTTAATTCTAAAGCAAATATCGAAATATATTTCTAATAAACAAAATAAAAATCGATTTTTTTTTCGAATCAAATATTATAATATATACAAAATGGATTCTATAGGACAGAGAATAAATAAGTTAGTCAAGCATTTTAGTAATGGGAATAATAGTGATTTTGCAACAAAAATAGGTGTTAATGAAGCTAATATTAGAAATTACATCAACGATAGAGTAGAACCAAAATTCAATATAATTGAAAAAATAGCAAACAATTTCGAAATAGATTTCGTTTGGCTCTTAACAGGAGAAGGAGAAATGTTAAAATCAAAAGTTTCAAATAACAACTTAGAGCCAGAAGATAATTTTGAAGAAATTCAAGGCTTAACAGACGTTGCTCTTTACGACGTACAACTTTCAGAAGAAAAATTAAAAAACGCTAATAAGAGAATTGAAATACTGGAAGAATTAGTTGAATCTTATAAACTTGAAATAAAAACCCTTAAAAATGAACTTTCAAAGTTTACTAAGGGTAAAACAACACCGAAATAAATAAAACAAATTTTATTATAAATTCAGGGTTATGGGTATAAATGTTGATAAAAGGCTGATTTTAAATAATATAAAAAATCATTTAGGTTTTAAAACACAATCGGATTTTGCAAAATTTCTAGGAATTGCCCCTACTACATTGTCTAGTTGGTACGCAAGAAATACTTTTGATATGAATTTGGTATACTCAAAATGCAGTTTTCTAAACACTAATTGGCTATTAACAGGAGAAGGAGAAATGCTAAAATCAAAAGTTTTAAATAACAACTTAGAGCCTGACGATAATTTTGAAGAAATTCAAGGCCTAACAGACGTTGCCCTTTACGATGTACAACTTTTAGAAGAAAAATTAAAAAAAGCCAATAAGAGAATTAAAATATTAGAGGATTTAAATGAATCATATAAACTTGAAATAAACGATCTTAAAAATGAGCTTTCAAGGGGCGCTAAAAAGATTAAAATACCAAAGTAAGAAAATTATTTATATAATTTTTACCTTACCCGTAAATTTCACGAAATATGGAAATAAAAGTTGATAAGTCAATAATTATTAATGAGCTAAAAAAATATTTAAATATAAAAACCGACATAAAATTTGCCGAATTTTTAGGAATAAGATTTAATACATTATCATCATGGAAGGTTAAAAACATCCTTGACTATGATTTAATAATTTCAAAATGCGACAAAATTAATGCCAATTGGTTAATTACCGGAAAAGGCGAAATGTTGATAGATAAAGAAAAAACCACTTCTACCGAAAATTTATTAAATGAAAATCTTAAGGACCGTTGTAAATTTTTAGAAGAAAGTGTTCGATTACTAAAACAAGAAAACGAATTGCTAAAAAGAATTCTTGATCTTACTGATCGAATATATTTTTTAGAAAATTCAAAGCATAAATCCAAAAAAGATCAGATTAAAGAAGATTGACATGTTTGACTTTTGAGTTAACACCCCCGATTTTAATATTTTTAGCCCTTCTGGCGGACTTTTTTATCAAAAACAACCAAGACTGCTACTAGGATAATTTAAGCGTCTTAAATAGCCTTATTTTATCTTTTCTTTTTTTGGCGCAACTTTTTTTCTTTTCTCCCCTTCGGGGTAAGTAAGTCTGATAAGTGGAATTGATTTTTGATTTTATTTAAAAAAAATCAAAATCGAAAAAAAATTTTTTCCAAAAAAGAGGGGTTTTTCTTTTTTTGTTTCTTTCTTTTTTTTTATTTTTTTTCTTTCTTTTCTTTGGTTCTTTCTTTTCTTTCTTTTTTTATTTTTTTTCTTTCTTACTTTTTTTCTTTTAAAAATTGGAAAAAGAGTTTTTTTTGTAAAATTACATGCCCTTCATAACAACCCTATACACTGGACTTAACTCTAACCTGTAAAATATTTTTACAGGTTCGTGATGAGGTTAGTATCGAAGTTAGTATCAAGGTTAGAGATGAGGTTTGTTTACAAGTTTGGTATTTAGGGTGATGTAATGACTCGTTTAAGTTCCCTAAAAAAAATTTTTCTCTGTAGAAAATTCCCCAGATGAATTTTTATTTTCTCCCTCTATTATTTTTTTTAAAGAGGAAGCGCTTTTGGTTCTTTTTCTAAAAGAACATCATTCCTCATTTTACATTCTTCATTTTCATTTTCATTCTTCATTATACATTCTTCATTATACATTATACATTCTACATTAGGTTCTGGTTTGGTTAGGTTTTGGTTAGCTTTTGGTTCTGCTTTGGTTAGCTTTTGGTTAGCTTTTGGTTCTGCTTTGGTTATAAATAAACAGTTATATGCTTGGAATATATAGACTTAAAAATGAATTTTCAAAATTTTTTTATGAAAATATAAACACAAGATAACAACGCCACTTTTTTTAAAAGATTTTTACAAAACATTAACCATTTGTTAACATTTGATTATTAACTAGTTAGCTTTAATATTTTATATGAATAGTTTAATATATGATATTTAACATATGTGTTTTATATCGTTTTTTTTATAATTTGCGTTTATACTAAGAACTTTAAAAAAAATGAATGAAAAGGAACTGCTTAAGATTATGTTGTACCTTAACAAAAAAGGCACTATATCAAATGAAAAATTTAACTGGTTAAAAAATAATAATACAGTAATTTTAGAACTATTAATCTTTTCAATGGGCTATTATGAAAAAGTACTGTCAAAAAATCAAAATTTTAATTTTCATGATTGGAAACTACTTGATACCTCCAAAATGTGTTGTTATTTTTTAAAAAATAGTTTTAAAAACCTTAATTAATACTTTTTGATACCAACTACCATAAGTAGTTGGTATTCAATTAATGTTCTAATTCCATCCTCTCTGCTAATAAACCCGCTTAAATAGCGGGTTTTCTTGTGTTTACGCGGTTTATAGCCCTTTTTTACGTTTTTTTGCATGTGCCATATTCTGCCATATTCTGCCAATTTTTTGTTACACTTTTTTAAATTTGTAACAAAAATTTTGTTACAACTTGTAATATGGACAATTTAAGTATACGATTCGTTTTTGATAGGTGAAATGAATTAGCAAAGGGTAAAACGGTAGCGCCTTTGCATATTGAAGTTAGACAAGATAAATCTACGAAACGAATATTAATACCAACGGGTATCAAATTAAAATCTTCTGAATTTACACCCAAAAACGGATTTACCTGCAAGAATCATCCTAATGCATCTGCTATAACCGCTAAGGCTCATCGGATCCCATTATTTCGGTAATTCATATTTTTAAACTTATATTTTACTATTTTTCCCATAGTTAACATAAAAATAGATTTTAAAAATACCCATTCAAAATGAAAAAATTGAATTTTCTTAAGGGCTTGGATGAGATAACATTAGAATAGTAAATATGATTTATAATCATCAATAAGCGTTGCTTTTTATGTATATTTGTAATCTTTATCTAATTAACTAGTAACAGAACAGATAAATTATTAACCATCTCTAATTAACAGAACAGGGAATAAAATATATCATTTTGGCATATACATTTATATATGATTAAAGAAATAGAAATAGAGAAAAAATTAATTAAACAACTTTCAGAGTTAAAATATAATTATCGCCCGGATATAGTTGATAGAAAAACGCTTGAGGAAAACTTTAAAGCCAAATTTGAAGAGCTTAACCGTGTTCATCTTACAGATAGTGAGTTTTCTCGACTTCGGGAAGAAATAATTAATTCCGATGTATTTATTACATCCAAAATGTTGCGTGAAAAACAATACTTTCAGCGTGAAGATGGAACTCCTCTACACTATACTTTAGTAAACATCAAAGATTGGTGTAAAAATAATTATGAAGTTATACATCAATTACGCATTAATACAGAAAACAGTAATCAACGTTATGATGTTATTCTTTTAATCAATGGTTTGCCTGTGGTGCAGATTGAATTAAAGAAGTATGATATCTCGCCGCGAAAAGCCATGCAGCAAATAGTGGATTATAAAAACGAACCGGGCAATGGTTACGGAAACTCTCTGCTTTGCTTTATGCAGTTATTTATAGTGAGTAATGGAAGCAGAACCTTATACTTTGCGAATAATAAAAATGAGCATTTTGCATTTAATGCAGATGAACAGTTTCTTCCGGTTTATGAATTAGCTGACATCAATAATAACAAGGTTAATAATCTTTATGATTTTGCAGATAAATTCCTCAAAAAATGCACACTTGGAGAAATGATTAGTAAATATATGGTACTGGTGGAAAGCGAACAAAAATTGCTTGTGATGCGTCCGTATCAGATTTATGCAGTAGAGGCTATTATTAAATCTATTAAACAAAACTTAGGAAACGGTTATATTTGGCATACCACAGGAAGTGGTAAAACCCTAACATCTTTCAAAGCTTCTACTTTAATGAAAGACATGCCTGATATTGAAAAATGTTTGTTTGTGGTTGACCGGAAAGACCTCGATAGACAAACCCGTGAGGAATTCAATAGATTTCAAGAAGGGAGTGTAGAAGAAAATACCAATACAGAAACATTGGTAAGGCGTTTGCTTTCTACCGACTATGCCGACAAAGTAATTGTTACCACCATCCAAAAATTGGGTTTGGCTTTAGCTGAGGAAGATAGTAAGCATAACAAAGCAAAGGAAAAAAACGGTAAAGAAATTTATAAAAAGAGGTTAGAACCTTTGAAAGATAAACGTATGGTTTTCATTTTTGACGAATGCCATCGTTCTCAATTTGGAAATTATAATACAGCTATAAAAGCGTTTTTTCCCAATGCAAAGCTATTTGGTTTTACAGGTACACCCATTTTTGAAGATAATGCGACTAATGTTATAAGAGAAGATGGAAAAGCAACATACAAAGTGACTAAAGATATATTTGATCAAGAGTTGCATAAATATACCATCACTCATGCTATTGATGATAGAAATGTATTGCGTTTCCACATAGATTTTTTTAAGGGCAAAAATTCTACTAAAATAAATCAGGGAGAAACGGTTGAACGAAAGGCGGTTGTGGAGTCTATTTTGGAGAAGCATAATGGAGCAACCAACAACAGAAAATTTAATGCTATTTTGGCTACTGCTTCTATCGATAATGCTATTGTATACTATCAGTTATTCAAAGAAGTTCAGAAAAAGAAACAAAGCGAAAATCCTAATTATCTGCCATTGAATATTGCTTGTGTATTTTCACCACCCGTACAGTTAATTGCTAAGGATGGAGACCGTCAAAGCCAAAAGAATGCAGCAGATATTAAGCAACTTCAGGAAGATTTAATTCAGGAAAGAGAAGACAATACACAAAACCCTGAAGAAAAGAAAAGAGCTTTAACGGAAATTATTACCGATTACAATATACAATACGGTACGAATCATAGCATCCATGAGTTTGATTTATACTATCAGGACGTACAAAAACGCATTAAAGATCAAAAATATAGTAATAAAGATTATCCACATAAAAATAAAATTGATATTACCATAGTAGTGGATATGTTGCTCACAGGTTTTGACAGCAAATACCTTAATACTTTGTACGTAGACAAAAACCTAAAATATCACGGACTGATTCAGGCATTTTCACGAACCAATCGGGTACTCAATGATTCCAAGCCTTACGGCAATATCTTAGATTTCCGTTCGCAGCAGGATGCCGTAAATCAAGCTATCGCTCTTTTTTCGGGAGAAGACAGTGGACAGTCCAGAAAAATTTGGCTGGTTGATCCTGCTCCGGTAATTATTGAAAAATATAAAGAAGCCGTAGGTAAATTGGGAGATTTTATGCAAAAACAAAACCTTGTTAATGAACCGCAAGAAGTATACGGATTGAGAGGAGATGCTGCGAGGATTACCTTTGTGAAAAACTTTAAAGAGGTACAACGACTTAAAACCCAGCTTGATCAATATACAGACTTGGATGAAGATCAAAAAACTACCATCGAAACCATTTTACCTTACGAAACTTTACAAGGATTTAGAAGTTCGTATTTGGAAACAGCGAAGCGACTAAGAGAAATCCAGCAAAAAGGAGGCGATGAAGTACCGCCAGAAATTCAACAACTGGATTTTGAATTTGTATTGTTTGCCTCTGCTATAATAGACTATGATTATATCATGAATCTGATTGCAGACAATACGCAAAAGAAACCTTCTAAGCATAAGATGACTAAAGAACAGGTAATTAGTTTGCTGAAATCCAATTCCAATTTAATGGAAGAAGAAGAAGATTTAACCGAATATATCAACAGTTTGGATTGGAACAGCGGACAGGATGTAAAGTCGCTTTATCAAGGGTACAATACATTTAAAGTTCAAAAATACAACAAAGAACTGGCTGCCATAGCTCACAAGTACGGATTAGAAACAGCAGACCTGAAAGCTTTTGTAGAAGAGATCATGAGCCGGATGATTTTTGACGGGGAAAAGCTTACGGATTTATTAGAACCCTTAAGCTTAGGCTGGAAAGAACGCAGGGTTAAAGAATTAGCATTGATGGAAGACCTAGTACCCCAATTAAATAAATTAGCCCAAGGACGTGAAATATCAGGATTAACAGCTTATGAGTAAAAAGACTAAATTAATACCTGAATTGCGTTTTCCTGAGTTTGTGGATGAAGAGGAATGGGAAGAGAAAGAGCTAAATAGTTTAGGTGAGTTAATTAATGGACTTACTTATAGTCCAAATGATGTAAGAGGAAAAGGTTTGTTAGTATTGCGTTCTTCTAACATTCTAAATGGATTAATTGCTTTAAATGATTGTGTTTATGTTAGAACTGACATAAAAGGAGCCAATTTTTCAGAACCGAATGATATTTTAATTTGTGTTAGAAATGGTTCGAAATCACTAATTGGGAAAAATGCAATTATTCCAAAAGGAATACCATTTGCTACTCACGGCGCTTTTATGACAGTTTTTAGAGCTGAAAAACCTGAATTTGTTTTTCAGCTATTTCAAACAGAAAGGTATGAGAGACAAGTTAAGGCTGACTTGGGAGCGACAATAAACTCAATTAATAGTAAGAACTTTCTAAAATACAAATTTATAGTTCCTAAGAATCCTGAAGAACAACAAAAAATAGCTTCCTGCCTTTCCTCTTTAGATGAGATGATAGCAGCTCAAGGCCAAAAGCTGAATCTGCTTAAAGACCACAAAAAAGGATTAATGCAAAAGCTTTTTCCTCAAGAAGGGGAAAAAGTACCTAAATATAGGTTTAAGGAATTTGAGAAAGATGGAGAGTGGGTGGAAAAGAAAATAATTGAGACAACAGATAAAAAAATCAAATGGAGTTTTACTGGTGGGCCTTTTGGTTCAAACCTAAAAGCTTGTGATTATACAACAGAAGGAATTCGAATTATTCAACTCCAAAATATTGGTAATGGAGAATTTAATAATGAATACAAAATCTATACTTCAAAAGAGAAAGCCGATGAATTGTTAAGCTGCAATATCTACTCGGATGAAATAATCTTATCAAAGATGGGTGATCCTGTTGGTCGAGCTTGTATTATACCATCTTACCTAAATAGATGTGTTATGGCTTCTGATGGCATAAGATTAGTTGTAGACGAGAAAAAATACTCGAAATATTTTATTTATTCAATAATAAATTCAAAACAAATAAGAGAAGCTATTGAAAAAAAATCAACAGGTTCAACCAGAAAAAGAATTGGTTTAGATGAACTAAAAGGAATTGAGTTAATGATACCTAAAACTATCAAAGAACAACAAAAAATCGCCTCTTGCCTATCATCCTTAGATGCTTTAATCACAGCGCAAACAGAAAAGATAGAACAGCTAAAACTACATAAAAAAGGTTTGATGCAGGGATTGTTTCCTAAAATAAACGACTAGAAAATGAGTACAATAATTAATTTTACAAACCTTTCAGAGGTAGCCCAACATCTCCGAAAGGATTTAACGGGTGACAATCGCCCAATGAAAAATTTGGTATTATTATTTGCACATAATGGAAGTGGTAAAACACGGCTTTCCATGGAATTTAAACAGGCAGGAAAAAAGGTTGATGTTGATGGTAATGTATCCAGTCGGGATACTTTATATTTCAATGCGTTTACTGAAGATTTATTCTCCTGGAATAATGACCTTGAAAATGATACCAACCGAGTACTTAAATTAAATCCTGACTCTGTATTTTTTGACGGATTACATGAGTTGGATTTGGATATCAAAATTGAATCATTCTTTAATAATTATGCAGATTTAAAGTTCGACATCGATTATGATTCCTCCACCGTAGCTTTTTCACGAAGCATGATTGTTGACGGAAATGAACAAACTGTAGAGAATATTAAAATCTCAAGAGGAGAAGAGACCTTATTTATATGGTGTTTTTTTCTTGCCATTTGTCAGTTAGCTATTGATAAAGACCCTGCATACAGTTGGGTGAAGTATATTTATATTGATGATCCCATATCCTCCCTTGATGAAAATAATGCTATTGCGGTTGCTTGTGATTTATGTAATTTAATTTCCACAAAAGGTAACACGATTAAAACGGTAATTTCAACGCATCACAGCTTGTTCTTTAACGTACTTTTCAATGAATCTGGTAGAAAAAAACTGCAGTATAAACGTTATTTTTTACATAGTAAAGGAACTGATGGATATGCTTTACAAAATACCAAAGATACCCCTTTTTTTCATCATATAGCCATACTGAGCGAATTAAAAAAAGTCTGTGAATCAAATAAAATTTATACCTATCATTTTAATTCCTTGAGAAGTATTTTAGAAAAAACGGCAACTTTTTTTGGTTATGATAAAATTGATAAATGTATTGTCGGTTTAGAAGATGAAGTGCTTTTTGAACGGGCATTACAATTATTTAGCCATGGTAAATATTCAATATTCGATCCTGTGGAAATGGGAGATGACAACAAAGAACTTTTCAAAAGAATTTTTACCGGTTTTACGGAAAAGTATGAATTTCATTTTCCAGAAATATTTAACTAAAAAACTTAAACAGAAACAGTATGACACAACAAGATAAAAATAAATTAGGGGATACCCTTTGGGATATAGCAGATCAATTGCGAGGAGCCATGAATGCGGATGACTTTCGTGACTATATGCTTTCATTTCTCTTTCTCCGGTATCTGTCTTTTAATTATGAAGAAGCAGCCAAAAAGGAATTAGGAAAAGATTATCCCAAAAGTCCTTCTAAAGATAACCTAGTTGATTTTATTGTACCTCCCCCTTTACAAATCTGGTACGATAAAAACCAAGAAGATATAGAAGATTTTGAAATGCAGATGCGTAGAAAAGTGCATTATGTTATCAAACCGAAATATTTATGGAGTAATGTTATCGAACTGGCTCGTACTCAAGATAATGATTTATTGGAAACACTCCAAAAAGGGTTCCGTTACATTGAAAACGAATCGTTTGAAACCACATTTAAGGGTTTGTTTTCTGAAATCAACTTGAACTCGGAAAAACTCGGAAAAACTTCCAAAGAAAGAAATGATAAGCTTTGTAAGATAATTACAAAAATAGCCGAAGGCATTGCTGATTTTTCTACAGATACCGATACTCTTGGAGATGCTTATGAATATTTGATTGGAAAATTTGCAGCCGGTTCAGGAAAAAAGGCAGGAGAGTTTTATACTCCTCAACAAATTTCAACCATTCTTTCCCGAATTGTTATCTTAGATACTCAAGACCCTGTAAGAGGTCCAAGACCTAAATTGGACAAAGTATTAGATTTTGCCTGTGGTTCGGGTTCGTTACTTTTGAATGTAAGAACCAAATTAAGGGAAAATGGCGGTACCATAGGGAAAATATACGGGCAGGAAAAAAACGTAACGACTTACAATCTGGCACGGATGAACATGCTTCTACACGGCATGAAAGACACCGAGTTTGAAATTTTCCACGGAGACACTTTGCTTAACCAATGGGATATATTGAACGAAATGAATCCTTCTAAGAAGATTGAGTTTGATGCGATAGTAGCTAATCCGCCTTTTAGTTTACGCTGGGAGCCGAACGATACTCTGGCAGAAGATTTTCGTTTTAAAAGCCATGGGTTATCGCCAAAATCAGCAGCTGACTTTGCTTTTTTGTTACACGGATTTCACTTTTTAGCTAAAGAAGGAACTATGGCTATTATACTGCCTCATGGTGTTTTATTTCGTGGAGGAGCAGAGGAGCGAATACGAACTAAGCTATTAAAAGATAATAATATTGACACGGTTATTGGATTACCTTCCAATTTATTCTATTCAACAGGTATTCCGGTTTGTATTCTGGTTTTGAAAAAATGTAAAAAAGAGGATGATATTTTGTTTATTAACGCAAGTGAATATTATGTAAAAGGTAAAAGACAAAATTCATTAGAAGATAAACATATAGATAAAATTGTCGAAACATATCAGCACCGATATGAAATAGAACGATATTCTCGTAAAGTTTCGATGGAAGAAATTGAGAAAAATGGGTATAACCTAAATATTTCGAGATATGTAAATATATCAGAAGAGGAAGTACCAATTGATTTACAAGAGGTGAATAAAAAATTGATATCAATAAACGAAAGCATAAAAACAAACACGGATAAACATAATGAATTTCTAAAAGAGCTGGGATTACCTCCTATTAACTAATAGAAAGAGTTATAAATTTAGTGCAAGGCGCAAATATCTATATTTAGATACTTGCGAAAAGCTTGAATAAAACTACGCTGAACGTACGATTATAAACTTCGGGATAATCAATGTTTAATTGTAGTTTTTCTTTTTTAGGAGTGTTATAAAACCGTTACCGTAATATAAAAATTGGATATTATAGAACAATGTTACGATATTTTAGAAAGAGACTATCCTCTCTGCTAATAAACTCGCTTATATAGCGGATTTTCTTGTATTTATACGGATTATAGCGCTTTTTTACGTTTTTTTACTTGTGCCTAATTCTGCTCATTTTTGTTGCATTATTTTAAATTTGT
Organism: Apibacter sp. wkB309; assembly: GCF_002964915.1. Lineage (NCBI taxonomy): Bacteria > Pseudomonadati > Bacteroidota > Flavobacteriia > Flavobacteriales > Weeksellaceae > Apibacter > Apibacter sp. wkB309. The sequence continues at coordinate 375,288 of NZ_PSZL01000022.1, forward strand.
AACAGAAGTTTATTACAATTTGTATTAAAGATATTGTACTAATTTATTATTAAATAAATTTTTAAATATTATCTTTAATATAATAATTAGGAATTTGAATATTCTACATCATAATAAAAGTTTACTTTAGAATATAAAAAATCACTCTGTATTGAGTAATTCAGAGTGATTTAGAATGTTCAATTAATTTTTCTATGTCAAATGTCTAATGTCTAATTTAAATACATACAAATTTACAATAAAAGATTTATGTGACCAAAAAATTCATGATTTAAAATACAACAATCTATTTTTTCTCATAAATAAATATAAATTAAAGCCTTATAAAATTATAATTATAGCTTATACCAACGACTATGGTTGGTGTTCATCCGTTTTTAATGTCGATGCCAAAGCAGCCTCCAATAAATACCTATACCAACAGGAATATTTAATTTTTTTGTATTTTTTAAAAGTCAGCAGTAATAGTAAATCCATTACTTTCATAGGTCATCCTAAGAATAAATTTTTAAAAATTAATACTATCTTTATACTTAAACAAATCTTAAATATATATGCATATTACTTAAAATACTAGATAATAAAAAATTATTTTTATTAAATAGTTGATAATCGGTATGTTATTTTATAAAAATGGAAGTAAAAAATGTATGAAATGGATGCCCTCTTGATTAAGAGTCAAGAGGTAATTCGTTTAAAATAAATTATAAAACACTATAAACCAGTTAGTTATACATAGTATGTGTTTAGAATGTTTAAATACCGAAACAAATTCGGAAACAACTTTTCTGATTTCTATATTTTCGTTGTTATTAAGAAATCGATATTTATTATTTTAGAAAACTCAAAAATGGAAATCCTAGATATTTATTTTAATTTTAAATAAAAATCTAAAATGCCAAAACGAACTAACTACACAATTAGAAGAACTGAATTATCTAAATCGTTATATGATGCTATTATTTCAGAAGTAGCAAACCATCATCAATTTAATAATTTCGATATACGTACTCTTACTATTAATTTTGATTGTATCAAAGAGTATAAGATTAATAATATTGATAAAATAATTGATAGACTGGAAAGATATCTTAAAAATCATCCAAACAAAATTGTTGGATCTCAAACACAATTATCAAAAATTTTAAAAGTTACAAGAAGTACGATATCAAGATGGATTTCTCATGAATTAATTAGCAATGAAAAATTAAATTATTATCAATTAGAGCATATTTTAGAACAATTGCGTTTGTATAAAAAAATAATTAATTGTGATACAGTTAAATAAAATGACTTTACAGAGTTGACATTTAGCAAACAATCAAAAAAAAACGATAGTATTAGTTTATAAAACCATATTAATTAATATGTGTTTGTAACATTTTTAGATGTTTTTATATCTAAACTTCAATTGTTTAATTTGCCATATAACCAATAAATATAAATATATGGCAGATTTCACAATTTTAAATGAAAACGAATTACGCAAAATCCTTAAAGAGGAAATTTCGAGCGTATTTGATAACTATTCAGATCTTTTTAATCAATTTAACGAATTACCCGTTGTTGATACCATTAACCTCACATCTGCAATTGCTTTTCTTGCGGAAAATGGGTATGACATATCGAAATCCAAATTGTATAAATTATCTTCTGAAAGAAAAATACCCTGCAAAAAATTCGGCAATAAATTGATTTTTTCAAGAAAAGAGCTTTTAGATTGGATGCATTCCAATACAAGATCAAAACTTACATATTAGCGTAAGCACCTACATTTTTTATTACTATAAAATAAAGCTTAATAATATAAATATAATAAAGTTATATGTTGACATGATAGAATAATGCATTTTTATACGTTTTTATACGTTTATGAAATTAAACAAAAAAAATTCATAACTATGAAAAAGTTAATTATAGAGAACCCAGACCAAGACCTATTAATTGAAAAAATCGACCGAATCTATAACTGTGTATGTAAGTTGATGCAAACGGGCGCTAATGATCATGCCTCTTTCAACAACAATGGTGAAATAGTATTGAAAACTGAGCACATTTATTTAGAAACTAAAGAGGTTTGTCAAATACTACTTATTTGTCCAAGGACGCTATCTGGGTTAAGAAATAAAAAAAAAGTTACGTATTTAAGAAAAGGAACTAGGATTTTATACAGATTTTCGGAAATAGAAAGAATCGTTGAAGAGAGACTAATATGTTGTAAAGTAAAGTCCGTCTCAAACTTGCATACGAACTATATAGACTACTTAACCAATACTAATAAATAATAATAAATATGAAAACAACCCCAATGATCACTCTTGAAGAACTTGAAAAAAGACTACAAAAAACAGAACAGAAACTATTGTCAAAACTGGAAAAAATTGAAAAGTTATTTTATTTCAAAAACTGCATTACTGAACAAAATTTTTTTGATAATCAAGATCTATGTCAATTATTTAATATTAGCAAAGCTACCCTTCAAAGATATAGATCTATGGGACTTTTAAAGTATCAAAAAATCGGAAAAAAAATATTTTATACACAAGAAAATATCCAAGAATTTATCCATAAAAATAATAAGAAAATCGAATTATAAACAAATTTAAACCAAATAATCATGAAAAAAGAAGAAAAAGAAGTATTATTAGTAAGAGAAAGAAGAAACAAACTATTTAGATAGTTGGATTTTGTAAAATTCTGAAAGGATCCCCATTAAAGCAACCATAAGAGAACCTAAAGATAAAAAAAATTTTTTTCAATTGCGGAAATTAGTGATGCCGGAGACGGTAGTGTAAAATTTGAATGAAAAATAGGTAAAGGTATTTCCGTAAATCATCTTCAACAAGGACATGATAATAATTATATTAAATATAAGAAATACAAATTTTACATTGTACAAATATTAAAAAAAAATCCGCTGATAATTCAACGGATTAAATTTTTGATGGTTATGATGTGTCACAAAATTAAAAATTTACCAATCAGAATTTTCTATATCTTTTGATGTAGAACCCTCTTTAATAGTTTTTTCTAAGTTTTCTAATGTAGCATTGGCTTTTTTGAATGTTTTATAAAACGCTTTAGCCATAATTGTTTTATTCGCACCATTAGGATTTATTGGATATTCTTGGGCAATATTGGTTGTTATATAACTTGGTGCCGTATTTCTACTAACTATTTTTTTTTCATATTGTAAAAGTGTTACCATAGCTCTAGCTTTACCTTCTTTAGCATCAATTCTCAATATATACGTTGCATTAACGTTAATCGTGAAGATATTGATACCCTTATGTACATTGTTATAAAGGCTTTTGCCAACGATAACTCCAGCCTCTTTATCTTGGGTCTGAATTGCTGATGACCCGTTTACATAATTATATGTAAAATAATTTAATGCCCTTTGGTAGATTTCATTTTTGCTCATATTTGGCGCTTCAATGATTCTAACAACGGTAACATTATTATTATCGTCTAAACTCCATTTACCTTGTATTTCTTTAAGCATTTCTTTTGCGCTCTGTCCTAAAGAAAATGTATAAATTAAAATAAATAAAACTAAAAATATCTTTTTCATACTAATCAATTTTGAAAACAAATATATAAAATTTACTTTATTTTATCTCTAATAAAAATATTATTTTTACAAATATTACTTATTTGAAAATAAAATTAAAGAGATTTATATAATAGTGATTTGGATTTAAATCTTAACAAAAATATATAAATGAAATATTATTTGATTAAATTTTAACTACTTCTTACGACATTAAAATGAGGTAATTTTTGCCTGTGCCATATTCTGAGATTATTTTTGCTACACTTTTTACATTGGTAACAAAATTTTTTTATAAATAAAAATAAGTTCTTAACAAAAAAGCCTAAATAAAACTTTATTATCTATTACGGTATCAAAAAAATTTAAAATATTTTTTAAATTTTAAGCATCCATTAGTAATAATTTTAAATTTTAATTAATTTAAATTTTTAAAATCATAAAAAAAAGGAATATGATATCATATTCCCATTATTTTTTAAGCTTAAAAATTTTTATAATCACTTTAAAGTATTAGTCATATATATATCTAAAATCTATATTCAACTAAAAATACAAGATAATATATATGTAATGATAAATATGTTTTTAAGACGTTGCTATTTTTAACATTTTAGCAAAACAATAAAATAATGTTAAAGTAATAAACAATAAGGAATTTTCTAAATTAAGAGCGGAAATAATTCTTCTAAATTTCATAAGACGTTTATTAGTGTTAATTTTATGCAAAAATACTATTATTTTTTTAAAAATCAATATTCCCCTTACTAAATTTTTAATATTTTAAATATAGAAAATAAAAATATACATATTTATATTAATAAACACATTTATAAATATATATCATTCTATAAACATAAAATATAAAACTCATTTCATTTTGATTTATTTTTTAATTAAATTTAATACATTAAATAAAATGTTACTATTTAATATAAAATATTAACAACTAAATTAAATATAATAGTGTTAATTTTTAACTAAATATTATCCTATTTATTAATTTTTATGATAATAATTTAAAAATAATAAAATTTACTTCACATAATTAAAAAATTTATTATAAAAGTTTTTTATAATAATTTTTTTTTTTATAATTTTATACTATTAAATGTTATTTTTTAAATTAAAAAAAAATTTTTAATTAGGTCATGGTTAGCTTAATCCTAGTTATAAATAGTAACATATTTAGATTTAAAAAATAATTATTTTAAGTGCATACGAATTAAATATTAAGAAATAAATTAAATTAAAAAAGTTATTTATAAACATTTTTTCTTGTATTAATATAAACAAATGATATAAAATACAAATAAATAATCTTTAATTATTACATATATTTTATATTTATTTAATGATATTTTCTCAGATTATTTTCATTTTTATATTTTAAAATAATGTTTATATTTGCGCAAATGTTAAATTTTTTATAAAAGTTTATTAATATATTTAAAATATTTACAAGTTATATTTCATAAAATGATTAAAAATTTACAAATTTTTTATGTAGTAATTTTATTTTTAAGTTTTTCTACATTAAAATCGCAAGTTAAATTTGGTGTAAAAGGGAGTTTACAATTTACAAATATCAGAAATGTGCATAAACACTCAGATACCCGTATTTTTGCACCTGCAGTAGGTTTGTTTGCACAAATTCCTTTTAATGACTTCAACGATAGTTGGTTTTTTAAGCCTGAAATAGTTTATTCTGAACAAGGAGAAAAAGATGGTAAAGATATTAACGTTAAATTTTATCAGACTTATATTAACATTCCGTTAATGGTTAAGTACTATTTTGGAGATTTCATATTCCCTCCTTGCTGTAGAGGAAAAGAAACACACGAATTTTTTATAGAAGCCGGTCCACAGGTTGGATATTTAATTCATGAAAAAAATAAACACAGAGACAAAAAATGGTACGGAGGAGCTTCAAAATTTGATATTTCAGCCGGCTTAGGTGGTGGAATTAGCTTTGCTCGTAAACATGAAATAGGTATTAGATATAATTGGGGGTTAAATAATATTTATGATAACAATAAAGTGTATTCTAAAAATGGAAAATGGTTTAAATCTCACAATACATCTAATTTAGGAGTTTCTTATTTTTACTTTTTCTAATATAAACCACACTATTTCTATTGTTATTTTATCATTTTTTATTAGTTAATGATTAATTTAAAATGGTATTTATTTTATTAACAATTTATCTTATCTTAAGTATATTGATAGTACTTAATATTGTGATATTAATATAAAATAATTTTTATTTATAAGTATTTATAGTCTCGAATATAAAGTTATATTTATATACTATAATTAATTAAAGTAAATTATAAGAAATAAATATATAAGTCTAGTTTACAATCTATTGTAATCAATTTAAATTAGCTTAATAAGACTAAAATAATGGGTTAATTAGTTATTTCACCGGATAAATTTTCCTCAAACAGTTTTTTGAGTACATTTCCTTTTAAATTTTGTCCGAGTAAATGCATTAGTTTAGTTGTGGCAGCTTCTACTGTTATATCATAACCACATATAACCCCTAAATTTTTAAATATGAGGCTATTATGATATTTCCCAAAATTTACATTTCCTCTTATACATTGGGTAATAACTATAATTTCTTTTCCTAACTCCTTGGCTTTATGTAAGGCTTTTAAGGTTTCTTTGTCGGAAGGAATATTTCCCGAACCGAAGGTTCTTAAGATAATGCCCTCTAGATCACTGTCTGAAACCATTCGATCTAATAAATATTTATTTTTTCCCGGAAAAAAAGTGAATATATCAATTTTATTAACCAGATTTTTATTTACCTTAAAATCTGTATGACCAGGTTTTAAAAGATATTCTTTAAAAACTCCAAGATTGACGCCGGACTCTCCTAATTTAGGATAATTGGGGGAAATATAAGCATCAAAATGTTCTGCTGAGAATTTGGTTGTTCTGTTTGCTCTATATAATTTATATTCAAAATAAATACACACTTCGTTGATAACAGGTTTATCATTCTCATATAAAGAAGCGTAATAAATTGAAGTAATCAAATTTTCTTTGGCATCTGTTCGCAATTCACCAATTGGCAATTGTGATCCCGTAAATACTACAGGTTTTTTCAATCCTTGTAACATAAAACTCATCATAGAAGCAGTATAAGACATCGTATCCGTACCGTGCAATATTACAAATCCGTCATATTTGAAATAAGAATTTTCAAGTATATTACCTAATTTAATCCAATCATTAATATCTATGTCTGAAGAATCAATAGGTTTTTCAAATACGTTGATATCTATATCTACATCAATTAGTTCTATCTCGGGTATATGCTTTAATAGCGCATTAAAATCAAAAGGTTTTAGTGTTCCGGTACTATACTCTTTGATCATTCCTATAGTTCCTCCTGTATAAATTAATAAAATTTTACGTTTCATCTATATTTCTCGGTTTTAAATTGCAATTTATGAAAATATTAACAGCTTTAATTGTTATTTTTGAAACATGATTTCAAAAGAATTTTTGAATAATTTGGATTTATATAACTATTTAACAGATTTTATATCAAAAGAAAAATTTGAAAAAATAGAAAATTTAGTTAACTACAGGTCAAATTATGTACTTCCCATACTTGAAGATCTGTATCAATATCGTAATGCCGGTGCCATAGTTAGAAGTATGGAAGCTTTTGGGTTTCAATCATTGATTGCCTTGGAAAACAGAAATGAATTTAAGCCGGAAAGTACCGTAGCAAGAGGAGCCGATAAATGGATTGATATCTCTTATAAATCTTCAAATCTGGAATCTTTAAAAGAGATTAAAGAAAATGGATATCAACTGGTAGCAGTTTCTCCTGAAAAAAATGCTATAGATATTTATGATTTTCAACTAACTCAGCCAACAGCTTTAATTTTTGGTACTGAATTTAAAGGTATAAATGAAGAAACTTTAAATTATGCTGATGCGTGTATTAAAATTCCAATGATAGGTTTTACAGAAAGTCTTAATGTTTCTGTAGCAGCCGGAATATGTTTTTATGAAATGAGAAAGAAATTGGAAGAAAGTCATTTAAATTGGCAGTTAACTGAAATTCAAAAACTTAATTTAAAAATAAAATGGGCTATAAAATCGGTAAGTTCAGGTGAGGAAATTGCAGCTCATTATATTAAATCTTTAAAACAATGAATAAAACATCTATTATACTTTTAAGTTTTATCTGTGCTTTTGCACATTCTCAAACTATTGAAGAATCTTCATATACGGAAAAAAACAAGATTATGGAATCCTTAAGTTTTACATTACCAATTTGTAATAAGGATGTCCTAGTAAATACTTGGAAGAATTTTATTAAAAAACAAGGAGGTAAAGTTAAAGGTGGAATTGTTAATAAAGTCTATGGTTCGGATATTAAATTTTCACCAAATGGTGAAAGCTGGTTAGGAAATTTTGCATATGAATATAATGATGATAAAAGTATGACAATATTCACTTCTTTTCATAATTTATCTAATACTTTCATCAATTCAAATACTACTGAAAAAGAATTAGCAATCCCAGTTCTTGAAGATTTTAAGTTAGATATTCAAAAGTCTTGTGCAATTGATGATTTAACGAATGCTAAAAGTTTTACCATAAAGCTTACTAAAGAAAAAGTTCGTAATTCCGATAGAATTTTATATTTAGAAAAAATTATTCGTGACGATTACAATAAAATTGACTTAAAAGCCAACTCCAAAATTTCTTACAAAGAACAAGATAATATAACTAAAATTAAAGAAAGGATAATTTTAAATGAAGCGGAATTACAAACTTTAAAAAACCGTAATAAAGACATTGATCAACAACTAAATTCTCAAACATTGGTCATTCAAGGTTTCCAAAATAAATTAGACACTCTAGAAGGTAAAGTTTCTACTGATGATCAGAGTGAAAATAATATTTCAACTGAAAGTGAACCGACTACTAATTATAATAATTCTCCTACCATTAGTACTGATAACAATGAAAATTTAAATACAACTGATCAAGAAAAAGATTATCATTCTTCAGATTATTTTGATAATCATTAATAAATTTCATTATTTTGAAATAAATTATATTCAATTTTTTAATAAAAGTGTTTACTCTCAATTTTAAATAAAATTCCATAAATTAATATGAAACTTGAAAAATTAAATCTTTTAGATCAAAATGAAATTACATTTGTCGAAAATAATTATATAAAATCTTTTCCTGTTGAAGAAAGGAGGCCTACGGATCAAATGTTTAAACTTTATGAAGATTATAAAGATAAATTTAAAATCTTATTATGTATAAAAGACAACGAAAGAATCGGTTTCATTACTTATTGGAAATTAAATACTTTTACATTTATTGAACATTTTGCGATTTCTTCTGTTCATAGACAAAAAGGATATGGAAGTAAGATTATGCAATTATTCATAGAAAAAATTTCACAACCTATTGTACTTGAAGTGGAACCTCCTACTTCACATTGGGATATACGTCGAATTAATTTTTATGAACGATTAGGATTCAAATTATGGAATGATATTGAATATAAACAACCTTCCTATCATCAGGATGGTAAAAGTTACCCAATGAAATTAATGTCTCTTCGTGAAATACAACTAGATAAAGAGGATATAAATGTTATAAAGTTAATACACTCAGAAGTATACCAAGTTTAATCTAAAATATTACTAATAAAAAAAGCCTATTTTTATTAAATAGGCTTTTTTTATATATAATGTTATAATATTTTAAGCATCAATATTTGCATAAACAGCATTTTTTTCAATAAATTCTCTACGTGGCGGCACATCATCTCCCATTAACATGGAGAATATTCGATCTGCCTCAGATGCATTATTGATAGTAACTTGTCTCAACGTTCTTTTTTCAGGATTCATAGTTGTATCCCAAAGCTGTTCAGCATTCATTTCTCCTAAACCTTTATACCTTTGAACGGTAAAACCTTTACCTTGAGCGTTACCTAATTGTGAAGCTATTTCCTCTCTATGTTTATCATCCCAGGCATAATATTCTTTATTTCCTTTTTTCAGTAAATATAAAGGAGGGGTTGCGATATAAATATATCCTTTTTCTATCATTTCTTTCATGTAACGGAAGAAAAAGGTTAATATTAAAGTTGTAATGTGAGAACCGTCTACATCCGCATCGGTCATAATTACCACTTTATGATATCTTAGCTTAGAAAGGTTTAATTCTTTAGAATCTTCTTCTGTCCCAACAGATACCCCTAAGGCGGTATAAATATTTTTTATTTCATCACTTTCAAATACTTTATAGCTAACAGCTTTTTCTACATTAAGTATTTTACCTCTCAATGGAAGGATCGCTTGGAAGTTTCTGTCTCTACCTTGTTTGGCTGTCCCCCCTGCTGAATCTCCTTCGACTAAGAATAACTCACTTTCTTCTGCTTTACGTGAAGAACAATCAGCTAATTTTCCAGGCAATCCGCTTCCTCCTAACGGAGATTTTCGTTGCACAAGTTCTCTTGCTTTTTTAGCCGCTTGTCGTGCTTTTGCTGCTAGAAGAACTTTTTGAACAATTTGTTTTGCTTCATTAGGATGTTCTTCCAGATAATTAGTTAACATTTCGGCAACTATTTTATCTACAGCAGAACTAACTTCCGAATTACCTAATTTAGTTTTGGTTTGTCCTTCAAACTGAGGTTCCATGACTTTAACGGAAACAACAGCAGTCAAACCTTCACGAAAATCGTCACCGGTAATTTCAACCTTTTCTTTTGCCAAATTAATATTTTCATCGGCATATTTTTTCAAGGTTCTGGTTAACGCCCTTCTAAACCCGGTTAAATGTGTTCCCCCTTCATGGGTATTGATATTATTTACATACGAATGAATATTTTCCGTATACGAAGTATTATATCTCATCGCAACTTCAACCGGTATTTCATCAATTTCTCCCTCCATATGGATGATTTCGTCCATCAAGGGTTCTCTGTTTTCATCTATAAATTCGACAAATTCCTCTAATCCTCTTTCAGAATAAAATTCTTCCGATCTAATGTTGCCTTCTTCATCTACTTCACGTTCATCTGATAAAGTAATAGTAATTCCTTTGTTCAAAAATGAAAGTTCACGAAGACGAGTGGCTAATGTATCGTAATTATAAATAGTTTCGGTAAAAATTGAACTGTCGGGAATAAATGTTACTGTAGTTCCTGTATGGGTGGAAACCCCAACAATTTCAACAGAAGTTAATGCAACCCCTTTAGAGTATTTTTGCCGGTATTGTTTACCGTCTCTGTTAACGGTAGCAATCAATTCAGTAGATAATGCATTTACACAGGACACTCCCACTCCATGCAATCCACCGGAAACTTTATATGAATCTTTATCAAATTTCCCTCCTGCTCCAATTTTAGTCATAACCAATTCTAAGGCAGACAAACCCGTCTGCTTATTGGTATCTACAGGAATACCTCGACCGTTATCTTTTACCGTTATAGAATTATCTTTTCCTATACTTACATTAATAATATCGCAATACCCGGCTAAAGCCTCATCAATGGAATTGTCAACTACCTCATATACTAAATGATGTAATCCCCTAACTCCAACATCCCCAATATACATGGAGGGACGCATACGTACATGTTCAATTCCTTCAAGCGCTTGAATACTATCTGCAGTATATTTTTGTTCACTCATTTTTTAATCGTTAATTTATTTCAAGAAATGCTTACAAATATACGTAAAAATATTGATATTTACTAGTATTTAGGGTATTTCATACTCTATAAAACCAAATAAAAAAACAGATTCGAATCAATGAATCTGTTTTTTCTAAAACTTATTTTATAATGTAATTAAATTTCTTTGTATGTATTGATTAATGATCCAAAGTCTTTAACATTTAAAGAAGCCCCGCCGATTAATCCACCGTCAACATCCGGTTTTGAGAAAATTTCTTTAGCATTATCCGGTTTCACACTTCCTCCATATAGAATGGATACTGAATCAGCTACTTCTTTTCCATATTTATCAGCAATTAATGAACGGATATATGCATGTATTTCTTGCGCTTGTTCCGGGGTAGCTGTTTCGCCGGTACCAATAGCCCAAACCGGTTCATAGGCAATTACCACTTTAACGATTTCTTCAGCTGATAAGTTAAACAAAGCAATTTCGGTTTGTCTTTTAACTACTTCAAAATGTTTACCTGCTTTTCTTTCTTCTAATAATTCTCCATTACAAAAAATAGGGGTTAAACCATTATCTAAAGCAATTTTAACTTTAGCTCCTATTTGTTCATCTGTTTCTTTATGATATTGTCTTCTTTCAGAATGGCCAATGATTGAACCGTCTACCTGAATAGAGGTAAGCATTTCAGCAGAAATTTCTCCTGTATATGCTCCCGATTTGTGTTCGGAAATATCTTCAGAAAAAACTTGTACATTTTTATGATTTGCTTTGGCATTTTCTAAATATATAAATGGTATTCCTACAATAACTTCACATTTAGGTGAATTAGTTTGAATAAATGAGTCAATTTCTGCTAATAAAGCTTTAGCTTCAGGCAATGTTTTATTCATTTTCCAATTTCCGGCTACAATTTTTTTTCTCATATGTATGTTTATTAAGTTTATAATTTTTCTATTTCATTCACGGTTGGAAAATCATTACCATTATATTTGGCAACAACTATTCCTCTTTTTAATATTAGTACCCCGGGATTGCTTCTATTAATTGTTTTTAATGTTGTTTGATCTGTAATGCATGAAGATAAAGGATTCAAATATTGTGGATCATTCGTTAAAATAACAAAATTAAGTTTTTTCTCGTTAAATTGAAAAGTGATTTTTCTCAATTTAGCTCGTTCAATAATACTAAGTTTTTTTGCAAAAGGCACAGTAATTATTACTATTTTCTCTTGATCTAAAATATCTTGCGTTATATCATTTCCTAAACATTCTACTGTAAAATCATGTACCGAAGGCAATTTTGCCTCTTTTAAAATTTTAACCGAAGTATCATTAATCTTCCACGTTAGGGTATCTTTCCAAATTCCTGAACTGATATATTCCTCGGAATTCATTTTTTTTATCTCATTATTGGAGGTATTCTTGAGTGTGTATATAATTATATTTTGCTCCGGTTCACCATCGTTCATACCTACTTTAAGATTTTTTCCCACAGCATAAGGTCTAAAATCAATAATAGGTAAATGAGCAATGCCTTGATAAACAGTCCATACACAGATAGCAAAAGATACACTCACGATTATCCAATTAATTTTTACAGAAAATACAGAACGGATGTATTTTGAACCGAAAACTAAGATTAAAATCATTACCAAAAGGATAATATCTTTTCCAAATGAAGTCCACGGTGATAATTTAAGAGCATCTCCAAAGCAACCACAATCAGTTACTTTGTGGAAATATGCAGAATAAAAAGTTAAAAATGAAAAGAAAATTATTAATAAAACTAAAGAAGAAAGTGTAAATTTTTTCCAAACTCCTAATAAAAGAAATACACCCAACATGACTTCAAAAACTACAAAAAAAATAGACAACGGAAGTGCTAAGTGATGTAAGCTCGGCAGATTAAACACACTTTCTCCAAAATACTCTTCCAATTTATATGAAAATCCAATGGGATCAATAGTTTTAACATAACCGGAAATTATGAAAACTACTCCAACAAGTATTCTAAAAAATTGAGTTAAAAATTTCATGTAACAACAATTAATTAATTTCTTGATGAAGAATTAAAGCAAATACAGAATAATTTAGTATATCAAAATAATTGGCGTCTAAACCTTCGGAAACTAATGTTTTGCCTTCATTATTTTCAATTTGTTTTATACGCAATAATTTTTGCAAAATTAAATCTGTAATCGAACTTATTCTCAGATCTCTCCAAGCTTCTCCATAGTCATGGTTCTTACGCATCATTAAGTTTTTAGCCTGGCTAACCTTTTCATCGTAAAGCTGTTCAGCCTCTTCTAAATTTAAGTCAGGATTTTCAGCAATTCCTTTTTCCAATTGAATCAATGCCATAATAGAATAATTAACTATCGCTAAAAATTCTTCGTCGATTCCTTCTGAAATTTTTTGATTTCCTTTTTCCTGAATAGTTCTAATTCGATTGGCTTTGATATATATCTGATCTGTTAAGGAAGGCAATCGTAATATTCTCCAAGCCGATCCGTAATCAATCATTTTTTTTATAAATAATTCCTTACAAACTGAAATTACTGAATCAAATTGTTCTGATGTTTTTTCCATTATTCCATTAATACCTACAAATGTACTATTTAACTATATATTTTCCTAAAGGTATCTTATCTAAAGTATATAATATGATAATTGATATAAGTAAAGTGCAAAAAGTAGTAATTGGAATAGAAAATAAAGGATTAAAAGAATATGCGTTTAAACCAAAATGTTCAATTAATCTCATGACTAGTACATGTATTAAATATATTCCGTAACTGTATTCACTTATAAAAGATAATATTTTACTTTTTTTATTGAATACCGGAACTAATAAGAAAAGTAAAAAAACGGAAAGAGCTTGAAATAAATCCCAGGGCTTATATTGCTCTATATAAAAATTGTTCATTTTAGATGTAATATAAGTATCAAAGCAAATTCCAAAAAGGGATAATAAATAAATAATTAAACATACATATACGTAATATTTAACACTATATTCATATTTTCTTCTTACTAAATAATATCCCAATACTAAATATCCCAGAAATTCAGAATATAGTTTTATATAGTTTACTAAATAAACAGTACTAAAAAAAGTGTAGAAAATTAAAAATATTATAAAACAAACGACTATAAAATATAATTGTTGTCTTGGATTACTATCTAAAATCCATTGATTGATAATCGGATATAATAGATAAATTCTTATAATCATATAAATATACCACATATGGTAACTCGCTCCCGAAACCAATTCTAGATAGGTATAATCAATAACAAATCTATATCCCAGATCGACATGATCTTTATAATGAATATCTAGTATTTTAAAGAAAATATATATTAAGCTCCAAAACACAAAAGGTATTAATATTCTCCATAATTTTTTGGTAAAATGTTTAAAAGTGTATTGTTTTCCTAAAGATAACATACCGGTCATCATAACAAAAACCGGTACACCAAACCGAGCTATATTAATATAAAAATTTGATATCCACCAACTTTTATTTGGAATACTTCCATAATGATGACTCATTATGGCGGACACATGTATTAAAATAATTCCTATAGCTGAAACAGCCCTAAGATTATCAATCCATATGATTTTATTTGTATTCACAGATTCTTTCATTTAATCCTGAGTTTAAGAGCGCAAAAATAAATTAATTTTAATTACTATACCTTTATATTAATACTTGTTTACAAGTTGACTATAATATTAGTTACATAAGAGATAAAAAATTTATTCATTTTATCTCTTTATTTTAAGATTAAATATAAAAATCTATTTGTCTATCATTTCAAAAAATTGTTACAATATAATTTGTTATACTAATTTAATAAATTTAAAAATGATTTTACATCAATAAAATTTATTAATAAGTATAAAATACGCTATTATGTAAATTTAGGGATATAATACTATAAAAATTGTAGAAAGTTTATTCTGTACCATTTATATTTTAAACAATTTTAAAACATTTGTGAAAATATAATTTACAACTAAACTTCATTAATATTAAAAACGAATGCTATTAAACTATGTAACTATATATACTTTAAACTTTATTTATTTTTTTAAATTTACAGTTTCAAATAAGATATATGATAATTAATATTAATGGTGATTTGGTCGATTGTAATGAACCTAAAGTAGCAGGAATACTAAATGTTACTCCGGATTCTTTCTTTGATGGTGGTAGGTATTCCACTATTGACAAAGCTTTAAAACAAACAGAAAAATTAATAGATGAAGGCGCTGATCTCATTGATATTGGTGGACAATCCACTCGTCCGGATTCCGATTTTTTATCTGATGAAACAGAACTAAGCATAGTAATTCCTGTAATTAAAGCTATTAAAAAAGAATTTCCTCGGGTAAAATTATCGATCGATACCTTTTGGTCTAAAGTTGCCATTGAAAGTGTCAATGAAGGTGTGGGAATGATTAATGATATTTCGGGAGGCACTTTAGATAATAAAATGTTTGAAACCATGGGAAAACTCAACGTTCCTTATGTTTTAATGCATATGAGAGGAACTCCACAAACTATGGGAAATTATACAAATTATGAAAATCTAATCACCGATATTAATTATTACTTTTCTAAAAAAATTAGTGAATTACGAGAATTTGGTGTCAATGATATTTTATTAGATCCGGGATTTGGATTCAGTAAGACTTTACAACAAAATTATGATTTACTGAAAAATATAGATAAATTCAAAATATTTAATCTTCCCTTATATATAGGAATATCCAGAAAGAGCATGATTTATAAATGTTTAGAAACTTCTGCTGAAGATGCATTGATAGGTACTTCCGCATTAAATTTGTACGCCTTACAAAAAGGTGCTCATATTTTGCGTGTTCATGATGTGAAAGAAGCAAAACAAATGATTAAACTGTGGAAAATGTTAAATTAATAATTAAATGATTTAAAAAAATTAATTTTCACATGAAAAATTCATCAGAAATAATTTTAGTCAGCATATCAGGAGTTGATAAACCGGGGATAACAACAGCAATCACTCATATCTTAGGAAAATATAATGCTAAAATACTTGACATTGGACAAGCCAATATACATCATTCTTTATCCTTAGCTATTATTTTCATGTCTGAAAACGGAAGTTCCGGAAACATTTTAAAAGAAATTTTATTTAAAGCCAACTCATTAGAAATTAATGTTAGATTTTCAGCTTTAACCAAAGAAGAATACAGCAATTGGGTTAAAGTTCAGGGTAAAAACAGATACATAATAAATATTTTAGGTAAAGAAATTAGTGCTAACCAAATTTCTGAAGTTTCTAAAGTTTTATTGGATTTTAAACTTAATATCGAACGGATCATACGTTTAACTCAACGCATACCATTAGATCGAAATATTGATCGAACTTGCTTTGAATTTGCTGTAAGAGGTAATTTATCTAACCTAAAAGAAATACAAAATAAATTCTTATCCTTATCATCTGATTTAAATATAGATATTGCCTTACAGGAAGAAAACAGGTACCGAAGAATGAGACGCCTGATTTGCTTCGATATGGATTCAACCTTAATTCAAACTGAAGTTATCGATGAACTTGCAGAAAAAGCAGGGGTTGGAAATGAAGTTAGAGCCATCACTGAATCTGCGATGAATGGAGAAATAGATTTTTCCGAAAGCTTTAAAAGAAGAATAAAGTTATTAAAAGGCTTGAATGAAAACGTTTTAAAAGAGATAGCAGAAAATTTACCTATTACTGAAGGGCTCGAACGACTGATGGGAGTTCTTAAGAAAAGTGGATTTAAAACAGCAATTATATCCGGAGGATTTACCTATTTCGGAGACTATCTCAAAGAAAAATTCGGATTCGATTATGTATTTGCCAATAAATTGGAAATTATTGATGGAAAGTTAACAGGTAATTACATTGGAGATATTGTGGATGGAAAAAAGAAAGCCGAATATTTAAAATTAATTTCAACTTTTGAAAATATAGATATACAACAAACTGTTGCGGTTGGCGATGGAGCAAATGATTTACCTATGTTATCCATAGCCGGACTCGGAATTGCATTTCATGCGAAGCCAACGGTCAAACAAAATGCAAATCATTCCTTATCTACCATCGGATTAGATGGAATTTTATATTTCTTAGGATATAAAGATTCTTCCGAAGATATTGAAATGACGTCTATTTCTTAACATTTGATTGTAAATTAAATAAACGTAAACCAACGGTTTATGTGTACAATTTTAATACTTAGATTAAATTTCTTAGCTTAGTAAGCTGCAATGGTAGATTTTACCATCACATTTCCAAAAGAATCAAGTTTTTCCAGGTAAACTTCTTCTAATTGGTTAATAAGTTTAGGATTATAAGGCTGGCTAACGCGTACGTAATTTTCAGTATATCCGAACATCATCCCATTTTTGTTCTCATGCTCCCAAAGGACCGTTTTAACTTTGCCTAATTGAGATTCATAAAATGCATGGCGTTTTTTTTCAGACAGGATTTTTAACATTTTATTCCTTTTTTTGCGCTCAGAATAAGGTACCCTGTCTTCCATATGAATAGCTTCTGTATTATCCCTCTCCGAATAAGTGAAAACATGTAAATAACTAATCGGCAGATTTTGTAAAAAATTATACGTTTCTAAGAATTTTTCTTCTGTTTCTCCGGGGAAACCTACAATTACATCAACTCCTATGCAAGCATCTTTGATTACAGAATGTATCTTATGGATTCTCTCGTCGTATAAATGAGTCAGATATCTTCTCTTCATTTTCTTCAACAAATCATCGCATCCGGATTGTAATGGAATATGGAAATGAGGAACGAAAATTTTCGAATCAGCAACATAATCAATAATCTCATCCTTAAGCAAATTTGGTTCAATGGAAGATATCCGTATGCGCTCTATGGCTTCTACCCTATCTAAATTCTGTATTAATTCTAAAAAAGTATGTTGATGTTTTTTATTTCCAAATTCACCTTTTCCATAATCGCCAATATTCACGCCTGTAAGTACAATTTCTTTAATTCCTTTCTCAGAAATTTCTTCGGCTTGTTTAATAATGGTTTTAAGCTCTGCAGAGCGTGAGATTCCTCTTGCTAAAGGAATTGTACAATATGTACATTTATAATCACAACCATCCTGTACTTTTAAAAAAGCACGTGTTCTGTCTCCAATTGAATAGGAACCTACAAAAAAATCAGCTTGATCAACCTCACAAGAATGAACTTTTACTTCAGAATCTTTTTTAAGATCCATAATATACTTGTGAATATTAAACTTTTCTTTTGCACCCAAAACTAAATCTACCCCGTCAATCTTACTGATTTCATGCGGTTTTAATTGAGCATAACAACCAATAATACAAATCAAAGCATCAGGATTTAAATGTAACGCTCTTTTAACGATAGTTTTACATTCTTTATCGGCATTATCGGTTACCGAACATGTGTTGATAATATAAACATCTGCTGTTTCTTCAAAAGATACCTTTACAAATCCTTCCTCAATTAATTGTCGAGCAATTGTAGAAGTTTCAGCAAAATTTAATTTACATCCTATGGTATGAAAAGCTACGGATTTCCTGATTTCGTTTAGCATAGTGCAAAATTACGTATTTAATTTATTTACTGAAATTAATATAATTAGTATTAAATAATTTTTATGATTTTATTAAAATTCCCTGATTATTAAAAGTATAATCAGGGAATTTAAGTTATGACTGTATTTTTTTAATTATTAAATATTTTTCTACCGTTTAAAGGTTGAAGAGGTCTGTTATTTGATTTTGGTAAGTGATATTTTATTTCATCAATTTCTTCTTCGCTCATTGTGATCGGATTTTTAAATACGATCCAAGTGACATTTTCTGCACAAGGAGGGGTAGTCAAAGATCCTAAATAAGTGTAATAAGATTTATCTTTTGGATATAAATTTTCAGGATTGAATTTTATAACTGTATTAATTTTTCCTAACCCTTTTAATGATTTAAAAATTTCGAGTTTTTCAAAATAAGAATTTAAATTTCCCTCTTTTACCATAACACCTATTACCAATACTGAACCATCTTCTGCTTTATGAACAAAATGTAATTCCAACGGGTATCTCACTCTATCAATGGTATGTTCAGATTCTTCATGAGCATGGAATTGAACTAAGGTATAAACTTTTTTGTTGTACGTAATGGTGCTTCCCGATTTAAAATCAAATTGAAGAGAATGCCCATTGTCTTCGATATCCTCGATTTCTCCGGATCCGTAATTAAATTGTATAGGCGATAAATCTTTTTTATAGTTAGATTTTGAAATGTTAATTGGCGATTGAAATTTACCTATACCACATTGTTTTCCTTCTTCCAATTCTCCCCAATGTTCCGGAGAAGATTCTCCTTCATATCCCCAATGATGATTTTGAGAATAGCTCATACTTGCAGCAAGTATACTTAAAAATAAAAATACTTTTTTCATTGTTTTATCTATTATAATTTAGCACAAAATTATATAACCACGAAACAATATAAATGTTAAATTTTTGTTAATTAGTTTAATTTAAAACAAAATGTTCTCATTTAAGAGCTTTACATAATATTTTATGATTTTACAAACTTGCGAATTAAATTTGCAGCTAATTTTCAAAAAAAATCAAAATTTCATTCATGACTAACGCAATTGATTCGAAGCCTAACAATCTATCGCCCAAAAGAATCCGTTTGGGGGTATTTGCTTTTTACTTTTCACAAGGAATATGTTTTTCCAGCTGGGCCAGCAGAATTCCCGATATTAAAAACTTTTTAAAATTAGGGGATGCTTCCTGGGGAACTATTTTATTAATGCTGCCGGTTGGTCAAATTTTAGGGATGACCCTATCGGGATTTTTAATATCTAAAATGGGAAGTAAAAAAATATTGATAGCTTCTCTGCCTTGCTATGCTTTAAGTTTATTATTAATCGGATGTTCACAAACCGAATTAATGTTAATTCTTACTTTAATTTTGTTTGGCTTTTTTGGTAATTTTTGCAATATTTCCGTTAATACTCAAGGAATACTTGTTGAAAATCTATACAAAAAATCCATCATGTCTTCTTTTCATGGAGGATGGAGCATAGCCGGATTTACCGGTTCATTAATAGGATTAGTAATGGTAAATTTAGGGCTATCGCCTTTTCAACATTATTTGTTTATTCTTTTTACAGTAGGGGTACTTATTTTATTTAATTTCAAATATCTACAAATAGACGCAAAAAATATTTCTGATAAAAATTCAGAAACAAAAAGTACAAATGAGAAGCAAAAACCTGAAAAATTTTTATTTCTTTTGGGAATTACTGCTTTTTGTGGTATGGCTTCCGAAGGTGCCATGTTTGATTGGAGCGGGATATATTTTGAAGAAATCGTTAAAGCTTCCAAAAATTGGGCTCCTTTAGGTTTCACCTCGTTTATGATTATGATGGCAAGCGGTCGTTTTATTGCTGATCATGCCATACAAAAATGGGGAAGAAAACGTGTAGTTCAACTAAGTGGTATACTGATATCATTGGGCTTATTTATTTCTGTTGCTTTTCCTAATTTGATTATCACCACTTTATCTTTTATGATTATCGGTTTAGGAGTATCCAGCATAATACCCACTATTTACAGCTTATCAGGACAGAAAACTAAAATTCCAACCGGCATGGCATTGACTATAGTTTCCAGCATAGGATTTATAGGTTTTTTATTAGGTCCTCCGGTTATAGGTTACATATCCGAAGCTCTTAATCTTAGATTTTCCTTTGCTTTAATAGGTATTTTTGGAATTTGTATTTTTATACTTTCTTCTAATTTAAAAGTTTTCAAAGATTAAAATAAGTAACTTTTCCATAAAAAATAATGCTCATAAATTTGAATAAATTTATGAGCATTATTTTATAAATATTGTGTTATTTTTTTCTTTGCATGCTAAATATTAATAAAGCTAAATAATATCTTATTTTTAATCCGAACAATAGGAAAATATACATTACAAAAGGCTTTTTGAAATATTTTCTTACAAAAATTTCCATAGCATTATAGAAATTTTTGTAATACGATTTATCTATTTTAGTTGCTGCTCCTTTATAATGTATTATAGAAGTTTTCCCGTAATAATAATTTTGATATCCGGCTTTTAAAATAGTATAACTTAGATCGATATCTTCACCATACATAAAATAAGATTCATCGAAACCACCTACTTCAGTATATATTTTTTTAGTGGTAAAGAAAAAGCATCCTGTTAAAATTTCCACTTTTCCTATATCATATTCACCCAATTCCGTATTATAGTAGCCTTTAGATTTTTTTGATTTACTGAAAAATAATTGGCTGAATAATTTATCAAATGTATTTTTAGGATTCGGATAATTTCTCTTCGATTCCGGACGATAATGGTTGTTTTCATCGGTAATTCGAACCCCTAAGGCTCCAAATTGTTTTGCATGTTCGGCAAAAGGTATAATTTTTTCAAAAACATCCGGCTTAACGATAGTATCGGGATTGAGAATTAGTAAATAGTTTCCCTTTGAATACGAAACACCTATATTATTTGCTTTAGAGAAACCTAAATTTGCCGAGTTTTGAACCCATTTAACTTGAGGAAATACTCGCGTTATAAATTCTTTGCTTCCGTCATTGGAATTATTGTCTACAATAATAATTTCTGCATCAATAGTTTTTATTGCATGTAAACAACTTTGAATGCAATTTTTTAAAAGATCTTTTACATTATAATTAACAATAATAATTGAAAGTTGTTTCAAATTCATTAATTATTTTTTAATTACTATAAGAACTATTTAATTCCTTGTTTATAAGGTACTCTGTTTTGTATGGAACGTATTAAAGTTAACTCATCCGTATATTCAAGTTCATCACCAACTCCTATTCCCCTTGCTATTGCCGTGAATTTTATATGAGGATCATTCAATATTTTATATAAATAAAACATGGTTGTGTCTCCTTCTATAGTAGCGCTTAATGCAAATATAATTTCTTCTGTTCTCTGCTCTTTAACTCTTTCTATTAGCGGATTAATACACAAATCGGTTGCGCTGACTCCTTCCATAGGGGAAATTCTTCCGCCCAATACGTGATATTTCCCATTGAACTGTTGGGTACTTTCTATTGCCATTACATCTCTTACATCCTCAACCACACAGATAATTTTTTCATTTCGATACGGATTTGCACAGATGGTACAGATCTCAGTATCAGATAGATTGTTACATAGTTTACAGTGCTTTATTTCATGTACTAACTGACTAATTGATTTTGATAAATTATCTGCCTGAATTTCAGGTACATCCAATAAATGCAAGGCTAGACGTAGAGCCGTCCTCCTTCCAATACCCGGAAGTTGTGAAATTTCTTCAACTGCTTTTTCTAATATTTTGCTAGGATAATTCATACAATCATCGTGACCTTCTTAAAAATTAATGATGATCTAAGGACGATACATATTTTTCTGCATCCAAAGCGGCCATACACCCTGCTCCTGCGGCAGTAATTGCTTGTCTGTATTTTTTATCGGCAACGTCACCCGCCGCAAAAATTCCCGGTATATTTGTTTCTGTACTAAATGGCTTAACATGTAAATATCCGGTTTCGTCCATTTCCAGTTTACCTTTAAATATCTCGGTATTAGGTTTATGTCCGATAGCAATAAATATTCCGTCTACATCCAATACTTTTTCTTCGTTGTTTAAATTATCAATAACCACTGCTTGAGAAACCAAATTATTATCACCTTTTAAATCTTTCAATTCAGTATTATACATAAGTACAATATTAGTGGTAAGGTCTACTCGTTCTTGCATAATTTTAGAAGCTTTTAAATAATCTTTACGTACAACCATATAAACAGTCTTACATATTTTTGCTAAATACGTGGCTTCTTCAGCTGCCGTATCTCCGCCTCCTACAACTACCACATTTTTACCTCTGTAGAAAAATCCGTCACAAGTGGCACAAGCAGAAACTCCGCCTCCTCTATACGTTTTTTCAAAATCTTTACCTAAATATTTTGCACTAGCACCCGTTGAAATGATAATCGTCTTAGTTTTAAATTCTTTTCCCGATATAGTTTTTACAACATGTATGTCCCCTACATTTTTTCCTAATTCAACCTCTGATACGGTATCGATGATAACTTGTGTGCCGAATTTTTCGGCTTGTTTTTGTAACTGAATCATCATTTCAGGACCGGTAATCCCGTCGGGATATCCTGGAAAATTTTCAACTTCGGTCGTAGTCGTTAGCTGTCCTCCTAATTCTAAACCGGTGATCATAAGCGGCTTCATTTCGGCTCTGGCAGCATAAATTGCAGCCGTAAATCCTGCAGGGCCGGAACCTATAATAATAGTTTCTAATATATCTGTGTTTTCTGTCATCATTATCATATATAATTAACCGAGCAAAGTTACTAAATTTATCTTTGAGACTGTGTGTAAGCCTATGTAAACTCTATATAATGCTATTATGATTTACTATCTAAAAGGCCGGTAAATGTGTTATTTTAAGTATTAAGCATTTTTTTTGCTAATATTAGAAATAAATTATTATGTTTTAATGTATTGTTAGGTGATTAGTAAGCAAATGAATCCAATTTTTTTCCATTAACAATAATCCATTCATCTAACTTAAAATCAGCCAAGATGCCAATTTTAGGAAACTGTATGGAAGAGTCAGCGAAAACGATACATCTTTCTTCTGCATCAATTTCTTCATGTCCATACATGAATGAAAGGTCTCCAATATCTTCTATCTTGGCAATAAATGAAAGTTCATTTTCTCCCTTAGTAATCTCTTCTACATATTGTATACCAATATCAACTGTTTCTTTTTTATCTTCACGTATGCGTACATTTCTATATATAATATCAAAAAATGATAAAGAATTATTAGGTATTTCATTATATAATTCATACCCCTTTTGCCATTCATCCTTAACAGAGGCATAATATAGAGCAGTAATCAACGATAAAGTAAAATATCTTCGGGTTTTTTGACGGTAATAATCTTTGTGAAAATGTCCGCCTTCAAATAGTATAGTAGGAATTCCTAATTTTTGAAAATTATCACCTACTGATCTTGGATAAAATTCATCGGTAAACCTTGATATCTTATTAGGTAGAAGTTTTGAAATTTCTTTATATATATCAGCTATTAATCCCATCGATTTTTTTCGGGTTTCAGTCACCTTTCTATCAACCGATTCCGATGGCGATAAAAAAGCCAGAGTGGCCGGCTCTTTTTTTCCTTCTACTCCGAATATAGTTCTTTGATCGTGTAGATTGAACGCTAAATCATATTTTTTTTCGCTTGCAGTTTTTTTTAATACTTGCATTTCTATTGATGAAGCGGTTAAAAAATCCCGATTAATATCAATTCCTAAACGATTTCTTCGTGTCCAAATTTCAGCTCCATCCGGATTTAACATAAAAATAATATCGAGGGTAAACTTGCTGAGAATTTCATGTGAGCAATTATTTTCATTTTCAAAAAATTTAAGCAAATCTAGACAACTTAAGGTACCCGTTGTTTCGTTCCCGTGCATTTGGGTCCATAGTAATATATTTTTAGGTCCTTTTCCTAAGGTCAATTTATATATAGGTTTATTAAGTTCCGATCTTCCAATTTCTGTAAGTAAACTTTTATAATTATTCATTAAAAAATCGGAAAGCTCCGATGGGTTTACATATCTATTTTTAAAATTTTCTTCGATACTTAAATTTTCATTTAAATCAAAGATTTTAAACTCTGCAGACATAATTATATTTTTTACAAAGATATTCAATTATAAACAGTTTTCTTGATTTACATTTGTAATTTACATTTGTAAAACTATCTTCTTTCCTAAATTATTAGTTCTGATATTGTGTCATATAATTATAAGTTATTTTATTTAATTTTTTATTAAAAAATATATAAATATATATTTACCAGTATTTTATATATATTTATTTAATGTTTTTATTGAAGTTAACTTTAAGTTATTTTTTGAGAGAATCAATGGTATTTTTAGTAACTTTGTATTTATTACTCTATTTCACATATGTAAATAGTTAACATTTGTAAATCATGGAAATTGATAAAAGAATAGCTACACTCATAGAAATATTAGGTTTAACATCAGGAGAATTTGCAGATAAAATAAATGTCCAACGATCCAGTATCTCGCATATCACTTCTGCTCGAAATAAACCTTCGTTAGATTTTTTAGAAAGAACTCTATCAGTTTTTCCTGAAATAAATTCTGAATGGCTTATTTTAGGAAAAGGAAAACCTTTGAAAACTCAATTGGAAAATAATAAAAAGGAAAGTTTAGATTTAGAAAATAAAACGGTTCAGGAACAACCATCCCCTACACTCTTTTCTTTAGATGAAATAGATCATAAACAGAAAGATACTTCACACTCTAATAGTGTTAATACTATTCAAGTGCCTGAGAATCGCGTAAAAGAAAATTCTCAGACAGAAGATCAAATAATTAAAAATTCAATCCTACAGAAAACGAAAAATAATAAGAAAAAAATAGAAAAAATCTTAATTATATACGAAGATCATACGTTTGAAGTATTCGAAAATTAATTTTAAAAAGGAAAGTAAAAACCAAAAAAAAGAGGAAAATTAAAATTTTCCTCTTTTATTTTAAAATAAATGCTATAAGTAATATTATTTAACTCTAGCATCTTTAATTCTTGCTTTTTTACCGCGTAGATCTCTAAAATAGTAAATTCTTGCTCTACGTACTTTTCCTCTTCTGTTAACTTCAATATTTTGAAGCGCAGGCATATTAATAGGAAAAACTCTTTCAACCCCTACATCACCGCTCATTTTTCTGATAGTGAATGTTTTGGTTGCTCCGGTTCCTTTAACCTGAATAACTACCCCTTTAAAATACTGGGTTCTTGTTTTATTACCTTCTTTAATTTCGTAATAAACAGTTAGGGTATCCCCGGCTCCAAATTTTGGAAATTCTTTTTTTGCGATGTACTTATCCTGTACGTACTTAATTAATGGTTCCATTTAAAAAATATAACAGTTATAAAATTGAATAACATTCACGTCTTTCGTCAGAGGTTAATCAATTGGATGCAAAATTAATAATTCTTATTTAATTGTACAAATACTATACGTAAATTTAAAATTCTTTTAAATACTAAAAAGTTTTATAACAAATAGCTGAATAATTTTATAATGTATTCAAATATGAGTTCCTTTATTTATAATTTATGCTAAATAAAGGAGACGTGTTTTAAAAATATAGTTTAAAACTAAACAATTGACATTAATATAGCTTAAACATTAAATCGGAAATGAATAATATCTCCATCGTTAACGATATATTCTTTACCTTCAACTGATAATTTTCCGGCTTCTTTAACCTTAGCTTCCGATCCGTAAGTTACAAAATCTTGATAGGAAATAACCTCAGCTCTAATAAATCCTTTTTCGAAATCTGAATGTATTACTCCGGCAGCTTGAGGAGCTGTCCATCCTTTTTCAATTGTCCAAGCTCTAACTTCTTTAACTCCGGCAGTAAAATAAGTTTGTAAATTTAAGAGTTTGTATGCTTGGCGAATCAAGCGATTTACCCCCGGTTCTTCTAAATTTAATTCTTCTAAAAATATTTTACGCTCTTCATAGGTTTCTAATTCAGAAATGTCTGCCTCAATTTGTGCCGCTAATACGATCACTTCCGCCTTTTCGTTTTTTACCTTTTCTTTTACTTTTTCAACAAATTCATTGCCCTCTTTTGCTGATTTTTCATCTACATTACACACATACATGATAGGTTTAAAGGTCAAGAGTTGTAATTCTGCAATAATCGGCTCTGAAATCGAATCTGTTTCGAATTCTCGTGCATTTTTACCTTCTTCAATAAAAGCTCTCAACCTTTCCAACACAGACACAATTTGCTGCTCTTCTTTATTTCCTGCTTTAGCCGCTCTTTTGGATTTATCCAATTTTTTTTCAATGGTTTCCAAATCTTTAAGTTGCAGCTCTATATCAATAATTTCTTTATCTCTAACCGGATCTATAGTTCCTTCAACATGGGTAATATTATCATTTTGAAAACAACGCAACACATGGATTATTGCATGGGTTTCTCTGATATTAGCTAAAAATTGATTTCCCAAACCTTCTCCTTTACTGGCTCCTTTAACTAAACCGGCAATATCTACTATTTCCACTACGGCAGGCACTACCCTTTCCGGCACTACTAATTCTTCAAGTTTATTTAACCTTAAATCAGGCACAGAAACTGTACCTACATTCGGTTCGATGGTACAGAACGGATAATTAGCCGATTGTGCTTTTGCATTAGATAAACAATTAAATAAAGTAGATTTCCCTACATTGGGTAGACCAACAATTCCACATTTCATACTCGAAAAATTTGTGACAAATATATAAAATTATAATTTAGCCTAAGAACGGGCTATTTAAATCAAAATTTGTGTATATGAAAAAACTAGTATTCTACTAAAAACATTGCTGAAATAAATATTATACACAGAAAGGATAGCATTAGACAAGAACTTTTGCCCAATTAAAAAATAAAGATTTATAATAACTTATGTAAAGAATACTATAGATTTTCGAAAAAATTACACTTATTTACTGTAAAATCTTTTCTAACAATTCTTCTGAAATGGTTCGGCCTTTATCCTTGTTATAGAATCCTTGAATATCTTTTGCAAAATCATCATGGGTATAGTTTTCAGGATCTGTTTTGTATTTTTTTAGGAAAGGAGCACAAGGTTTAGGTCGAGGCCCCCAATGAGCGATTTCTTCGGAAGTTTCCGCATCAATAAAAATTACAATGGGAATTGCCTTTCCCCCATTAGTGAGATATTGATTAATCAATAATTCATCTTGATCTCTAAAAAAAATTCTCATGTCCAGCCTCTCGGATGATTCGCAGATTTTATTGACTACCGGCACTATTTGCGCTGCATCTCCACACCATCCTTCGGATATGACTAATATATGAATTTTACGACTAATTTTCTTCAAGCCTGAACTCACTGATTCATCCAATACGAGCGTTTTATCATTCCGATGGATTCGGCTCAAATTTAAACGTGTGTATTCAGCAAGTTTTTTAATATCTTCATTTTTAGAAAGTAAACCTTCTTTTGCTTGAATTTCTATAATATCTTTATATTCAGCGTAAGATACTCCTTTGTCCCAATAGTTTTCTAATTTTATTGAATCCATCGTATATTTATTATCTGTTACCGTTCTATAGTCTTGTTTTATATAAATTGTAAAATTATGCTTTTAAATACATAATTTTATGTAATTCTCTATTTAGCTAATCAATTGAAAATATAATTATGTGTGTTCTTGGTTAGTTAAACGAAAGATATTTTCAAATAGTATTTTTAAGCGGTAAAAGGACAGTTACTGTAAATTGTATGGAAAGGTTTATTTTAAAGATAAAAATTAAATTTTTCTAACTTTATTCATCAACCAAAAGTCAGCCAAAATAAAAGCTGCAATAGCTTCTACAATGGGAACTGCCCTGGGAACTACACAAGGATCATGTCTTCCCTTCCCTTTAATTGAACATACATTTCCGTTTTCATCTATCGTTTGTTGCTCTTTCATAATGGTAGCAACCGGCTTAAAGGCAACTTTAAAAACAATATCCATACCATTGGATATTCCCCCTTGTATACCTCCCGAACTATTCGTCAATGTTTTTCCTCCTTGAGTAAAAATATCGTTGTGTTCGGAACCTTTTAACCGAGTACCTGCAAAGCCGCTGCCAATTTCAAAACCTTTAGCCGCATTTATACTCATCATTCCTTGAGCCAATCTGGCAGATAATTTATCAAAAATCGGTTCGCCTAAACCCATTGGAACATTTTTAATCATACAGGTTATTACTCCGCCAATTGTATCTCCATCCTTTTTAATTTCAGCTATTTTCTGAATCATTTGTTCAGCAGTTTCCCAATCAGGACATCGGACTATATTGGATTCCGTTTGGCTTAAATCCAGTTCATGTATATTCTTTTGCAAAGTAATTTCCCCTACTGAAGAAACAAATGCATGAATAGATATTGAGGATAGTACTTGTTTAGCTAAAGCTCCGGCAACAACCCAGTTAGCTGTTTCCCTTGCTGAGGTTCTCCCCCCGCCTCGATGGTCTCTGATTCCATATTTTTGAAAATAAGTGAAGTCTGCATGTGAAGGTCTGAAAATACCGGTATTATGATCGTAATCATTGGATTTTTGATTGGTATTTTTAATAACAAATCCAATAGCTTGTCCTGTTGTTTTTCCTTCAAAAATGCCGGAAAGAAATTCTACCTTATCGTCTTCTTTTCTTTGAGTTACAATTTTTGATTGTCCGGGTTTTCTTCGATCCAATTCTTTTTGTATTTCATCAAAATTAACGGATAATCCAGCAGGAAAACCATCAATTACGCCTCCCAGTGCAGGTCCATGACTTTCACCAAAGGTAGTAAGCTTTATAAATTTACCGAATTCGTTGAACATATGCTTACAAATGTAAGAAATAAAGTAAATGTATACCTAGCGTTAAATATAAAAACAGAAAATCTAGATTAGATTTTCTGTTTCATTAAGATATTCGGTTACTTATCCTTTAAATTAAGGATTTTATATGTTTAATATTGCTTTGAATTGTGTCAACCACTTCTTTAATATTTCCACCAAGCATCATTTTAGTCATGGAAGTAGTCATACCTTTAATTTGGCTCCATTCAATTTTAGGCGGTAAAGCAAGTGAATTTGGATCGGTCATTACATTAACTAAAACCGGACCTTCCGTTGAAAATGCTTCTTTTACAGCTCCTTCAACCTCTTCAGGCTTATTGACATTTATTCCTTTAAAGCCCATAGCCATTGCTATCATAGCAAAATCAGGATTTACCATATCGGTTTCATTGTCAGGTATACCATCCACTTCCATTTCAAGTTTTACCATTCCTAACGATCGATTATTAAACACAAATAATTTGACAGGCAATTTATATTGATATATAGTTGCTAAATCCCCTAAAAGCATTGAAATACCACCATCTCCGCAAAAAGCTATAATTTGTTTGTCAGGATGAGATAACGATGCTCCTATGGACATCGGCATGGCATTAGCCATCGTACCGTGACTGAAAGAACCTAACATTTTTCTTTCACCTGTGGCATGAATATATCGCGCTCCCCATACACAGCACATACCGGTATCTACGGTAAATATGGCATCTTTAGCTGCTAGATTATTGATAACTGAGGCTACATATTCGGGATGAATTAAATTTTCTTTTCCCGGATCTTTAACATATACATCTAAATCTTCTTTAACTTTATCATATTTTTTCAGCTGTTTTTTAAGAAAAGAATCATCTTGTTTTTCTTCAATCAAAGGCAATAATACAGATAAAGTATCTTCAATTTTACCGCAGAATCCCATATCTACTTTAGCTCTTCTGCCTAAACGGTCTGCCCTTTCGTCAATCTGAATTATTTTTTTATTGGAAGGCATAAAATTCGCATACGGAAAATCTGTACCCAAAAGTAGTACTACATCCGCTTCGTGCATACTTTGGAAAGCAGAAGGCAACCCTAACAATCCGGTCATGCCCACTTCATAAGGATTATCATATTGTATGCCCATTTTACCTCTAAAAGAGTATCCTACAGGAGCTTTCAATTTACCTGCAAGTTTTACCAAGTCTTTGTGAGCTTTAGAAGCACCGATACCGCAATAAATAGTTACTTTATCATGTTCATTAAGAACATCTGCCAACTCTTGTAGTTCTTTATCGGATGGTCTTAAAATAGGTTCGTTTTGATAAACTTTTAAAGAACTTAAAATATCTTCCGCCGGTTTTGATTCTAAATCACCGGGTAACCCGAAAACGGCTACGCCTTTTTTAGAAATAGCATTTTGAATTGCTCTTTGTAACATTCTAGGGGCTTGTTCGGGCAATGTTGCGATTTGGTTGTATACGCTGCAATCATCAAATAGTTTGGTTACATTAGTTTCTTGAAAATAATCTGTCCCAAATTCTCTTGTACCACAGGTGGAGGCAATAGCGATAACAGGTACGTTAGCCCTATTTGCTTCATACAATCCATTAATTAAATGTACATGCCCGGGACCGGAACTACCGGCACAACAAGCAATGCCTTCCAATTCAGCTTCGGCTGCGGCAGCAAAAGCACCGGCTTCTTCATTCCTAACATGGATCCATTGTATTTTTCCGTTTTTTTTAATGGCCCTGTTAAGCTCATTTAAACTATCGCCTGTTACAGCATAAATCCTTTTTATACCGGCATCAACTAGTATTTCAACTAATTGATCTGCTACTTTTTTTTCCATAATAATTTTTAAATTTATAAAGTATATTTAGATACTAAATGCACAAAATTTGTTCCAGGTAAATATACTTTATTAATAATTTTAAAAATTATTATTTATATGATACATCTACAAATAGTTATAAATTTAGCTTAATTTAAAATTCATATTTAAATTGCTGTAGCATTCGTATATCGTTTTCTGTAAACATACGAATGTCGCCAATTTGGTACATCAGCATGACAATTCTTTCGATACCCATACCAAAGGCAAAACCGCTGTATTTTTCAGGATTTATATTAACATTTTTTAGAACATTGGGATCAACCATTCCGCATCCAAGAATTTCCAACCAACCCGTTCCTTTAGTGATGCGATAATCGGTTTCTGTTTCCAATCCCCAATATACATCTACTTCTGCACTGGGTTCTGTAAAGGGAAAATATGAAGGTCTCATTCGAATTTCGGATTTACCGAATAATTCTGAAGTAAAATATTGTAAGGTTTGTTTTAAATCTGCAAAGGATACGTCCGTATCAATATATAACCCCTCTATTTGGTGGAACATACAATGAGATCGAGACGATATATCTTCATTCCTGTAAACTCGTCCGGGAGACAATATACGAATAGGCGGCTCATTTTGCTCCATATACCGTATTTGTACAGAAGAAGTGTGAGTTCTCAATACCCTATCCGGATTTTTCTCGATAAAAAAAGTATCTTGCATATCTCTTGCAGGATGGTACTCAGACATATTTAAGGCGGTGAAGTTATGCCAATCATCTTCAATTTCAGGACCATCAGCTACTGAAAATCCTATTTTTTTAAATATGTTTATGATCTTATGCTTAACAATGTTAATGGGATGTCTGCTGCCTAAATTTAAGGCTAGTCCCGGACGGGTTAAATCTTCTTGCAAACCGGCACTTGCAGACTCGCCGACATTCTCTTTTAACGTATTTATTTTTTGAGCAACCGATTGTTTTAAATTATTGATCAATTGTCCAAATTCTTTTTTATTTTCATTAGGTACTTCTTTAAATTTTTGAAACAGATCATTCAAAATTCCTTTTTTACCTAAATACTTGATTCTAAACTGTTCAACATCCTCAGTTTTTTGAGAAGTAAAAGATTCTACTTCTTCTAAATATTTTTTGATAGTATTAATCATTAGTTATCTTTAAAATTTTCTATTTTATAAAGATTTTTATCTTCTTGCAAAAATAATAAAACAAAAATACTATTATTAATTTAAATAAAAGATATCATAAATAATTTTAGATCAATTAAACAGAAAGTAAATTCAATAAAAAAGCCTCCTTTTACAGAGGCCAAGGTTTTTAAAGAAATAAAAACTAAATAAACATTAAAATAATGCCTTTTTTAATATAAACTATTTTAGTGTGTTTGTAATCATTGTTTTAATAAACAAACACCATACCATTTATCTAGTTTTATCCTATTTTATTATTTTTAATTTTTAAAAATTATTTAATTAAAATGTCAATTATATTAATATTGCTATAAGTTTATAACAATAAAGTAATTTTATATTATTATATTTCTATTTTCATATAGCAAAATGTTTATTTTTCTAAACAATTTGTTTTTTTACAGTCAATGACTACATAGAAATTTATCTTATCTATATTGTTTTTCAATGACTTTATGTGTTTAATTGATCGAAAAAAAATATCGTATAAAATAAATTTTGTTAATATAGCCGTTTATATAAATAAATAATATATTGAATTCGTGCATATGGCTGAAGAATTACCGTTCTTATCAACTTTAAAATATAAGATACTAATTAATTTAGTAAATTTGAATTTTCTAAATAACAGTATACGTAAGATACATAAAATCGTATTATATTGTTTATTAATACTAACCTTTATAAATTGTAAAACATTGGAAATAGACAAACAAACGTATGACGGGCTGCAAAGCGGTTTATATGCAAATATTAAAACCAATAAAGGAGATATGTTGGTTAAATTTTTTGATCATGAATCTCCGGTAACTGTTGCTAACTTTATAGGATTGGCAGAAGGTAAAATTCCTAATGATGCCAAAAAACCGGGAGAACCCTTCTATGACGGTATTATATTTCATAGAGTCATTAAAGATTTTATGATTCAAACCGGAGACCCTCAAGGAACAGGAATGGGAGGCCCGGGATACAGATTTGAAGACGAGAAAAACGATTTAAAGCATACCGGAACAGGTATTTTATCAATGGCTAATTCCGGTCCTAATACCAACGGAAGTCAGTTTTTTATAACAGAAGTCCCTACCCCGTGGTTGGATGGACGACATACTATTTTTGGGGAAGTTATTAAAGGTTTAGAAACCGTTAACGTTATTGCTAGTGTTAAAACGGGAGCTCAAGATAAACCGATTGATCCTGTAATTATGGAAAAAGTTTCTATTATTACTAAAGGGGACGAATATAAAAATTATGATGCTGCACAATTTTTTAAAGACAATAAAGATTTAATTTCCGAAAGAAATAAAAAATATCTGGAAGAAAAACAAAAACAGATTGCAGCCAAGTTGGATGAATTAAAAGCCGATATGACTGAAACGCCTAGTGGATTATTTTATAAAATTAATGAAAAAGGCTCAGGAGCAAAAGCAAAATCGGGTGATACTGTTTCCGTTCATTATGAAGGATCTTTAGCTAATGGAAGTGTATTTGATTCTTCTTTTGCAAGAAATGAACCTATTGAATTTCCTTTGGGCAAAGGAATGGTAATTAAAGGTTGGGAAGAAGGTATTTCATTATTAAATGAAGGCGATAAAGCTACTTTTTTAATTCCACCTTCTTTAGGTTATGGGGCTCAAGGGGCCGGCGGTGGAGTTATTCCTCCGAATGCTTGGCTTATTTTCAAAGTAGAACTTGTGAAAGCTAAATAAAAAAATCTTATTTTATAAATCAATCCGGTTAGATCGTAACCGGATTTTTTATTTAAATTGAGTATTATTTTTATTCCTTGATTCTTTATGTATACACCAAATTTGATTCTAAAAAATTCTTCCTTTTGTTATTGAAACCTGTTATGGGTTAAATATTTCTTCCTAAGTATCACAACCAATACCTTTAATTAATTAAAAAAATAGTATATAAAAAATAGTTACCACAGATTTCATAAATCAGATACTATTATTACTCTCTCAAATTATTAATAAACGAAATCGTAAACATTCGTTTACTTTAAAAATTTCGTATCATCAGATATAACAAAAAGAATATAAAATTTTCAACTCTTTTATTATACTCATTTTTTCAGGATTAAATATCATGTTTAAATAAAAGAATAAAATTATTTAAATAGTTATTATTACCATAAATACATACTATAATTATATTTTTTACAAATATTTAAAATTAAATCATTTAAATAAATAATAATATTTTAAAACAGATATATACAATTGATTATCAGCTATATATATCAATAATAATAAAATAATATAAAATTTTAATTACAAAGATATAATAATATAAAATAAATTTTTTACATTTGACATTATTCCTACCTGTTAAGTAGGAAATATTTTTAGTGTAGTAATTATTTTAATTTTTCATGAAAAAAAAATTAACTAGTAAGACATTGGTAGCGGTTATTAGTATCTTCTATTCGTTTCTATCTGCGCAAACCCTTGTTAAAGGAACGGTACAAAATGATAAAAAAGAAAAAATAAAAGGAGCACAAATTAATGTGGAAGAAATAGGTATGGAAACATCAACTGATGATCATGGAAGGTATGAAATCACCCTACCGAATGGTAAATATAAATTTATTATTACCACGCCCGATCATGATGAAATTTCGGAAATAATACCTATCAATAATGAAAAACAAAAAATTGTAGATTTTACCATAAAAACATTTACGATTGAGAATGTTGTAGTAACGGGTACACGATCTAAACCTAGAACTTTATTGGAATCCCCCACTCCTGTGGACATTATTGATGTTAAAAAAATAGCAGAAAACGGAGCACAAGTTAGTGTCAATCAAATATTAAATTATGTAGCACCTTCATTTACCTCTACCACTCAATCGTTAGGAGGCGGAACTGATATGACAGATCCCATATCCTTACGAGGTTTAACTCCGGATCAGGTGTTAGTTTTAGTAAACGGCAAACGTAGATATAATACTGCTTTATTAAATGTCAACGGAACATTTGGCAAAGGTACAGTCGGTACTGACTTAAATTCAATTCCTGTTTCATCAATTGATCGAATCGAAATATTGAGAGACGCAGCTGCTGCTCAATACGGGAGTGATGCCGTAGCGGGAGTAATTAATATTATCTTAAAAACTTCCATTAATAAATTTAGTGCAACGATTACAGGCGGCGAATATTTAAGTAAAAACAGCGCTCAAGGTAAAACTTCCAAAGACGGAGAAGCTGTACAGGTGGGTTTAAATTATGGTATTCCATTGAGTGAAAAAGGAGGATATATCAACTTTTCGGCAACATTCGACCGAAGAAATCCGACAAACAGAGGCGGAATGTATCAAGGTAGTATTTATAAAGAGTATACTTCTGGTATTCCTGTCGATAAAACCGATGAATTTTTAGAAAGTACACATACCAATCGTCGCGATTATAGTTTAATTATCGGCCAATCTAAGGCATTAAACGGGCAAGTTGCTTATAATGCCTCTTTACCCTTAAATACTCAAACGGAAGTATATTCATTTGGAATTTTCGGATATAGAAACAGCACAGCTTCTCAATTTTACAGATATCCAAATTCTGAAAATAATGTACCTTCCATATATCCCTTAGGTTTTAGACCCCAAGCCGAAGTAAGCATTTATGACAGATCTGCCACTCTCGGGGTAAAAGGTATGTTCATCGGTTGGAAAATGGAAGTCAGCAATACTTTCGGGCAAAATACATTTACTAATAAAGCGAAAAACACGTTAAATGCTTCTTTAGGCGAACAGTCTCCAACCTCCTTCCGTGGGGGAAAATTACAATTTACACAAAATGTGGTCAATGTAGATATGTCTAAAAAATTTAATTGGCTTTCCGACGTAGGAATAGCATGGGGAGGTGAATACAGATATGAAAGATACCAAATTATTGCCGGTGAAGAAGCTTCTTATGCCAATTATGCTATGGGCAGAGAAATAGTCAATTCCGATGGCAGTATTTCCCTCGTACCTGATATTAATGGTACTATACCTATGAAGTTCGGACCGGACGGTAAAACACCGATACCTGGAGGAGCACAAGGAAATGCAGGATTTTCTCCGCAAAATGCAACGGACTCTCAAAGAAACTCTCTCGCCGCTTATACAGATGTTGAAATCAATTTCAACCAATCTTTCCTGGTGGACTTGGCCGGAAGGTATGAATATTACAATGATTTCGGATCGACCGTTAACGGTAAAATAGCTCTTCGTTACAAAATTTCCAATTCTTTTAATTTAAGAGGTTCGGGAAGTACCGGATTTCGTGCTCCTTCCTTACAACAACGTTACTATTCCAGTACGGGCACTTCTTATGTCAATGGAAATATGTATGAGGTAGGAACTTTTACGAATGACAGTAAAGTAGCTCAACTTTTAGGTATACCCAAGCTCAAACCTGAAAAATCGCGAAGTTTAAGTGCGGGACTTTCGGCTAAGGTTGGGAGATTCCATTTCAGCCTTGACGGCTATTTTACTCGAATTAATGATAAAATTGTATATACCGATTTGTTTAGCGGAGATCCAAACGGTTCCTCTTCAGAAAAAGAAATCTATCAAATATTGCAACAAGCAGGAGCTCAAAAAGCCCGATTTTTTGCCAATGCTGTTGATACGGAAACTAAAGGTATAGATGCTGTCCTTTCCTATAATACTCTTTTAGGAAATGGAAAACTGTTTATAGATTTAGCCGGAACGATCTCCTATACACAACAAGTGGGTTCGATTCATACTTCCCGTTTATTAAAAGATAAAAAAGATATATATTTCAGCAACTCCAGTAAAGTGTATTTAGAAAATGTAATTCCTAATCAGAAATTTAATATTTCACTTACTTATGCTATCCAAAAATGGAACTTATTTTTACGAAATAATTATTTTGGAGGGGTAACGGAACCTTCTAATATACTTTCAAATCAACAATACTATAATCCAAGATGGATTACGGATGCTTCTATAGCCTATAAATTAACTGATTTTTTAAAACTTACCGTAGGAGCAAATAATTTGTTTAATTGCTACCCCGAAAAAGTAGCCAAAAAAGCCAACAGTAACCAAGGACAATTCGTTTATTCTCGATATGTCAGTCAATTTGGTTTTAATGGTCGTTATATTTTTACTCGATTAAATTTTAATCTATAATTATAATAAAACCATGAAAAAAATTATTTTAACCATTAACATACTTTTCGGATTGTATATATCCGCACAAGTGAATTCGGTTTTAGAGCCCAAAGATTTTTTACAAAAATTAAAAAATTCAAATAGTATATTGATTGATGTCCGCACACCTGAAGAATTCGAAACCGGACATATCAAAAATGCTATCGACTTAGATTACAGAAATGCTTCTTTTAGTGATAAAATTCGTAAGCTGGACCCTTCTAAAACATACATGATTTATTGTAGATCAGGAAAACGTTCCGCTTCAACAGTTGACTCTCTAAAAAACTTAGGGTTTACTCATCTATACGACCTTAAAGGGGGAATCAATGCTTGGAAAACTGAAAATCTACCGGTGGTGGGCGAAGCCGAAGACAAAATTTCTAAAGAAGAATTTAAAAAAATGATTTCTTCTGATCGCATAGTTTTAATTGATTTTTATGCTCCGTGGTGCGGACCTTGTTTGAAAATGGAACCTATGTTTAAAAATTTAGCCGAAAAATATAGAAACAAAGTAAAGATTATTAAAATAAACAGCGATGAAAATAAAAATTTAGCTAAACCCTATATTAAAGATGGTTTTCCAAAATTAATAGCTTATAAAAACCAAAAAACGCAATGGGAAAAAGTAGGATTGATCGATGAAGAAGATCTTATACAAAGTATTGAAAAATTAATTAATTAAAATCTTACCTATGAAAGAATATTTTCTTATAATTATTTTAATTTTTTCAATGGCAATAGGATCCGGTTGTACAACTGCCGTGATATCCGGTAAAGCCACTCCTGACGGAAGACCTTTATTATATAAAAACAGGGACACTACCACCCTACATAGTCGAATGGTTTATTCCAATCGTGGAAAATATTCTTTTATAGGAATGACTAACCCCGAGGATAAAGACAATAAAAATATACTGAACGGACATAATAGTGCCGGATTTGCCATCATGAATTCTGACAGCTATAACCTCAACTATCCAGAATTGAAAGAGGATCAAAGACAAGATGGAGAAATCATGAGAATTGCACTGGAAACTTGTTCCACGCTTGAAGACTTTGAAAACTTACTTTCTCATCTTCCTAAGCCCTTGCGCTTAAGTTCCAATTTCGGAGTTATTGATGCACACGGTGGTGCTGCTTATTATGAAACAGGAAATCAGGGATTTGTTAAATACGATGCTAATAATCCTGATGTGGCACCCTTTGGATATTTGATTCGTACGAATTATTCTTTTTCAGGCAAACCTGAAGATGGTAAAGGATATAGTAGATTTCTTCGCGCACAGGAATTGTTGTATTCTGCCTCTCTTACTAATTCTCTTACTCCGAAATACTTTTTACAAAATGTTTCCAGATCTTTAGTTCATGGTTTGACTAAAGTTGACTTGACCAAATACTCTGAGCAATTTTCAGCTTTCAGAGATTTTATACCTCGTTATTATACTGCATCCGTGGTAGTTATTCAGGGAGTTAAACCTAATGAAACGCCTTTGTTAACTACTGCCTGGACTATTTTAGGTTCTTCGCTGGGCTCTGTATGTATTCCTTTATGGTTAAATTCTAATCAAATATTTCCCAAAGTTTTAACCGCTGATTCAAATAATTCGACACCAATGGATGAATGGGCCACTACAATAAAAAAGAAATTATTTCCCATACAAAAAGGAGAAGGTTCAGATTATATTCATGTTCCTACTTTAGTATCGGTTTATCCTAAACTCATATCGATTGAAAATGAAATATTGGAACAAACGGTCGTACTTCTCAATGAATGGAGAAATGAGGGTAAAATTAATACTAAGGAATTAATTAATTTTTACACTTGGATTGATAAATACATCCATGATAAATATTATCCGTTAACACGATAAAAACCACTTTTTTTCAATCCGGCTAATTATTTTTTATTACACCTGTTTTAATTTTTAAAAAATTTTATTGAAAATTTCTACAGGTGTATATTTTTTATCTTAAGGAATCTAATAGATTTATAAGCATAAATAAAGGATATTTTTTCGATTATGGCAAAAAACTTTAAATTTGCTTTCATATCGATATGAAAAATAAACCTACGCATTACGGATTATTATTGGCAGCAATTACTCTTATTTTATTTTTTGCTGTATATTTTTACTTTATAGGATTTAATTATTATATAATTAGTATTCAGGTAAATTTTTTTGTTCTTCCTGCTCTTTATACGTTAGCATCGATACTATTACTATATAAACTGACTAATTATGAAAAACTTTCTTTTCTAACGTGTTTACTATATTCATTTACGACGATGTTTATAGGAGGCACTCTTTCCTTCCTTTTTATAGCTTTGTTTTTCAATTATATAGATCAAGATGCGCAACAACTTTTGCAAAATCAAGGATTAAATAAAATGTTGGAAAATCTTACTTCCGAATATGCATCCATTGAACACCCAACTGAAGAAATTACCTTAAAATATAAGGAATACGTAAACAATATTAAAACAAGAATAACGGAAAAGGAATCTTTTTTCACAATCAAAAATTCCTGCATTATTTTAAGTGTACTATACTTTTTTTACTTTATAATATCCGTACTTTTGTCAATATTTTTTAGAACCAGAAAACCTAATGCAACTATCTATAGTCATTCCCCTGCTCAATGAAGCAGAATCATTGCAAGAATTATTTAATCGCATACAAGCCGTATGTGAAAAAGAAAACTATACTTATGAAATCATTTTCGTAGATGATGGAAGCACGGACTTATCCTGGAAAATCATTTCAGAATTCAGCCAACAATATGCGGAAGTAAAAGGTATTAAATTTGCTAAAAATTATGGAAAATCTCAAGCTTTAAATGCTGCTTTTAAAGTAGTTAAAGGAGAAGTAATCATAACTATGGATGCGGATTTACAAGATTTTCCCGAGGAAATTCCTGCACTTAGGAAAATGATTGTTGAAGATGGTTTTGACCTGGTTTCCGGTTGGAAGAAGAAAAGATACGACAATGTTCTAACAAAAAACCTTCC
This sequence comes from Apibacter sp. wkB309, assembly GCF_002964915.1. NCBI lineage: Bacteria > Pseudomonadati > Bacteroidota > Flavobacteriia > Flavobacteriales > Weeksellaceae > Apibacter > Apibacter sp. wkB309. The sequence goes on from NZ_PSZL01000022.1 coordinate 416,308, forward strand.
TTCTAAATTATTTAATAAAGCCGCTCAAATAACTTCAGGGGTTAAATTGCATGATTTTAATAATGGGTTAAAAGCTTATAGAAATGAAGTAGCTAAAGCCATCGACGTACACGGTGATATGCATCGTTACATTCCTGTATTGGCGAAAAATGAGGGATTTACTAAAATAACTGAAAAGGAAGTACCTCATCAAGCGCGACTATATGGAAAATCAAAATTTGGTGCCAATCGATTCGTACGCGGTTTTTTAGATTTAATTACCGTTTGGTTTATGTCCACCTTTGGAACAAGACCTATGCATTTTTTTGGTTTTATTGGTACTTTAATGTTTATTATCGGTTTTATATCCTCCGCTTGGATAGGCATTAATAAATTGATAAAAGTATGGAAAAAAATTCCTGCTCAACTGGTTACTAATGATCCTTTGTTTTACATAGCTTTAACTATGATGATTTTAGGTACTTTGTTATTTATTGCCGGATTTTTAGGAGAATTAATCGTACAATTAAAACGAGGAAAAAAAGATGATTATACGGTTTCACAATATCTAAATATTAATTAAACATGAAAAAATTAGTACATTATAGCATTTTATGTATACTATCTGTCGTTTTACTTTCTTGTTCTCGTTCTATTAAAGGAGAAGGAGAAGTTACCACCAAGGAACTAAAGATTAGTCCCGTAAAAGAAATTTTAGCCAATGGCTCCTATAGATTGATTTATTTATATGACAGCAATAATCCGAGAATTGTAATAGAATCTTATAAGAACTTAATCGATAATTTAAAAATTGATGATTCCAACGGAAAATTAACTATCTCTGAAATCGATAACGTTAAAGATCCTGATCTCTATAATGTTTATGTTTACAATCCTCAGATCGAAACTTTTGATATCCATGATCTTGTCAATGTTGACATTAATTCTCAATTACGAGTTTCAAAATTATCCATTAATTTAAATGATGTTTCTAAACTTATAGCCGACACAGTTATTACCGATGAATTAAATGTAAATATGAGCGATGTTTCCAAGATAAATTTAAAAGGGACAAGTAATACATTACATTTAACTGCCGGTGATACCAGTGATTTTACTGCGCCGTTCTTAGAAGTATCTGAAGCAAATGTTGAGCTTTCCGATGTTGCCACTGCAGAAATAAATGTAAAAAGCAAATTGGTTGGAAGAATATCTGACAATACGAAAATAACAGTAATTGGTAATCCCGCTAAGAACATTCAACAAAAAGATCTTGCGGTTATCAATTTTAAATAATTATAAAATTAACATTTTTATTATATGAATTCATTAGAAATTGCAAAAACATGGTTACAACCTCCTTTTGATGAAGAAACTCAAAAGGCTGTACAAAACTTAATTAATTCTAATCCAAAAGAATTGGATGATGCTTTTTATAAAAACCTCGAATTTGGAACGGGAGGAATGCGTGGAATTATGGGTATAGGTACAAATCGGTTGAATAAATATACCTATGGTCAAGCAACCCAAGGTTTGGCTAACTACCTGCATCAGCAATTTCCTGATAAAAAAATTACAGTAGCCATAGCTTTTGACGTGAGACATAACAGCGACACGTTTGCTAAATTGGTAGCTGATGTTCTTACTGCCAATGGTATATATGTTTATCTATATAAAGAATTTCGTCCCACACCGGAATTGTCCTTCACCGTGCGTAATTTAAAATGCGATGCGGGAATTGTTTTGACAGCTTCTCATAATCCACCGGAATATAACGGTTATAAAGTATATTGGAATGACGGTGCCCAAATTGTTCCTCCTCATGATTCTGCTATTATAAAAGAAGTTCGTTCGGTTGATTTTGCTGACATAAAATTTGACGGTGATGATTCCAAAATTACCTATTTAGGGGAAGAGGAAGATAAAAAATTTATCCATGCCGCGGTTGAAAATACTTCCTATTTAAAAGGTAAAAAAGACTTAAAAATAGTTTATACTTCCTTACACGGAACTTCTATAAAAATATTGCCTGATGCTTTGGCTGAAGCAGGTTTTGAAAATGTATTTATTGTACCGGAACAAAAAAATCCCGATGGAGATTTTCCTACTGTAAAATCACCGAATCCGGAAGAACCGGAAGCTTTATCGTTAGCTTTAAAATATGCCGAAGAACAAAATGCAGATATCGTATTCGGTACCGACCCCGATGCAGATCGTTTAGGAGTAGCCGTACGCGGTTTAGACGGTAAATTAGTACTTTTAAACGGTAATCAAACCAACACGGTTATTACTGATTATATTTTAGGAAAATGGAAAGAAAACGGTAAAATAGACGGTAAACAATTTATCGGTTCAACTATTGTTACTTCTGACATATTTTTTCCTTTAGCTAAATATTATGGTGTCGAATGTAAAGTAGGTTTAACCGGTTTTAAATGGATTGCCGATTTGATTAGAAAAGCTGAAGGTAAAGAAAAATTTATTTGCGGCGGTGAGGAAAGTTTCGGTTTTATGCCAAGTGACTATGTTCGTGATAAAGATTCCATTTCATCAATTTTAGTTGCTTGTGAAGCGGCTCAGGAAGCTAAAAATGAAGGTAAAACTTTATTTGATAAACTGATTGATATATACACCAAAGTAGGTTACTATTATGAAGAATTGGTTTCAATCGTTAAAAAAGGTAAAGATGGAGCTGAACAAATCGCGAAAATGATGGAAGAATTTAGAAGTAATCCTCCTAAAGAATTAGTTGGTGAAAAAATTGTTAAATTAGATGATTATCAATCTTCCACCTCTTTAAATTTGATTACGGGTGAAAAAACACCAATTGATATTCCCAAATCAAATGTATTAATTTTCTTTACAGATAAAGGAACTAAATTAGCTTGTAGACCTTCAGGAACTGAACCGAAAATTAAATTCTATTTCTCTGTGCAAGATACGTTATCTTCTAAAGATGAATTTGAAAGCAAATTGAGCCATGCTCAAAATAAAATTCAAAAGATTAAAGAATTTTTAGAAAACTAAAAAATTTATATAAAAATTCCGATAAGTATTTATCGGAATTTTTTTTGCATTTATTTTTTTGATTAAAACGTTTTAAAATAAACCTTCTACGGAAAAATATCTTTCTCCGGTATCGTAATTGAATGTTAAAATTTTAGCATTTGAAGGAAGATTCAATTCTTGTATTTTTTTAGCAACAGCAGCCAAAGAAGCTCCGGTAGATATACCACCTAAAATTCCTTCTTTTTTAGCTAAAAGCTTTGCATAATTAAATGCTTCATCTTTTGTAATTTGTATGGAACCGTCAAGAATTTTTGTATCTAAAGTTTCCGGTATAAATCCTGCACCAATTCCTTGAATTGCATGAGGTCCGGGATTTCCTCCTGCAATAACAGGAGATTCAGTAGGTTCTACTGCAAAGATTTTTACAGAAGGAAATTTTTGTTTTAATACTTCGCCTACTCCGGTTATATGTCCTCCTGTTCCCACTCCGGTAATTAGAACATCTATTCCATCCGGAAAATCCTGAACAATTTCTTTAGCGGTTGTTAGTGCATGTATTTTAGGATTGGCTTGATTTTTAAATTGCTGAGGAACAAATGAATTTGGAGTATTTTTTTGTAACTCTTCCGCTTTTTCAATAGCTCCTTTCATTCCTTTTTCTCTGGGAGTCAATACCAATTCAGCACCATAAGCTGCTGCAAGTCTTCTACGTTCAATAGACATGGATTCCGGCATAACTAGTATTACTTTATATCCTTTAACCGTTCCAACCCATGCTAATCCCACTCCTGTATTTCCCGAAGTCGGTTCTATAATGGTTCCACCGGGCTTAAGAATTCCTCTTTTTTCAGCATCTTCTATCATTGCCAAAGCAATTCTGTCCTTGATACTTCCTCCGGGGTTTTGTTTTTCTAATTTAATATATACTTCATGATCAGGAAATATTTTGGGTAATCTCACATGAGGAGTATTTCCTATGGCTTCTAAAATACTATTTATTTTCATGACAATATGCTTTTGAAATTTTATGGTTATTATATGTTTTAAATTACGTAATTAATAGGTTCTTTAAAATCCTTCACGGTTTTAATTTTCATTTCCGAAGAATAATACACCAATGTGTAAGGAAGTATGGATTTTGTTATCCATACATTACCTCCGATAATCGAATCATGGCCTATAACTGTATCTCCTCCTAAAATGGTAGCTCCTGCATAAATCACCACATTATCTTCAACGGTAGGATGTCTTTTAACTTTAGACAGATTCTTGGTTACATACAAAGCTCCTAAAGTTACTCCCTGATATATTTTAACATTGTTTCCGATAATGGTTGTTTCTCCAATGACTGTTCCCGTACCATGATCTAAAAAAAAACTCTCTCCTATTTGTGCTCCGGGATGTATATCTATACCTACTTTAGCATGTGCATATTCAGAAAAAATACGAGGTATTATAGGAACCTCCAACCTGTGAAATTCATGGGCAATACGATAAGCTGCCAACGCAAAAAAACCGGGATATGCCAATACGACTTCTTCCAATGAATCTGCTGCCGGATCATTCTTATAAAAGGCATTTGCATCCTTATATAGTGCTTCCTGAATCGAAGGTATTTTATCAAAAAAAGTATTTACTATTGATTCTGCAGTCTTAGTATTAATAATTTTGGAAATATTTTCCAATAAGATATTATAAACGGTTGTAAGTTCTTGCTCTATTTTACGTCGATTTTTTCTTTCACAGACCGGAAACATTTTGGAAAATAGTATTTTTACTACCTGCTCTAATTCTTTTTTATTTATAGGTAAACAGATTGGATGAAGTTCTAATCGATCAATAAGTTCATTTATTTTCTTTTTCATGACTATTTTTGGATTATAGTTGATTTATGAAAGAGAATCTTAAATAAATCTTTGCTATCCTATTATTGCGATAAACAAATCTATAAAAATATTTTAAAACCTATTTTATTTTTTTATAATATTTAATTATTGTCAAATAATAGACCAATATATTTTATAAATAAAATATAAAATAAGATTTAATGTTTAAATATCCACTATTTTACGTTTAAAAAATTATTTTCTTTACATTTTAATCTCTTTCAATTAAAACTTTATCTAAAATAAAAAAAGGCCTATTTCAATTGAAATAGGCCTTTTTATTTAAAAGATATTTGTTATCTTATTTTAATAAGTCTTTCATTTTTTGTTGTTCTTCTCCTGCTAAATATTCATCAACAAGAATCTTTCCGCTGTGTTCGTCTAAAATAATTTTTTTTCTGGAAGCAATTTCAACTTGTTTTTGAGGAGGAACGGTAAAGAATGATCCTACCACAGCACCACGATCAATGCTGGTTATAGCTAAACCGTTTTTAGAACTTTTTCTAATACGACGATAGCTATTTAATAATCTTTCGTCAATTTTAGAAGCAAATTCTTCCGATTTTTCCAATAAGAAATTTTCTTCTTTTTCAGTTTCTTTTATCAAATTAGATAATTCGGAATTTTTAAATTTAAGATGTTCTTGGAAATTAGATAATTTGGTACGTTGTTCTTCTATCTGAGTTTTTTTAAACTCAATTTTAGCATTAATTTCTTTTATTTTTTTATTTTGTAATTGAATTTCCAATTCTTGATACTCAATTTCTTTTGTTAATGCTTCAAATTCACGATTGTTACGTACATTATCTTGCTGTACTTTATATTTTTTTATTTGAGCTTCTGAATTTTTATTTAATTCATTTTTTACTTTAATCTCATTATTCAGATGAACTACTTCATCTTCCATTTTCCCTATTCGTTTCTCCAATCCGGCTATATCGTTTTCTAAATCTTCCACTTCAATAGGTAATTCTCCTCTTAAGTTTCTCAATTCATCCAGGCGGGAATCTATGATTTGTAAATCATATAATGCTCTCAACTTTTCTTCAACAGTAGTATTATCTGCTTTTTTCTTTATCATAGGGTTGATTATAATTATTTTTGGAATTTATGTTTATATCTTATTAAAGTTTACAAAGTTACTAAATTTTATAATATGTTTCAATAGCATAAGGCATTTGCTTAACAAACATTCATTAGTTAATTAAATTATTAATTTATTATTTAATATAGTTACTTTATATTAAAAATATGCTTAAGGAAAAAAATTATTCTTTTAGCATCTATTATTTACAGTATAGTTGATTAATCCTGCAATATCATATTTTATGATAGATGTAAATTAATTGTCACAATTTTATAAAAAAAGGAGTTATAAAATTTGACTATTTAAAGTAATAGTTTATCGGATTTGTATTTATTTCAGAGAGTAAAATATCGATATTATTTAGTTTTTCACGTAAATAATTATGCAATAAATTTTTAGTAAACTGTTCACTTTCATAATGTCCTATATCTGCCAGAAGAATTTTTCCTTCTGCTTGGAAAAACTCATGATATTTTATATCTGCCGTCACAAAAACATCTGCTCCGGCATTTAACGCGTTTTTTATTGCAAAGCTACCTGCTCCCCCTAGAACTGCTACCTTTTTGACTTGTTTATTTTTTAAATTGGTATGGCGAATACATGAGGTAGGCAAATTTTCTTTAAGATATGATAAGAATTGTTCTTGAGATAATGAGGTTTCCAATTCTCCTATTCTACCCATTCCTAATTCTTGATTTACATTATCTAAAGTGAAAATTTCATAAGCAATTTCTTCGTAAGGATGAGATCTTCGTAATGCTTCCAAAACGGTTGCTTGTTTAAAATCCTCAAATATTACACTAATCAGTACCTCTTGTACTTCTTCAATAACATTTTTTTTGCCAATAAAAGGATTTGAATTATCTGTTGGTAAAAATGTTCCGGTTCCTTCAACTCTAAAACTGCAATTTTTATAATTCCCTACTTCTCCTGCTCCGGCTTTAAATAATGCTTGTTGCACTTGGGTAAAATGCGTCAAAGGAACAAATGTTTGCAGCTTTTTAATGCTTTTAATTTTAGGAATTAACGGTTTACTGTTTTTAATATGTAAACGCTTACATATTTCATAATTAACTCCTTCTTTAGCTATATCTAAATTCGTATGAATGGCATAGATTGCTATATCATTTTTGATGGCTTTAATAATTGCTTTTTCCACGTAATTTTTACCGGTAATTGATTTCATACCCGAAAAAATTATGGGATGAAAGGTAACAATCATATTGCAATTTTTTTGAATTGCTTCGTCTACTACTTCATCTAAACAATCCAGAGTTATTAAAATGCTTGATATTTCAGCTTGAAGGTCTCCAACTAATAAACCAACATTATCAAAGTTTTCTGCATTGGACTCAGGAGCTAGTTGTTTTAAAAGTTCTGCAACATCTGTTACTTTCATATTTTAAATAATTTTTCTTATCAAAGATAAGATAAGAAATAAAATAAGCCAAGAATTTAAGCAATAAAAAAACTGTCAGTTAAACTGACAGTTTTTTTATTGTATTTACTTTTTACAAGTATATTATTCTTCTGCAGCAACTCCATCGGAAACTACATCAAAGGAATAGTCATATTCAACGGTTCTGTGTAAACGAATTTTTGCTGTATATTTTCCTAATCTTTTAATAGTATTTCCGGGAATTTTGATGTATTTTTTATCTACATTAACTCCGGCTTTTGCTAATGCTTCTGCTAGGTCTGAATTGTTAATAGAACCGAACAATTTATCGCCGGCACCTACTTTTGCAGGAATAGAAACTACTACTTCTTTTAATTTTGCAACGATATCGTTAGCTGCTTTAACTTGAGCTGCTTCTTCTGCTTCTCTTTCTTTTAAAGTAGCTTCTAATGCTGCTTTATTTTTTGGAGTTGCTAATAAAGCAAATCCTTTTGGTATTAAAAAGTTACGAGCATAACCCGGTTTTACGCTAACCACGTCAAACTCTAGTCCTAAATTTTCAACGTCTTGTTTAAGAATTACTTCCATGATCTCTTTTTTTCTTTAAATTAAGGTTTTAATTGATCTCCAACATATGGCAATAATGCTAAATGTCTTGCTCTTTTAATTGCTTGAGATACTTTTCTTTGAAATTTTAAAGATGTTCCGGTAAGTCTTCTTGGAAGGATTTTACCTTGCTCATTCACAAATTTCAATAAGAAATCAGGATCTTTATAATCAACGTATTTTATACCGTATTTTTTAAAACGGCAATATTTTTTTTCTGTCTTTGTCTCAATATCTAATTGACTTAAGAATTTTACTTCACTGACATTTCCTCCTGCTGCCTGTTTTGCTAATTCATCAATTGCCATGTCTTATTTTTTTAATGATTTAACTTTTTCTTCTCTTTTTCTAGCCCATTCTACCCCGTGCTTGTCTAATTTCACAGTTAAGAATCTTAATACTCTTTCATCTCTCTTGAATGCTAATTCTAATGTATTAACAATTTCTCCGGGAGCTTGAAACTCAATCAGATTGTAAAATCCATTTCTTTTAAGTTGAATTGGATATGCTAATTTTTTTAATCCCCAGTTTTCCTGGTTTACAATAGTTGCATTGTTTTCTTTGAGTAAAGCCTCAAATGATTTAACTGCTTCCTCTACCTGAGAATCAGACAGAACGGGAGTTAAAATGAAAACAGTTTCGTAATGATTCATAGATCAAAATTTTTTAATTATTTTTTTCGAAGTGCAAATATATAGATTTTTATTGGTTTTGCAAAATGAAATCTACATATATGAATTGAAAAAAGTGATACCTATTAGATTAGAGTTAGCTAATTTCATAATATTTTCTCAATTGGTTAATTAAACCATATTCAACCTTCTTACTCTATGTATAAATAAATTGCCTCTTTAATAAGTTCTTTTTCCACAGAAATATCATAAACTGCTTGTCCTATTTTTTCCAACAAAACAAATTTAATTTCCCGGTTCACATTTTTTTTATCGTTTTGCATGAATGAAAAAATATCATCAAAATAGTCTTTCTTCAAATTTAATTTAGGATACAAGGAGGAAATATATAGCTTAATCTCTTCGTATTCGGGGTAAGAAAGAAAGCCTTTTTTCATGGAAATATAACTTTCTACAATCATTCCCATGGCTACTCCTTCTCCATGCAAAATAGGAGTATTATTTTCTAAAAAGAAACTTTCTACTGCATGACCTACGGTGTGACCAAAATTTAATATTTTCCTTAATCCTGATTCGGTAAAATCATTTGAAACTACTTTCTTTTTAATTTCAATACTGGTTTTTATCAATGGTTCTAAATAATCGGGATTACGATCATCTAAACGAATTATTTCTTCCCAATATTTTTTATCTGCAATTAGTCCGTGCTTAATAATTTCTGCAAAACCGCTTAAAATTTGCTCGGTAGGAAGCGTAGTAAGGAAACCAACATCTACGTGGACTAATTGAGGTAAAACAAAGTTACCTATTTGATTTTTATGACTGCCTAAATCTACGCCCGTTTTTCCTCCAATGGAAGCATCCACCATTGCTAAAAGTGTGGTTGGAATATTTATGAAAGGAATTCCTCTCTTGTAACAGTTTGCTACAAATCCTCCCATATCCGTAAGTACTCCCCCTCCAACATTTATCAGTAAGGCTTTTCTATCTATTTTGAGTTCTGTTAAAGCCTCCCATAAATTTATACATATATATAAATTTTTATTATGTTCTCCTGAATCAATTTCCAAAATTTCAATTTCAGCAGAACTTTCAATTTCAGTAATAATTTTCGGGTAGCATAGCTCATGCGTATTTTCATCCACCAAAAAAACTATTTTGGAAGGATGATAACTTTGGATATACTTATTGATTTCTTTGATTCCTTCAACTCCGTAATATATAGGATTTATAAAATTCATAACTCGTTATGATTGGCTTATTAGTTAGTCATTTCTTCGATTATTTCCTAAAAATATCATGACAAAATAAATTAATTGAGCTAAAGACCCGGCAGCAGATACTAAATAAGTTCTTGCTGCCCATTTCAAAGCATCTTTACATTCATCATATTCACCGGGTTGAACGACATGATTATTTTCTAACCACTTTAATGCTCTGTTACTGGCATCATATTCTACCGGTAAGGTGATAAATGCAAAAAGGGTAGTTATGGCAAATAATCCTATCCCAACTCCTAATACAATTGTATTTCCGGAAAATACCATAATAGCTAACCCTGCTAATAATACCCATTGTAGAAATTTAGAACTAATACTAACTATGGGAACTAGTTGGGAACGTAATTGTAACATGGAATATCCAACGGCATGCTGTACGGCATGTCCGCATTCATGAGCTGCAACCGCTGCTGCGGCTGTAGACCGCTGGTTATATACACCTTCAGATAAATTAACGGTTTTATTTACCGGGTTGTAATGATCTGTTAACATTCCGGGAGTTGATGTAACTTTAACATCGGTTATTCCATTATCTCGTAACATCTTTTCTGCAATTTCTTTTCCGCTCAACCCATTGGACAACCTTGTTTTGGAATATTTTTCAAATTTTGATTTTAATTGTCCCTGAACAATCGTACTTACTATGAAAATAATTGCTGTTATTAATAAATAAATGGGATCGTTTACCATAATTGTTTAAATTCTTTATAGACTTATTAATATTGTAAATTTTAAAATTAATTTATACTAAGTATATTTGCTAAAATTATAACTTTTTAGTTGTAAAACCAAAAAGACTTGTAAATCTAACAGTACATGAACAAAATTAGTATTAACGAGGTTATTACGAAATCAGATTTAAAAAATTTTGTAACATTTCCAACTAAACTCTATAAGAATAATCCTTATTATGTACCGGCGCTAATTTCTGAAGAAATGGCAATTTTCGACGAAACTAAAAATCCTGTTTTTGAATTTTCAACATGTAAAAAATTTCTTGCCTACAGGAATAATGAAATCGTTGGAAGAATTGCTTTGATTATCAATAAAAATGAGGAAAAATTTTCCGGTATAAAGAAACTACGATTCGGTTGGTTTGATGTTATAGATGATCTTGAAGTTACCAAAAGACTTTTAGATAAAGCTTATGAAATGGCTGAGGAAAAGGGTATTCAACGAGTTGAAGGACCGGTTGGTTTTACTAATCTTGATAAGGCAGGATTTTTAAGTAAAGGATATGATAAATTAGCTACAATGATTGGTATTTATAATTTTCCTTATTATCATGATCATTTTAAAAAATTAGGATTTACTGAAGCTAATGAATGGGTTGAATTTTACATTGAAGTAGTTAAAGAATTACCGGATAAAGTTATTCGGTTCTCCGACTTATTAAAGCAAAAATATAAACTAAAATCTTTACAGTTTAAAACGAAAGATGAATTAATTGAGCGAGCGGATGAAATTTTTAAATTGTTAGAAGATACCTACAAAGTTTTACCTACTTATGTTCCTTTTTCAGATAAGCAAATACAATATTATAAGGAAAAATACATTCCATTTATAAATAAAGATTATGTCATCTGTATTGCAGATGAAAGTAATAATTTAGTGGGTTTTGCCATAACCATGCCTTCCTATTCAGTAGCCTTACAAAAAGCGAAAGGGAAATTATTTCCATTCGGATGGTATCATTTACTTAGAGCTTCTAAAAATAATGAATGGGCTAATTTTTATTTGATAGGAATACATCCCGATTATCAAAAGAAAGGAATTACTGCCATTGTATTGAAAGAATTCTTTGATTTGTTTAACAATAAAGGAGTTAAATATTTGGAAACTAATCCTGAATTAGCAGATAATAAAAGTATTCAATTGTTATGGAAGGATTATAATCCTATTAATCATAAAAGAAGGAAAACTTATTATAAGGAAATATAATATTTTGAATTCATTTGAAATTTTACCAAAAGTAATTATGAAAGATTATTAAAGTTTACGTAACAATTAAGCTTGTAATATATCTTTAAAATTTTTTGGGATAAATAGTTTTCGAATTAGAAATTATAAACAATACTAGTATAATAAATGTGATTTTAAAATAAAAAAACAGTTCGAAACGTACGCTTCGAACTGTAAATTATACTTAAAAATATTTGACAATTACTCTGCCTTAATATCATTTACAATACTGGCATGTAGAAATTCTCTGTTCATTCTGGCTATATTTTCAAGAGAAATTCCTTTAGGACACTCAACTTCACAAGCACCTGTATTGGTACAGTTTCCAAATCCTTCTTCATCCATTTTTCTAACCATATTTAATACCCTGCGGGTAGCTTCTATTTTACCTTGAGGTAGTAATGCATATTGAGAAACTTTAGCAGAAACAAACAACATGGCTGATCCATTTTTACAAGTAGCCACACAAGCTCCACAACCAATGCAAGCGGCTGCAGCAAATGCTTTATCTGCTTTTTCCTTTTCAATTGGTATCGCGTTAGCATCAATTGTATTTCCAGAAGTATTCACAGAAACAAATCCTCCGGCATGTTGAATTCTGTCAAATGCAGTTCTATCAACAATTAAATCCTTAATTACAGGAAATGCTGCTGATCTCCAAGGTTCAATGACAATAGTGTCACCATCATTAAACATTCTCATGTGTAATTGACAAGTGGTTATTCCTCGATCCGGACCATGAGCCCTTCCATTTATATATAGCGAACACATTCCGCATATTCCTTCACGACAATCATGATCGAATGCAACGGGTTCTTTATCTTGTTCTACTAATTGCTCATTTAGCATATCTAACATTTCTAAAAATGAACTTTCAGTAGATACTCCTTCTAATTTATATTCTTCAAATTTTCCTTTTTGTCCCCTACCTGCTTGTTTCCAAACTTTTAGTGTTAGGTTTAATAATTTTCCTGCCATTTTTTTATTTTTATTTACAGGTTATTTATAATTTCTTGCTGCTATTTTAATGTATTTGTAATTTAGATCTTCTTTATGCAGAATTTCTTTATTTAAATCTTCACCATTATACTCCCAAACGGCTACATAAGAATATTCTTCATCATTACGCAGCGTTTCACCGTCTTCTGTTTGGTATTCAATTCGGAAATGTCCTCCGCATGATTCATTTCTATTCAATGCATCCATGGCCATTAATTGACCTAATTCTAGGAAATCTGCCACTCTACCTGCTTTTTCAAGCTCCATATTAATCGTATTATCGGAACCCGGTACTTTAACATCTCTCCAAAATTCTTTTCTGATTTCTTCTATTTCAGAGATTGCTTCTTTCAATCCTTTTTCATCCCGAGCCATACCTACTTTGTTCCACATGACACGACCTAATTTTTTATGGAAATAATCAACGGTTTTAGTTCCTTTATTGGTAAGGAAATGTTGAATTCGATCTTTGACTTGTTTTTCAGCTTCTACGAATTCCGGTAAGTCTGTTGATATCGGTCCGGTACGTATATCATCGGCTAAATAGTCAGCAATAGTATACGGCAAAACAAAATACCCATCGGCTAACCCTTGCATTAAGGCAGACGCTCCTAAGCGGTTAGCTCCATGATCAGAGAAATTAGCTTCACCGGTTACAAAACATCCCGGAATGGTACTCATTAGGTTATAATCAACCCAAATTCCTCCCATAGTATAGTGCACTGCAGGATATATTTTCATTGGAGTTTCGTATGGATTATCACCCGTAATTTTTTCATACATGGTAAATAAGTTTCCATATTTTTCTTCAACTACTTTTTTTCCTAATTTAATAATTTCTTCTTGTGATGGATTGTGAATATCCAACTCATTTGCTTTTTCTTTACCGTATTTTACAAAAGATGATGAAAAATCCAAATAAACTCCTTCTCCTGTAGCATTATTTTCGATTCCGTATCCTGCATCACATCGTTCTTTGGCTGCACGTGAAGCCACATCTCTCGGTACTAAATTTCCAAATGCCGGATATCTTCTTTCCAAATAGTAATCCCTGTCTTCTTCAGCTATTTCAGTAGGTTTCAATTTTCCTGCACGTATAGCTTGTGAATCTTCAATTTTTTTAGGTACCCAAATTCGCCCGTCATTTCTTAAAGATTCTGACATTAGGGTTAATTTGGATTGTTGATCACCATGAACCGGAATACAAGTTGGGTGAATTTGTGTAAAACAAGGATTACCAAAGGCAGCTCCTTTTTTATGTATTTTCCAAACTGCTGTTCCATTCGATCCCATGGCGTTGGTTGATAAGAAAAATACATTTCCGTATCCTCCTGAACCAATAACAACTGCGTGAGCAGAGTGTCTTTGAATTTCTCCGGTTACCAGATCTCTGGCTATAATTCCACGAGCTTTTCCATCAACCACTACCAGATCAAGCATTTCATGTCTATTAAACATTTGTAAACGCCCTTTACCTATTTGTCTGTTCATTGCGGAATAAGCGCCTAATAATAGTTGCTGTCCGGTTTGTCCTGCTGCATAAAAGGTTCTTTGTACCTGTGTACCCCCGAATGATCGGTTATCTAATAATCCTCCGTATTCTCTTGCAAAAGGTACTCCTTGTGCCACACATTGGTCTATGATTGAATTGGAAACTTCAGCTAGTCTGTATACGTTTGCTTCTCTCGCTCTGTAATCTCCTCCTTTAATTGTATCATAAAATAATCTGTAAACGCTGTCGCCATCATTTTGATAATTTTTAGCTGCATTGATCCCTCCTTGAGCTGCAATGGAGTGCGCACGTCGCGGAGAATCTTGATAACAGAAAGCTTTTACATTATACCCCATCTCTGCTAATGATGCTGCTGCTGCACCTCCCGCTAATCCTGTACCTATTACAATTACATCTATTTTTCCTCGGTTATTGGGCGCAACCAAACGCATATGATCTTTATGATTTTTCCATTTTTCATGGATATCTCCTTCCGGTATTTTTGATTCTAATTTTATACCCATAATAGTATTTTCTTAAAATAATTTAAATTAAACCATTGCCTTTGAAGTAAAAATAAATTGCAATTGCGGCAAATCCAACTGCGATAAATATAAAATATGCTTTTCCCAGTATTTTAATAACAGGAGTATAAATTTTATGATTAAATCCTACTGACTGGAAAGAAGATGCAAATCCGTGACTTAAATGCAAACCTAAAAAGATAAAAGCCATGACGTATATTAAGGTATATACTGGACTTTTAAATAATTCTGTCACTAATAAATAATCATCTCCTACCGTACCGAATTTAATGGGAACAAAATAATTATAAAGGTGTAATAATAAAAATATTAAAATTAACAACCCTGTATAAATCATAGTTCTTGAATTAAAAGGAGTGTTTGCTGAAAACTGATTTACGGCATAACGTTCTTTTCCTCTTGCTTTTTGATTTCTGGAAGTTAATATAATACCTAAGAAGATGTGATAGATAAAGCCAAAAGCCAGTACATATTGCATGACCTGAATTAAGGGATTAGTTGCCATAAAATGTGACGCCTGATTAAAAATCACTTCTTCTTTAGGCAATAATTTTCCTTGATTATCTGTATTACCTGCAAATAGAGTTAAATTTATTCCTAAATGCACCAGTAAAAAAATCATGAGAAAAAAGCCTGTTAAAGCCATCATAAACTTTCTTCCTATGGAGGAAGAGTAAAATCTTGTCATAATACTTTAATGTTTAATTTTGGAATACAAATTTAAAAAACGTCTAACCCTGTGTGTTATGACTTATATCACCTTTCGTTCTTTTAGAATGCATCTAAATAATTTATTTCATCCGTATATAATTGTATATAAAAACAAAAAAACTATCTCTTTTAGAAAGAGATAGTTTTACTATTATTGTAAATAATTATAAAATTATTGTGGTAATCTGAATGCTACGGGTACTCTAAAATAAGATCTTACCGGTTGATTGTTTACTTTGGCCGGAGTCCACATTTTACTGGTTTTCTTAATAGCTGCAATAGCTACTTCATCTAATCCGTCACCCAATTTTTTACCGGCAACCTGAACATCGGTTACGCTACCGTCTTTTTCTACCACGAAACGTACGGTTATTTTCCCTTCAGTTCCATTATCAATTGCTCGATCTGTATATTCCATATAACGGGCAATAAATTTACTTACTTCTTTCAATCCTCCTCCTTTAAATTCGGCTTCTTGATCTACTTGAGTAAATACTTTGTTAGGATCTGCTGCAGGGATTGGCGGTGGTGGTGCCGGAGGTACATCATTTTTAGGTCCATGAGATATGGCTGCATCTGTTGTATTTTTTCCCTCTTTATCTTCCAATCCAATTGCCTTGTCTTTGGTATCTTGAACTTTAGGAACGGTTTCTTCTTTAACCACAACCTTTTTAGGTTCAGGGATAACCATTTTTACTTGAGCTACTTCATCTTGCTGTACCGGTGGTGGCGGTGGCGGTTCATCTTTGGGTTCAAAGATTTCTTCTTTTTCCTCTTCAGGAGTTTGTATATCCGTTAATTCAATATTCACCGCCTTTTGTACTTCTCCGCTGTTAGCTTGCCATCTGTTATAAAAATATAATAACAAAACGAATGCAATAAAGATAGCCGTTCCTATAATAAATGCTCTTGTCAGATATTTTCTCTCTGTATTTCTTATCCAATAGGCTCCATAGTCTTTATTTTTATGTTCAAAAACTATGTCGTCTAAGGACTTCATATTATTTTCTGCCATTCTTTTAATTTTTCGTTAGTTATTAACTTTTTCTTTATATACTGCTTTTTCTTTTGAAGAAAGCTCTTTAATTCCGTATCGATCAGAATTAGTAATTTCCATTTCATCTAATATATCCACCAAGTTCTTATAACTTGAATCATCGGTAGGTTTTATAATCACAGTGAATTTATTTTGATCTGCTTGTTTCTGAGCTCGTAATATTTCTTTACGTATTCCTTCTTTTGAATAATCGGATTCTATCAGAGTGGAAGCATTTAAATCCTGTTGTTCCTGTTGATGCCAATATATTTTATCGTCTTTTCCTAAAATTATAGTTAACGAATTCTTTGTTTTAATTTCAGGAATATTAGAAGGGGGAATTTCAACCTTGGGTGGCATGTTTAAATGCATGATATTGGGTTTACTGAATGTGGTTGTAAACATGAAAAATGTAATTAAAAGGAAACCTAAATCACACATCGGTGCCATATCCACATTAAGGTTCATTTTTTTAGCCCTTACCTTTCCATCCCCTTTTCCACTATTACTTGTATCTACGCCTGCTGACATATTTTTCTTTTTCGTTAATGGGTTAATTTAATTACATTATTCCGGTTTACTTTCGGCTGACGTAATTAATTGAAATTTATTCATATTCTTCTCCTGTAATCTTGATAAAAGATTTTTAAATACAGGATATTGCGTATTAACATCACCTTTGATCCCTAAGTCTAATGAATCGCCATTTTTCTTAGCTATTTCTCTAGCTTCAAAAACCCAATCGGTAATTTCAGGTTTTGCACTGTCTGCCGGTATTCCCTGAACTTTTACAGATTCTCTTTGTCCTTCCGGAATATTTAAATATTGCTTAAGACCGGTTATTGATACCCCGAAATCCGTTAATTTTTTAAATTCGCTTTTTTCTCTATCCGTAAAATTGATGCCATACTTCTTTCCCATTGCATCGAGCAATTGAACTTTGTATTTTTCCTCATCCATTGAGAAATAGTATTTTCCATCTGAAGTTATAGATATCTTCATCATTCCATGATCTCTGACTTTAATTTGAGATATAGATGAAGGCGGATCAATGGTTACCGTTTCTTTAGGCTTAAATTGTGTTGTCAAGATAAAGAACGTTAACAGCAACCACGCCAAATCACTCATTGGCGTCATATCTATGTGTATCCCGTGTCTTTTTGGTTTAACTCTTGCCATATTATTTTTTAAGTTTTTAAAATAATTTTTAATCTTATCTTTTTAATTTTCTTTACTCTTTAAAGAAAATTAGAAACTTAATTAATGGTGAGCAGAAAAAGACTGTTGAATACTTAAACCTATTTCATCAATTTTGAAAGTTAAAGTATCTATTCTTGATGTAAAATAGTTATAAGCAACTATAGCAAGTGCTGAAGTACCAATACCTAATGCAGTATTTACTAACGCTTCAGATATACCTACTGATAAAGCAGCTGCATCCGGAGACCCACCTCCTTCACCTAAAGCAAAGAATGCTTTGATCATACCGATTACGGTCCCCATTAGGGCAACTAACGTACCGATTGATGCTATCGTTGCTAAAATAGTCATATTTTTCTCAAGCATTGGCATTTCCAATGAGGTAGCTTCTTCTAAAGTTTTGTTTAATGAAACTAATTTTTGTTCTTTATCTAAAGTTGTATCATTAGCTAATGCTCTATATGAAATTAACCCTTCTTTTACTACATTTCCTATAGAACCTTTTTGTTTATCACATAATGAAATGGCATTATTGATATCGTTTTTATCTAATAATACACGGATATCATTTACAAATTTGGTTAAGCTGTCTGTTCCTTCCGCTTTTCCAATGATAAAAAATCTTTCAATTGAAAATACGATAACCATAAGTAAAAAGGAAATCAAAAAAGGAACAATCACACCCCCTTTATGGATAATACCCATAAATGTTTTAGGGTCGCTATCTGTGGTATCACCTTTAAAATTTGAAGGTGCACCTAGTACAAAGTGATAAATGCATTCTCCTATAGCTATTAAAATAATGATCGTAATAAAAGGATTTAATCCTCCTATTCTAGTCGTTGAATTTGTTTGGGGTAATTGTTGTTTTTCCATCTGATATATAAATTAATTTTTTAACTATTCGTAAAAATATCACGTAAAATAAATACAAAAAAATTAACTAAGCAATAATTTTTATCTAAGTTTTACTAGATATTATTAACATTCTTCCTTCATTAATCGAACTATATTTATTTTAAGAATATTGATTTCACAAAAAATCTTAGCAACCGTTCTTAGTTATATATTATTTTAATAATAAATTCATATTCTAACTGCTTTTGGCACTAATATTTCATAATCTCCGTTATATCTCATTATTTCTCTTACAATGCTTGAACTTATGAAAGATTTTCCGGATGATGTTAAAAAGAATACGGTTTCTACAGATTTTTTTGCCAATGTACGATTGGTATGTGCTATTGCTTTTTCAAATTCAAAATCTGCAGGATTTCTAAGTCCTCTAATAATATAAGGAGCTTTTCTTTTTGCACAATAATCAATCGTAAGTCCATCAAAAGAGTCAACTTCTACATTAGGAAATATTTTAACTGTCTCACGGATCCATTCCATTCTTTTTTCTAAGGGAAACATATATTGTTTATTGGAATTATTTCCTATGGCAACAATAATTTTATCAAATAATGGGACAGCTCTTTCAATAATATTTGAATGTCCTAAGGTAATTGGATCAAAAGAACCAGGAAATACTGCTACTCTTTCCATGTTTATTTATTTTCAAATCTTTGTAATGCAATTGAAATTTCGTTGTCTAATAATTTCGAAAAATCCAACCCTGCTTGTTTAACTTGTTGTGGAAATATACTTGCCGGTGAGCATCCGGGAGTTGTATTAATTTCTAAGAAATAGGGTGTTCCATTAACTATTATGAAATCTAATCTTGAAAACCCGGTCATATCTAAAGATCTGTATATGTGGGCAGCAGCCTCTCTTATTCGTTTATCTTCTTCTTCAGAAATAGGAGCGGGAGTTATTTCTTCTGATGCTCCCAAATATTTGGCTTCGTAATCAAAAAATTCATTTTTGGAAATTATTTCGGTTGTATTTACTACAACCACTTCCCCTTGATTTTTAAATACTCCTACTTGAACTTCTCTTCCTTCTAAATAACTTTCTACTAATACGGCTTTATCTTCTTTAAATGCAAAATCTAAGGCTGTTAAGAAATCTTCCTTTTTTTTCACTTTTGAAACTCCTAAACTTGATCCCGACTGATTGGGTTTAACAAAACAAGGTAAACCTACTTCTTTAATAATCGAATCAACATCAATATGATCTCCTTGATTTAAATAAACTGAGTTGGCTACCGATACATTAAATTTCTTAAGCACGGATAAAGTATCTCTTTTGTTAAATGTTAATGCAGAATTATAAAAAGAGCATCCTGAATAGGGAATATTCAGCAATTCCCAATAAGCTTGCATCAATCCATTTTCACCCGGATTTCCATGTATTGTATTTAACAACACATCAAAATGGATTTTTTTTTCATTTAACTGAAAACTAAAATCTCCTTTATTTATAGGATATGATTGATCATTTATAATGACATTCCATCCGTCTTTTAAAATGGTTATTTTAAAGACAGTATATTTTGATTTATTTATTTGAGAATAAAAATAATCACCGCTTTTTAAAGAAACGTTACTTTCTTCAGAATAGCCTCCCATTACAATTCCGACTGTCATCATAAAATTTCAATTATTATAATAGTAATTAATTATTTATTGTTATTTAGAGTTAGAACGTACAAAATTAAACATATTTTTAACTAATAAACCATAATATTTTTATTATTTATATATTTGCTTTGTAAAATGTAAGTATGAAATTCTTAAAACTGTTAGGATCTTGGCAATTTTGGGTCAGCATAATTCTAGCTATAGTAATATTTTTTGGACTTTTACAAGGAACCTTTCTATGGTTGAATGCTTACACAAATCACGGTGTTCAAGTGGAAGTTCCTAATTTAAATAATTTAACTCTGGATCAAGCGGTGGTTAAGCTTGAAGATAATGACTTGGAATATGAAATTGATACTTCTAAGTATGATCCTAAATATAAATCATATCAAATTTTAGATATATATCCACTAATAGGTTCGCATGTTAAAAAAGGTAGAAGAATATTTATTCGAGCCAATGCCAAAACATGGAAACCTGTAACGGTACCCAATGTTATCGGAAAATATAAATACTTAGCTTTCAGCCAATTAGACTTAGTCGGATTAAAAGTTACCGATACGATTTATGAACCAAGTTTGGCAACTAATACGGTTCTAAAATTATTATATAAAGGTAAAGAAGTACAACCGGGTCTAACTTTACCCCGTTTTTCTCCTTTAACTATTGTATTGGCAAAAAGTCTTGCTAAAAATGTTTCCGTACCTAATTTTATTGGTTTAAATGAAGAAACAGCTAAGAAACTGATTACAGAAAACCTGTTTTCAATTGGTAATATAACCTATGATGATCCTGCTAAAACAGAAAACAATCGTGTTTATTATCAAGTTCCTGCTCCTTCATTTATTTATGATCAAGGCCAACCCATAGATTTATATCTTAGTGATAAACCTTTGAGTAGTTTACGAGAAAAAATTAAAGAATTGGATCAAACATTTAACATTCATAAATATTCCGATTCTTTGAACTCTGTTAATTATTCTCATGATATTAGTAATTCTTCTAACCATCATCAAAATATTCCTTCTTCTAACGAAACTACTAACACTATTAATAATAATTCTAACATTCAAGAAAATTCGGCTCAACCTGTTCATCTTCCAAAAGATGATGCTCCGAAAAAACCTAAAAGAGTAATATTGGAATAGTTAGGATAGATGTATAAATATTATGGAAAAGCAAGATATATTAGATACTGATCAGAATAATGATGCGGATGAATTATATGAACATTTTAAAATCACTGTAGACAAAGGTCAAGGTTCCGTACGTATTGATAAATATCTTGTAAATTTAATAGAAAATTCAACAAGAAATAAAATTCAAAAGGCTGCTCTTGCCGGTAATGTTTTAGTTAATAATATACCTGTAAAATCTAACTATAAGGTTAAGCCTAATGATATCGTTTCCATTGTCTTAGCACATCCTCCTCGTGATACGAGTATTGTTCCACAAAATATTCCTATTGATATTATCTATGAAGATGAAGATTTGTTGGTGGTTAATAAGAAAGCCGGAATGGTGGTTCATCCCGGATTTGGAAATTTTGAAGGCACCCTAGTTAATGCTTTGGCTTACCATTTTAGTACTCTCCCCTATTTTCAAACAGACTTAGACAAGCGTCCCGGACTAGTTCACAGGATTGATAAAGATACTTCGGGATTATTGGTAATTGCAAAAAATGAATTTGCGATGAATCATTTAGCTAAGCAATTTTTTAATAAGACTACTAAAAGGGTGTATAATGCATTAGTTTGGGGTAATTTTGAGGAAGATGAAGGAACTATAAACGGTCATATAGGACGCGATTTGAGGGACCGTATGCAAATGGCTGTTTTTCCTGATGGTTCTCATGGTAAACATGCGGTAACCCATTACAAAGTTTTAGAAAGATTCCGTTATGTTACATTGGTTGAATGTCAACTTGAGACCGGAAGAACTCACCAAATTAGGGCCCATATGAAATACTTAGGGCATATTCTTTTTAATGATGAAAGATACGGAGGAAACATTGTTCTAAAAGGAACTACTTTCACAAAATATAAACAATTTGTTGAAAATTGCTTTCAAGTTCTTCCGCGACAAGCTTTGCATGCTCGTACCTTAGGTTTCGTTCATCCAAGAACAAAAAAAGAAATGTTTTTTGAAACTGATTTACCTGAGGATATGAAACAGGTGATTGAAAAATGGAGATCATATATTCATTTCAACACACCGCAATAAATTTTAGGTAAATTGTTAAATTGGTACTTTTAACTCACTTTCATAAAAATTATAAATGTTTTTATACAATTTTACGTCTTTTAATTAGTATATATTTTTTATAAATAATCATTTTTTATTGGTAAACAATTTAATTTCAAACTTTTATAAAAGAGATCTATCGGTAATTTCTATGGATCATAAATATATAGTAAATTTGTAAAAAAGATTCTTCATGAAAAACAGCTTATATTCAATTCCAAAAATAAAAAATACAATTACTAACAATTTCACTTTAATTGCAGGACCTTGTATTATTGAAGGTGAGCAAATGGCTATGGATATTGCCGGAAAAATTGTTGAAATAACAGATAAATTAGGTATTCCTTATATCTTTAAAGGCTCTTTCAAAAAGGCAAATCGATCAAGAGTCGACAGCTTTACAACGATTGGAGAACAAAAATCGTTAGAAATATTAAAAAAAGTTGGTGATACGTTTTCAATACCCACCACTACCGATATTCACGAAAACGAACACGCTCAATGGGCTGCAAAATATGTGGATGTATTACAAATTCCTGCTTTTTTGGTAAGACAAACCGATTTGTTAGTTGCGGCTGCAAAAACCGGAAAGTATATTACCTTAAAAAAAGGTCAATTTTTGTCTCCAGAAGCCATGCAATTTGCCGCTCAAAAAATAAAAGATTCAGGAAATTCCAACTATGCAATTATTGATAGAGGAACTTCTTTTGGATATCATGATTTAATTGTAGATTATAGAGGAATACCTACTATGAGGAACTATGCTCCTGTAATATTAGATGTTACGCATTCGTTACAACAGCCGAATCAAACAACCGGTGTAACGGGAGGAAGACCCGATATGATTGAAACTATTGCTAAAGCAGGTATTGCCGTTGGTGCTGATGGAATTTTCATTGAAACTCATCCGAATCCAGAAATTGCCCTTTCCGATGGTGCAAATATGTTAAAACTGGATTTACTGGAAAACTTGTTGGAAAAATTGGTAAAAATAAGAAAAGCCATCAGTTAGTATTTTGTAGAAAATGTTTTAATTTAATTCAATATAAATCAATCATTTCATATTCCTTTATTGATAGTTATTGAATTTGACTTTGTTTTTTAATTAATTTTTTATCCTGGGTTTACCATCTTAATTAAATTTAAAATAACTTTATTGGTTTGATCTATAAATACATAATTCAAAGTAATTGAATTATGTAAGTCATATATTTTGTTATCAATAAATTTGCAGTAACGAAACGAAATATGCAAAATAATACTCTTATACAAAAATATAATGTACCCGGTCCCAGATATACCAGTTATCCTACGGTACCCTATTGGGATGAAAAAAATTTTTCTTCTGAAAAATGGATTCAAACGCTACAAAAATCTTTTAAAGAAAGTAATAAAAGAGAAGGCATTAGTTTGTATATTCACCTTCCTTTTTGTGAAAGTTTATGTACTTTTTGTGCGTGCAATAAGCGTATTACTAAACAGCATAATGTTGAATTAGTATATATAGAAACTCTTTTAAAAGAATGGCAGTTGTATCTAGCTTTACTGCCTGAAAAACCCATTATAAAAGAATTACATTTAGGAGGTGGAACTCCCTCGTTTTTTTCTCCTGAAAATCTAACGTATTTATTAGAAAATATTTTCTCAAAAGCAGAAATTCATTCGGAAAAAGAATTTAGTTTTGAAGGGCATCCGAATAATACCACCCGTGAACATCTTCAATCCTTATACAATCTAGGATTTAGAAGAGTAAGTTTTGGAGTTCAAGATTACGATCCTAAAGTACAACAAGCGATACACCGTATTCAACCCCTTGAAAACGTTAAAAAAGTAACCGATATTGCTCGTGAAATAGGATATGAAAGTATAAGTCATGATTTAGTCTTTGGTTTGCCTTTTCAAGATTTAAATAAAGTGAAGCATACCATAAAGATGACCGAAGTAATGCAACCCGATAGAATTGCATTTTATTCATATGCTCATGTTCCGTGGATTAAAGGTGTAGGACAAAGGGGTTTCAAAGATGGAGATTTGCCAAGCGGTGAGGAAAAAAGAGAATTGTATGAAAAAGGTAAAGAGTTATTGGAAAATATGGGATATTTTGAAATCGGAATGGATCATTTTTCCTTAAAATCAGATTCTTTGTACCAATCCATGCTAAATAGAAAAATACATAGAAATTTTATGGGATATACCTCCTCTTCCACTCAAGTAATGATCGGATTAGGAGTTTCTTCGATTTCAGATAATTGGTATGCATTTGCTCAAAATGTAAAAACTATAGAAGAATACTACCAAAAAGTTAATAATAAAGAGCTTCCTGTTTTTAGAGGGCATATCTTAAGCGAGGAAGATTTGTTTATTAGAAGACACATTCTTAATTTAATGTGTTTGTTGGAAACCCGTTGGGAAGATGGTATTATTCAAAAAAATTATCCTGAAATCATCGAAAGATTACGAGAGTTTGAAGCAGACGGTCTTATAGAATTATCGGAAAATTCTTTAGTTATAAAAGAAAATGGGCGTTCGTTTATTCGTAATATTTGTATGGCTTTTGATCTGAGAATGATGAAAAATGCACCTCAAACCAAATTATTTTCTATGACGGTTTAATCTTTAAATCTTTTGATTTGATTTATTATAATATATACGAATTTTAAGTAAATATATATATGAATTCAATATATAGTTAAATTGAGTAAAATTTATTTTTAAAGGGCTCATATTTAAGTCAAGCATTATTCTATATATTTTAATTGATTAAATTATAATTAGTTCCAAACTATATATTAGCAAATAAAGTATGTAAAAAAATAGCTACATACATAGTAAATTTAAAATAAGAAATCCTTATTTTTAGAATGTTGATAATAGAAATAAAATAGCTCACATTAGGAAATGTGAGCTTTAAACTGTACTATAACTAGATTCGAAGATTTTAAGATTATAGTATTGGAATACTACTAATTTTTATTTTATCTATTACTTTTGCCATTACTAATTATGCAAACTAACTGTTAATTAAATTTTATAATAATCAGATAACTTTCAATGTACAAAGGTTTGATTTTTCCACGTTAGTAAGGAAAAATGAATAAACTTTCGTTTAATAAATGCAGCATTTGCATAGTTTATTAATAAGATGTCAAAAAAGATAAAGGCAAAATTAACTATTATTTTTTCTTAGTTCTGGGTCTAACCCGATCAGTCTCCCTTACTGTAGTCTTAGGATTTTCTTCAGCATATTTTTTAGTGGTGTAGTGTCCAGTTTCGGCATCTCTGTACCTTACTATTTTTTTTTCTTTAGCCATAGTATTAATTTTTGTGATTTATAAGCAAAGATAAAATAATTTTTAAAAATAAAGTATATATTTTCATTTTTTTATCTTCTATTACTTTGAAAATAAAGATATTTATTTTCACTAAATATAGTATTAGATTTTATTTTTAATATAAAATGAAAAAACTGATTATAAGGATAAATACAGATAGAAACATCTATTTTTTTATGAAGGTATAACTTTGAGAATTATTAATTTGAGCATTAGTAACCTCCTATTTAATTTAAAAGATATAAAATTATAGACTATAAAATGATATTAAATAAAACCATCTTAAGTTAAAAATTTAAATCAAAAAAATATTATTTAAACTAAAGTTCATCTTTATTGAGAATATAGAGCGTGGGGTTAACGTGGAAGAGCGAATAATTCATTTCTTCAGCGGTTATATATATTTTGGAATCTGTTACGGCAATACCTTCTGTTTGACCGATAGCAGCAGTTAAACCGATCAAGGTTTGTTTGTATTTACCTTTAAAAAAATTATGATCTTTGAAATCATAAAATTTCCATACATAGGCTGCTTCTTTGATATATCCTATCAAATATAATGTATCATGGTGTATGTCCGCTCCGGTTATTAAACATTCCGTATTAAAAGTTTCTATCTTTTTTGCAATTTTAGTTTTTGATACAGAAGTTAAATCTAATTCGTAATGTGCGGTATGAAAATCTCCCCACCGTTTTGTAAATAAATGTAGCTTATTTTTATAATAGATAAATGCTTCGCAATCAAAGTTTGTCTTAAAGTTTCCTTTGTTTTCATAATCTATTTGATCTTCGAACGTAAATTGAAACTGATCGACTATAGCTAATTCATTAATATTTGTTGAATTGGTAGGCAAAACTACTTGATATACGGTTAAATCTTTGCGAATGCCTAAATTATTTCCAAAATCACCAATATAAAGAGTATCTCCTTTACGTGCCAATTCTTCCCAATCAACATTTTTAACTCCTTTGATTTTTATTGTTTCTACTATTTTTCCATCCTGAGTGCTTAATTTATATATTTCGGCTTCTCCTCCGCTGTCGTTACAGGTATATAGGAAATCATTATAAAACTCAAGTGCAGAAGTTTCATTGATTTGAGACGATAATATATATTTTTCGGGATATTCGGATAAGTCTAATATATTTTTCTCTACCTGACTATATAAAACTATTGAAACAAAACAAAAAATAAGTCTAGGTAGTTTCATCATACGTTCTCAGATTTAATGGATAGGATTATTCCTACTTACTTATTAATTCAAATAAATCATTTAGAAATGTTTCAATAGTTTTATTTCTTTCTATAAACTAAAATTTGATAAAAATAGCTAGTCTGATAACTTTTTCAAGCTCTCTTTTAAAATAGTTAATTTTTCCAGTGTATCGGATTGCTTCTTTCTTTCCATTTCGACTACTTTTTGAGGAGCTCCATTCACAAATTTTTCATTAGACAGTTTTGCATTTACGCTTTTTAAAAATCCTTCTAAATAAGCTATATCTTCCAATATTTTTGCTTTTTCTGCTTCTGTATCGATTGTTTGTGTAAAAGGTATGGCAAATTCCAATTTACCAACTAAAAAAGTATATGAAGGCTCATTTTCATTCAGTTGATCCTTTATTTGTGAAATATTAGCTAATTTTTTTATGGTAGCAATATTTTCCAATTTATCGGATGATTTAACTATAAGCGTTAACGATTCTTTGGGTGAAAGGCCTTTTTCAGAACGGAAATTTCTAATACTTGAAATAATTTCTTTGGTTACTTCAAAATCGGATATAATGGATTCATTATATGCGTTTTCAGAGACTGATGAAGTTATAATAAGGCTTTCTTGTATTTCTCTTTTTTTAATTGTTTGCCAAATCTCTTCAGAAATAAATGGCATGAATGGATGAAGCAATTTTAACAGGTCTTCTAAAATCGCTATTGTTTCTATATAAGTTTTTTCATCAATATCTTCACCAAATGGGGGTTTAACAGCTTCTAGATACCAAGAGCAATAGTCATCCCAAATGAGTTTATAAATATTCATTAAAGCATCGGAAATTCGATATTTTTCAAAATCTCCATTTATTAAAGTAACTGTTTTAGCTATTTTATTTTTTAGCCAAGATATAGCTTCTTTGCTTTCAATGGTTTGAGGTTTTGACGAATCTACATTCCAAGATTGTACTAAACGGAAAGAATTCCAAATTTTATTTGAAAAGTTTCTTCCTTGTAAACATAAATCTTCATCAAACATAAGATCATTTCCGGCAGATGAACTTAATAATACCCCTACTCGTACACCATCTGCTCCGTATTCTTCAATCAATTTTAAAGGATCCGGAGAATTTCCTAGCTGCTTAGACATTTTCCTTCTTAATTTATCTCGTACAATTCCGGTGAAATAAACGTTAGAAAAAGGTTTTTCATTTCTGAAAGCATATCCTGCCATTACCATTCTGGCAACCCAGAAAAATATAATATCCGGCCCGGTAACTAAATCTTGGGTAGGATAATAATAATTAATTTCCTTATTGTCCGGTTCATTGATTCCGTTGAAAACCGAAATAGGCCATAACCAGGAAGAAAACCAGGTATCTAATACGTCTTCTTCTTGTCGTAAGGATTCGGGTGTAATGGATGAGTTTTTTTCTTGAGCTAACTTTAGAGCTTCTTCTTTTGTTTCTGCAATTACAAAATCATTTTCGCCTTCTCCATAATAATAAGCAGGTATTCTATGTCCCCACCAAAGCTGACGAGAGATATTCCAATCATGAATGTCTTCCAACCAATTTTTGTAAGTAGTAACAAACTTATCCGGATACAGTTTAAGCTCTTCATTTAATACTGCATCAAGAGCCGGTTTAGCAAAATCCTTCATTTTCATGAACCACTGTACCGATATTTTAGGCTCAATAACTGCACCGGTTCGTTCAGAAGTTCCCACTTTGTTTACATAATTTTCTTCTTTTTCAAGTAGGTTTTTTTCTTTAAGCTCTTTAGTTATTTCCTTACGAACTATGAATCTGTCTTTTCCTTTATAATGCAATCCATTATCATTTAGGGTAGCATTATCATTAAAAATATCAATAGTAGCTAATTGGTGCTTCTTACCCAAGTTATAATCATTTACATCATGAGCTGGAGTTATTTTTAAAACTCCCGTTCCAAATTCCATATCTACGTATTCATCCTCAATGACCGGTATTTCTCGATTACAGATCGGTACTATAACTTTCTTTCCTTTTAAAAATTGATAACGCTCATCATTGGGATTTATACAAAGAGCGGTGTCACCGAATATAGTTTCCGGCCTTGTGGTAGCTACGATTACATAATGGTCTTCATGAGTTACTTTATATCTCAAAAAATATAATTTTCCGTTATGTTCTTTATAAATTACTTCTTCATCTGAAATATTGGTTTTCGCTTCCGGATCCCAATTAATCATCTTGTTCCCTTTATAAATATATCCTCTATTATAAAGATCCACGAAACATTTAATTACTGAATTATATAGATCGCCGTCAAGGGTGAATTTTGTACGATCCCAATCACAAGAACAACCTAATTTTTTTAATTGTTCTAATATGATTCCACCATGTGTGTGAGTCCATTCCCATGCATGTTCTAAAAACTTTTCTCTTCCTATGTCAAATTTACTAATTCCCTGTTCTTTTAGCTTGTTAACTACTTTGGCCTCAGTGGCTATGGAAGCATGATCTGTTCCGGGAACCCAGCAAGCATTATATCCCAACATTCGGGCACGTCTTATTAATACATCCTGAATTGTATTATTAAGCATATGCCCCATGTGTAATACACCGGTTACATTAGGTGGAGGAATTACAATAGTATACGGTTTTTTCTCATTCGGTTCCGAATGAAAAAAGTGGTTATCCATCCAAAATTTATACCATTTATCTTCAACATTTTTAGGAGAATATTTTGCTGTAATTTCTGACATGTATTCTTATTTTTTGAGAATGACTACAAAGGTAGTATTTTATTAAAATTTTTTAAAAAAATTATATCACTAGATATAAAAATAGGATTTTCAAAATTTGAAAATCCCATTGCATTTGCTTTTGTGTTTTATCACTTATCTGATTTTTTAGATAAAGTCATAATTTCCAAAATTAAACTAATTTATATGACTGTTATTCTGTTCGCAAAGCCTCAATCGGTTTTATTTGTACTGCTCTTTGAGCGGGTATAAGTCCAATAAACAAACCTAAACTTACCATTAAAAACAAGGCTGCTAATACGTTCCAAATATTTACAGTTGGATTATAGAACGGAAATTTAGGATTGGCATCGCCCATAAATGAACTCATCCCTATTAAAAGTAACACTCCTAATATGAAACCGAGTAGACCGGAAAATACAGTTAAAAACACACTTTCCATAAGTATTTGTGATCTAATCTCACCCGGTTTAGCTCCTAATGCTCTACGGATACCTATTTCCAAGGTTCTTTCTTTCACTGTTATCAATAAAATATTGGAAATAGCAACTACTCCGGCAAGAATGGTTAATCCTCCCACAAACCAAGTAAGTATTTGCAATCCTTTTAAGAAATTGGTTAATTTTCTAAAGTTCTCAGCAAAATTCCAAGCACCGAAAGCCTTTTCATCTGTAGGAGCTACATCGTATTTTTTTCTTAAAGCTATTTTGATCTTTTCTTCTACCACATT
Organism: Apibacter sp. wkB309; assembly: GCF_002964915.1. Taxonomy (NCBI): domain Bacteria; kingdom Pseudomonadati; phylum Bacteroidota; class Flavobacteriia; order Flavobacteriales; family Weeksellaceae; genus Apibacter; species Apibacter sp. wkB309. The sequence continues at coordinate 446,918 of NZ_PSZL01000022.1, forward strand.
AACATTGAACTGTGGCTTAATGGAAATTACCATCCAATTTACTTTATTTCCTTGATTGTATATTTTCTGATAGGTATTGAAAGGAATATATACGACATCTTCCTGTAAAAATCCAGAATTTGGATTTCTGTAAACTCCTACTACTTGAAAATAAATTCCGTTAATTTTGATATATTCACCTATAGCATTTTCTTTATTATTGAATAATTGTTCATACACCTCTTTACCGATTATCGCAACCTTTTTTTTCTGAACATCATCTTCTTCATTAAGTAATCTTCCTGTAATCAATTGTTTCTTTTGTACTTTGGATACCGAAGCAAAATCACCAAATACGGTAAAATTTTTACTTTTATTTTTTCTGTTTATAACACTTTGTTCTGAAGACGCAGCATTTCTAGGTACTACAAAATCAATTTCAGGAACCTGTTTTTTCAAATATTCTACATCATCCAAATGTATGGCTAAGTCCCTTCCTCTTGGGTATCCTTTATAAGGTTCGCCTGTAGATCCTCCCCAAAGAAATATACTGTTGGTTGCATATCCGTCAAATATTTTATAAAAACCATTTTCTGCTCCTTTAGCAGCTCCTAAAAGAAATACATACAAAAACATTCCCCATGCCACACCGATCATTGTTAAAATGGTACGCAACTTATTTTTGCTGAGAGTATGGTAAATTTCAACCCATGTTTCTCTATCTAAAATTTGCATTTGTATAAGATATTAAATTTCAATAAATAGTTTAATCTGAACTTAAGGCTTCTATAGGTTTTATTTTTGCAGCTTTTCTTGCCGGAATAAATCCTGCTACCGTACCAAAAGTTATTAAGGATACCGTTGCAAAAATTAATAATTCTTTACTTACCGAAGGATCTACTATAAGATAGGTGGAAAGGTTATTACCTATAAAATAAAGAGCCAGACTACCTAAAATAACACCCGATATTCCGGAAATAACTGTAATAAAAATAGATTCTTGCAATATAAGCCAAACAATACTGAATGGTTTTGCTCCTAAGGCTTTTCTAATTCCTATTTCTTTTGTTCTTTCTTTTACGATATAAACCATAATATTACTAATACCGATAATTCCGGCCATAATGGTACCAAATCCTATAAACATAACTAAAGAAGAAATCACCGTGAAAAACGAGTAGGTATCTTCCATATTTTGGGCTCGGTTTCGAATAACCAAACCGGTTTTATCCGTAGGGGAAATTTTAAGTTTGGAGCGTAAAGTTCTTTCAATCTCATCTCCTAATTTTACAGCTACGCTAGGTTTCATATCCGATAGATAAGCCACATCTATCTGGCTTACATGATCCGTACTTTTTTTGAGACTTTGTAAAGTGGATATAGGGATGTAGATTATTCGTTCATCATTATCTCCTCCTTCATCATAAAAAACACCGACAACTTTATAATTGATTCCGCCTATATTTATGTATTTTCCTAAGGCTTTTTCATTTTTAAAAAGATCTTTTTCTACCAATCGACCTATAACGGCAAATTTAGTTTTGTTTATAATGTCTGATTGATTTAAAAAACGTCCTGATGTTATAATGGCTTTTTCAATATATTGCTTATCCGGATAAGTTGCTTGAACTGTATAGATTCCTGAGGATGTTCTGTAAGAAACATTTTCAGGCTGTGTGATGGTTGCCGTTTTAAATTCTAAATTTTCATCAAATTCTTTTTTTACGAGTTCAAGATCTTCATTTTTAAGAGTAACATCCCTGTTTTGTTGTAAACCTAAATATGCTTCGGTTGTTTTTCCCGGAATAATATTAATTGTACTGGAGGAATCCAATATGAAGGCTTGTGAAAAGCCATTTTTTAACCCATTTCCAAAACCGAAAAGTATAATGAAGATAAATAATCCTAATGATATTGTAAAACCCGAAAGAAAAGTTCTTAATTTATTTTGCTTGATGGAATAAAATATTTCCTGCCAGCGATCTATATTAAACATAGTTAATAAATTATACTAAAACTTCTTGATTAATAAATTCATCCCTTTCAATTATACCATCTTTTAAATGAACTACCCTTTTGCATTGTTTTGCCACATCGGGTTCATGTGTAACTATTAAAATAGTTTTTCCTTCGTTATTAATTTTTTGTAAAAATTTTATTACATCATATGTGGTTTGACTGTCAAGCGCTCCTGTAGGTTCATCGGCTAAAATAACTTTAGGATGTGTTACTAATGCGCGAGCAATTGCCACCCTTTGTTTTTGTCCACCCGACAATTCATTAGGCATATGATCTGCTCTATCATCCAATCCTACCCTTTTTAAATATTCCATAGCCCTGGAATTTCTTTGAGAACGTTTTACTTTTTGATAATATAAAGGAAGTGCGACATTTTCCATAGCATTTTTAAAGCTTATCAAGTTAAAGGACTGGAAAACAAAGCCTAAAAATTTATTTCTGTAATCTGCTGCTTTTGATTCGCTTAAATCTTTTTCAATTTTAACCCCATCTAATAGATATTCTCCTTCGTCAGCGTAATCCAATATTCCAAGAATATTTAATAAGGTAGATTTACCTGATCCGGAAGATCCCATAATAGCAACCATTTCTCCTTCTCCTATTTCCAGATTAATTCCTTTTAATACATGTAATTTATTATGACCTATGTCATAATACTTATGTATGTTTTTCAATGAAATCATGTCGTTTGCAATTGTAGTTACTAATTTGTATAATTTAACTACTAAATGTTACAGATTACCGCAAAATCGAAACAGTTTATTTAATATATGTTTAACATTCTATATAAACTAAAAATGATCGATAAATTAAATTAAATGTTTAGTTAGTTATAGCTTTTACTAAAGCAAATTAATTATATCTGTATAAACCTTTAATTAATTTATGTTTAATCTGTTTTAAAAATTTTTATAAACATAAATTCTAAATGGTGATATTATAGACAGATTCAAAATCTTATTGTTTAAAAAAAGTTAATGATTTATCATTAAAAAATATTCGTCATAAAAAAAAGAGATCTTAAATAAGATCTCTTTTTTTTATTATATTAAATTTTTTTTAGTTGGAAAGTGAGGAAACTTCAACGGAACTGTCAATTTTTTTAATTAATCCTTGTAAAACCTTTCCGGGACCTGTTTCTGTAAATACCGAACAATTATCCTGTATCATGTTACGAATTATTTTTGTCCAGTTTACCGGAGAGGTCAATTGTTTAATAAGATTTTCTTTTATTTCCTCAATATTGGTAACAGCTTTACTGGTATAATTCTGATATATTGGGACACTAGGTGTATTAAATTTAGTTTTAAGAATAACTTCTTCTAATCTTTTCTCGGCACTCTTCATAAGTGGTGAATGGAAAGCCCCGCTAACAGGCAGCAAAATTGCTCTTTTAGCCCCTTTTTCTTTTAAAGTTTCACAAGCTTGTTTAACTGCCTCTGTGTGCCCTGATATAACCAATTGCCCAGGACAATTATAATTTGCGGGAACTACAATATTATTTTCAGAGGAAATCTCCTGACATACCTTTTCGACAGTTTCATCATCTAAACCTATAACCGCTGCCATCGAAGAAGGATTTTCTTCACAAGCTTCTTGCATCGCCAAGGCTCTTTCGTATACTAATTTTAAACCGTTATCAAAAGACAGGACTCCATTTCCAACTAATGCAGAAAATTCTCCTAAGGAATGCCCTGCTACCATTTCGATTCGGGCATTTTCATTAACTTTAGCAGAAGCTATAGAATAGATAAAAATTGCAGGTTGTGTTACTTTTGTTTGTTTTAGTTGTTCTTCGGTTCCCTTAAACATGATATCAATGATATTAAACCCTAATATATCATTAGCAGAGTTCATCATTTCTTTAATATCAGCTCTGCTCTCATATATTTCTTTTCCCATGCCTGGGAACTGAGAACCCTGTCCGGGAAATACTAATGAATTCATTAATTTTTTTTAATATTAAGTATTTTATTGTTATATATAATTTTGTTTGTTTTAAGTTATTTTAATAATTGAATAATTCTAGCTTCTTGATTAACCCAAGCTCCATTTTTATTTATTCTTCTAAAAGAATATTTATTGCTGACTTGTTTGCTTTCAGCTTTCATAATTGAGTTAGATAAATTCCCTTTTTCATCAACACGACTTAAAATATCATATGTTACATCAAAACCGGTAATGGCGTATTTATCCGGCATATGACAATATTTTTTCTTATATAAATTCATCATTTTTTGTTCATTAAAACCAAATTCATTTACATAATTTGTATCTAAATATAACAATCCGAAATTTATAAGTTTTTCTTCGTATTTTTTATTATCAAACAAAGAAGAGTAAAATAAAGAAATAGGTTGTACTTGATTAGTTTCAAAACTAGTTATCGTATCCAAATATTTATTTATTACCGGATCTTGATTTGAAATTAATAGGGCATAAATTTTATTATATTCTTCAGTAACTAAATTCTGATCCGGTTTAATATCTTCTGCATTTTTAGTTAAAATTATTTCCGCATTATTTTTTCTATCTTTAATTAATGATTGAATAAATTGAGCCGTTTTAAAATGTTCCTCATCATATACTATATATATTTTTTCGTTGGAATATTTTTTTAACATTTCATCAGTTACTTTCTCAGCTAATATTTGATCTTTTGTATTATATAAAATTAAATTTTCGTGTTCATCTAGATCATCGCTGGAAGAAAATGGAGAAATAATTGGAATTTTTTTAATTTTATCTGCTAGGGTCAATAAGTTCGATTTAAATAAAGGTCCTATTATAAGATTGGTATTCGAAAAATCATAGGTATTTACAATTTCTCTGAATTTATTATCATTACTTGTGTCAAATATCTTTACATGAACTCTTTTTCCTCTATGGGTCAAAGAATCCAGAGCAAGTTTAACTCCTGAATAAAATTGAGTAGCTATACGTCTTTCCGCATTAACGGACGATTCTCCGGTATGGAAAGGTAAAAATAAAACCACATTTACTCCGTCTTTTCTAAATTCACTATCGGCTTGACTTGTTGATTGATCTTTAGCATCATTCTGTAAATCATTTTCAGGTAATTTATTTTTACTTAAGATATCTGATTCCTTATCATTCTGTTTTTCAATATTTTCTTTTTTATTAGTTTCTATTGGATCATCTTTTGCCGAAGTTAACTCTTTTTTATCTTTTATGTTGATTTCTTCTTTTGAATCTGAATTATTTATTTTTAAATCTTCCTGATCCTTTTTATCTTCACTATAAACATGATTATAAGCATTTGAATTTTCCAATGAGGAATTGGCAGGAATTTTTAAAATTTCACCAATTTTGGGACCGTTCTTATCCATAGCCGGATTAAGAGCTATTATGCTTTTAATTGTAGTATGATACTTTTTACTTAATCCGTACAACGTTTGTTTTGGCTCAACGGTAATATAAAAGTAATCCAAGTTTTGTGTATTTTCTATATTTTGTGTGTTATTAACAGTGTTGGAAGTTAAATATTCATTCGCTTTGGAAGAAGCTTTTTTATCCGGTATAATAAGTATTTCCCCTATCTGTAGCGTACGGCTATTTAATTGAGGATTTATTTTTTTTAAATCATCAATGGAAACATTGTATTTTTTACTTAACCCATAAAGCGTTTCTTTCGCCATAACAGTATGTTTTTGCTGTTGCGAAAGCATCAAGGAACTTATAAATAATAATAGCAGCGTATTAAATTGCTTTTTCATTTCTAAATAACTTTGTTGCAAATGTAATTAAATTATTTATTTCCCTTTTTCTAAATTAAATACTGTTACAATATTTTGAAATTCATTGATTTCATTATATATTCGAGCTAAAAATTCAGATCCCATTGTGGCATAATAAAATGAAAAATTATAGACCCTTTCCTGCCAACTACCTTTAGGAAATAGTTCTTCGTATAATTTTTCAAAATTGTACACAATTTCTTTATGCTTTAATCTATTTGCTTTATAAAAACGTTTGTTTATTTTTTCTAACCCATTGAGTTGCTTTTTCTTTTGTGCCATAATCATATTTTCCCAACTAGGATCTGTATTAGCAGATTCTTTTAATAAATCATCAAACATATCTTTTAAACGACTTTCGTACTTTGCAAAATCAAATATATAGGATGAATTTTGAGTTACTAGGGTATTAATAGTTTGTTCTTTAGGTAGAAATAAATGATTGATATTCAAAGAAAGTCTTTTCATTCTTTTTTCTTGATTGTCATTAATCAATAAAAAGGAATTTCTTGGCACCAATATAGGAAAAGGAATATTTTGTGCTGAAAAATAATCTTTAAGTTCCATCCAATATGCAATTTCTGCATTTCCACCAATATAGGCAACGTTAGGCAATATGACTTCCTGATACACCGGTCTCATTAATGCATTGGGACTGAAATTTTCAGGATGTTTATCTATTTCTTCCAGTATTTCAACTTCACTAAAATTTTTACAGCTTCCTAAAATATAATATTTACCATTGGTTTCATCTATACGGTTTCTTTCTTTATTTTTATGATAAAAAAAATTAATTTTTCTCGGATTTACTTGTATTTTATAATGATCCGATTTTAATTTTTCGATTGTTTTTGAAATGATTCGGTAAGATTTTTTTTCCTTGATATCATCTTTAATAAACGGTATAAACAATTTTTTTAAAGTCTCTGTATTACCATCTATAAACAATAGACCATATTCTTTAAACAATTCATGAACTAAAATTCGAGTGGCATTTGAAAGATTATCCGCGGTATAATAGGATTTTTCAATAATCTTTCTTAAATCATTTCCAAAAGGATAATATTTCAATTCTTCATAAAAATCTGATAGGACAGTTTTTAATCCACCGGTTGAAATTTCACCTACATAATCATGATGTTTCTCATTCCAACTTATAAATTCCCTATTAAAGTTAAAATGATTTATTTCCTCAAAATCATGATCTTCCGTAGCCATCCAGAAAATTGGAATAAATTTAAATTCCTCTTGTCTTTCATTCATCGTATCACATAATTTTATTACCTGTAAAATTTTATAGATGAAATATAACGGACCGGTCATTAAATTTAGTTGATGTCCGGTTGTGATGGTCATTGAATTCGCTAAACTAAGATTTTTTAGATTGATTGTTTGCTTTTCAGACAATTGTAAATTTTTTAACTGACGTTGCAATTCATCAATTAACTTTTCCCTATGTTTATAATTGGAAATTTTTTCTCTAGCTTGTTTAAGTAAAGATTTAGGTGATAAATTTCTTCCATAAAGAGATGCGATTTTTTCCTCCTTAGTAACATAATCTTTAATTAATTGAGAATTTCCGGGAATATCGGCAATGTTAATCTGATTTTTCACAATTCAAATTTACAATAATTTTTGTCAGATAAAAACTACACTTTTGTATCTAAATAGTAATGACAAAGATTAAGTTTTTAACCATATTTACTGTAAATAAAATAATTGTGCCAAACATTTACACTATCTATATTAATATATATTAATTATTAATATTATATTCTTATAAAAGAAAGGCTTGCAAAAGGCAGGAGGATCTAATATTACTTTTTAAGAAAAAGAACGTTCTATGACTTTGGCTGACTAAGAACCTGAGATGATGAATTTTGACGGGAAATGAAAAACTACTTCAAAAATAGATATTTTAATTTTTTTTAATACAATTACACACAATATACTTACATGTTTAAAAAGCTATTTCTTTAGCCTTAATCATCCTAAAATTACCGGATATATCTTGTTTTAATTCTACGTAATTAAAGTATTCCAAAAACAGTTGTCTGGTTTTTTCTCCTAAATCTTGATTAATTTCAACATATACTCTTCCTTGTGGCTTCATGTTTTTTAGAGAAAAATCTATTATACTCCTGTAAAAAACCAATGGATCATCATTCGGCACAAATAAAGCCTTGGATGGTTCATAATTGACTACCCTACTCTCCATACCTTTTTTTTCATATTCTCTGATATAGGGAGGATTGGATACAATAATATCATACTTTTCAGTATTCTTTATTAGGTGCCCCGTATTAAGTAAATCAGACTGTATAAAATCTACCTGAACTTGATTGCTTTCTGCATTTTTTTTGGCCAAATTTATCGCCTTTTCATCAATTTCAAGAGCAGATACCTTTGCTTTTAAGTTTTTAGCTAATGCAATAGCAATACATCCACTTCCGGAACATAAATCGATGATATTCAACTCTTCGTTTTTATTTTCAAAGTCATTACAAATCCAAGATACCAATTCTTCTGTTTCCGGTCTGGGAATCAACACATGGGGATTTACAGAAATTTTACAGCCGTAAAATTCCGTATAACCTACCACATATTGATAAGGCATACCGCTAATTAAATGAAATAAGGCTGTTTGAAAAAGTGTAGGCTTTATTTGAGAATCTTCTTGCATTTCATCCAATCCTAATTTTAAGGTAATTTTATCTTTATGCAAATAAGTTTCTGCCAACGCATAAAAAATAATATCTATTTCTTTAAGTGTATATTGCGAAGAAAGATTTTTAATAAACTGGTTTCTAATTTCTGCTAATGATTTCATACTAAATGCATTTAGGTTTTAATTTTTTTTATAAAAAACCGGAATAATAATTTTTTATTATTCCGGCTCAAATTTCTAATATTTTTTAGAGGTTATTCATCCTCTTGATCAACCAATATCCAACTTCCCTCCTCTATAAGACTTTGCGCTTGTTTAAATTTCAAAGATTTAACTTCTCCGGTTCTCAAATTACGCACATGTACCATTTCATTTCTTCCGATCTTGTTTACACGTAATGGTTCGGAAACCGGCTTTTCTTGAGTCTGTTTTTCATCATTTTCAACAAATTCTCTGCTCTCAACCACTTTTTGTTTTACTTCACGAGCTTGTTCTATTTTTGATTCTTCAGGTTCAGATGGTAAACCTCCTTTGAACAAGAAAGAGATAATTTCTTTATTGGTTTTATCTAGCATATCTCTAAATAAAGCAAAGGATTCTTGTTTATAAATAACCAACGGGTCTTTTTGTTCGTAAACGGCTGATTGTACAGACTTTCTTAATTCATCCATCTCTCTTAAATGTTCTTTCCAATTTTCATCTATTAATGCTAAGGTAATTCCTTTTTCAAAGTCTTTTAATAAAGCTTTTCCTTCAGAATTGTAAGCATCTTCTAAATTGGTGGTTACATTTAATACTTTTGTACCGTCAGTAAAAGGAACGGAAATATTTTTAAATGTGTTTCCTCTTGCTAAAAAGACGTTAGATATGATAGGATACAACTGTTGTGCCGTATTTTCTAATTTTTCTTTATAATAAGCTTCTGCTTGTTCAAAAACTTTATCAACAAGTTCTTTTTCAGATAATCTGTTAAACTCTGCTTCATCTACAGGAGTATCCATAGCAAACACTGTTGCTAACTCAAATTCAAAATTTTTATAGTTTTTATCTTGTTTATTATCTCTTACTAATAAAGCAGCCGTATCATAAATCATGTTAGCGATATCGATACTTAACTTCTCACCAAAAAGAGCATTTTTACGTCTGCTGTAAATTACTTCCCTTTGTTTATTCATTACATCGTCATATTCCAACAATCTTTTACGAATTCCAAAGTTATTTTCTTCAACTTTTTTCTGAGCTCTTTCAATGGAATTAGTGATCATGGAATGTTGAATTACATCTCCTTCCTTATGCCCTAATCGATCCATCATTTTAGCTATTCGATCAGAACCGAATAAACGCATTAAATTATCCTCTAGAGAAACATAGAATTGAGAAGATCCCGGATCTCCCTGACGACCGGCACGACCTCTTAACTGTCTGTCTACCCGTCTAGAATCGTGTCTTTCCGTACCAATGATAGCCAACCCTCCTGCGGCTTTAACTTCGTCTGTTAACTTAATGTCGGTACCCCTTCCGGCCATATTGGTAGCAATAGTTACTACTCCCGGATTTCCCGCTTCTGCAACGATGTCTGCTTCTTTTTTATGTAATTTTGCATTTAATACATTATGCGGTATTTTTCTTAATTTTAAAGCTTTGCTTAATAATTCGGAAATTTCTACAGAAGTAGTTCCCACCAATACCGGTCTTTTATCTTCTTGAGATAAACGTATCACCTCATTTAAAACGGCATTGAATTTTTCTCTGTTGGTTTTATAAACTAAATCTTGTTGGTCGTTTCTAATTACAGGTTTGTTGGTAGGAATAACCACTACATCTAATTTATATATTTCCCAAAATTCTCCGGCTTCCGTTTCGGCAGTACCGGTCATACCTGCCAATTTATTGTACATTCTAAAGTAATTCTGTAAAGTAATTGTAGCAAACGTTTGTGTTGCTGCTTCGACTTTTACATTTTCTTTAGCTTCTAAAGCTTGATGCAATCCATCAGAATAACGACGCCCTTCCATAATACGTCCGGTCTGCTCGTCAACAATCTTAACTTGTCCGTCAATTACAACATATTCTACATCTTTCTCAAACAAAGTATATGCCTTGAGCAACTGACTTAAAGAATGAATACGTTCGGATTTGATGGCAAAGTATCGTAAGAATTCTTCTTTTTCTTTATGTTCTTCTTCTTTGGATAAGTTTTTATTTTCAATATCGGCAAATACAGTTCCTAAATCTTCTAATACAAAAAAGTTAGGATCGGAATTTCCTTTTGACAAAAATTCAATTCCTTTATCGGTAAGTTCCACCTGATTATTTTTTTCATCAATTGAAAAATATAAATCTTTATCTGCCTCAGGCATCATTCGGTTATTATCCGATATAAAATAAGCTTCAGCTTTTAACAAAATAGCTTTGTTCCCTTCTTCTGAAAGGTATTTAATTAAAGGCTTATGTTTAGGTAATCCTCTATATACTTGATATAATTTATAACCTCCTTCTTTTTTATCTCCTGAAGCTATTAATTGTTTTGCTTCCTGAAATAATTTTGAAATTTCATTTTTTTGAGCCGTAAAAATGGTTTCAACAACCGGTTTTAATTCCTGATATTCTTGTTTATCTCCTTGAGGTACCGGTCCGGATATAATCAATGGCGTACGCGCATCATCTACTAAAACGGAATCTACCTCATCGACAATGGCATAATTAAGTTCTCTTTGAACTAAGTCATTTGGTGAATTTGCCATATTGTCACGTAAATAATCGAATCCAAATTCATTATTGGTTCCGTAAGTAATATCTGCAAGATAAGCTTGTCTTCGAGATTCCGAATTGGGTTGATGATTATCAATACAATCTACTTTTAATCCATGAAATTCAAACAAAGGTGCCATCCATGCGGAGTCCCTTTTTGCTAAATAATCATTAACTGTTACCACATGAACTCCACGTCCCGGTAGAGCATTTAAATACATAGGAAGCGTTCCTACTAAGGTTTTTCCCTCTCCGGTTGCCATTTCAGCAATTTTTCCTTGATGTAATACGGTTCCCCCTATGTACTGAACATCATAATGAATCATGTCCCATTTTACTTCTTTACCCGCCGCATTCCAATAATTTCTCCATAATGCTTTATCTCCTTCAATGGTAACATAATCTTTAGTTAATGCCAATGTTTTATCAAACTCAGTGGCTGTAACGGTAATAGTGTTGTTTTCAGCAAATCGTCGGGCTGTTTCTTTAATTAAAGCATATGCTTGAGGAAGTATTTCTTCCAATATTTTTTCTTCTACTTCGTAGGATTCCTTCTCAAATTTCTCAATCTCGCTGTATAATCGCTCTTTTTCGTCTATATTATCAACATTTTGAGTTTGTTCTTTTAATTCTGCAATTTTATTTTTAAGATCAAAAGTTGCTTGAGATATTTTTTCTTTAAACTCAATGGTTTTAAATCTTAGATCATCAAAAGATAAAGAAGAAATACTTTCTTCTTCCTTTTTAATTTTGTCCAGATATTTATTTAATTGTGCAAGATCTTTTTTATGTTTATCCCCAATAAATAATTTGAGGACTGAATTTAATATATTCATTATATGTAATTAATTTGTACGTACAAATGTACTAAAAAAAAGCTTTTTTAGTATGAACTATGAAAAGTAAAGCCCTAAACGAGCTAGGGCTTATAAATTAGTATTCATCTTCGTTCCAGAGGAAGTCATCATCAGTCGGATAATCCGCCCATATTTCTTCAATGCTATCGTAAATCTCGCCCTCATCTTCAATTGCCTGTAGATTTTCAACTACTTCCAAAGGGGCGCCGGTTCTGATAGCATAATCAATTAATTCATCTTTTGTGGCGGGCCACGGCGCATCACTTAAATAAGACGCTAATTCTAAGGTCCAATACATAAGGTAAAATTTATATTATGATTAATTTTTCCTTCCACACATCAAACTTCAAGCCAAATTTTTTAATCCCATTTTTTATTTCTATTTAATACAAATTGTCTCAATTTTTAATCTAATTATTATAGTATTTGAGATAATTTGTTCACTTAGTTTATTGGATTATTATCGTTAATAATTTTTATTAAGTTGATTATTATATAGGCCAGACAATATATAAAAGTGATAATTTTTGTATTTAAAATATAAATTATTGAAATATTATTAATAAAAATATTAATATTATTTTTATAAAAAGTGTCATTAGTTTAAATAATACATATTATAAAAATAAATGTTGCTATCTTAAAAAAATAATGGCTGAAAATTTTCTGTCACAAATGTCATATATTATAACTGACAATTTTTCATAGATAAAGCTTAAAACTGTCGGTATTTTAGATCAAATATTTAAAAAACACAGAGAGTTATAACCATAAAAAAATGGGATTAAACAAATTAATCCCATGAATATATTTTATTTATATTTTGTTAATCAAAAATATAGGCAAAACCTAAAGCAATTACTGATGTATTTTGTTTTTGGTAGAATTTATCATAAATATCCATAAAACCGTAATTATAACGAACGAAAATTTCTGATTTTCTAACAATACTATATCCTAACCCTACAGATATGGATGTATCAAGATTCTTAGGGTTAGAGCCGTATCGCTTTTTTTCTAAGTCTTTATCTTTTTGGGATATTAATATTCCTAATTGAGGTCCAACTTCTGCAAAAAATTCGCTTTCGGATTCTGATAAATACGCCCTAAAATAAATCGGTATGTTTATATAATTTTGAAAAAATTTAGCTTTCGTATGACTTCCTGACAGCTTAATCTTATCTTTTTCCCCTTGCATGGAATATGATATCTCAGGCTGTATGAAAAACCGATTATAAGAGTCTAATTGAATTTGGGCTAAAACACCGATAGATGCAGCATTTCTACTGCTGGATTCTTTATGTATATTGGAAACACTTGTATTTTGAAGTGTTCCTCTTACACCAAATCTTACTTGCGAATAAGACAAAATCGGAATTAATAATAATAAAAGAACGCTTTTTTTCATAAATATATAATTTTTTGGTTTGTTGCTGAGCAAAAAATGCCTAAACGAATATTTTGCCAACTGTTTTTCCTATATCTGCAGGAGAGTTAACAACATGGATACCGCATTCAGCCATAATTTTCATTTTTGATTGTGCTGTATCATTTTCTCCTCCAACAATAGCCCCGGCATGACCCATAGTTCTTCCTTTAGGAGCAGTAATTCCTGCAATAAATCCGACAATAGGCTTAGTTATATTATTTGATTTATACCATAATGCAGCATCTACTTCCAGTTGACCTCCAATTTCTCCTATCATAACTATACATTCTGTATCTTTATCTTCGATAAGTAGTTGCAAGGCATCTTTAATAGATGTTCCTACGATAGGATCTCCACCAATTCCAATTGCGGTTGAAATGCCATACCCGGCTTTAACCACTTGGTCAGCAGCTTCATAGGTTAGTGTACCTGATTTAGAAACTATACCGACTTTTCCTTTTTTAAAAATAAAACCGGGCATGATTCCAACTTTTGCCTCTTCCGCTGAAATAATTCCCGGACAATTAGGGCCTATTAATGTGCAATCGTACGATTTAAGATAATTTTTAACTTGAACCATGTCTTCAACGGGAATACCTTCTGTAATGCATATAATAACTTTTATTCCGGCTTGTGCTGCTTCCATTATCGAATCAGAAGCAAACGCAGGGGGAACAAATATGATGGAGGTATTAGCCCCTGTTTGGTCGATGGCTTCCTTAACTGTATTGAAAACAGGTCTATCCAAATGGGTAGTTCCTCCTTTTCCCGGAGTTACTCCTCCAACCACTTGGGTTCCGTATTCAATCATTTGTTCTGCATGAAAAGAACCTTCTTTACCTGTAAATCCTTGAACAATTACTTTGGAATTTTTATCAACCAAAACAGACATATTTATAATTTAAAGATGAATAATTAATTCAATTTTTATTTGGCTAATCTTTTGAGTGTAGCCATTTCTTTTAATTTCTTTTTAGCTTCTTCGGCAGGATAACCAAAATAAGTCTTTCCTGCTTCCAAATTTTTAGAAACTCCCGATTGTGCCAAAATCACAGCTTTTTCTCCCACGGTAAGTGAAGAGGCAAATCCTGCTTGTCCCCATATGCTCACTTCATCTTGAATATTACAACAACCGGCAATACCTACTTGAGATGCTATTAGACATTTTCTTCCAATAACGGTATCATGTCCCACTTGTATGAGATTATCCAATTTTGAACCTTCACCGATAATGGTAGAAGCTGTAACCCCTCGGTCGATAGTACAATTCGAACCAATTTCAACATTATCTTCTATTATAACATTACCTACAGATTTCAATCGATCATAATAACTTCCGCGGTTTTTATAATAAAAGCCATCACCTCCAAGTACCGTTCCTGATTGTATAACGACATTATTACCTATTTCAGTATAATCATGTATGGTAACATTTGGAAAAATTACACAATCATTGCCAATTTTTACATGTTTACCAATGTAAACTCCCGGTTGTATAACGGTGTTTGTACCAATTTGAACGTCATCGGAAATTAACTTATTTTGAGGCGTAAATTTTACAAAATAATCATTGATTTTATTAAAATCTCTAAAAGGATCATCAGATAAAAGGAGTGCTTTATTTTTCGGACATTCAACCTTTTTATTAATCAATATTACACTTGCTTCGCTGCGTAATGCTTTGTCATAATATTTGGGATGGTCTACAAAAACTATTTCTCCTTCTTTTACGCGGTGAATTTCGTTAGTTCCATAAATTGGAAAGTCATCTTTTCCAATATATTCACATCCTATAATTGATGCAATGTTTTTTAGTGTAAATGATTTTGGAAATTTCATGATATTAAATAAAAATGATAGGTAAATATACGAATATATTTAATCTTTTCTAATCTTTTACTCTTTCGATATAAGAGCCGTCATCTGTATTAATTTTTATTTTTTCACCGGCCTCAATAAATAGGGGCACTAAAACCTTAGCTCCGGTTTCAATGATTGCATTTTTAAGCGCATTGGTAGCTGTGTTTCCTTTAACGCCGGGTTCTGCTTCTATTACTTCCATGATAACACTTGCCGGTAATTCTGCTGACAATGGTGTTTCATCTTCTTCTTTCAAGATAATCATAACCTCCTCACCTGCTTTCATAAATTGAGCGTTTTCAATCAAATTTTTATCTATATAAATTTGAGAAAAATCGTCGTTGTTCATGAAATGAAAACCATGATCATCATCATATAAATATTGATATTTGCGAGTAATAACTTTTACATCTTCTATTTTACTACCTGCTGAAAAGGTATTATCAACAACTTTTCCTGATGTTAAAGATTTTAATTTAGTTCTTACAAAAGCAGGACCTTTACCCGGTTTAACATGTAAAAACTCAATTACTTTATAGATGTCATCATTAAAATTGATACAAAGTCCCTTTTTTATATCTCCCATTCCAGCCATATGTATATAATTTAAATTTTTTTACTACTATTTTTATAATCCTTGAGCGTTAAATCCTCTCATTACACCTCTCATACTTGATTGTATAAATTGAATGATTTCATCTCTTTCGGGGGTAGCCTCAAATTCAGCTTCTACTACTGATAAGGCCTGTGTGATATTCAATTTGTTTTGAAAAATAACTCGATATATGTTTTGTATTTCCGCAATTTTATCGGAACTGAAACCTCTCCTTCTTAGTCCTACAGAATTAATACCAACATAGGACAATGGATCCCTGGCAACTTTTACAAAAGGGGGAATATCTTTCCTTACAAGTGATCCTCCGGTTACAAATGCATGATTACCAATGGAACAAAATTGATGTACGGCTGTCATTCCTGCCATTACAACGTAATCTCCTACAGTTATGTGTCCTGCCAAGGTGGTATTATTAGAGAATATACAATTATTCCCTACTTCGCAATCATGGGCGATATGGGAATAAGCCATTATCAGACAATTTTCGCCTATAACTGTTTTCATTTTATCTGAAGTACCTCTACTTACAGTTACGCATTCTCTCAGTACAGTATTATCTCCTATAATCGTTAAAGATTTTTCACCTTTATATTTTAAATCTTGAGGTTCTGCTGAAATTACTGCTCCGGGAAATATTTTACAATTTTTTCCAATTCGAGCTCCCTCCATAATAATGACATTAGAGCCTATCCATGTTCCTTCTCCAATTTCAACATCTTTATAAATAGATGAAAATGGTTCAATAACAACATTCTTTGCAATTTTTGCATCGGAATGTACAAAAGCTAATGGTTGAATCATTTTTCTACTCCTTCTCTTCTTTGGTTTTCGCTACTTGAGCCATCATTTCTGCTTCAACAACCATATGTCCATTACAGTATCCATATCCTTGCATATGTACAATTCCTCTTCGTATAGGTTCTAATAAGTCAATTTTAAAAATTAAGGTATCTCCGGGTATAACCTTTCTTTTGTGCTTCACATTATCTAATTTAATCAAGTAAGTAGAGTAATTTTGAGGATCGTCTACATTTTCCAGCACAAAAATACCTCCTGTTTGAGCCATAGCTTCAATTTGTAATACTCCCGGCATAACAGGTTCATTAGGAAAGTGACCTACAAAAAAAGGTTCATTGATAGTTACGTTTTTAACTCCGATTATATGTTTATCATCAACTTCCATTATTTTATCCACCAATAAAAAAGGAGGACGATGAGGAAGCATTCTCATGATATCTTTTATATCGTATACCGGCTCTTTTTGCAAATCAATTTCCGGTATATTTTTTCTTTTAAATAATTTATATAATTTATTTAATTTTTTTGCGAATTGTGTATTGCAATGATGTCCGGGTTTGGTAGCTATGATTTTAGCTTTTAATCGAACCCCTACTAAGGTTAAATCACCAATAACATCTAATAATTTATGTCTGGCTGCTTCGTTAGGATAGTATAAGGTCACGTTATCTAATATTCCGTTAGGTCTTACACTTACTTCGGGCTGATTAAATACAACTTTTAGTTTATCCAGAGTGTTCGGTGAAAGTTCTTTATCTACATAAACAATGGCATTATTAATATCTCCTCCTTTTATTAATCCGGAGTCTAATAAAGTTTCCAGTTCATGAAGAAAACTGAAGGTCCTGGCATTGGCAAAGTCAGATTTAAAATCTTGAATACTTTTCATGGTAGCATTTTGTGTCCCTAATACTTTAGTACCAAAATCGACCATAGTTGCTACTTCAAAATGATCGGAAGGTATTGCAGTAATCTCTGAACCTGTTTCCGGATCTGTGTAAGAAATTATTTCTTTTATTGTGAAGTATTCCCTGTTTGCTTCTTGTTCAACTACACCGGCCTTTTCAATAGCTTCTACAAAAAACTTGGATGAGCCATCCATAATAGGAGGTTCTGAACTATCCATCTCAATGTATGCATTGTCCAAATCCATTCCGGTTAATGCAGCTAATACATGTTCACAAGTATGTATTTTTACTCCTTTTTTTTCTAAAACGGTACCTCTTTCAGTAGAAGTCACATAGGTTGCATCAGCTTCAATAGTTGGTTGCCCTTCCAAATCCACCCTAACAAAAATAAATCCTGTGTTTACAGGTGCAGGTTTAATTGTCATGACAACTTCTTTACCTGTATGCAAACCTTTTCCTTTTAATGTAAACTCTTGTTTAAGTGTCTTTTGCTTATCTGACATTTTATATAAATTACTAGTTAAAGATTTACTTTTTACCTTTTTCTAACTTCTCTAATCTATTGACTATTTCAGGAAGTTTTTTAAAGTATATAAAACTTTTTTGATATTTTAAATATTGTATTGCTGGAGAACCGAATAGTCTTTGGTCATCTTCTACATCATTAGTTATCCCGCTTTGTGCTTGAACTATAACTCTATTTCCTACATTTAGATGTCCGGAAATTCCTACCTGCCCACCGATCATACTCCATTTTCCTAATTTTGAAGAACCTGCTATACCTGCTTGAGCTGCTATAACTGTATGTTCTCCAATTACTACATTATGAGCTACTTGTATTAAATTATCTAATTTAACTCCTTTTTTGATAATTGTTGATCCTATGGTGGCTCGGTCAATAGAACAATTAGATCCTACTTCCACATTATCTTCAATGACTACATTACCTAATTGGGGTACTTTTTCGTATCCTTCGCTTGTTGGCTGAAATCCAAAACCGTCTCCTCCTATTATAGTTCCTGCATGAATAGAACAATTATTTCCTATTACACAATCATCATAAATTTTAACTCCGGGACCTAAGTAACAATTATCTCCAATACTAACATTTTCACCTATGAATACATGAGGGTAAATTTTAGTATTGTTACCTATTTTTACATGATTTGATATATAAGCAAATGCCCCTACATAAACATCTTCCGATAAATTTGCAGATTGAGATATAAATACAGGACTTTCAATACCCTGTTTTTTTATTTTCATCTCATTATAAATAGTCAATAATTTATTGAAAGCTGAATATGCATTTTCCACAACAATAATAGTTGGTAAATTGGAAATGTCCTTCGGTAATAGTTCTTTTGATATAATAACAATAGAAGCTTTGGTATCTTTTAAATATTCCTGATATTTTTCTCCTCCTAAAAAGGTTATGGTACCGGGCTTACCATCTTCTATTTTAGATATATAAGATACTTTTTCCTGGGGGTTACCTTTTATAACCCCATTTACTAAATTTGCTACTTGTTCAGCGCTAAATTCCATGATTGGCAAATGTAAACATTTTATTATGATTATAAAAATCTTTATTTAACACCACTAATTTCTCTGGGTATACATAAATGATAACGAGTTATTTTCTTTCTTAAATCTTTAACTAAGACTTGATTATCTGCTTTTTGTAATTCCAAAATTTCCCCATTTTTTAAAAGTAATTTGATCGGGTCTTTGGTATCGTTGTATGCTAATACACTTAACTCTTTTTGGTGTACAAAATACCCTGCATCTTCTATGGAATATAATTTTTTAACTTCATTTTTTATTTGTTCTACTTTTTCATTTGAAATAGGTTCTGAAATTATAAGTGAAGAGGGTAATTTTCTTTGAATAATGAATTGACTTAATAAACTCAATGTTTTGTCTTCATGAGACTGCCATAATTTCAAGGCTGAAATTACATCAGAATCATCAAGCTGTGCAAATTTCTCCAAATCCATTTTGTTAATTTCAAAAAAGTCGGATTTTTCCAAAAAATATTGCAACACATCGGATGAAGGGACATTTTTACCTTTTTTTACTAATTGTTTGGCTCTTTTTAAAGCTTCAATTAAATATATTTCGGCTGTCACCGATGTTTTATGGAAATATACCTGCCAATACATAAACATTCTTGATGTCAAGTATTTCTCTATAGAATAGATTCCTTTACCATCAATTACCAATTCATCATTAACTACATTCATCATAGTTATAATCCTTTCTGAATTTACATTACCTTCAGAAACTCCGGTGAAGAAACTATCTCTTTTTAGATAATCCAATCGATCTAAATCTATTTGACTTGAAATTAACTGATGAAAAAATTTACGAGGATATTTATTTAAAAAAATATCAATTGCTAATGATAATTCATTATTAAATTCCTCATTTAATAATTTCATAAAAGTGATTGAAAGTTTTTCGTGATGTATTCCTTCCAATAATGTTGATTCTAGTGCATGGGAAAAGGGTCCATGTCCTATGTCATGTAATAATATAGCTATTAAAGAGGCTCTTTCTTCTTCTTTAGAAATTTTAACGCCTTTATCTTTAAGGACTTTATGGGTAATTTGCATCAAGTTGATACATCCTAAGGCATGAAGAAATCTCGAATGTGTAGAACCGGGATAAACATAATAGCTTAAGCCTGTTTGAGATATCCGCCGTAACCTCTGAAAATAGGGATGTTCAATGATATCAAATAGTAATTCATCGGATATGGAAACAAATCCTAATACCGGATCATTAAAAATTTTCCTCTTATTTATTTTTTCCAATAGGCATATTTTTTGTACATTAATGCAAAATTAATGTAAATAAATAACTATATAAGCATGGGTAAAAAAATATTATGGATTGATGACGAAATAGAACTATTGGAACCTCATATAATTTTTTTAAAAAACAAAGGATATGAGGTTATTTATGTCAACAATGCAGCTGAGGCCTTAGAACAGATTCCCATAAACAATTTTGACGCAGTTCTGCTTGATGAAAATATGCCCGGTATTGGCGGTTTAGAAGCTCTACAAAAGATAAAGGAAATAAAATCGAATTTACCTGTAATTATGGTAACGAAAAATGAAGCTGAAGATATTATGGAAGAAGCCATTGGCGAAAAAATCACAGATTATATCCTTAAGCCTGTTAATCCCAATCAAGTATTGATAAGTTTAAAGAAAATACTTAAAAGCGACGAGATAATCGAGAAAAAAACGGTTCAAAATTATCAACAGGAATTTCGAAAGATTTCAATGGACTTAATGTATGCTCAATCCTATGAAGATTGGATACAACTTTATTTAAAACTTATTCAATGGGATATTAGTTTTGATAAACTTTCCGATGTTGAAATGAGTGCAATTTTAAGTAATCAAAAGGATGAAGCTAACAGTTTGTTTGCAAAGTTTATAGAAAATAATTATCATGATTGGTTGCATTCTGAACAAAAACCGATCATGTCTCATACTGCATTCAATGATGTCGTTAGACCGGTTATTAACAAACATAAAAAGGTTTTGCTCTTAATGATCGATAATTTGCGTTATGATCAATGGAAAATTATTGAACCATTATTTTCTAAGTATTTTAATTCTGTAACTGAGAAATCCTATTTCAGCATTCTTCCTTCAGCTACTCAATATGCAAGAAATTCTTTTTTTGCCGGATTACTACCTTTAGAGATTGAAAAAAAATTTCCTCAATATTGGATAGGCGAGAATGATGAAGAACATAAAAATCAATATGAGAGTGAATTATTAACAGCTCAGCTTCAGCGTTTAGGGCTAAAAAATATTAGAAATAAATATTTTAAAATTTTAAATGCTGAATTTGAGAAAAAAATTTCAGATGAATTTAAACATCACAGCAGTAATGCAGATTTTATCACTATCGTTTATAACTTTATAGATATTCTTTCTCATGCGAAAACAAACAATAATATTGTCAATGAATTAATCAGGGATGACAAAACATTCCGATCCTTGACTTATACTTGGTTTGAAAATTCAAGTTTATTAAAAATTATTCAATCCGCCGCGGAAGAAGGGTTTAAATTGATCATTACAACCGATCATGGTACCATTTATGTGAAAAAACCTAGTAAAGTAATTGGCGATAAAGAATCATCCACCAATCTTAGATATAAATTAGGAAAAA
Source organism: Apibacter sp. wkB309 (assembly GCF_002964915.1). NCBI lineage: Bacteria > Pseudomonadati > Bacteroidota > Flavobacteriia > Flavobacteriales > Weeksellaceae > Apibacter > Apibacter sp. wkB309. The sequence continues at coordinate 468,761 of NZ_PSZL01000022.1, forward strand.
ACTTACAATACGATGAAAAAGATGTTTTTGCCGTGAGTGATCCGGAGGATTATTTTTTGCCAAAAGTTAACTTAAACTCAAAATATATTTTTGCTAAAGAAAACAAATTTTTTGCTTATCCAAAAAATTATAATCATTATGTTAATTACTATAAAGATACCTACCAGCATGGTGGAATCTCACTTGAGGAAATGATAATTCCTATAGCTGTTTTGGAATAAACAATTATAATATTCCATCTAAACACAGTTGCTTAAACTAACAACATTTAACATACGAACATATATTTAATTATTTATGATAAACTAGTAAGCATTATCTTTTATTCTTCATTTTAATGCTTGATACTATATAATTAAATACTTAAATTTTGTATTTTATACTATTGGTATTTGTAAATTAAATTTTGTGAAATTATGTTATATTAAATGTTTGAACTATTCTTTTAAAGATAATAGACGGAGATTTGTATATTTACCAAAATTATATTTATATGAAGTTTAAACAATCCCTTATTTTTATATTTATTTTAACTATACTTATAAGTTGTAGAACATCCGATAAAATGATTGTTAATAAAAAGCTTACCGATCCGGAGGGAGAAACCATATTATTTGGTCAAATAACTAGAGATGCCTTGAAACAATCTGATTTTAATTCATGGTATACAGACGAATATAATTCCTATGTTCCTGATCGTAATGTTATAAATAAAATAAAAAATAAAATAAAAATATATAAAATTGAAATATATTTTGGTACTTGGTGCAGCGACACTCATGAGCAACTCCCTCGATTTTTAAAAATTCTGGATGTAACCAATTATCCTCAAAGGAAATTAAAACTTTATGCTTTAAATCGTAAAAAAGAGAGTTTGTATGGCGAACAAAATCAAAAGAATATAGTTAGTATACCAACTTTTATACTCTATAAAGCCAATCATAATCCTAAACGCAGCGATATAGAAATTGGCAGAATAGTTGAATCTCCAAAAGAATCTCTGGAATTAGATTTATACAAAATTCTTACCGGAAAAGAATTTAAACAATAGTATATTAATATACTATTGTTTAAATAAAACAAAAATACCAAATAAAAATTATTCCATTCATGCCTTAAACTCTTTTTTATTTTATTATCTTTTTGCATGATTTATGCACTATTATTAACACTAAAAAATATATAATGATAATCCTTAAATTTTTAAAAAAATATTTTATATCCATAGTATTTTTAATCTTAGGTTTATTACTATTTATATTTATTTTAAGACAATCGGGTAAAGAAAATGTAAAATCTGAAACCAGAATTATAAATCACGAAATTCAGCGTTTGAATAAAATGATTGTTATTGAACAAAATTATTCTTCATTTAAAACTAAAAAGTATAATAATTTTAATCCTAAATATTTTGATTTTTTAAATAAAAATATTGTATTGTACATCACTGCCATGGCTCAAGTTACGTATGATATGAAAAAGATGAAAATTGAGGTAGATTCAGCTCATAAAACAGTACATATTTTGTCAATACCCGATCCCGAATTACATGTATATCCCGATGTTGAAATTTATAATATGGAAACCGGTTTTTTAAATGATTTTTCAAAATCTGAGCTTAATGAAGTAATGGAAGAAGGGAAAAAAGATATTACTAAAGAAGTTCAAAAATCTAATATACAATCTTTAGCTAAAAAACAGTTGATTTCCAATCTGAAAGAATTGTATAACATGGTTAAACTTAATAATTGGAAAATTATTGATGACACTCCTTATGCCGGTCAAATACAATCAATGAAAGATTAATTGAGTTTGGACAATTACAAAATTTTATCCATCTACTAATGGATCTGAATATTGATTATAATAATTTATTATTTACTTATTTCATGTTTACCATGATCATACCTGTTGGAAATTTAGGTTCAATATAGGTGATTTTATCGGGTAATTTTTCTCCTAATTCCAATACTTTTTGTAAGTCGGTAAATGAAGGAGGATAAAAACCGAATCCAATTGTAAAATCACCATTATCTACTTCTTCTTTTATTTTTTTTATCCCTTCAATATTGTTGGATCCTTTTATATAAGATACTAAATTCATTTCTTGCTCGGAATCCTTTATATTAAAGATCTTTTCTAAGATAAAGGTATTAAACAAATACGTATCAATAGTACCTAATCCTTCCTTCACTCCCCTAAATTCGTGTTTAATGTATAAACCAAAAAACTCTCCGTCCATGTACATGCTTATATGATGTTTATGTGAGGGAAAATAGGGTTCGTTGCCTTTATGATTAATAGTAAAATGTTCTTCCAGTTTTGAGAAAAAATCTTTTTTGGTTAACCCGTTTAATGATTTTATTAATCTATTATATTCTATAATTTTTAAGTTTTGACCTGAAACTAATAAAGATAATACTTGATGATTTTGTTCAAATAAGAAATTTTTAGTTTTACTTTTATCTTTAATCTTGTCTGAGTGATTTATGGCTCCCATCAACCGATAATATCCATCGGCTAAATATAAAGAAGGCAAATTGGAAACAACGTCTTTAAATTGTGATAATTTTAATCGGTTATCAATTCTCCATAATCTATGTGAAACCTCCATTTCATCCTCAAAATGGATAAATGGTTTACTTTTCATTTCTAAATCCATTAATATCTCTATTTTGGAATTGGATTCATAACAAAGTAATATCGGATTAGTTTGCAAATAGGTGATATCTAAAAATTGGGTAAATCCATTGACTTTCGTTTCATTAGTAGGTGAAGGTACTTTTATATTTTTTCCTTTAAAATCATCCACAGAGATTAATCCTATAACCCCTCTAAAGGTTTCTCCGGATTTTTTTTTCTGCTCATAAATATAAAATGAGGCAGGATCATGATCAAGCAAATTATCTTTCACATAATCCTCATACCTTTTTCTTATCTTTTTTAAACGATTTTCCAAAGGACTTTCCCCTTTGAAAAATATCGGTTTAATTAGATCGATATAAGAAGGAGTTTTGCCTCTTAGTTTCATTCTTATTTGCTCATCAGAATATATATCCGGCGAATACATGGGAAAATCTTTGATATCTTCCTCTTTAGCATGTATTCCTTTAAAAGGTTTAAAAGTTAACATATAAGACCATTTAAGAACAATGTAAGAACTATATAAAATTTTTAATGTATATTGTTTACAATACTATTTTTTTGCTAATTCAATAATTTGCTCAGCTAATTCCATACCTACCCTTTCTTGAGCTTCTTTGGTATTTCCTCCTATATGTGGAGATAAAGATAGTTTAGGGTTCATTAATAAGGTAATTTCGGGTTTAGGTTCTTTTTCAAAAACATCTAATGCTGCTCCGAATATTTTATCTTCATTTAAGGCATTAATTAAGGCTACTTCATCGATAATCCCCCCTCTTGAAGCATTTACAATAATTGCATTTGGCTTCATTTTATTTAGTTCTGCTTCTCCAATTATATATTTATTTTGTTTAGGAATATGTACAGAAATAACATCAGAATTTTTAATGACTTCTTCCATAGGAACTGTGGATATTTCAAAATGAACTTGTTGACCGTCAAAGAAATCCAATGTAATTGTTTTAGTGATGTCATTTACATCAGAAACCAATATTTTCATTCCTAAACTCAATCCTATTTTGATAACTTCCACCCCGATTCGTCCGAAACCGATAACTCCTAAAGTTTTACCTCCAAGCTCCATAGCTCCTGAATAAGACTTTTTTAATGCTGCAAAATTCGTATCTCCTTCCAAAGGCATGTTACGATTAGAATCTTGCAAATATCTGTATAGGCTAAACATATGTGCAAATACCAATTCTGCGACAGATCTGGAAGATGCAGCCGGAGTATTAATTACATGAATTCCTTTTTCTTTTGCATATTGTACATCTATATTGTCCATTCCTACTCCTCCTCTACCAATAATTTTTATTGACGGACACTGATCTATCAGTTCTTTTCGTACCTGAGTAGCACTTCTAACTAATAATACATCAATGTTGTTATCATTTATAAAGTTAGCTAATTGTTCTTGAGCTACTTTATGGTTTAAAACTTCATGTCCTTCTTTTTCTAAAAATTCGATTGCAGATAAAGAAATACCATCGTTAGGTAATATTTTCATTGTAATACTTTTAAATTAATTTTTAAGCGGTTTTTTCAAGTTCTTTCATAACATTAACTAACACTTGCACCCCCTCTAAAGGCATGGCGTTGTAAATGCTGGCTCTGTATCCTCCTACTGTTCTGTATCCTCCCACACCTACAATATTTGCATCTTTCCACATTTGATCAAATCGGGCTTTATGTTTTTCTTCATCGTTCAAAAAGAAACATACATTCATAGGCGATCTGTCTTCTTTCACACAAACACCTCTAAATAAGGGATTTCGATCGATTTCATTATATAACAATTCCGCCTTTTCTTTATTTTTTTTCTCAATGCCTTCTGTTCCCCCTTGTTTCTCTAACCAGCGTAAATTTAATAAGGTGGTATACACTGCAAAAACGGGTGGAGTATTAGCCATACTTTCTTTGGCAATATGAACTTCATAATCTAAATAAGAAGGTAAATTTCTTCCTGTTTTTCCCAATAACCTTTTATCCACAACAACCAGGGTAACTCCTGCCGGACCAAGATTTTTTTGAGCACCTGCATACAATACAGCAAATTTATTATAATCAATATTCCTGCTTAAAATGTCCGATGACATATCACATACTAAAGGTATATCAGTATCAGGAAATGTTTTTATTTCTGTTCCGTAAACCGTATTATTGGTGGTTATATGTAAATAATCGGCATTAGAGGGTACCACATAATCTTTAGGAATATAGGTATATTTATCTTTTTTAGATGAAGCAATAACCTCTATATTACCGATTTTTTCTGCTTCTTTAATTGCCATAGATGCAAAATTTCCGCTGTCAACATAAGCCGCTTTCGACTTAAGCAAATTATAGGGAACCATAGAAAATTGCAAACTGGCTCCTCCTTGTAAATATAAAACTTCATGATTATCATCCAACTTCATTAATTTCTTAGCTAGCGATCTAGCTTCTTCCATGATAGCTATAAAATCTTTACTTCTATGAGATATTTCAATTAAAGAGATCCCGTTATTATTAAAATCCAATACAGCCTGAGAGGCTTGTTGAATAACTTCTTCCGGTAAAGTAGAAGGTCCTGCACTAAAGTTATATTTTTTCATTATTTAATAAATATAATGTTTTTATCTTATTTAGAAATAAAGTAAATTCGTACAACTTCTTTTAAGAAGGATGTAAAAAATCTTTTTTAGCGTGTAGTTCTTCGTTACTTTCAACATGAGCATCATCCGGAACACAACAATCGACAGGACATACAGCTGCACACTGGGGTTCTTCATGAAACCCTACGCATTCTGTACATTTGTCGGCAACTATATAATAAATATCGTCAGATATAGGTTTTTGAGGAGCATCCGCATCAATTGAAAGACCACTTTTCGTAACTACCATACCGGTTAAACCTGTTCCTTCAGACAGTTTCCAGTCAACAGCTCCTTCATATATTGCATTATTAGGACATTCCGGCTCACAAGCTCCACAATTTATACATTCATCCGTAATTTTTATAGCCATTATTTAATTTTAATTTACTTTTGTGCAAAATTATACAATTTTTTTCACATATATCATAAGTAAAAATGAGTTTAAATCAAAGAATAAAGTCGTTAGCTGCCGTAAGAAATATTTTAGATCAATTTCTTACTAAAAACCGGGCGGAATCCCCAACATATTCCGAATTTAAAAATAGTATCTCTCTTGCTGAGATAAAAAACCCTTGGTTTACTGAAAACAGCATTCTTTCGGTTTTAATTTATTGGAATAACGTTCTTACTGAAGAAATACTAACCCAATGGTTATCTAACTATACAATAAAATCCGAAGAATCTAAAACTGTTGGATTGGTATTAGCGGGTAATATACCTATGGTTGGATTTCACGACTGCATCAGTACTTTGCTGGCAGGGCATCAGGCAAAAATAAAATTATCATCTAAAGACTCTGTTCTTATCCCTTTTATACTTAACTTATGGAAAGAATTTTGTGAAGAATTGGAATTTGAATGGGTGGATAAACTTCCTCCTTGTGATGCGGTTATTACTACCGGCACTACCAATACTGCCAGGTATTTTGAATATTATTTTAAAGATATACCGCATATAATACGTAAAAATAGAACTTCAATAGCCATACTTAATGGGAATGAATCTAAAGAAGATTTGCATGGCCTGGCAGATGATGTATTTTCTTATTTTGGTTTAGGATGCAGAAGTGTTACTCAACTTTTCATTCCTGAAAATTATGATATTAATAAACTCTTCGAAGTTTTTATTTCCTATCAAGATTGTATTAATCATACCAAATATTCGAATAATTACGATTATAATAAAGCGATTTATCTAATGAATCAAGAACTGTTTTGGGATAATAACTTTATACTATTGAAAGAATCTCGAAATTTATTTAGTCCTATAGGCACTCTATATTATAGTACGTATTCAGATGACTCCGAACTTGAAAAATTTATCTCTCAGCATGCCGATTCTCTACAATGCGTAGTAAGTGCCCAATCTTATCATCAATTTAAAACAGTAGCTCCCGGACAGGCTCAAAATCCTAAAATAGATGATTATGCGGATGGTGTTGATACTTTAGACTTCTTATCGAATTTGTAAGATGCTTATTTTTAAGTCCATAAAATAGTTATATCTATCATTCATTTTTTTACATATTTCAATAATTAATAGTATTTTTACTTTTTATAGTATAAAGACAAAATTGTTACTCTTATGAAATCATTACAAGGATTAGGTGTTGCTTTGATAACACCTTTTTGCGAAGATGGGACGGTTGATTTTCCATCCTTAGAAAAATTAGTAAATTACAATATTGAAGGCGGTACCGACTACCTAGTGATTTTGGGTACTACTGCCGAAAATGCTACTTTAAACTTAGAAGAAAAAAAACAGGTAATTGATTGCGTAAAAAAGAGTAACAACAAAAGATTACCTTTGGTTTTGGGTATAGGGGGAAATAATACGTCAGATATATTACATCAAGTTCGTACAACCGATCTGGAAGATTTTACGGCAATACTTTCCGTTTCTCCTTATTACAATAAACCTTCCCAAGAAGGAATTTACCTTCACTATAAAAGCATAGCAGAAAAAAGCAACAAACCTATACTACTATATAATGTTCCCGGTAGAACGGGCTCTAACATTGAAGCTGCAACAACTTTACGATTAGCTCAAGACTGCCCAAATATTTTAGGAATTAAAGAAGCAAGCCCGAACTTTTTACAGTCCACACAAATTATTAAAGACAAACCATCTGATTTTATGGTGATTTCCGGAGATGATGAATTAGCTTTACCTATGGTATTAGCAGGTGGTTTGGGAGTTATATCTGTTTTAGGTCAAGCTCTTCCCCATGAAGTTTCTCAAATGATGCAACTGGCATTAGAAAGGAAAGTCGATGATGCTTATAAAATTCATTATAAAATTAAAAAACTGTTTGAACTTATCTTTGCTGAAGGTAATCCTTCCGGTATAAAAGCATTATTATCTCTTAAAGGAATTTGTAAACCCTATACGCGTTTACCATTAACTCCTGCGTCTTCTAATCTCATTGAAAAAATAGAAAAAGAATTAGAGAACCTATCCATCTTAGCTTAAATTTTATTGCAATAAGGGTTTATCGAACTATTTATTAGCTGTTTACTTTTAGGTATCATTTATATCAATAAATGTTATTTATTTGTTTTAAATTATAAAAAGATGTAATTTTGTAGTTAGATGAAAAAAATACCTCTACTAGGTTTGTCATTTCTCCTTTTAATTAGTTGTGAGAGAAGATTAAATCAAGCTTTGAAAAGTACTGATAAAGACTTGATATTAAAGGTTGCTGAAGAATATGAACAAAGAAAAAAATATTCTCAAGCCATTAGCTTATACGAGTATGCAAACAAATTTATAGTAGGAACAGATGAAGCTCCTGAAGTTTCTTATCGAACAGCTTATTTAAATTACCTGGATAAAAACTACAGACTTGCAGCTCATCAGTTTAAAAATTTTGTAATGTCGTATCCTAAAGATTCAAGAGCAGATGAAGCTGCATTTATGGCTGCTTACTGTTATTATGCAGACTCTCCTGATTATAATTTGGATCAAACGAATACTCGTGATGCGTTAAAAGAATTACAACTCTATATTGATACGTATCCAAACTCGGATAAGATTGCAGAATGCAACCGAATGATGGACGATTTGACAAGAAAGTTGGAAAAGAAAGCCTTTGAAAATGCTAAAACTTTATATAAAGTAACAGAATATAAAGCCGCAATTATTTCTTTTGATAATGTATTAAGCGATTTTCCGGATACTAAGTTGCGTGAAGATATCTTAATTTATTCTTTAAGAGCAAAAACTGAATTAGCGGTTAATTCCATTCATAGATTGCAAAATGAACGGATCAATGATGCGGTTAATTCATATAACAACTTTTGCAAATTATTTCCAAAATCTGAATATTTGGACGAAGCTAAAAGATTGAATAATCGATTGGAAAATGCCAGAATTGTGTATCAGAACAAAGAAAAAAGCATTAATGAAGCAAAAGATCAATCGGAAGATAAATTAAAATCAGCAGAAAAAGAGCGAAAAAATAAAATAAGTTAACTAATTATACACCATCAAAATATGAATTTAAAAGAATTAAATGCACCCAACACAACCATTACTTTCAACAGACAACAAATTGAAAGTAAAGTAGGTAACATTTATGAAGCTATAGTAATCATAGGTAAAAGAGCTGAACAAATCAATACCTTTATTAAAAATGATTTAAACCAAAAATTAGATGAATTTGCTTCTAATAGCGATTCTTTAGATGAAGTATTCGAAAACAGAGAACAAATCGAAGTTTCAAAATATTACGAAAGATTACCTAAACCAACGTTAATTGCCATTCAAGAATGGTTAGATAACGATGTTTATTTTAGAAAAACAGACGCCTAATATCCATTTTTACAAATGTCGGTTTTAGAAGGGAAAAAGATCGTTTTAATTATTACAGGTGGCATAGCTGCTTATAAAACTGCTTCCCTTGTAAGGCTTTTCATGAAAAGAGGTTGTGAAGTGCAGGTAATTATGACCCCTAAGGCCCATAATTTTATTACTCCCTTAACTTTATCGACACTTTCCAAAAAACCGGTATATACTCAATTTTTTGAAGGGAACACCGGAGAATGGAACAACCATGTAGATTTAGCTTTACATGCCGATTATTTAGTGGTAGCACCTGCTACCTCCAATACATTGTCAAAAATGGCCAGTGCCGAAGCTGATAATCTGGCTTTAGCAACTTATTTGTCAGCAAAAAACACAGTATTTTTTGCTCCTGCAATGGATTTGGATATGTACAAAAATCCATACAATCAGGAAAACATTAAGAAACTTCAACAAAAAGGAGATATTTTAATACCTCCAAATAAGGGCGAACTTGCCAGTGGATTGGAAGGTGAAGGAAGAATGGCAGAGCCGGAAGAAATTTTAGACTTTATTGAAAATTATATACGAAAAGATTTAATTTTTTATAAAAAGAAACTATTGATTACTGCCGGTCCTACCTATGAACCTATTGATCCGGTACGTTTTATAGGCAATCATTCTTCAGGTAAAATGGGTTTTGAAATAGCAAAAGCAGCCGAAAAATTAGGGGCTGAAGTTACCTTAGTATCCGGTCCTACTTGTCAAAAACTTTCGCATTATTCTTCCATTAAAAGAATAGATGTTATGTCTTCTGAAGAAATGTATCAAAAAGTAACGGAACATTATCAGAATACAGATATTGCTATTATGGCCGCAGCTGTAGCCGATTATAGACCTGAAACTGTATCTAAAACGAAAATTAAGAAAAATGAAGAATCATTTTCTTTACCCTTATTAAAAAATAAAGATATACTTTTAGAGTTAGGTAAAACCAAAAGTAACCAATTTTTAGTGGGATTTGCTCTTGAAACGAATAATGAAGAAGAAAATGCTCTTACTAAATTGAACAAAAAGAATTTAAACATGATTGTTTTAAATTCTTTACAGGATAAAGGCGCAGGCTTTTCTTACGATACCAATAAAATAACCATTTTAGATAACAAGGGAGGTATAGAGTATTTTGATCTTCAAACCAAAGAAAAAGTTGCTGAAAATATTTTAAAATCTATTCATGAAAGAATTAAAACCTGATTTATGAAACATATATCTTTAATTACTCTATTGCTGTTTTTACCTTTGTTTGCTACTTGCCAACAATTATTGGCTGATGTTAATATTGATTACAGTAAAGTTCAAGGATCAAACAATCAAGTTTTTACTACCTTGAAAAAAGATTTAAAAGAATTCATCAACAATACGGACTGGGTTCAGGGTAAAAAATTATCTATGCAGGAACGAATTAAATGTTCGATAGGAATTATTATTGAGGAAAGAATTTCAACAGATAAATTTAAAGCTACCTTATTAATTCAATCCAGCAGACCGGTTTATAATTCTTCTTATATCACACCGGTGTTAAATTATCAAGATACCGATTTTACCTTTAATTATCTAGAATCCGAAAATTTAGTATTTAATGAAACCCGATTCAGCGGAAAAAATTTAACTGATGTTATTGCCTATTATATTTATATGATCTTAGGATATGACGCAGACACATTTTCACGATACGGAGGAAATGAATACTTTGATAAAGCTCAAAAAATTGCAGATAATTCCATCAATCAAGGATACAACGGGTGGAATACTTTTGACGGTCCTAGAACTCGAGGATCTCTTATTTCCGATCTTATAAATGATAAAGCAAAAATGTTAAGAAATATTTCTTATAATTATCATCGTTTAGGATTAGATGTAATGTCTTCTAATGAATTACAAGCTAAAACTCACATTGCTACTTATTTAATGAAATTAAATGAATATTCTTCCAATTATCAGTTTTATCCTTTAGATCTTTTCTTAACTGCAAAACGTGAAGAAATAGCCAATATATTTTCTGGCGGAACTCCGGTTACTTCAATGAACATTTCAGAATTGAAAACTCTGTTACAAAAAATCAATCCAATCAACAGTAACGAATACTGGAATAAAATTAAAAATTAGAAATTTATGCTTTCTCATTTATCAATTCGTAATTATGCGTTGATAGATATCCTGGATATTGACTTTCCTTCCAGTATGATAACTGTTACAGGCGAAACTGGTGCAGGTAAATCCATAATTCTGGGAGCATTAAAATTAGTTTTAGGCGAGCGGGCAGATTACAAATCTTTGAAAAATGCTGATGAAAAATGCTTTGTTGAAGCGGAATTCACTCTTGATCGCGAACTATTTTCTGACTTTTTTATTCAAAATGAATTAGATTTCGATCCTATTACTATTATTAGAAGAGAAATTTTACCTTCAGGTAAATCTAGAGCTTTTATTAATGATACTCCGGTTACCCTATCTGTATTACATTCGCTAACTGAAAAACTTATTGATATTCATTCTCAATTTGATACTTCGGATCTGATGAATGAAAAATATCAATTACATATATTGGATAATTATTCCGATGCTATTTCAGATTTGAAAGAGTATCAAAAAGTTTATCAAAAATACGTATTTGAAAATTCAAGGCTTACCTCGCTAAAGGAAAAATTACTTTCAGGTAATAAAGAAGTTGATTATAAAAACTATTTATTAGAAGAGTTAAATACGGCTCAGTTAGATTCCATCAATTTTGTTGAAACGGAAAATGAACTGAATTTGTTGAAAAATTCTGAATATTTAGCTCAAATCTTAACTGAAGTTAAACAAATCTTAGATAATGATGAAATAGGGATTTTAAATCAATTACGAGAAGTATCTTCGCGCATGGATAAAGGGTCGCAGTATTCAACGGATTTAATGAAATTATCTGAAAGAATCAGCAGCGTTAAGTTGGAATTACAAGATATATCAGCAGAATCCGAGTTTTTCCTTGAAAAATTAGACTTTAATCCACTTCATTATGAAGAACTTACTCAAAAAGTTGATTTAATTCATTCTTTATATGCGAAGCATAAAGTAACCACTATAGAGGAATTAAAACAAATTAGAGAGTCTTTATCTAAAGATACCTCTGATTTGATGAATTTGGAAAATCAAATCCAAGCCTGTCAAAAAACTATAAAAACACTTTCTTCAGAACTTACTAAATGGGCTCAGGATCTTCATACTAAGAGAAAGACACATGTTCCTGAATTAGAAAACAAAATACTCACTATACTTTCACATTTAGGAATGGAAAAATCTAAAATTGAAATTTCCATACAAAAAACAGATCAATTTACTGCAAACGGTACAGATATCGTCAATATCTTATTTTCCGCTAATGCCGGTATGTCCTTACAGCCTATAGCTAAAGCCATATCGGGAGGTGAACGATCTCGCGTTATGTTGGCAATAAAAAAAATTATGTCTGAAAAAGAAGCATTGCCTACTTTAATTCTTGATGAAATTGATACGGGGGTTTCAGGACGTATTGCTAATGAAATGGGAAAATTAATGCAGCAAATGGCTTCAACCATGCAATTAATTGCTATTACTCATTTGCCTCAAGTCGCGGCAAAAGGAAACAGTCAATTTAAGGTCGAAAAAACGGAAAAATCGGGGGAAACACAAACTCAAATACGATTACTGAATCATGAAGAAAGGATCGAGGAAATTGCTCAGTTAATAAGCGGTTCTGATATTACGGAAAACGCAAGAAAACAAGCTATTGAATTATTGAAATAATTTCAAGTTTTTTTAGTCACATTTTGAATTAATCCTTACTTACTAAAAATATAGTCTGATTCTCTTTTTTTATTCAAAAGTTTAAAATATACACTATTCTAAGTATAATCATTTATACTTCTTTATTTTTCAAATTACATTTCTTTATATTGGTTAGATACTAATAATTATTATAATCTAAATTATTTAACTATTTATTTTTTTGCAAATATTGATACATAATTATATTAAATTTGATTTTAAATTAATATATTTACAATGATTACAATATATATTTTGAAAAACTATAATCAAATTAAAAAAAGATGAAAACATTAATCATCAATGGTCACCCAAATTTAAATCAATCGATTATTCATAAAAGATGGTCCGAAGAATTAAAAAAATATCCGAAAGATTTTACAATTCATAATCTTTGCTATGAATATCCGGATTATAAAATTGATGTTCAAAAAGAACAAAAGTTAATTGAAAAACATGAAAACTTAATTTTACAATATCCAATATATTGGTTTAATGTACCCGGATTAATAAAGCGATGGATCGATGAGGTATTCACTTATGGCTGGGCCTATGGATCTAATGGGTATAAATTAAAAGATAAAAAAATAGCATTAGCATTGTCTGCCGGTATAAGTGAAGACGATCTTAAAGATAATAAAAATCTGAATTTGGAAGATTTAATTTTACCTATTAAACTCACGGCAGCCTATGTTAATTCAAATTTTAGGGGATATTATATGTTATATAATTCTTATTATGCAGCCGATAATGGTACTTTGGATAAAAGCATAGATGAATATTTATCCTTTATAAAAAACTTATAAAATTCATTGTATAAAAAAATCTTTCCGAAAGAAAGATTTTTATGAGTTAGTGAATCTTGTTTTTATTTAAAAATTGAGTCCAAATTAATTCCACCGTAATTTCCGGAACTCATCATTAAAAAAATACTGTTATTTTTGTCGATTTCTTTTAAATAATTCTCTAGTAAAACAGGATCTGTAAAGACTTGTAAATTATTTTTTTCGAAAGAATTTATAATCAGTTCTTTTGAAATTGGTTCCATCCTTTTGATCTTTAAAGCATCTTCACTATAAAAAACAAGTGCCTCATCAGCTTTGTCTAATGTGTTTTTGTATTGTTTTAAAAATTCAGGGTTTAGTGAACTGTACGTATGGAGTTCTAAACAAGCTATCAGTCGTTTATTGGAAAAATTTTCTTTAACTGCCTTAACTGTTGCCATTACTTTAGATGGTGCATGTGCAAAATCTTTATATACTATATATTCATTTGTATCGTATATTTTTTCCAATCTTCGTGAAGCACCTTTAAATGATAGTATTGCTTCATAAAACGCTTCATTTTGTATACCTATTTGATTACAAACCAATCGCGCACCCTCTAAATTCAATAGGTTATGTCTACCAAATAACGACAATTGTAATTCTCCTTCTGACGTTTGAAGATATACTTTTTCATCTTTAATTACATAATTGGGAGTATGATAAGGAAACTTTTTCAGATAGTTACTCGATTGTTCTACTACCTCTACAACTTCTTTATCTTCTTCATTATAAATTAAAGCACCTCCTTGACTTATCGTATTTACAAAAGAAAGGAAGGGTTGCTTATAAGACTCAAAAGTTGGAAACACATTGATATGATCCCAGGCGATCCCGCTGAGTAAAGCTATATTAGGTTGATACAAAAGAAATTTTGAACGTAAATCGATCGGTGAAGATAAATACTCATCCCCTTCTAAAATCATAAATTCATTAGTATCTGTGAGCTTTACCATGGTATCAAATCCTTCCAACTGAGCACCAACCATATAATCAACATCTACCTGATGATAATTAAGTACATGAAGAACCATAGAGGTTATCGTGGTTTTACCGTGAGAACCTGCGATAACTACTCGGGTTTTATTTTTAGATTGTTCGTATAGAAATTCAGGATATGAATAAATTTTTAAATTTAATTCTTTTGCTTTTTGAAGTTCGGGATTATCTGAATGTGCATGCATTCCCAAAATTACTGCATCTAAATCCGAAGTAATCTTGTCGGGAAACCACCCCAATGAATTGGGTGCTATACCTTGTTTTTTTAATCTTGAGAGGGAGGGTTCAAAAATTGCATCATCAGAACCTGTAACAGTGTAGCCTTTTTGAGCCAAGGCCAAAGCCAAATTATGCATGGCACTTCCACCTATCGCTATAAAATGTATTTTCATTTACCGATATTTTTCAGAACAAAGATACTTTTTTAAACTAAAAAAGACAGCTAAATATGACTGCCTTTTTTTATCTCTGCAATAAATTATAGTTCAAAAAATGATCGGGTCTTTTCTTCTTCCCTTTCTGCTTCCAGTTCCTCCACCGATTTAACTTTTAAAAAACTTGGATCTTGTTCTATAGCTATCATGATTTTAGCTAAAATTTCATTTGAATCTTCGTTCTCATAATCGATGTCTAATGGAGCTTTAAATGTCATTTTGGGTTCTACTCCCCTTTTTTTAACGAGTAATCCTTTACGATCAAAAGCTCTTCTGAATCCATCAATTACAACAGGTATTACAATGGGTTTATTTTTTTTGATAATTTTTGCTGCTCCTCTTCGACCGGGTGACCAAGGAGTTACCGTACCTTGTGGAAAAGTAACTACCCATCCGCTATCCAAGGCTTGCAAAATATTATCTATTTCATTCATATCTACTTTTCGATTGACATCTTTTCCTGCATCTCTCCAAGTTCTTTTGACAGTAATTGCTCCTGCTAAAGAAAATAATTTGGCTAATAACCCTTTATTCATGGTTTCTTTTGCCGCCACATAATATAAATCTACTTTCGGATCTAAAAGATAAACAGGATTTTTAATGGTGTCAATATAACCGTGCTTTACGGCACAAAAAACATGATACATAGCAAATACATCCGCAAAATAGGTTTGATGATTGGATACGAACAATACATTAGTATCGGGAAGCTTTAACAAGTTTTCAGTTCCTTTAAGCTTTAATTTATTAAATCCGTTGAATCTATTATATGATATAACCCCAAAGGTGAATATAAGAAATCTTTTTAAGATAAACCAATGGCCAAACGCATCTCTAAATATTCTTTTCTTCTTCTTTCCTTTTTCCATTTTTACACCCAGGTTTTTAAATTGTAAATTTATTACTTTTAAATTTATAATTAATTCAATACGTATTATTAGTACATTTAATGATTATACAAAATTAAAATTTATATACAGAATTCTTGTTAATTAAATATTAATTAAAACGAAAGTATTTTTAATTAACCCTGTATTTATCTCTATTTTTATTAAAAAAAAGAAATATCCTACCATTAAATCATTTAAATACAAATTCTATTCCAAGATAAAATAAAAATTTAAATTTAGTTTTCTATTCATATTTTAATAAATTTATTAGTTACTTCTTTTAAAAAATCTAAAAATAATTAATTTAATAAACTATAATTAGGTCTAATCCCTATCCACTGATATAAGGAATCGCTCAACTGATTTCTCATCACTTGATCCATGTTAGCGATTCTTGCTGAAGCATGGTTTGCTCCGTGAAGTTCCAATTTAAGGGAATTAGTTTTTAAAGAAGGGGTAACTTTGGTAGCACTCCATGTGTCCAATTCTCCATAAATATATATAAAATTAGTACCCTGAGTATCTAACCATTTTTCTAATTTTTTAGTAAGTTTCGAACTATACGTGATTTTTCCTGCTTCTTTAGGAGGAAATGTTGCCAAAGGATTATCAGTAAAATAGTTTAAATAATTTTTAAATGGTGAAATATCATATCCGTAATATCCCATTTCTAAGGCTGCTTGATAATAATGAGGCGCATATTGCTTAATTTCCTGATCACTAAAAAAACTTATATCAACGGCTTTTATAAGATAATCTACCCCCTGCGCAACCTCGTTGGATTGAGGAATGGAATCACAAGAATATCCCCATTGCCAAAATGAAAAAGGATATTCCAATACCGTATATTCAAATGCTTTGCCTAAGGATCCCAAATATTTATAGGTTAGACCTTTTATATCAGAATAGGCTTGTACATATTTTAAGGCTTCCTTTTCATTTTTTAGCATAAACAGTTGAAATTCTTTAATTTTCTTTCTGCAAGTTTCTGATCCCACCGAGTTTAAAAAACTATATATTCGCGAATCTTCCAAAGAATAATTTATCGGGGCCACATACGGAACGGAGACATCTACGTCTTCAGGAAAAAAATATCGATAATATATAGTTGTTTGTCCTCCTTTGCTTATACCCGTGCTGATCCATTTTTTACCGTATATTTTTTTAAAAATAGTATTTATATGGTGTAAATCATGAGCTGCATTATAAAGAGTCAAATACTTCCAGTTAAATATTGACGAATCGGGTATTGATGTTCCAAAATATCGATGTTCAATATTTAAATCGTTAGAATTTAAGATTTGCTGCAATTCATTTTTAAAATCATACATCCCATACCCTTGCGTTTCCATGATCATAGGCCGATCAAAGCCTGTATGGGTCAAAATGACTTGTTGATTAAAATAACCGGTATGGGGATCCGACCAATCTAAAGGTTGTTTAATTTGTAATTTATATTGTAAAGGTCCTCCTTTAAAAGTTTCAATCCTTTCATAAGTTATATCTTGTTGTTTCGATAGAAATTCTTCCAGTTTTTTTCTGTCTGACTCTTGAGCTGATAAAATATGAAACGAAAATAATAGAGTAAAGACAAAGAGTATTCTTTTCATATTAAAATATTATATATGATTTATTTTATGGATTTGATCTTAGTATAAAAACGTTTTTGGTTCATAAAAAAAACCGCTAAAAGCGGTTGTATATTTTTATATTTCTAATGCTTTATTTATGTTATTATTCATCAACAATTCCAATGGATTTTCAAGAGCTTCTTTCACAGCCACTAAAAAGCTAACCGATTCTTTACCATCGATAATTCTATGATCATAAGAAAGGGCAACATACATCATGGGAGCAATAACAATTTGTTTGTTTTTTGCGATAGGCCGCTCAATTATGTTGTGCATTCCAAGAATTGCACTTTGTGGTGGATTGATGATCGGGGTAGATAACATAGAACCAAAAACTCCTCCATTGGTAATGGTAAATGTTCCTCCGGTCATTTCATCCACGGTAATTCTTCCGTCTCTCACTTTTTCCGCAAGGATCTTTATATTTTGCTCTACTCCTCTAAATGTCATGGTTTCCGCATTTCTAAGTACAGGAACCATTAATCCTTTAGGTCCGGACACAGCTATGCTTATGTCTTGAAAATCATAGGTTATTTTATTCTCTCCGTCGATCATAGAGTTAACATCGGGAAACAGTTGCAATGCTCTTACAACAGCAAGGGTAAAAAAAGACATAAATCCTAAATTCACATTGTGTTTATTTTTAAATGCCTCTTTATATTCATTCCTTATACGATAAATTTCACTCATGTCCACTTCATTAAAAGTAGTCAACATGGCGGTTTGATTTTTAACGGTTACCAATCTTTCGGCTACTTTTCTTCTAAGCGCCGATAATTTAACTGATTGGTACGTTCTGACTCCATTTCCTGTAGAATTACCAAGAGATGGAACTGCTTGTAACGCATCATTTTTTGTTATTCTTCCATTTTTACCGGTTCCTTGAATATCTTCGGGAGAAATATTTTTTTCTTTAACTATTTTTCTGGCCGCGGGTGAACAAGTTCCTTTTACATATGAATCGGCGGGTCTTTCTTGAGAATTTTCCGATGTATGAGTAGAAACAGTTGCTTCTGTTTCGTTGGTTGCTATTTCTTTTTTATCATGAATTGGATTTACAGCATCCGTGTCAATTAAACATATAATATGTCCTACCTGAACTGTATCTCCCTCTTGAGCTTTCAAAGATATTTTACCGGAAGCTTCTGCCGGAAGGTCTAAAGTGGCTTTATCGCTGTCTATTTCCGCAATAGCCTGATCTTTTACAACATAATCTCCCTCTTTAACCAACCAGGTTGAAATTTCTACTTCTGTTATTGATTCCCCGGGAGAGGGAACTTTCATTTCAAGTATCATAAGTTCAAATATTTTATTTTTTAATGGTTTATTTTATATTTTCAAACACAGAATTGATTAATTTTTTTTGTATTTTATCGTATCGTTTGTGTGAGCCCGGTGAAGGAGAACCGCTTTCGGAGGTATAAATTCCTTCAATATTGTATTTTCTAAATTCTTTGAGTATGTACCACCAAGCTCCCATATTTTCGGGTTCTTCTTGTGCCCAAATTAACTCTTTTTGAAAAGAATACTTTTGTAATATTTGTTGAATTTTATCCCAATGTAAAGGATAGAGTTGTTCTATACGTACCAACGCCACTCGTTCCTCTTTTAGTTCTTCTCTTTTCTTATCTAATTCATAGAATAATTTACCTGAACATAAAACGACACGAGTTATTTTTTCAATATTAGTTGCTTTTGAATCATCGATTACCTCTTCAAAGGCACCTTCTGCTAGTTCTTCCAGGGTAGACACTACTTGAGGATGTCTTAGTAAACTTTTAGGAGAAAAAACAATCAACGGTTTCCTATAATCAGTTTTCAATTGTCGTCTTAAAGAATGAAATAAATTCGACGGAGTAGTTGCATTCACTACATACATATTTCCATTGGCACAAAGAGAAAGGAATCGTTCGATCCTCGCCGAAGAATGTTCTGCTCCTTGTCCTTCAAAACCATGCGGAAGCAACATAACCAATCCGTTTTGCATTTTCCATTTATCTTCAGCGGCAGAAATATATTGATCAATTACAATTTGTGCTCCGTTGGCAAAATCTCCAAATTGGGCTTCCCAAATTGTAAGCGAGAAAGGAGAAGTCATGGCATATCCATATTCAAATCCTAAAACCCCATATTCTGACAGCAAGGAATTATAAACATAGAATTTAGCTTTAGTATTCAAGCTGTTTAATAAGATGATTTCTTCTTCTGTGTCTTCCGTTTTAATCACTGCATGACGGTGTGAAAAAGTTCCTCGTTCAACATCCTCTCCGGATAATCGGACATGATGTCCTTCCGTTAACAGCGAACCGTAAGCCAATAATTCTGCCATCCCCCAATCTATGGTTTGGGTAACATCAATCATATCCCGCCTTTGTTTCAATAAACGTTTGGTTTTATTAAAAAGGTTTTTTCCTTCCGGTACTTCCGTAATTTGATGCGCTATGGTACGCAAGTTTTCCAATGGAAAAGTAGTGTCTATAGGTGTTAAAAGTTCGGCAGCTCCTACTCTTTCAAAATCTTTCCATTCTTGCTGCATGAATAATTCTACGGTCGCTTGTTCCATTTCTTTGGAATCTTCCAAATTTTTATCCAGTAACTTTCTGTATTCTTCATCATCGTCAGCCACCATTTTTTGCGTGATGATATCATCTTTTTCAAGTTTTGCTCGATATATTTCTCTGGGATTCGGATGATTTTCAATTATTTTATATAATTGAGGCTGTGTAAAACGAGGTTCATCGCCCTCATTATGTCCATATTTTCTATACCCTAAAAGGTCAATAAAAACATCTTTATTAAAGGTATTCCTGTAATCCGAAGCAAATCGTACTGCATAAATAACTGCTTCTGCATCATCTGCATTTACATGCAATACCGGACATAAAACCGTTTTAGCTATGTCTGTACAGTAGGTGCTGGAACGTGCGTCTAAATAGTTGGTAGTAAATCCTACCTGATTATTAATTACAATATGAATGGTTCCTCCGGTTTTATAGCCGTCCAAGTTCATCATTTGAATTACTTCATATACAATTCCTTGAGCTGCAATGGCTGCATCTCCATGGATTAGTATAGGCATGACTTTACCGTAATCTTCTTGATACTCGTGATCTGTTTTTGCTCTCGCAATTCCTTCCACTATGGCATCAACGGTTTCCAAATGTGAAGGATTGGGAGCTAAACTTATTTTAACGGTTTTACCTTTTTTAGTTTTATAATTATTACATGATCCTAAATGATATTTTACATCTCCTGAAAAAATAGTTTCTGAATAATCTTTACCCTCGAACTCATTAAATATTTGCGAATACGATTTATTAAATATGTTGGCTAAAACATTCAATCTTCCTCTATGGGCCATTCCGATTACGATTTCTTCCACTCCTAATTCTGAGGAATGGTTAATTATTTCATCTAAAGCGGGAATTAAAGTTTCTCCTCCTTCTAATGAAAATCTTTTTTGACCGACAAATTTTGTATGTAAGAAATTTTCAAAGGCAACGGCATGTGAAAGCTTTTTTAATATTCTTTTCTTTTCTTCTACATCTAATACGGGCTGATTAAAATTTTGTTTTATCCAATTTTGAATCCAACGGATTTCTTCAGGTTTTCTAATATATATGTATTCAATTCCAATGGAACTGCAATATTCTTTATTAAGTATATCTATTATTTCTTTTAAAGTATATTCTCCTTCTATTCCTATAATTTTACCGTTGACGGGTACGGATAAATCTGACTCACTAAGTCCGAAATTTTCTATGCTTAAATCGGGAGTATAGGTTCTTCTTTGCCTGACCGGATTGGTTTTAGTAAATAAATGACCTCTTGTTCGATACCCGTTTATTAAATTTATTATCTTAAATTCTCTTATGATATCTTCAGAAATTCCTTTTGCATTTGAAAAGTCCTTTTCGCTATATTGATTATATTCAGATGTTTCATTGTAGGATTTTCGGGCAAAATCAAATCCTTGAAAAAAGCTTCTCCAGCTGGGTTCTATGCTATCGGGAAATTTCAAATATTTTTGATACAACTCATCTATGTATTCTGAATTGATTGCATTTAAAAATGAAAATTGGTCCATTTTATTTTTTGCTTTAAACGGGTATATTTTATTTACTGTATAGGTTCAAATCTACTGATTTTGATAATATCTTCAAAGTAAATATTTTTTATATTATAAATTTATTGGTAGTAAGTGAACATTTATTTTTTGAAAATAAGATTCTTATTTTTAGTTTGTATATGTATTGACACATTAATATTCTATATAAATTCCTCATTAACTATCCTATTCATCCAAATTTTAGTTATGCTGTAATTTTAACATTTCTAGAATTTATCTATATTTTAGAAATGACTTTAAACTATTTTAAGAATATTAATTTATAGGTTATATTTAAGCTACTAAAACTTTAAGTGATTGAGGTAATAAGGAAACTGTTAGTTTTTTAGCATTTGTGGGTATATATTCTCCATCAATTTGTAAATATTTTCCATCAAATTCAATTTCTAATTGATTGGATTTAAAAAATATTTTCTTCTTACTTCCGAAATTAGTATTTAATAAATATCCCATACCGATTAAACCAAACGTTCCCCAAGAACATTCAGTTATCAAATTAACATCAAATTTACCGTCTTGCAAAGAAGCCTTGGGAGAAATGGAAAACCCGTATCCTAAACAATTACTGTTAGAAATATTCAGCATCATGGCTTTTCCCTTGAAGTTTTTCGTTTCTGAATGCATATCAATCTGAATGGGCTTATATTTAAAAACACTTACGATAGCACTTTTAACATATCCCGCTAATTGCCTTTTCTTTTGATGAGCATATTCTTTCACAGTATGTGCATCAAAGCCTATACCTGCATTACTAAAGAAATATATATTATTAATCTTTCCACAATCAATTTTTTTACAAGTATGTTGGGAAGTTTTCAAAGATTGTAAAGCTTCTTCATAAGTAAGAGGAATATCTAAATGTCGGGCCAATCCATTTCCGGAACCTATAGGAACGATTGCTAAAGGGATTTCTTTATTAAGTAAGGCAGTAGCTACTTCATTAAGTGTTCCGTCGCCTCCACAACTTACAATAAGGTCGGCTCCTTCTTTAATGGATTGCAATGCAAATTTATATCCATCATCTTTTTTTCTTGTTACTTTGATTTCTTTATCATAGTCTGCAAAAAGTTCTTCTATCCTATTTTTTACTTTCTTACCTAATCCTTTACCTGAAATAGGATTAACTATAAAATGAATTTTTTTGTCTTTCATTTTAATGGGATATGAACTTAGTTGGTACTATTTTTTAAATCTTTGATCATTTGAATGGGATCTTTCGCATTGAAAATGCTACTTCCGGCAACCAATACATCAGCTCCGACATCTGTTAGCTTTTTAGCATTTTCCAGACTGACTCCTCCGTCAACTTGTATTAATGCTTGGGAATTTTTTTGTATAATTAAATCCTTACAAGAGGCTATTTTTTTATATGAATTTTCAATAAATTTTTGTCCTCCAAACCCTGGATTTACTGTCATTACTAATACTAAATCCAAATCTTGGATAGTATCATCCAGTAAATTTATATTAGTATGAGGATTCAATGCAACTCCGGCTTTCATACCTAAATTTTTAATTTCCTGAATTGTCCGGTGTAAATGGATACAGGCTTCATAATGAACCGTAATATAATCGATACCTAAATTTTTAAAAGTTTGAAAATATTGACTCGGATTTACAATCATTAAATGAGCATCTTTGATTTTTTTAGCTTTTTTATTAACAGCTTCTAAAACCGGAAATCCGAAAGAAATATTAGGGACAAATACTCCATCCATGATATCTATATGAAACCAATCGGCTTCGCTCGAATTGATCATTTCAATATCCTTATCTAAATTCCCAAAGTTTGCTGAAAGGATGGAAGGTGCTAGTAGTGCCATTTTTTTTATACAAATTTATAAAAAACTATTTACTAATCGATATTGGAATTTAGCCGAACAAATCAGTGCGACATACTACCTTTCTCCTTACAGAAAGAATTTTAGGCATTACATTTGTATAAAATTTCACTTATGAATTTATATATTAAAAATATGGTTTGTGATCGCTGTATTTTTGCGGTTGAGGAAATTTTAAAAGAAATTCATATTAAGCCGGTTATTGTTAGGCTTGGAATGGTTATTTTAAATGAGGAATTGAGCAAAGAAAAGGAGCATATTTTTAGTGATAAATTAGAAAAGCTGGGGTTCGAGCTTATTAGTGATTCTAATCAAAAAATAATTGAAAAGATTAAATCTCTGTTAATTTCACAGATCCGAGAACATACAGTACCATCGATAACTTATTCTGAGTTATTATCCCAAAAATTAAACAAAGACTATTCTTATTTAAGCAAACTTTTTTCTTCTTCAGAAGGCATTACCATTGAACATTATATCATTCTACAAAAAATAGAAACCGTAAAAGAACTGTTGTCTTATGAGGAATTGAATTTATCGGAAATTTCTTATAAGTTGGGCTACAGCAGCGTTGCTCACCTTTCTGCACAATTTAAAAAAGTTACCGGACAAACACCCTCTCAATTTAAAGCTCAAAAAATAAAAACAAGAAAAAGCATAGATAAAATAATATAATATTTTCCATTTCTTATTATATATTAATTTATTTATTTAAATATTATATTATTTTAGCATATAAATATAAAATGATTTACTAAAGTTTATGGTTATAAGATATTAAATTTATGATATATATCTATTTTTATTCAATTTCATATAAAATTTTAGACATGAAATAAAATTTTTTATAATATACATATTAATTTGGACTTTTACTATTATATTTATAGTTTTGTCATCGTTAATTTAATTGCTTTTTAACAATGAACAGGAATAAGACCTTTGACTCTTTGAAATTTATATTAGTTTGTTTTGTAGTATATGCTCATACTACCGAAAACCTTTACAAAGATAGAGGAACAGCTGTTTTAGTTAGCTTTCTCTCTACTTTTACCATGCCTCTTTTTATATTTATATCCGGCTATTTTTCAAAAAACATCACGTGGGATAAATACACCAAGTCATTTAAATCTTTAGGACTCACCTACTTAGCCGCACAGCTAACTTATTCCATCCCTTTCATAACCGTACAAGCAGTAACCCTTCCTGCAGATCAATTTAATATTATTCAAAAAATTATTTCGATTTTCATTCTTCCTTATGGAGGGCTTTGGTATGTGGTTGGTCTATTAGTTTGGAGACTACTTGTTTACTATATCGCTAAGTTTAACTTAAAATTCCCATTAGTGTTTAGTTTATCACTGATTATACCTTTACTGTTTGGCTTTATAGATATCCAGTTAAATGCCTTCAGAGTAATAACCTTCTTTCCGTACTTTGTTTTAGGTTATTATTGCAATGAACAAATGTTCAATAAAATCAGAAAAGTTAATCCTATTATACCCGTTGTTATTTTATTAGCCATATTCACCGGTTTATTCTTTTATAAAAACCTTTTTTATTTTGTGATGGCTACTTTTGGGGAAGGATCTTATAAAAGTACTTATCCGACTCTTTTACAGGGATTTTTATATAGAGCATCTTTCTATTTAATTAGTATGATAAGTATTACTTGCGTAATCAATTTAGCAACTGACCGATTTTATAAATTAGGTAAATATTCGTTGGGAATATTTTTGGTGCATCCTTGTGTTATTTTTATAATAGCGGGTATCCGAATGTATTTACTTCCTCCTTTAGATATTACCTACCCGATTCTTTTTGATTTTCCACTATCAATGGTTATAACCTTTATAAGTTTATACTTATCGGAAACAAAACCGATCCAATATTGGATGAGTCCAATAATGTTTTTTCAAAAAAAATAAAAAAATTGCCTGTTTAATACAGGCATTTTTTTTGTTATACACCCTTTTTTGTAAATACTCATACTTTTAGAGATAATTTATTAATAAGCAATTTACTTGTATATTATTTAATTTATTAAATTGTGTATTTGATAAATAATAAGCTTATTTTTTTATTCAAACTACCTACTGTATATTTTCAAAACTTAAGCTAATTTCACTAATAAATAAAATTAAAAAGCTGTAATTTAGCAATCCATTATGATATTAGTTACAGGAGGTACGGGCTTAGTAGGAAGCTATCTTTTATTAAAGTTAGCCGAAAAAGGTAACCAAGTTAAAGCTTTATATAGATCGGAAGATTCTAAACAAGAAGTTTTCAACTTGTTTAAATTATACGAACCGGAAAGATTTAAAGAATTATATGATTCTTTACAATGGATTAAAGGGGATATTCTTGATATTATCTCTCTGGACGAAGCTTTTACAGATGTAACAAAAGTATATCATGTTGCCGGAAAGGTTAGTTTTGATGAAAAAGATAAAAAAGAATTACGCAAGATAAATATTGAAGGAACTCAAAATATGGTTAATTTATCTATTAATCATAAAATAGATAAATTTTGTTATATAAGTTCAATTGCCACCTTAGACCCCAATTTAGAAGATTCCTCAATTAATGAAAATGCTGAGTGGAATTTTAAATTCAATCATTCTTCCTATGCGTGCTCGAAATACGGAGCTGAAATGGAAGTGTGGAGAGGTTCTCAAGAAGGATTACATGTGTTAGTTGTATTTCCGGGTATCGTATTAGGTTCCGGAAATTGGAAACGAGGCAATGGATTACTCTATGATCAGGCATATGCAGATCGAGCCTATTATACTTCGGGGATTACCGGATGTATTGATGCTTCGGATGTCGCCGATATTTGTATACGACTTATGGATGATCCTTCAATTAGTAATGAAAAATTTATTTTAACAGCAGACAACATATCGTATAAAAACCTCATGTGCCTGTTAAGAAAAGAATTGAAGAGGAAACCTCCTGTTAAAATATCTAATTCATTGTTAAAAAGGATATCCGTATTGTCTCGGTTTTTACCCGGTAAGAAAACGTTAAGTAAGCCTGTTTATTTAGCATTGACTTCTCAAAACACCTATTCCAACGACAAGATAAAAAAATTATTATCTTATGCATTCATACCTATTCAAGATTCGTTAAAATTTCACGCTAAAAATTATCTACAATATAAAAAATTAAGTAATGATTGAGGAAAATTTTATTCCATCTGAAACGTATAAAAATATAGAAAATGGAGAAGTGAACGCTAAATGCAGTTCGAATATAGCATTAGTTAAATATTGGGGTAAATATGATTTACAATTACCTGCTAATCCATCCATAAGTTACACACTTACCGAAAGTTTTACGGAAACTTCAATCCAATTTCAAAAATCCGATACCTTTTCGGTAAAAGTATATCTTGAAGACCAAATTCAAGAAAATTTCGCAGCAAAAATTCATACCTATTTTCTATCTATAAAAAAATATTTACCATTCATTGACCAATATTCATACACCATACATACAAAAAACTCTTTTCCTCACAGTAGTGGAATTGCTTCATCTGCATCCGGATTTGGTGCTTTGGCCTTATGTCTTATGAATATGAGCGAATTATTGGGAGAGAAAAATTCTGAAGAGTTTACGTTAAGAAAAGCTTCTTTTTTGGCTAGATTAGGTTCCGGAAGTGCATGCAGATCAATTTACAAGGGATTGGCTGTATGGGGTAAAAGCCCAAATATACCTTCCAGTTCCGATTTATATGCTATTCCTTTTCCCTATGAAATAGCTCCTATATTTAAAGAAATTCAAGATACCATTTTATTGGTCCATGAAGGATCTAAACAAGTGAGCAGCTCCGTTGGCCATAGTTTAATGAAAAGACATCCCTATGCATCCACACGCTTCCAAGAAGCAAATAAAAATTTATCTGAAGTTTGCGATTTGATTCAATCCGGAGATTGGGAACAATTTGGTAAAATAGTTGAACATGAAGCATTGACACTTCATGCCATGATGATGACTTCTACCCCGCCCTATATTTTAATTAAGCCAAACACATTGGCGATCATTGATAAAATTTGGAAATTCAGACATGATTCTAAAGCTCAATTATATTTTACTTTGGATGCCGGAGCTAATATACATTTGCTTTATCCTGAAAAAGAAAAAGGTCTGATTACCAGTTTTATAAAAAATGATCTTATTAAATATACTGAAAATGGAAATATAATATTAGATCGGGTTTTATTTTAAACATAAGGTATAAAAAAACAGTTTAAATCTTTACAAAAAAATGTAAAGTCTTCTTTATAAGAACGAAAAAAAGAGGGAATTTGCTTGTATATATCAAACAAAATATTACCTTTGTTAAATTAAGATAAATAACCTTATTAAAATTAAATCATCATGAACAAATCAGAATTAATTGATGCAATTGCAGCTGATGCTGATATTACTAAAGCAGCAGCAAAAAAAGCTTTAGATTCATTTTTGAATAATGTAACCAAAGCATTAAAAAAAGGAGACAAAGTTACTCTTGTAGGTTTTGGAACTTTTTCTGTTTCTAAAAGAAGTGCAAGAGAAGGAATTAATCCTCAGACAAAAGCTAAGATTAAAATTCCTGCTAAGAAAGTTGCTAAATTTAAAGCAGGTGCAGAATTATCCACTGCAGTTAACTAGATAGACTAAATTAATTAAGTTTAAAAAAATTAAAGGCTGTTATGATAACAGCCTTTTTATTTATTTTGTAATGAATTTGACACGTATTTAAAAAAATACTACTTTTTAAATTTCGTCATCTTCATTAAAATTCCTCAGAGCTTTAACTTCATTTCTATTACGTATAGTTGATAAAATATTCTTACCTTTAGAAATGACCATAGGAACAACATAAGAAGAAGCTAACATGATCAATTTCCCTGATAAAGATTTCTTATTTACAAACCTTGAAATTACTTTTTCAGTTCCGAAACCTATTCCAAAATTAATTAGCATCTTTAAGAGATTTGAATTAGAAACAAAGGAAAATGCTTTGTCTCTTACATTATCATTAACTAAACCTAAGGTTTCAGGTAAATGACTTAAAGAGAGTTTATTCTCCATATCAGAAATCTCATCTTTTAATACACGTTTACGTAATAAAAAATCTTCGTACGTATATCTTCCGTTAGTTTTTGTCATTAAGTTCATTTTCTTTTACATTTAAATGTAATTCAATAATTTTCCTTTCAATAAATTTTTTGATTTTCGAATAATTGGAAAGAAGAATCATAAAAATGATGAGATAGATACAAGAAATAATTAAAATGCCTAATCCCATATTATTAAAATGAGTTCCAAGCATTACTCCCAGAGCAATACTGGCTAAAAATATGAACATCAGTCCTAAGCTGAAAACAATAATGATGAAAATTACTATGCTCAACAAACCGGAAATAGTCTCAGTCAATTCCAATTTAAGAAGTTCGATTCTATTATTGATATATTTTTTTACAAAACCTAACATAAGTTATTAAAATATAGTGATAAAACTAAAAAAGAGTCATTAAAACAGACTCTTTTAAATTTTCAGTAATTATTTTTTGGTCAACTCATCGTATTCCTCCGTGAGATGATCAATTGTCTCATCTTTTTTTCTATTAAACTCTTTTTTATACTTATCATACCCCTCCTTTAATTCATCTTTATATTTATGATAAGAATCCTTAAGACTTTCCCCCAAATCTTCTGCTTTTCTTTTTATTTTTTTACGGGTGTTTTTACCTTTATCAGGAGCAATTAACACACCGGCAAGAAATCCGGCAACAGCTCCTAATACCATACCGGTTAAAACATTTTGAGCATTTTTATTTCCCATACTAATTACTATTAAATATTATTATAATGTTATTTTTAGAATTTTCACACTTTACTTAAGACAAGAAAAAACAACTAAGATTATCAATTATCTAGCTTATCATTTAAATAAATTTACTATTTATACAATATGCTTAAACTATAATAATTAAAAATTTAAAACTTATTTTTAATTTTGTTGCCTTAAACAAATTTACTCAATAAATTTGTAATTTCCAAAACAACATAAAAAATTATGCCAAAGTTCTCTTCACGAGGTTTAAATATGCCTGAGTCTCCTATTAGGAAACTAGCTCCTTATGCAGTTAAAGCAAAGGAAAAAGGGTTACATGTATACCATTTGAATATCGGACAGCCGGATATCAAATCCCCGCAAACTTCCATCGATGTTTTAAAAAATATTGATATTGATATTTATGCGTATACTCCTTCTGAAGGAAAATTTGATTATAGAGAAACACTAAAAGATTATTATCACTCGTTAGGATTCAATGACTTAACCAGAGACAATTTTATTATTACCAACGGGGGGTCTGAAGCCCTTTCTTTTTCTTTAAGTTGCTTATGCGACCAGGGAGATGAAATTATTGTTCCTGAACCGTTTTATGCAAATTATTACAGTTTTGCAGAATCTATTGGTGTTACTATAGTTCCCATTGTTTCAACTATTGATACCGGATTTTCATTACCCGATATTGAAAAATTCGAAGAAGTAATTACACCCAAAACCCGTGCAATTCTCATTACCAATCCAAGTAATCCCACGGGTTACCTTTATTCAAGAGAAGAATTGCAAAAATTGGCAGATATAGCAATTAAACACGATATATTCCTTATATCCGATGAGGTATACAGAGAATATGTATACGATGGTTTACCATTTCATTCCGTATTGGATTTTCCTGAACTTAAAGACAATGTGATTGTTGTAGATTCCGAATCCAAACGTTACAGCCTTTGTGGAATCCGTTGCGGTTTTTTAGTTACCAGAAATACAAAATTTTTGGAAATAGCTTTAAAATTTGCCCAAGCTCGTTTGAGTCCTTCTTTAATTGGACAGATTATTGCCAATGCCGCACACAAACAACCTCTTTCGTACATTGAAAACGTAAGAAAAGAATATTCGGAAAGACGGGACTTATTGGTAAAATTACTAAATGAAATCCCGGGGGTAATTTGTCCCAATCCCAAAGGATCTTTTTATTGTACTGTAGAATTGCCGGTTGATAATGCTGAGGATTTTTGTTTATGGATGTTAAAAGACTTTGAGTATGAGAACGGTACGGTTATGCTAACCCCTGCACAAGGTTTTTACTCCAACCAAGAACATGGCAAAAAACAGGTTAGACTTGCTTATGTAATCAATAAAGATGACATTGCCCAATCCATAAAAATTATCAAAAAAGGTTTAGAAAAATATAATTCACTTCAATGATAGTTCAGGAAAATAAGGATATCAAAAAATTTACGACTTTTCAAGTACCTGCGCTTTGTAATTTTTTTACGGAAATATCTACACTCGAGGAGCTCAACGAGGCTTTAAATTTTTCTGAGAATCAAAATTTACCTGTATTATTTATAGGAGGAGGAAGCAATATCCTATTTACTAGAGCATTTCATGGATTAGTTATACAAGTTAATTTAAAGGGAATTCAAGAAAGGCCGGGTAACGATGAGAATCATGTATTCGTATCTGCTATGGCCGGAGAAAATTGGGATTCTTTTGTGAGCTATTGTGTAGCTAAAAATTACGGAGGATTGGAAAATTTATCTTTTATTCCTGGTAATGTTGGAACCTCTCCTATACAGAATATCGGAGCTTATGGAGTTGAAATGAAAGATTCTTTTTATCAACTGAAAGCTCTTAATCTAAAATCCCGTGAAATAGAGATTTTTTCTTCTGAAGATTGTAAATTCGGATATAGAGAATCTTTTTTTAAGAATGAAGGAAAAAATAAATATGCCATTATTGAAGTTACTTTTCGATTAACCACTAAAAAACATAAACTTAAACTCTCATATGGAGATATAAAAGAAGAACTTATTAAAAAAAATATTTCTGAACCCTCTTTGCTAGATGTAAGAAATCAAATTATAGCTACCCGTAAACGTAAACTTCCTGATCCCTCACTTTTGGGAAATGCAGGAAGCTTTTTTAAAAATCCGATTATAACAATCGATCAATTAACTAAAATTCAAGAAAATTACCCCAATATACCTTTTTATACCATTTCCGATACTAGGGTTAAGATTCCTGCTGCGTGGTTAATTGAAAATGCCGGTTGGAAAGGCAAAAAAATCGGAAACGTGGGTGTACACGAAAAACAACCGTTGGTATTAGTCAATCTGCATAATGCCGGCGGAGAAGAAATTTTATCACTATCAAACTCTATAATTGAAGATGTTAATAAAATTTTTAATATTCAATTAGAACGAGAAGTAAATATCATCTTATAAATTTATATTTTTGCCTCCTTATTAAAATATGAAGATATTCCTTTATCCCTTTGCCGGTTTGTATTGGCTGGTTACTTATATTAGAAATAAATTTTTTGATTGGGGACTTTTACATTCAAAAAGTTACAAAAAACCGATTATCACCGTAGGAAATTTAAGCGTTGGAGGAACGGGTAAATCACCTTTCGTTATATATTTAATCGGATTGTTGAAAGATACTCATCTTATCGGCGTTTTGAGCCGAGGCTATGGCAGGAAATCCAAAGGTTTCCATTTTGCAAATTATACTACCAGTTATGAAGATATTGGTGATGAACCCATGCAATTTTTTTTACGTTTTAAAAACAAAATAATTGTAGGAGTAGACGAAAAAAGAGCCCATGGAATCGACAATTTAATCAAGGATTTTAATCCTGATCTTTTTATTTTAGATGATGCTTTTCAACATCGGTATGTAAAGGCGGGATTGAATATTCTTTTAACAGATTACAGTCGTCCCTATTATGAAGATCATATTTTACCTGTGGGACGTTTACGTGAAGGCAGATATGGTGCTAAAAGGGCACAAATAGTTGTTGTTACCAAATGTCCCGAAAATCTAGATGAAGAAAATAAAAAGACCATTGAAAGAAAATTAAAATTACAACCCTATCAATCTTTGTTTTTTTCAACGATCATATATGAAAAACAGGTAATCTCTTCAACTTTAACTTTACCTATTGATGATCTGCTTTCTTATCAGATCCTGTTAGTAACAGGAATAGCCAAATATCAGGATATATTGGAATTTGCTGAAAAGAAATTTTCATCGGTTACTCATTTACAATTTAAAGATCATCATAATTTTTCCGAAGCGGATATTGTGGAAATTGAAAAAGCTTATCAAAAATTAGATGGTAAAGCAGTCATTTTAACTACTGAAAAAGACTTTATGCGATTAAAACATTTTCAACAACTGCAAGATATTCTTTTTTATCTTCCTATTAATATAAAATTAGACAGACCGGAAGAGTTTAAAAAATTACTAACGAAATTCGCAGGATAATGAGATGTCCTCATCTTTGAAATAGATATTTATCTATATTTGAATGGATTTCCTTATCTTTATCACAAAATTTTAACATTAAATTACCTTTACATGAATAAAAAGATATTATTTTGGGTTTTTCTTATTACAGGAATAATATGGATTTTAGGGGCAAGTTATTGGTATATATGGATTGAAAATCTGGATTTAAGCAAATTAAATTTAAGCAGTAATGACCCGAATACTAAAGCTTTTTTTAAAGCTGTTTCTGTGGTATTTGTACCTTTATTGATCACAGCTTTTCTTTTTTATTTTATAGGTTTATTGTTTGGTAAAAAAGAGGAAAAATATTTTACGGATATTGAAAAAGAGAATGAGCAATTGAAAAATGAAATTGCCACGCATATTGATAAAATTGAAACTATGAAGGTTTTATATACCGGTGGAAAAATCAGAAGAAGACCCATAGAGACGCTTGAAAACACCTCTACCCTCTCTGCTACTGAAAACGGTATTGTTGATGAAGAAAATAAAGAAAATACGCCCATTAAAAAAGATGATTTAAAAATAATTGAAGGTATTGGTGAACGTATTGAATTCTTTTTAAATGAAAGCGGCATTTATACTTGGGAACAACTTTCTCAACAATCTGTGGATTCATTGAAAAATATTCTTGAGCTTTATGAAGGAGCTTCCTATCGTATACACAATCCAAGCCATTGGCCACAACTTGCTGAACTGGCAGCAACAAATCGATGGGATGAGTTTGAGGCTTTGCAAAAGTCCTTGTAGAGCAAATAATGTTTCTTTTATTAATTAAAAAAATATAAAATCGAGAAATTTTAAATTTATATTCTTGTTTAATTTATTTACAAACTGATTTTAATTGCAAAGTCTTAAAAATTAAATGCCTTCTTCGTTCATTATTCTTAAATACCTAAAATTAATTATAAATCTATCAATCTTTTCTACTAAATCTTTTTTAAATAAGTTATGTAACGTTTTCAACTCTTATGTGTATAAAGGGTTGATAGAGTTACTTATAATTCAGCTAGTTTTGATACGGACTATCTATTTTATCAAGATAAATTCTATTTAATTGTAAAAAATTTACTTTTTACCTGAAAATTTTTAAATAAAACTTGCATTGTAATAAATTTGTTGTATATTTGCACTCACAAACACCGCGGGATGGAGCAGTAGGTAGCTCGTCGGGCTCATAACCCGAAGGCCACAGGTTCGAGTCCTGTTCCCGCTACCAAGTTTAAAAGAGAATCAAGTATATTGATTCTCTTTTTTTTATTTAGTTAATTATTAGCAAATTCAATTAAAAAAAAAAATTATACTTTATTAGTTTTAAAATCATTTATCAATAAAAACTAAAAAATTATTATTTATAAATAGCTTTATTGTCCAAAAAAATCTTAAAAAATCAACACTATATTTATTAATTTGATTCATTAGATCACAATGCTCATTTTAAAAAAAAGTATATAATTGCAAAATATAGCTTAAATTTATCAATATTATTATTGATTAGTTTAACTATTTTACGCTCAATAAATATATAATTTCTTATAAGATCAGACTTTCAAAAATAAGCTGGCGATTGTCTTAGTTTTATTCTAAGGCTATATTCACGATAAGTAAGAATAAAAAGCTATTATAATTTTGTACTACATTTATAAAATTAATCTCTTTTTTAAAAATTATATATTTTCCAATAAACAAAGTGAATAATTTTCGAAAATATCTACTCCTTTTATATTGTTTAAATAGGTTTACTTATCCTTTTTTATAAGTAATAATTTAAATCGTTATTCATTGTCTTCATCATTATAAAACACATTATAGTTTTGTAGGTATTTTATAAGAAGTATTTTCTATATAAGTCTTATTCTCTTTGATAAATTGGCAGAGCTGCAAAAAGTATTGAAACATTGGTAAATCGCTGTTGACCATCTATTATTCATAATTGGGATATACCCGAAATGGTAAGAATGCTTTCCTGAAAATAGATCACAAACTCCATAAAGTGTCAACTGGTATATTTTCATCCAATACTTAAAATATTTTTAAATAATTCTTGACAATGTTCCAATATTTAGTTATAAATACGTTGGTATATTGGAATAACAAATTGATTACGTGATTTGAGTATAGATGCTGATTCTTTCATAGATTTTAGTTTTCAGGTTTTACGTTTACTTTTTATTATAAACTTTTTATTACTTCAGTAATTGTTCTGAAAGTATAAGTATCTGGTACTTGAACTGATTCGAAAGCCATAAAATACTTATATTTTTCACCTGCTTTTTCAGCCCATTTTTTACCTAATAAATTTTTATTTTTACTATCTTCATTATTTAAATGATCTCCTTTTACTTCTAATAAAATCAGATTATTCTTTTCGGTACAAATGATAAAATCCGGGTAATGGTTTTTGTTATATCCGTTCAGAAAAAAACCTTTCTTTCGCTCTAAATTCCGATGCCAGAACTTTACATTTTCTAAAGCGGCTACTTCCATAATGATTTTATGCTCTGACTTATTCATTTTCTCTTCCTGTTCATATAAGGATTTAATGATTGGACTGCTAGGTTCTACCAGGTTTACCTGCTTAGGAAAGCTCCAACTTTCTTTAGTAATAATCTGGTTGGTATCTAGTAATCGGTTAAAACTTTCACGGGAATAGACATCGGTTAATTTATTTATTTTTTCTTTTATTTTTACTATGTATATATATACGTTAGTAACTATATCTCTAATTTGTTCCGTATTGGTAATGTTTTCAAAAATTTTGTTTACATATTTGGTTAAATCCTGCTGAGAGATAGGGCTCTGATCTCCCAGTTTTCTAACTATTAAACTACTTATCTGTCTTATTCGTCCTTCTTTCGGAGTGTTGAGTATGGCGTTGAGTAACAATTCTTTTTCCCGGGTTACTATTTTTTCCGTTTTAACGGTTCCTGTTCGTTCATCTATATCTGTTTTATAAATATCGGCAGAGATTTTGAAGTCAATCTGTGTATCCTGAGTGGCTAAGACAAATCCTTCTAAGAGACTGTTTTTACTAAGAAAAATTTCATTTTCTTTCAATTCTTTAAAAAGAATTGCATTCAAATCTTCTACTGGAGATTTTTTAAAAAACTGAGGTAATTTCATATTACCGGCAATATATTCTTCATTTATTTTATAGGTTTTCACTGTTCCTCCCATTGCTTGTATAAGATAGGTGTCATCGTCCTCATCGGTATTTGTAAGTTTTTGTTCAAATTCTTTTCCTTCAGTTATCGCTTTTTCGGTTATTTGCTGAACAATACTATTATCTGTTACTTTCGAAACAATTCCGTTATCATTTAACGGAATATACTCTATTTTTTCAATTGCAAAATCATCATCTGAAGAGGTGGTTTCCGGTGTATCAACAGAAAGCAATTCCTGCTTTAAAATATCATTGTCTGTAAGCTCTTCTTCTTGTTGGGTATCAGTTGCGTAATAATCATCTTTACTAAAGCCGGAATCCTGCAATCCTTTTACAATTTTATCCAGCGTTTCTTTAAATTTAGCAGAAGCCGTAAGAACAAAGGAAAGGTTTAGAAGAGTTTTCGAGTGTTGGGTTACATAGGGTTGACGTAAAATACGCCCTAAAATCTGTTCTACATCTACTGCGGAAGATTTATCTGCCAAAGAAGCCAAAATATAGGCATTGGGACAATCCCAACCTTCTTTTAATGCATTAATAGTAATAATGTACCGCACAGGACAATCTTTGGAAGTTAAGTCTATTCCTTTTAGTTCATCAATTCCGCTGACTTTTATTTTGATTTGTTCTTCTGGTATACCTAAGCGAATTAGTTTTTCTTTTATATTCTGAAAAGTGGTATTATCTTTTCCTTTAATATTGGATTGGGCCTGAAATAAAATAATCGGGCGTATGTATTTGCCCTTCTGTTTTTCTTCTTCTTGTGCCAGTAATTCTAATTGTCGTTGTAATTGTAAGGCACTGCTAATCACCTCTTCTTTCCGGTGGTGATTGTACACAATTACCGGAAGTTTTACCATGTGTTCTTTTTTCAGCTCTACTGCATTTACAAAACTGATAATATTACTGTTCGATTTGGGGGTGGCTGTTAAATCCAAAACCAAAGAAGGGTTTAAATTGTTTAGCATTTCCACGCTTAAATCGCTCTCTGCATTATGACTTTCATCTACTATAACCACCGGATTCAGGCTTCTTATTACATTAATCAGAGCCGTTCTGTCGGTTCCTTCCAATACTACTTCTTCATCAATAAGAGTGTCGGCAAAGGATTCTAAGGCACCATTTTCCTGATATATTTTACGATCTTCCTTGTTGGCTTTATTTATTCGTAAACTGCTAAAATTGAAAACAAAAATATTTAATTGCTCCAGTGCTGAGGAAGGATTAAAATTAGCTCCCTGCAATAGTTGCTCTTTTCCGTATACCTCTACTCTTCCGTTAAAGAGAGTATTGAGTTTTTGGCGGTACGGATGAGAAGAGTTGGATAAATTACCCACCGTTTGTTGCAACAGGTTAGACCAGGGTACCAGCCAAACCACGGCCTTTGGATTTCCTTTGTTAAAATAAGTGTTAATACTTTTTAAGGCATTACAGGCAATAAAGGTTTTTCCGCCGGCAGTAGGTACTTTTATCGCAATATGAGCCGCTCCGGGAATGGTATCTTTATACGGTCGCTTTCCGGTGATAGAACCGTCTAATTTTACGGTATATTCTCCCAGTTTATCTTTCCAGTATTCATTAAATGCCTGTGCCGGAGAGCTACATTCTTCCAGATAACTCAAATAGTTTTCTAAATCGGTTATTACTTTTTGTTGGTAGGGTTTTAATTCCATAAAGGTTATCCTTAAAAACGGGTAATATCCCGGGGTATTTTTTTAAATATAAGGGAATGTTTGTTCATAAAATCGGCATCGAGTAAGCAGTTATCTGCATAAATAATATATTGTTCTGCCTTCGTTTTCAGGGTGCGCAAAAAGTTCTCATCCAATGTGGTAAGCTTTTCTTTATCGTAATAAAAATAATACGCCGTTTGGTATTGTTTTCCTAACAGATAGTTTTCTTCCTGTTTTTGGTAAGGAGTTTTCACCTCGGAATACCAAATATATTCCCTGATTTTATCTTCTCCTACTTCTTCATTTAATATATTTTCTTCTAAGAACAGCGGTTTACCTAGTTCGTAATAAGAAAAATCTCCTTCGGTGCCCTCCACCGCTTTATTTCCTTCACCATAACCGGAAATTACCCGTTTTACCCTTTCGGCAGTAATACTTTCTGCATAGTTTTCCATTTCTACCAAAATAAACTTGCGGTTACCTCCGTCTTGTTTATTGAGATTTAAAACGGCATGAGCCGTGGTTCCTGAACCTGCAAAGGAGTCTAAAATAATGGAATTTTTATCTGTTGATACAGTAAGTATAAATTTTATTAATTCTGATGGCTTAGGAAAATCAAATAATTTCTGTTTAAAAATATCTTTTAATTCATTAGTACCTTGAGTATTTAAAAATTCTTCGAGTAGTGCCTCTGGGTATTTGTTTACAAAATCTAACTCTCGTTCTTTCATATACACTCTTTTTTTTTCAAAATGAACTAAATTACTCCTAAATCTTTCAATAAAAGTATCATAACCCCATCTCCATCTCCCATATTCATTACCTCTTTTTCTAGGTCTATAACATTTATATCCTTTTGCTATTAATTCTAAATCTTCATTCTCATAAACAGTACTTCTTTCCAAGTTATAGTCAAATTTTAAGTCTATTTTATTGTATTCTTCATTATAATAAATAGAATACCCCATCTTACTTCTTTTTACTAATGTATCATCTCCCCCTTGCATTTCTAGAGCACGAATACTGTAAAATCCAATACTATCTTTTAATTTAAATTTTTTACTATTTTTAATTTGATAAGATCTAAATGTAAAATTATTTTTTTTATAAGGTAAAATATAATCTGTAGTTGTTATAATTTTATTATTTCCTGTATCATTTTTTGAGCCACTACTTTGCTTACGTGTAATTAATCCTAAATAATTATTCTTTCCAAAAATTTCATCACAGATTAATTTTAGGTTTGCCTGTTCGTTATCGTCAATAGAAATAAAAATAGCCCCATCGTTAGCTAATAATTTATGTAATAGTTTCAACCGGGGATACATCATGCAGAGCCACTTATCGTGCCGGCTTAAGTCTTCGCTTTCCTTACCTACTACCTGCCCCAACCATTTTTTTATTTTAGGATCGTTTACGTTGTCGTTATATACCCAGCCTTCGTTTCCTGTGTTATAAGGAGGATCTATATAAATACATTTTATTTTCCCTTCGTACTCTGGCAGTAAACTTTTTAAGGCTTCGAGGTTATCGCCGTGTATAATTTTATTTTCGCTGGTTTTTTCTTTCTCTTCTGTTTGTGTACCGTTTGTATAGGTATATTGCTTTTCCAGTATCCTAAAAGGTACTTCCTGATGATGATTAATTACTTTCTCTTTTCCTATCCAGTGAAGTGAAGGCATTTATCTAATTTTTTATCTAGAGCAAAGATAAAAAATATATACTTTAGTATACAATATAAATTAACAAATTTATTATATAAATTTTTATTTTTTAATCGATTTTTATTTCTTATTTAATGTATATGAAATAAATTACTGCAAATATTGGTATATAAAATATTTCTAATTTTTTGATTAGAGTTAGTTATTTATCTTATTTTTAATCTAAAATATTATATCAATGAGCAAAAATTTGGAAAATTATCCGTTAGTATAACTATAAAAGATAAAAGTAAAGAAGGTTTTATAAAGAGAATAAACAAAATATTTAACTATGTTAAATGAAAAAAAAATAGAATGGAAATTCAATTATTTAAATTATTTTAGGAAATAAAAGTAAACAATTTAACAAATATATAGTATTCTGTTTAACAATAACTTTCAGAATAAATTTTGTAAAAATTAATAATTAAAAAAATTCATTAACTTATTATAAGAAACAAATATTGCTTATCCAGTCAATATATATTATATGTTTTTTTTATTAATGAATGGATTAATAATAAACCAATATCTTGATTATTTTAGCAGCCTAAAACAAACTATTTATTCAATAATCTCTCAATCAATTCATTTTTTTCTTGAATCATACGTTCATAGAGTTCTTGTTTTTCTTTGTAAAGATCTTCTTTTTCGATATACAGTTCAATGATTTTTTCAATAGGATTAAATGTACATTTATAATGAAAACTTTCAATTGTATTTGCAATAAAATTCAAAGCGCCTTCATCATTGAAATTTTCAATCGCCTCTACGGGAATTTTAAGAATTTGAGCGATTTTTTCAAGAGTTTCTTTTTCAATTTCTTCTTTGGCTTCCAATTTAGATACTCCTGCTTGTGTTATATGTAATTCAACGGCTAAAGCATCTTGTTTAACGCCTAACATTTCGCGCAATCTCTTTATGTTTCTTCCGTGATGTACTTTTTTAGAGCTAATATCAGCATTCATGGTTTGTTTCGTTTTATCTGTTTACAAAAATATAAAATTATACGAATTAAATAAGATATTCTTCGCTGGTTGTGCGAATTAACATTTTATAATTATTTATCTTATCTAGGTGTCGTTACTTTGCTTGTATAAATATAATTAAAATATGAAACACAAGCCTTATAAACACATACAAGATTTAATCAATGAATTAAAAAAAGATCACGCTAAATACAGTGAATATGCAGGTATCGGAAGTTATAAACATTTAGGGTTTACTATTCTTTCAATGCTAAATATTTGTCAAACGCATTTGTTTTCTTTGGAAAATCAAGGTTCAAAGGAAGAAGAAGAAATACGGATTGATATTTACAACCTTTTGGAATTAATAAAAAAACTTCTTCCACATCTCGAATTTGAATTTTTAGATAGGGTATTGGTCGAAGACTAACGAAATTTAAATATGTAATTATACTTTAAAAATATCTTGAATTAGTTGTTGAACCCTTTGGGTTGAATAATAATACAAAAACATTTTATAGTTAAGCAAATCCATGACCTCAACTTTCCAAATATATTTATTGTACGATTGAATTCTAATCTCCATTGAAGCATCTACAAACAAACCTAAAACGGCATTTTCAATCGAATTTATTTTAGAAAAAATTTCGAGTACTTGCGATTTTAATGCAGGTAAAGCCTCTTCCCTTTTAACAGAAAGTAATTTAGAACTATTTTCTAAATAAAGTAAAATCAATGGTTAAAATTCTTTTTATCTTTCGTAAGAATATGAAAACGCCATAACAACATAACGGCAGCAAATCCTAATCCGATACACAAACCGATCCAGGTTCCCACGGCTCCCAATTTTTGTTGGATGCATAAATAGTATCCTATGGGAATAGCTAAGATAATATACGCTATAAAACAAATTAGGGTCGGAATTTTCACATCTCTCATGGCTCGTAAACAACCTAAGCTCACCACTTGTATACCGTCAAAAATTTGGAACAAAGCCGTTAAAATCACTAATCGTGAAGCAATAGCAATAACTTCGGTTTTACTTTTATCAAAAAATATTAACGGAAGTTGATCTTTAAAAATGATAAAAAGTATACCGCATATCGTCATAAAACCGACAACCAAATAAATATTTGCCATCCCTGCTTTTTTTAGATCCGCCATATTCTTAACACCATAATATCCGGCTACTCTAACGGTTGCTGCCACACCAAAACCGGTACAAACTTGAAAGGTTATAGAGGCCAAATTGGATGTTACCGAATGGGCAGAAGTATCTAAATAGCTGTGCATTCCTGCAATAAATGCAGCAAGGGCAAACGAACTTATTTCAAATAAAGACTGTAATGAAGAAGGCAACCCTATGGAAATAAGCTTACGAAAATAGGCCGCTTGAAAATTTTTCCATTTTACTCCTTTTAAATAAAATAATGATTTTTTGTTGGTATATAAAACCACTATAATAATACACATCATTAAAATACGCGCTATTAAGGTTGCCGTTGCAGAACCTTGCAATCCCATTTCCGGCAATCCCCAATATCCGTAAATCAATCCGAAATTCAAGATTACATTTACAATATTAGATATAATGGTTGCGATGGTAACTAAAATAGTCATGGAGATACCTTCAGAAAATTGTCTGTAAGATTGAAAAATCATTAAAGGTAATAAACTCCATGCGCTTATATTGAGGAAAGTAATTGCGTCGGGAATTACGGATACATCTTGTCCTGCTTTGTACATCAAAGGAGAGCACAACTCAAGTAAAAGAATGACCCCTAAGGCCAAAGATACATTCAAAACCATTCCGTGAGTGAATATTTTTTTCACTCGGTCTGTGTTTCCATTGGCAACGGCTGAAGATATAAGAGGCGACATGGAATAGGAAAACCCTAACAGGAACACCAAGAAAATGAAAAACAAACTGGTTGCCAATGAGGATGATGCCACGGCTCTTTCTCCCAAATTCGCTATAATAATAATATCAATAAAATTCACGGAAACTTGTCCCAATTGAGTAATTACAACAGGTAATGCTAATTTAATATTTGCTTTAAAATGTCCTTTTAAATCCATTTGATTTTATTAGAGCCTGCAAAGATAGTGAATTAACAGAAATTCAATTACCGAGCTTTCTGAATCTTTATACTAAAAATCCAAAATATTTTCATTTTATAGAATAAAATCTATTGTATCAATGGCATTTTGTATTATATAGAAGTCAACTTTTAAAATTTCAAGAATAATATCAGTATTAATGAAACAAAAGATGTACCTTTGCATTGCCAGGCATTTGCCATTATTAATGTAATACACTAATACATGAATACCCCTGCAAAAGAAAATTATTTTTTTCAGAAAATTGTGGTTATTGTCGGAACGGCTTTATTTATTATTAAAGTTATTGCCTGGCAGCTTACCCATTCCATAGCGATTTTAACTGATACGTTAGAAAGTATTATTAATGTTGCTGCCGGATTATTTTCACTATACAGCCTTTACCTATCTTCCAAACCCAAAGACAGAGACCATCCCTACGGACACGGTAAAATTGAATTTATTTCGGCCGGGATTGAAGGAAGCCTTATTACCGTAGCCGGTGTGCTAATTATTTACGAATCGGTACTTAATATTTTCAACGTTCATGAAATACGCAAGCTGGACTTTGGAATTTTTTTAATTGCCGTGACCGGACTGGTGAACTATATAATGGGAGTTGCCGCCATTAAAAAAGGTAAGAAAAATAAATCTCTCGCTTTAATTTCGGGAGGAGAGCATTTAAAATCAGATACGTATTCCACCTTAGGACTTGTACTGGGTCTTTTTGTCATGTATTTTTTTAAAATATACTGGATGGATAGCGTGATAGCCTTGATTTTTGCTTTGATTATTATTTTTACCGGGGTTAAAATTATTCGTAAATCCTATGCGGGAATTATGGATGAAGCCGACGAAGAATTGATTGTTCAATTAGTTGAGACTTTAAATAAGAACAGAAATCCAAATTGGATTGACATTCATAATGTACGGTTTATAAAATATGGAAGCAGCTTACATCTGGATTGTCATTTAACCTTGCCCTGGTATTTTAATGTGAGGGAAGCTCATAAAGAATTAGATGCGCTTAAAAAGATAATTATTGATAACTTTGGCAACAGTTTTGAAATGTTTGTTCACGTTGATGATTGCTGTGAATCTATTTCATGCAAAATTTGTACAAAAACCAATTGCCCGTATCGTAAATATCTTTTTGATAAAG
Organism: Apibacter sp. wkB309; assembly: GCF_002964915.1. Lineage (NCBI taxonomy): Bacteria > Pseudomonadati > Bacteroidota > Flavobacteriia > Flavobacteriales > Weeksellaceae > Apibacter > Apibacter sp. wkB309. The sequence goes on from NZ_PSZL01000022.1 coordinate 512,544, forward strand.
AGGTTTTGTGGACAAAAGAAATTATTGAGATTGACAAACGCCATAAATTAGATAAATAAAATATGAGTAAGAAAAAAAATTATTTACGTATTGAAGAAACTATTTTTAAGTCTTTAGGAAAAATTGGATATATCATTATCTTTACTTTAGTATTTTCTCTCGTAATGGTGTTGGTAGATTTTATACTTCATTGTTTTGTAGATAATCATTATACTTCTAAATTCTTATTCTCAGGAGAAATTCCTTTTTCAAATTGGATCAACTTAATGTGGAAAAATTATTCTTTCTCCTTATTTAAAATGGTTTTCTTTGGCGTTATATTTATTATTTTGGGCTTTTATAGAAGCAAAGCTTTAACGAATGAAATTTCTCAATAGATCTAACAATTAAAATTTCACTAAAATAAAAAGATGCTTCCTGATCAGAAAGCAGCTTTTCTATTTATAGAATATAATCTAAATTTATTTTTTCGTTAAAACACTTGAAACGGCAGACTTTATAATTTCTGCTTTTTTAGCTAATTCTTCATCATTCCACAATAAGGAAATAGGAATGGTTACCGTTTTGCTGATAATATCATCTGATTGTGAATAATCTGCATTGGCATAATTTGGTAACAATTCTTTGTGCTCTTTATAAAGAGGGACTAACGATTTCAGTAATTTCAAATGATCCCATTTTCTGATATAATGCCAATTGTTATCATACCAATAAGCATTGCCTATACCTTTGCTGCTTAATTCAAGCGAAACTTTTTTTGCTAATTCTTGGTTTGGTAAAAATATACTTAAAAAAGAAGCATTATCTCCCGCTTCATCCGGTACTCGTCTGAAATTAACACCCTCTACTTCCTTCAACGCATCTTTCAATACTTTTTTATTTTTACGTTGTATGGAAAGTATTTGATCTAATTTTTCAAATTGAGCAAGACCTACAGCGGCGTGTAACTCAGAAATTCTGTAATTTAATCCTAAATACGGATGATTTTCCGCGCCTCTATTATTTCCGATATGATCATGTCCGTGATCAGTATATTGATCGGCATGTACATAGTACTCTTCCTTATTGGTTACTACGGCTCCTCCTTCTCCACAAGTTACGGTTTTAACAAAGTCAAATGAAAAGCATCCTAAGTCTCCTATAGTTCCCAAATATTTACCCCTATAAGTACCTCCAAATGCTTGACATGCATCTTCAATTAATAATAATTTATATTTTTTTGCCAATTCTTTCAAAGCGGAAATATCTGCCATAGCTCCACACATATGTACGGGCATAATTACTTTGGTTCGTGAAGATATGGCTTTTTCTACAGCTTTGGGGTCTAAGGTTAATGTGTCGTCAATGTCAACCAAAACAGGAATGGCTCCCACGCTTAAAACTGCCTCGAAACTGGCCACAAAGGTAAAGGTAGGAAGTATCACTTCATCTCCCGCCCCAACTCCTGCAGCATTCAAAGCCGTTAATAAAGCAGTTGTACCACTACTGGTAAGTTGTGCATGGCTTACATGCATTCTTTTTTGAATGGCCTGTTCAAACTCTTTTGCCTTCCAATGATTATTCCTTGCGGATTCAAAGTTATAACGCATAAGAATACCACTTTCAATAACATCGTTCAGGTGTTTTTTTTCTTCTTCACCCCAAAGCTCATATCCTGGCATAATAAAACTATTTTTATATTATTTTTTTTGTTAAAAATGTTAAACAAAGGTAACAAATTGACTGAAAAGAATCTTTATAAAAACAAATAAAAAAAAGTTAATACCTGAACTATTTCATTAGAGATTTTTTACAAATTTAGGAGCTGAACTCCCGTTTATAAAGGTAAAAAACAGTAATCAAGCTTTTATATTTTCCCTATTAGAAATAAAAAATACCAACTATTATATTAACTCATTTTATTAAATTATAAAATATCTAATTTTATTGCATAAAATTTATTAAATATTTAAATATTATCAATTTTTATTCATAATAATTTATTTTATTTGAAAAAATATTTAAAATTATATAAAATTAAATGTTAATAATTGTTAACTTTGTTAAACTAACATTAACATTAAAAAAATACATGAGCACACAGGCTCCATACCGTTTTTTCATTTTATTATTATTATTCTTAGGGATTTTTAATTCAATTCCTGCCCAAATTATGACAACCCCTTCGGTGACGATAAAAGATCATAATAACCTGAAAAGTCCTGTTACCATTGATTGTAATTACAAATTCAATGAAAACCATAAAATTTTACTGAAGGCTGAATATCCGGAACTAAAAAACACATCTTCCTATGCTGTAAGCTCTATTCCTTTTAATCCGGTGGGAACGTTTTCTGAAGGTCAAGAAGTTATCATCGACAGTGATGATAAATGGAGCAACGCGCAAGAACTCCCTTTTAATTTCTGCTTTTACGGTAATACTTTTAACTCTATTATTTTAGGTGATAACGGAGTTATCTGTTTTGATACCCAATATGCGGGAACAGAATGTCCTTATGCCATTGCAGGATCTATCCCCGACCCAAATTTAATGCATAATACCATATTCGGGGCATATCATGATATGACCAATGATAGTGATGTGTTTGGTTGTACTCGTGATTGCGGTAAAATTACCATGTATACAACAGGGATGATTCCTTTCCGAAAAACAATCATAAATTATTATAATATGAATCATTTTGGTTGCGAAGACTCAAAATCGACCGTGCAAATAATACTTTATGAAACTACTAATGTTATCGAAGTCTATGTAAAAGAAAAACCGTTAACTTGTGAAATAGGAAATGAAAAAAGAGCACTTATCGGAATCACTAATTCCGATGGATCTGAAGGAATTTCACCCGATCAAAGAAATACAGGAATCTGGGAAGCCTATCATGAAGCATGGAGATTTGCTCCGCAAGGTACTCCTACTGTTCCTAAAGTTGAATGGAAAGATGCCGATCAAACCGTTATTCCTTCATCGGAAGTTAATCCGAAAAGTTCAACAACTTATTATGTGAACGTATCCTATGCCGGTTGTACTCCGGTTACCCTCAATGATGAATTCCGAATTATTTTCTCCTCTGACTTTCCAAAAGTGAAAGACATACAGGTAAATAAATGTTTTGAAGGTAAAACTCCAAATGAAGTTATCAATTTAGAAGAATTGATGAAAGAAGCTTCTGAATCTACTCCCGATGTCATTACCACTTTACATCAGAATATAGAAGATGCCCATTCAGGACAAAATCCTTTGACGGGTTTAAATTCCTATCCGATTACTTCTAATTCAAATTCTTTTTATTTACGAGCTTCAAAGGGTAAAGATTGTTATTCGACTTCGGTGATTACTATTCACATGAAAAGAAAACCCGGCCTAAAAGAAATGGAACCTATTATTATTTGCAGTAATGGTGACCGGGATTCTGAAATAATATATTTAAACAATTATACGAATCAAATAAATGGATATGAAGAATGGATGAATCTCGATTTTTACGATTCCTATACTAATGCATTAAACGGAAATCATCCTATTAGTACTCTTTCGCTTTCTTCTGCGGTGACCATTTATGCAAAAGCAAGTAATAAAGACTTTGAAGATTGCTTTTCTATCATTCCTGTAACTTTCAAATTTCAAAAAACGATTGTTTCCAAACCTCAAGAAATTATACTTTGTAACGAAGATTTAAAAGGACGAGAAATTTATAATTTGAGATCCTATGAAGCCTCGATTACGGGATATGATAATCTTACTTTTACTTATTTTACTTCAGAATCTGATGCTTTACAAAATATAAATCCTATAGTAAATCCTAATAATTATTATGTGACCAATGGAGAGAAAATTTTTATAACCATTTCAAGTCCGGGGTATTGCCCTTCTATATCATCGTTAACTTTTACTTTTAAAAATTCTTTAGTAGAAAACTTACATAAATACGTGTGTGATGATAATTCCCAGGATATAAAGGTGAATCTTTTAGACTATTATTATTTAATGAAAAAAGAACACGATATAGAGCTTTATGGAATGTACACTACCTGGCAAGGAGCTGTAGATAAAGACAATATGCTGCTAATTACTGATTTAGAAAATTTTAAAGTTAATTATCCATTTTCAATTATTTATGTTCGTTTTTATGATAAAAAGATCAAATGTGATTTTATTCGAGAAATAAAATTGGAGATTAGAGATAAAATTGAAAAAAGACCATCTTATAATGTTTGCGATATTAATAATTCAGGTAAAGTTAATTTTAACCTAAATACGTTAAGACCTATTTTTCTTGCCGGATATCCACCATCTTCAATCGCATTTTATGAGACATTGGATGACTATAACAATGAAATTAATCCGGTAACTGAAACTATCATCACAGGACCTAAAACCATTTATGTCAAAGTTAACGTTGATGATGGATGCAAATATTTCTATATGATTAATCTCTATTTAAAATCATTGGAAGTAGCAGATGTACGAAATATTTCTATATGTGATATAAACAATGATGGAAATGAAATTTATTATTTGAACGATTTAATCAATTTTTTAGGCTTAACCGATTACAGTTCTGTTCAATTTTACAAGTCTGAACACGATGCTTTCAAAGAATTAAATCCGATTTCTGCTATAGAACCCTATCCTATAAGTATAAATAATAATAAAGTATATGTTAGAACTAATTATGAGAAAAGTTGTCCAAGTATTATTCCTGTAGAAATACGTTTATTGGAATCGGTAACAGTTCCTGATTTAAAAACTATTGAGGTTTGTGATACAGACAATAGCCATAACAAAATAGTAAATTTAATTCCGGTGATTGAAGAAAGCGGAGTAGATACGAAAGAAATTTCCGTAGAGTTTTATTTAACGGCAGAAGGAGCTCAAAATCAAAACAATAATGAAAAAATTTTAGATCCTGCTACATTCGCTTTATACAACACTACTACACTATATATTCGTTTTACCAATAAAAAATCAAAATGTTGTGAAATAAAGCCTTTAAAAATAAAACTAAATCCTTTTCCTATTGTTATAAAATATAACTTGGATATCTGTGATTTTAGTAATGATAATGCGGAAGAAATAATTTTAAGTGAATTAAACTCTCATATAGTTACCAATCCGCAAAGTTTTACTTTCTCCTATTATTTAAATGAACAAGATGCATTAAACAACATTAATACTATTATAAAACATACCATAAAAAATTCAACGCAACTATATGTTAAAATCTCTTCAGGAAAGGAATGCCAGATCATTCAAAAATTAGGTTTTTCGTTACAATCTTCACCTTTAGTTAAAGATAAAACTGTTGAAATATGTGACAATAATGCAGACGATACGGAAATAGTAGATTTAACCTTATATGAAGAAGATTTAGTTAAAACTTCTCCATCAAATTATCAATACTCATATTATACTTCCTATGATAATGCATATTATGATAAATATAGTATTTACAATACAAAAGAATACGTCATTCAACCATTCCCTACTACCATTTATGTAAGAATTACTAATTCTTCAGGATGTTTTTCCATTGCAAAACTCACATTCAAAAGTGCAGAAAAAGTGTTAGCTCAAAGTAAACAAATACATATTTGCGATGAGGGATCAGACATGCAAGAATATGTTAATTTAACCAACTATATATCTGAAGTTTTAATTACCTCGGGCCAAAATTTAACTATTAATTATTACAAAACCGAGGAAGGAGCTAATAATAGAGACAGCCATACGCTCATAAAAAATCCTGAACATTATTCTGTTACCTTAGCAAAATATTATGTATGGGTACGGATGGATAATCCTTCTACCGGTTGTTATACGGTTAGATATCTAGAAGTTAATTTAGAACCTCTTCCTAAACTTATTAATGCTAAATATTTAGTTTGTGATACAGATTTTGACGATATATATAAAGTAGATTTAGATGATCTTCGCTATACCGTTATATTTAACCCCGACGGGTATACATTTTCCTATTATAATTCCCAAGAAGATGCTGTTAAAGACATCAATAAGATCAAAAATATACATCAATACACAGTAAAAAGCTTTAATGAAAAAATAGTATTGAAAGCTACCAATAAATACGGGTGCAGTTCAATCAGAACAGTAACCTTGTACACAAAAGATAAAATTAAGGTATCGACTCAATCCATGGAAATTAAAAGCTGTGATGATGACTTTGATGGGTTAACATTTTTTAATATCACAACCATGAACTCATCCATAACCAAAGATCCAAAGGCCACTTTTGAATATTTCAGCACTTTAAACGATGCTAAAAACCAAACCAATCCTATTGTAGATCCATATAATTATAAAAATATTGTACCTTTTAAGGACCAAGTATACATCCGAGTTTCATCTCCCGATTACTGTCCGGCTCTTAGTGTAATAAATCTTAAGGTTTTACCGGTTCCTGTAAGTACATTACAAAAGAACCTAAAAATATGTCCGAATGGAACTCTTGAACTAATAGCGGATACAAAAAATCCTGGGGATTTTTACGAATGGAATACCGGAGTAAAAGGATACGATAAACATACAATAACCATATATAAAGCAGGTATTTATACGGTTACCATTACCGGTAAAAACGGTTGTAAGTATACTTATACCACTCATGTAACCGAATATGCTAAAACAAGAATTACAGATTTAAAGGAAGGTAATGATTATATAACGGTAATTGCCGAGGGGGATGCTCCTTTGGAATATTCAATGGATAATAAAAATTGGCAATCCCATAATACATTTTATAATCTAAAACCGGGGATATATACTTTCTATGTAAGATCATTGGCAAACGGTTGTTATTCTCCCGAAAAGAAAGGAGTTTTATTTAAGATAAATAATGTGATAACTCCCAATGGAGACAATCTTAATGATGCATGGAGATTATGCGGCTTGGAAAATTTCGACTCACTTCCTTCTCATATCAAAATTTTTGACAGATATGGTAAAGTTGTATTTTCACAAAGTTCTAATTCATGCTTTGTATGGAATGGATATTATTTGGGCAGACCATTACCTACTACTTCCTATTGGTATGTAATTGATATTGCTGACGGAAGACAATTTACCGGATGGATTGTTGTAAGAAATCATAATAATCACGTTGATTAATGAATAAATAGTTCTCATATAAATTTTTATCTTTAAAACACGTACAGGCATATACGTATTCAATTTTTTGAGCAGCGATTATATGTCTGTATTTTTTATAATTTAACTCCGACTATATTTATATAATTTTTATTAAGAAGAGTAAGGAATATAAAGTTTAGATTCGAGGGGATTATAAAAATTTTTGAATTGGTAATTTAAAAGTAAGCCGTTCTGAAAGTATTATACAATCAGAAGGCTTAGCGGTTTTAAGATTAAAATTTAAACTATTTTCATTTAAATTTTTAAGACTTGGTGTGTGTAATTAATAAAATATAGCATTTAAAGTGTATTCTTATTTGTTATAAACAACTTCTTTAAGAATATTTATTCCGTTTATAGAAGCAGGAAATCCTGCATAGACTGTCATAAGTAGCATTACTTCTTTGATTTGATCAGGAGTTAAACCTATATTCAATGCTCCTTTTATATGAAAATTTAATTGAGATTGTGCATTTCCTAATGTTGCTAAAGCTGCTATGGTGGCAATTTGTCTATATTTTTTATCTAAATTATCTCTTGAAAAAATATCTCCATATCCATATTCAATAACAAAATTAACCAACTCCGGTGAAATATCTTGATACGCCTTTTTCAGAATATCTTCTTGTTCTTTCTTCAATATGGCTAAATAATGAGCTCCTAACTTATATCGATCTGTCTCATTTTTAGAAGCCTTTTTACCTTCTTCATCTTTGATTCCTTTTTCTTTTCTTTCTTTAAGGACCTCTCTAAATGCATTCATTCCATTAATACATTTTGGAAATCCACAATAAACCGACATTTGCAAAATAACCTCTTTTATTTCATTTATGGAACAACCTACTTGTAAGGCTCCATGTAAATGGACTTTTAATTGAGGTATGGCTCCCTGTGCCATGAGTGATGATATGGCCGCTATTTCTTTTGATTTGTTATCCAATGCTTTTAAACTATAGACTTCTCCAAATGAATATTCAATAATAAATCTACTTAATTCCGGTGAAATATCTTTTAAACTTTCAACAGTTCTGATTCCGGCTTCTCCATCAATTTCTTTTAATTTTTCCCAACCTTTTTGGTAACGTTCTGATTTTTCCATTTGTGCATAACTATTTAATGTTAATATAAATACCATTAATACGGTAAGTAATTTTTTCATTTTGTTTTTAAGCAAAGATACCGTAGATCAACACTCTACAGGTAGGACTTTTATTTTTGTTTTCGGTACTTTTCCAAAAAGGTTGAAGGAGAGAAATCTGTTTTCTTTTTGAAAATACGTGAAAAATAGGAGGGATCTTCAAACCCTAATTTATAAGCTATTTCGTTTACATTATACTCACTAAATAGTAATAAACGTTTGGCCTCTGTAATTTTAAGATCTATAATATATTGTTTGGAAGAAATGCCTTTATATTGTTTACAAATTTCATTTAATTCTTGGGTTGTAACTTTCAATTTTTCAGCGTAATCTTCAATGGATGATGTTTTAAAATTTTCTTCAAAAATTACCATTTTTAAATCGTCTAAAAGAGTATGATGAAAGTTTGTTTCTTTTTTAAATGACAATCTGTTAAGTATGGAATAGAGATAGGGAATTCCTAATTTTATAGTTGTATCGGCTACATCATCTTTCAATCCAAATTCATGAATAAGGTTCATAAAACAGCTTTCCATAATTTGTAAATATGAAGTTGGAACATCTACAAATGCCCTATGATTGTTAATACCCAATTCCAAGCCCAAGCAAGCATCCACCATCAAAATATACCCTTTGCTGTCAGAAGAATATTCCCAATTATGTATCTGTTTAGTATTTACAAGAAAAATACGGTTGGGTTTTATGGGATATTCTTGAAAATCGACTACATAAAATCCGCTTCCATGAGTAAACCAAACCAGAGAATAGAAGGAATGTCGATGAGGCCATTCAATATCCGGATCTTCTGTTCCTTCAAATGTTCCCACATAATACGAAATGAAATGATTCGGTAGTCCTAAGATATTTGCTATTGAATATTCTTTTAACATTTAACAAAGATAAAATATATTGCGAGTGATATAATAGAAATATATTTTTTAAATTTCTGATACTGAATTTAGAAACTAGTTTGAAAACCTAAAGTTTCCTTTTCTCTATAATGGAATTATATAATTTGTTGACAGTAAAATTTGTATTATTGATTAGTATCAAATATACTTTATATAAAAAGTTTCCATAATTATATAATTTACTTTCATTAATTATAGAGTACATTTGAAATAACAAATAAATTTGAACAATAAATATGAAAAATGAATTAAAATTTAAAACTAATATAGATTGTGGAGGTTGTGTAAAAGCAGTAACTCCGTTTTTGTCTAAAGTAGAAGGTATTTCAAAATGGGAAGTTGACACAGCTAATCCGGATAAAATCTTGTCTGTAGACTTAGACGGTGCTACGGAAGAAGAGGTTGTCAATGCAGTAAAAAAAGCCGGATTTACCATTGAAAAAATTTAATTTTTTAATAAAATTGTTAAAAGAACCTTTATTTTTTTAAGGGTTCTTTTTATTGTTATCTTCTTTTTGTTCTTTAATCCTATAATAATATTAATTACCTTTGCATTTTAAAAATTTATATATAAATAAAATATAATTCGGATATCAATGACTAACTCTGAAAAAGAAAATTCGATCGGTTATCAATTAAGTTATACTGAAAATCTGCACAGGAATCTATTAAATAAAAAATTTTCTACCAATAAGTTAGACATTACTCCCGAACAATTTATTATTTTAGATTTATTAACGGAACATTCTACAGGAATATCCATGCAGAAAATATCCGAAAAAATACACAGAGATAATTCAGCCATCACCCGATCCATTGATATTTTAGAAAAAAAAAATTTGGTAAGCAGAGTCAATGCAGAAAAAGATCGTCGGAAAAAAATTATATTAATTACTAAGCAAGGAATTACACTTTTACATAATGCTAAAGACATAGCAAAGCAATATGCAAAAGAAGTTGCAAAAGGACTAACTGAAAAACAACTTAATGATTTATTTTCTATTCTTAAGACTATCCAGAAAAATATTAATGAATCTAATATATAGAAATGCTTTATAACCTTTTTTATATAAAAGGTTTATTCTTTACACAAATGTGCTTTTTGAAATTTAAAATTTGCCGTAAAGATATGCGTTTTTAATTAATAGCTTACTTAAATTATCAATTATAATTTAACAGCTTCAAACTTTTGAGTAGGATTTACAATCTCATCTTGTGCTGCTACCAATTGCAATTCATATTCTCCTTGTCTATGAGTTTCCAGCATTACGGCATAAACAGCAGCAGTCGTATGTTCTAATACTTCTTTATAATTTTTTCCCAATAACATATGGGTCAATAATAAACCGGAAGTAAGATCCCCTACTCCAACCGGTTGACGAACACCAAAATCTACTAAAGGTCTTGATATATGCCATTTTCCTTCTGAAGTAGACAATAACATCTCAAATTTATCTGAACGATAGCCTGCCCTGCTTAAGTGTTTAACTAATACAGTTTTTACCCCTTTACTGTGAATTACATCAACTGCAGAAACTACTTCCGCAACCGAAGTAATGGTTCGATCGGTTAAAATTTCCAACTCTAATAAGTTAGGTGCCATAATGTCACTTACTCCCATCGCTTCATTTTTAAAAAATTCCGACACTCCGGGAGCTACAATACAGCCTTTTTCCGGATGTCCCATAACAGGGTCACAAAAATAAACGGCATTTGGATTTTCATTTTTAACCTTTTTAACTATTTCCAAAATTGATTTTCCTTGTTCGGGAGATCCAATGTATCCGTTTAAAACTGCATCGCATTTTTTCAATTGATGAATGTTGTCAATTCCTTGAACAATATCGAATAAATGTTTGGCTGTCATAACTTCACCCGTCCATTGTCCATATTGTGTATGATTGGAAAATTGCACCGTATTTAATGACCATACTCTAACGCCGCAACGCTGCATGGGAAATTCAGCTGCGCTGTTTCCTGCGTGGCCATACACTACATGAGATTGGATGGATAAAATATTTTTCATTAGTTTTACAATTATTACTTACAAATTTATAAACTTTATTGGCAATTAGTAGTAATTTATAAAGAATTGTTCAGTATGTTCATTTCTCAATATGAAAAGTGAAATAATTAATAAACCATATAAAAGAAGATTAATTTCTTGTTAAAAACCGTTAAAGCAACAAAATAATTGAAATTTGGTATTACTTTTGAAATAAAAAAATCCAGTATTTATTTAAATTAAATTGTACTATGAAAAAAAATAAGTTTGAAATTAAAAAAATAGGTTCTTATATTTTAGTAGGTGCGATAGGGGGATTGATTTCTGCAGGTGCAGTTGCTTCCATATCAAAAAATACGAATTTAAATGATTTTGAAATATTTAAAAATCCTACTCATAACGAAAAAGCTTATTTTACTTCAGCTTCTACCAATAGCGTAGTTGGATTAAATCCTCCCGATTTAACCATCGCAGCAGAAAAAACCGTGAATGCAGTAGTGAGTGTAAAATGTTATTCTTCCTACATGCAGCAGCAACAACGCAGATCCTTAGATCCTTTTGATTTCTTTTTTGGAGATCCTTTTAATTCTCAAGGGCAACAAAGACAACAACAAACTCCAAAAGATTCTCCAAACGGTTTAGGTTCGGGAGTAATTATTTCTAGTGATGGTTATATTGTTACTAATAACCACGTGATTGATGGAGCTGATAAAATAGAAATTACACTTAATAATCAAAAAACATATACAGCCACTTTAGTCGGAACGGATATCAATTCCGATATTGCTCTGTTAAAAATTGATGAAAAAGGGCTAAGCTTTTTAAATTTCTATAATTCCGATAATGTAAGAATTGGAGAATGGGTATTAGCTGTAGGAAATCCATTTGGATTAACTTCAACAGTAACAGCGGGTATCATTTCGGCCAAAGGTCGTAGTTTAGATCTTTTGCGTTCCAATTCCAGAAGTCCTATTGAATCTTTTATTCAAACCGATGCGGCAGTAAATCCCGGGAATAGCGGAGGTGCTTTAGTAAACGCAAATGGTGATTTAATTGGTATTAATACAGCAATTGCTTCGCATTCCGGAACCGGAACATTTGAAGGGTATAGTTTTGCTGTTCCTTCTAACATAGCTAAAAAAGTTGTGGAAGATATTCGCAAATACGGTTTGGTTCAACGGGGTTATTTGGGTATTGGTGCTCTTGACTTGAGTGATGATTCTGCAGTTAAGCAATATAATTCTCAAAATAAAACCAACTATAAATCTCAAGAAGGTGTACTTATCACTGATATTCAAAATGACGGAGGAGCAAAAGATGCCGGCTTGAAAAAAGGAGATATTATCAAGCAAATTGACGGAACGAATATTAAGAACTTCCCTACTCTTTCGGGAGTTATTGGAGAGAAAAGACCGGGTGATCAAGTGAAGGTTACCGTTATACGAGATGATTCGTATAAATCTTTCAATGTTAGAATTAAAGATGCCAAAGGGGGGACTTCGGTTAAAACGAAAAACGATTTAAGTGTCGCCGAAAAGTTGGGTGCTGAATTTCAAGAATTGACTGATGACCAAAAGGTTAATTACGGTTTAGAATCCGGTATTGTTGTAACCAGAATTGATTCTAACGGAAAATTGAAATTAGCAGGCATTGGTGAAGGATATATCTTAATGGAAGTAAACGATAAGCCTGTTAATAGTGAAAAAGACATTGAAAAAATATTAAAAAATTATAAAGGAACGGTTTCTGTTAGATATGTAGATCCTTATGGTAGAATCTATCGTAGAGGATTTAAAATGGAATAAGAAATGTAGTTATTGATATATAATTAATTAGTAGTTTGAATTGCAACTTTTTAATAAATTTAAAAAGTTGCAATTCTTTTTTATAATATTTTTATGATACAATTATTACTGATGTAATAATTTCCAAAGTTCGTCTTTTAATTGAGTTAAATATTCTCCGGTTACGGCAGAAATAAATAATAATTTGAAATTTTCAGGAAAAGTTTTCCTTATTTCATCTTCCAATTCTTTATCCAGTAAGTCTGATTTCGAAATTGCAATTACTCGATCTTTATCATTTAATTCCGGATTATATTTATTCAGCTCATTTAACAGAATTTTATATTCTTGGTAATAATCTTTTGCATCGGCCGGAATCAAAAACAATAAAATCGAATTTCTTTCTATATGTCTTAGAAATTTATATCCTAATCCTTTTCCTTCGGATGCTCCTTCAATAATACCCGGAATATCGGCAATTACAAATGATTGAAAATCCCTGTATTTAACGATTCCTAAATTAGGTACTAAAGTGGTAAAAGCATAATCGGCTATTTTCGGTTTTGCAGAGGTTAATGCAGACAACAATGTTGATTTTCCTGCATTGGGAAAACCTACTAATCCCACATCACCTAATAACTTTAATTCCAAAATAAAATTACCTTCCTTACCGGGCAATCCGGGTTGAGCATATCGCGGAGTTTGGTTGGTTGATGATTTAAAGTGTGAATTTCCTAACCCTCCTTTTCCTCCTTCAAGTAAAATTATCTCTTCTTTATCTTTAGTTATTTCTCCAACAATAGTTCCGCTTTCATCTTTAGCAATAGTTCCTACGGGAACCTCGATATATAAATCCGCTCCATTAGCTCCGGTTAATTCTTGTTTTCCTCCGGGTTTACCATTTTCTGCTTTATTGTGTTTGGAATATTTTAAAGCCAAAAGGGTCCATAGTTGAGCATTACCGCGTAAAATTATATGTCCCCCTCTTCCTCCATCTCCACCATCAGGGCCACCTTTAGGAATATATTTTGCTCTGTGTAGGTGTGCAGAACCGGCGCCTCCATGTCCGCTTTTACAAAAAATTTTAACATAATCAACAAAATTCGACTGCATATATCTTTTATTTTTTTATAAAAAAAGGATTATTATTTTTCATAACAATCCTTTTATATGTAAATGTTACATGTATTTTCTATACAAACTTTTCAATTTCTTTAGACAGTTCTGCGGTTATATCTTCAATACTTCCCTCTCCATCTAATTCAACCAGTTTATGTTGTTCTTTATAATAGTTGGAAACAACGGCTGTTTTTTCATAATATTCTTTAATTCTGTTACGAATTATGCTTTCATCTGCATCATCTGAACGACCGCTCTCTTCACTTCTTTTTAAAATTCTTTTAACTAGAATTTCATCTTCTACATAAAGGGCTAACGTTACATCAACTTGGGTTTGAAATATAGAATCCAATAATTCATCAAGGGCTTCAGCTTGGCTTTTAGTTCTTGGATATCCATCTAAGATAAACCCTTTTTTATTTGAATTTCTTTTAAGTTCATCAATCAACATTTCTGTTGTAAGTTCATCCGGCACTAATTTTCCATGATTTATATAGGTTTGAGCCTCTTGACCTAATTTGGTATTATTCTTTATATTATATCTGAATAAGTCTCCGGTGGAAATGTGTTCTAAGTTATACTTTTCTGCTAAAATTTTTGCTTGTGTCCCTTTTCCACTCCCGGGAGGGCCAAATAAAACAATTATATTCATATTTGAAATTCTGTTTATTCTCCTTTTAATTGGTATAAGTCCTTAAAATTCCTTCCTAAACCATTATAATCCAACCCATACCCTATAACAAATTTATTAGGTATATTCATTCCTATTAAATCTATATTTAGATCCTTTTTATAAACATCCGGTTTAAAAAACAAAGTTGCAATTTTAATGCTTCTCACCGGCTTTACTTCTAGTAATTTATAAAGGTATTCTAAGGTGTTACCGGTATCAATAATATCCTCAAGTATTACTATATCTCGGTTTGTGATGTCTACAGTCATATCTGCAATTAAATCAACGGTTCCTGAACTTTGCATTCCGCCCTTGTATGAAGACAGCTGAAGGAAACCTATTTCACAGTTGCCTTTATAATTTTTTAAAAAATCACTGAAAAACATAATAACTCCGTTGAGTACCCCAATAAAAACGGGGACGGTGTCTTTGTACTCTTCATACAAAGTATTGGTCATCCTTTGTATGGAATGGTCTATTTCTTCCGAAGATATAAAAGGGGTAAAAGTTTTATCCAGAATCTTAATTTCTTCCATATATAACTATCTTTACTATGCCGCAAATATAATGATATTGACTAAATATCAAAGTTTGAAGTACATAATTTTTAATGTTAGATAAATGAACTATCATAAAAGGTTATTTTCCATGATGATGTTGATGTTGATTGGGAGGAACTATAAGAATGGGTACTTTAGATTTATTAATAACGTTTTTTGAAACACTGCCAAGGATTGCTTCCATAAGTAAACCTCTTCCATGAGAACCCATAATGATGAGATTAGCTTTTCTGGATTCTGCTTCTTTCAATATAATATCTGCCGGTGTTCCTTGTTTTATAACAATTTCAACTTCAACGCCTTGTTCTTTAATTGATTTTTCATATTCTATCAATTGTCTGGTTTCTTCCTTCATACCTGCTTCTTCCAATTCCGGAAGATATTGAAAACCGATATCCCCTATAATAAAACCTAAATCTAAACTGGCAACATGTAAAAGGCACATTTTACTTCCGGTAGCTTTGGCATAGATGACAGCTTCTTTCAAAATATATTTGGTAGTTGCTGAAAAATCTACAGGGACTATCATTGTTTTCATAACCTAATTTTTTATTATACAGCTTAAAGTTAATGAATATTTTTATTTTTATCATAAAATTTCAATAGAATAAATTTTCTTACTTTTGCAAACTAAGTTTTATTTTGAATATGCATATATTTATCCAAATTGCCCAGTTATTATTATGTTTATCTATTTTAGTTGTCTTTCATGAAGCAGGACACTTTTTAGCGGCAAAATATTTTAAGACAAAGGTTGAAAAATTTTATTTATTCTTTGATCCATGGTTTTCTTTATTCAAAAAGAAAATAGGTGATACTGAATATGGTATTGGTTGGTTGCCGTTAGGGGGATATGTTAAAATAGCAGGCATGATTGATGAAAGCATGGATACTGAGCAAATGAAAAGTCCACCTCAGCCTTGGGAATTTCGTTCTAAACCGGCTTGGCAACGTTTAATTATTATGCTTGCCGGAATTTTTGTAAATATCCTATTGGCTATTATTATATATGCCGGAATTTTAATGACTACGGGTGAACAAACTATTAATACGGATCAATTAAAAGACGGATATGCATTTTCTGATGTAGGAAAAAAATTGGGATTTAAAGATGGTGATATTATATTGGAAGTAGATAATAAAGAGATTCCAACTTTTAATTATTTACCTGTTTCTCTTTTATTCGGTGATCATGTAACGGTTAAGCGCGACGGAAAAATCATTAAATTTAATCTTCTCCCTGAAGAAAAAAGGGATGTTTTAAAACAGGAAGGCAGAGGCTTTATTTCTCCGAGAATAATTGCTGATGTTGATTCAATTTTACCTAATTCACTTGCTTCAAAATATCTTAAAAAAGGAGATGTTATAACTAGTTTCAACAAGCAACCTATTAAGTATATTGATGAATTTAGATTAGAACTTTCTAAACATAAAAATGACAGTGTAACTTTAGGGATATATCGAAACGGACAAAATATAAATGAAAAGCTTTTTGTTCCTGATAGCGCCATTTTAGGTTTTGTTCCTAGTGCTTCGAATTTAAAAAATGCAACTGCATATAAAAAATATAATTTTATGGATGCCTTAAAAAGGGCGCCGGTATTGTCTTGGGAAATGTTATTGGTTCAAATAAAACAATTTAAACTTATTATTAATCCAAAAACAGAAGCTTATAAACAAGTAAGCGGTCCTTTACGATTATATAAAGCATTTTCACCTGAATGGGATTGGGGACAATTTTGGAGTTTTACCGCTATGTTTTCTATATGGCTTGCGTTTTTAAATCTATTACCGATTCCAGGTTTAGACGGAGGTCATGCTTTATTTACCATTGCTGAAATGATTACCGGTCGTAAATTAAGTGATAAGACAATGGAAAAGGTCCAAATGGTGGGTATATTTATCCTTCTTGGATTAATGATTTTGGTATTTGGAAATGATATATGGAATATTATACAAAGTATTATAAACAAATAATTAATTTAATTTACCGTCAATATTAATATTTCATGTTTTTATTGAAACAATTCCAATTCATAAAATAAATTTAATTAAACTTTACTTATATAAAGGTTGCATAATTTTCAATGCAACCTTTTTAATTAATAATTTTCTGAATTATTTAAATTTAGACACGATCTATAGCTGTGAATATCCTTTTAATAAAAAATTAATCTTCTCTTCTCAATAATATTAAGAGTAATAAAAATTTAAAATCTAAGAATAATTTTTAATTCGATTTTAAGTGTTAAACATTTTATGTTACAATAAATATGGATAAAATTATTTTTCGATTTTTTTCCTAATCTTATTCTAGTTATTAAGTAGTAGCTTATATATCTAATAAAGTAATTAAATAAAACAGAATTATCATACAAAAAACACAAAAATTTTATTTTATATCTATTAATTTAAAAAAATAATAAATTTTATTTTTTATTAATCTTTATTATGAAATTAATTTATTTTTATAATAATTCTTTTTATAAAAATACTTTAATATTATATTTGAAAAATATTTATGTTTTTTTACATGAAAAAGATATTTTTAATTCTTTTTTTATCCCTACATTCAGTTTATTTATTATCTCAGGAATCTCTGACTAATCAAAAAATTGTTTTTAACAATTTTTGGGATAACTGGTTTTTAAATTTTGGTGGCGGAACCGGTGTATATTTTGGAGGTAAACAACATAAAGAAGCTAATTTTATTGAAAGACTTAACTGGGCAGCTACATTAAATACCGGAAAATGGTTTTCTCCCATTATAGGTGCAAGATTGACATTTCAGGGAGGAAAAAAACATACTTTTAATGTTAATGGTAAACCCGTGTTCGATATTAACGGTGAACCTATTGATCTAAATACTCTTGACCCAAGTAAAATACATCACATGTCACGCGGATACTATATCACAGTACATGCTGATGCTATGTTTAATTTTTCAAATTTATTTTACGGATATAAAAATGATAGATTATATAATTTAATTACGTATGCCGGAGCCGGTATTGGTACGGATAGAAATGCCATAGACAATAATTCACCGGTTATTGTTCTTGGTTTGCTTAATACTTTTAGGATTAATGAAAAATTAGCTATAAGCTTCGACATATCCGGTCAAGTGGTCCAATCCAAATTTAATGATGCTCAATATCAAAGAAAGTGGGTAAAATCATATAAAAAACAGGACTGGGATTGTATTGGTTCCATAAATGTCGGATTAATTATAGGTTTAAGTCGTAAACAAAAATTTGATAAAATAAGTTGCGACACACTAATTATCAATAAACCCGAAAACAACATTGATGAAATATTATTAAGCAAATTATCTAAACAAATAGATTCATTAGCTAGGGAGAATAAAAATTTAATTAGAGAATTAGAAATTGCCAGAAATAAGAAACCTGATACTATTTATTCTAAAGAATTTATAATTAAAAACAATCCTTATTCAATACCTTTCGATATTAATAGTAGTTTAATAAAATCTAGACAAGAAGCTGTTATATATGATATCGCTGATTTATTAAAAAAGAATAAAGACTTAAAAGTTGAAATTGTGGGATTAGCCGACAAAAACACCGGCTCACCTAAATTCAATGAAATTTTATCTATTAAGAGAGCAAAAGCGGTTGAAAATAAGCTGATTAAAGATTATGGTATATCACCTAATCGCATAATTACTTTTGGCAAAGGTGATACCGTTCAACCATATCCTAAAAATCAATGGAACCGTGTAGTTATAATAACGCTAGTTGATTCTAATTAGATTTTAATTTTAATTTATTTTAGCTAATCATTAGTAATATAATGATTAGCTTTTCTTATTTCTATCAATTATTTGCCTTTACCTTGAATCATAACAATTATTGTTAAGTAAATGATTTTTAAATCAAAAAAGAAATTTTCATTTTGAAGATACAATAAATCATATTTTAAACGTTGTGACATTTCTTCTACTGTCTCGGCATAGCCGAAATATACTTGCCCTATGGATGTTATACCGGGCTTTACTTTATGTAATTTTTTATAATTGGGATTTAATTTTATTATTTTATCTATAAAAAATTTTCTTTCCGGACGTGGACCTACCATAGACATTTCTCCCTTTAATACATTAATAAATTGCGGAAATTCATCAATGCGATATTTTCTCATGATTTTACCAACAGATGTTATTCTCGGGTCTGAATCTGTAGCCAACTTTGGTCCACTATACTCCGCATCAACATACATTGATCTAAACTTCATTATTTTAAATGGTTTTCCATTTAATCCTATTCTTTCTTGTTTATAAATAATTGGTCCTTTAGATGTAATTTTTATAATTAAGGCTAATATTGGTAATAACCAACTTAATACAAATGTGATAAAAAATAGTGAAAACGCTACGTCAAATAATCTTTTTAGAATTTTATTAAATATATTTGATTTTTTTCTATAAATATATATAGGAAATGTTCCGTAATAGCTTATGATTGAATTATTATAAAACTCATAGGATATATCCGGAATAATATAAATCAAACATTTACTTTCTGAAAATTTGATAATGGCATCCTCAACTTCTTTACTTAATTCTCCGTTTAATGAAAAAAATAAAATGTGTATGTTATGATCTCTTATAAATGAGTCTAATTTATCAAAATCGTATTTATATTGATTTTTTTCTCGGGGAACTTTAACAAAGTTCCCATAATTATACAACTTTTCACCATGAAAAAATTGCTTTATAACATTGTTTGTATTATTATTAGAGTCTATAAATACAACCCTTGAAAATTTCTTATTTTGAAATTGATCTGCGATAATATGATGAATAGAAATGCATATAAATATTGAAATGTTATACAGCAATGTTATATCGTTATTAAATAAATATTTACTTTTTAATTCTGAAACAGTAAATACTATAAGTGTAAATATAATTGCCTGTACTAAAACTTTTCTTATTGATTCTAAAAGATTGCTCTTTTTTAATTTATATAATCCGGTTTTTTCTGAAATAAAATACCAACTTATAATTAATAGGAATAATGCTTTATAATGATTTTCTATTAATAATACAACATCCCATTTATCACCTAGTGTTTCATATTGTATTTTTAAAAAATAAAAGAACCAATATATAATTATTAAAATATCAATTAGAAATTGAATCACTGGTATAAATGATTTATAGGGATTCATTACAAAATTTTTTTTTGCAGTTTTCTTAATATTCAGATAGTTTTGTATTTTGAAATTCTTTATATTTTTCAAGTACAAAACTTTTAATTTTATTTTTAAATTTTTCTTTAGAAAAATTTAATGCATGATCTCTTATTATTTTATAGTTAAATTCAATTTCAGAAAATTCTTCTATAGCAGATTTTAAATTTTCAACACTATGATTTTTAAAAAATATTCCAGTTACTCGGGGTATGACTGTTTCAAGTGTTCCTCCTCTTGCCAATGCTATGACAGGAGTTCCACATGATTGAGCTTCAACAGGCAGCATGCCAAAGTCCTCATCGGCTGCAAACACAAACCCTTTAGCTCTTTGTAGATAAAATCTTAATTTTTCGTTCGAAACAAATCCTTTTAGTTCAATATTAGATTTAGCTAGTTTTTTTATTTTCTTATAATCCGGTCCGTCTCCTATAACAACTAATTTTTTATTCGGCATGTTATTGAATGTTTCCACTATTAAATCCATCTTTTTGTAAGGAACCATTCTTGAAGCAGCTAAATAAAAATCTTCTTTTTTATCGTAATAGCTAAAGTAATCTGTATCAATCGGGGGATAGATAACCACAGAATCTCTGTTATAGATTTTTTTAATTCTTTTCGCTATATAATTTGAATTGGCTATAAAATGATCTACTCTATTGGATGAAATTACATCCCATATTCTGAATTCATGAAGTACATATTTTGCATATAATCCTTTCAATCCATGAGTAAGTCCTGATTCAAATAAATATTGGTGATATAAATCCCAAGCATATCTTGCCGGCGAATGGCAATAACATATATGCAATTGGTTGCTGGAAGTAAGCACACCTTTTGCTGACGAAGAAGAAGAACTAATAATCAAATCATATTTACTTACATCAAGCTGCTCAATGGCTTTAGGATAAAATTGCAAGAATTTTCTATGATTTCTTTTGGCTGTGGGTAATTTCTGTATAAAACTTGTGGTAACCTTTTTGCCATTTAATATTTCTTTTCTTTTAGTTTCATCAAAAGTATCTATTAAAGAAAAAAGATCAAAATCGCTCCATATTTCATTGAGAGCTTTTACTACTATTTCGCCTCCACCTATAGTACAATACCAATCGTGGATCAATGCTTTGTTCATATAAAAACAATGAATATCTAGTTGTTAGCAACCGCAATATATAAAAAATTTATAATAATTGCATAATAATATTTAAATGTTTTTTAGCTGATGCTTCCCATAAATACTTTTTATATATTCGATCTCCTTTATTAATAAGTTCTTTTCGTAGATCTTTTGAAAAATATATCAAACTTATTTTTTCAGAAATATCGTTAATTGATTCCGGATTAAAATATAGTACACTATCTCCACAAATTTCTCTAATAGGTGGAATATTAGATGCTAGAACAGGACAATTTGCTCTCATAGCCTCCAAAAGGGGTAAACCAAATCCTTCATACTTAGACGGAAATATGAAAGCTAAAGCTTCTGAATATAATTTATTTAATTCTATATCCGAAACAAAACCTGTAAAAACAACAAATTCATTTAACACGGGATTATTATCAAGTATTTTTTTTAATCGATCTTGACTTCCGTTTATAAATCCGTCTTTTTTCCCAACAATTTTAAATAATGGCCTATTCGTAATTTCGGAATGTTTTTTTAAAAAAAGAGCATATGCCTCAAGAGCATTTTCCAAATTTTTATGAGGTTTTATATTTCCTACATACAAAATATAAGGGTAAGGAATTACACTCACATTTTTATTATTTTCATCTGATTTTTTATCTGAGATACCATTATATATTACTTCAATTTTATCTTTATATATTGAATGAGTATACTGTAAGAGCTCTTTCTTAGAAAAATTAGATACTGTGATAATTTTATCTGATTTTTTTAAAGCAGCGTTGATAACAGTTTTTGCATATATCTTTTGAAATAGAGATAGATTTTTATAATAGGCTAAATGGTAAGCATCATGTATGGTTGTGATTCTTTTTTCTGAGTGTATAGGAAATAAAGGAATATTAAAATGTGGGGACCAAAATAACTTAGATTTAGGTATAATTCTACTATATTTTAATTGTTCTTGAATAGAATATATTGGTGCATTAAACTCTAAAATGGGTGTATTATATTGCAATAATTCTTCTTTTTTGCCTAATAATACTACCTCTTCCTTAAATTTATCAATAATATAAGGTAATATTTCTGAAATATATCGACCTATTCCTGAATTTGAAATCATTCTACAGTCTATAACTAGTGCTTTCATTCTATATCTATATCTATATTTATTGAGTTATTTTTCTTAACTAAATAATAATTCAAACCTAAACCAAATCATATATGTTAAAATAAAATTGTACTCTAAAAATTTAGGCTTGAAAAAAGTACAATTCTGTGATTGATATATTTATTTTTAAATTTTATGCATATATAAACAATTGGAATCATTATTAATAATAATCCTAAAAATACAGATTTAATAATTGTATTGGTAACAAACCCTAATACCTAAAAATCTCATTCTGAAACACATAATAATTCTTGTTGATATGCATTATTATTTCTTAAAAATAAATAAACACGTAGATCAACATCTAAAATAGGTTTGTTCTTTATTATTTTATGTGTAATATGCATCCCTGATATTTACTCCATGACTAAAGAGGGATCATTTTCTCTATCTAAAAAATGTTTGGTAATGTATTTCATGCAAAAGTTGAAATATTTTTAAAATATTTTTTTATTTCATCCCACATTGAAATCAAAAAACCAATTAAATTATGGAATATTATAAGATCCGGTATTTCCATATTTAAAACCATTTTAATATACTTCATCATTTGTATAATATGGAAATCTGATAAATGTCATAATAATTTTACTATTTTATAATTTTATTTATTTTTATTATCTCCATAATACCCATAAAAATTCTTAATTTTTACATTATAATCCATTACATCATTAGAATATTCCTTAATTAAATTTTTATCTTTTCCACTATATAATTAAAATACTTCATAACCTCTGTTTTTAAACCCTTCACTTGTGGTTAAAAATTATTTCTTCTGCTCCGCCGATTTAAGGGCTATTTTTTTTATTTTTTATTTAAAACTACTAATACAATTGGTACTAAAATACCAATATACATCAATGTACTAAAAATTCCTGTACTGAATAAATTTATTCTCCAATATTCTAAAAATGCATAAATTATAATTGGATAAATAATAAACAAATAATTATACTTATTTTTATAAGCCCACCCCGCAATATAACTCCAAAATCCACATACTATAATTGAGTAAAAATAAGACCACCATCCCCATTCAATAATTAATTCCGAAAATGCAGAATTTGTTGTTAAAGACCTTCCAACATTAGTATATTCCCAATATGATCGTCCTTGAATTGCTTTATCAATATTATTTGCGATCGAAAAAGTTACTTGCATTGGTGGCCCTAAATACTCTATAATATTATCTAATGTTGCCGAAAAAACATTTGTACTACCTTTTTCCTTAAAAGTGTTATAGTTTCTAACAGTAGTGGCTACAATAACTAGACTTGTAATAAGAAAAAAACTTAAATATATATACTTAGCTTTAATTAACTTCAATAAATTTCCATTGGAATTAGCTAAAGACAAATAAACGACTAAACCGAAAATTACTTGTAATCTTCTACCCAAAACGGCAGTGTATATAATAAAAAAAATTATATTTAAGAAATTGACCAATTTATATTCTTTAAATATTTGCAATCTATATAAGGAAATACCAAAAGTTAATATTAAAACATATCTTAATGACAATATTCCAATTGAATAATTCTCATATAAAATTTGTTCGGTTTTATTTCCTTGATGATCTACAAATAAAATTAAATATAAACTTGACAGGCCTACGCTTGAAATAATTTTATAAAAACTGGCTATAAAACCGGTCCATGCAATAAGGGTAAATAATAAATATGGTTTTATATTGTCTATAGAAACAATTTTGTTAAATTTTTTAAATTGAGGATTTTTTTTGCCTAAATAAAAGAAAAAAAATGATGATATAATAGCAAAAAAATACCAAGAAAGCAATATTCCAAATGCATTTGTACCAAATGATTCTTTTTTTCCAAAACCCCTTACATTTATCCAGGAATCTGGAACAAGCCATGCAAATAAACTTAATAAAACCGGAAATAAAATTGCATAATAAGGCTTTAATATTGCATTTAATAATTTTTGTAACATTAATTTTATCTTATATTTTAAATTTTAGAAAACCTAATATTCGACCTTTTAAAGTATTGAAATATATATTAGATTTGGAAGGAATAATTAGTATTCCTATTATTGATCTTACTATATAATACCAATAAAGAAAGATAAATGATAAATTTTTTCTGAGATAAATTTCTTTTTTAAATAGAGCACCAAATCCTAAACCATATTTATAAGCTCTGTCTGCTGATAATGTTTGTTTATTATAAATATGATAAATCGACGAATTTTTAATAAATATTCCTAAATCTTGTTTTTTTAAATTTGATAGCAAAAAATCAGTTTCTTCACCTGAAGAAAAATATGTTCCTACTCCTAATCTTTCATCAAAATAAATATTTGGATTTTTTTTTAGAAAAAAATTTATTGAAATACAATATTTATATAGTTCATATCTATTAATTGCTTGGCCTTTTTTACTCAGATAACACATTTCAGTGTTAATAGTATCAAAAACAGGAAATGCGCATAATTTTAAGTTTTGATTAGACTCAAAAGCATTTTTAACTTCCATTAAGACGTTTTTATCATAGTAACAATCATCATCCGGAAAAGCTACTATATTTCCTTGACTTAATTTTATACCAAGATTACGATTATATGAAAGACCTTTAATATTACTTCTTATGTATTTAATATGTAATGTTTCAAATTTATCGACAATATTTTTAACTAATAAATGCTCATTTTGATCAATAATTATTATTTCGAAATTAGTATACGTTTGAGCTTTAAGAGAATTTAAAAGTATTTTAATTTCATCTACTCTACCTAATGTAGCTGTAATTAGAGAAATTTTCATAGTTTTAGTTTATTAATTTAAATAATCATAATAATTTACCAATTATTGATCTAATTGTTGTAAGAAATACTTTATTATTATTTTTTTTAGCTATTATAATAACACTTAAAATTTTTTTTAATCCATAACGACATGAACCAACAATATCTGCACCTAAAGATAATTTATATTTATCTTTATTTAATTTTGTCAAATAATTATTAATTCTAATTTTTGACATGAATCGTTCATCAAACAAATTTTGATTAAAAGATAAACTTTTTTTATTATAAGTAACACAATATATTGAACTGGTATCAACACATATTTTATCAGCTAATCTTCCGGCATTAATTACAAATAATGCATCGTTTCCTACCTTAACTTCTTCAAATCTTAAATTATTTTTTTGGATAAAATTTTTATTAAACATTTTACTCCATGGTTCCCAATTTTTAAATATTAAAATATCTCTATTTTTTTCAATACTATTTACATATTCATTTAGAGACTCAACTAAATTTTTATTTCTATCTGATTTTTTTCCAGTATCAATATCTATACTAGTTGCCGAAAAATATATGATATCATTATCTGTTTCTAAATATTTGCTAATAATTGTAATAAAATCTGAATTAAAGAAATCATCTGCATCTGCAAATAATATCCATTTACCTTTTACATAAGATAACCCTATATTTCTTGCATACCCTGCTCCTTTTCCTTCTTTAGTAAAATATACCTCAGTGTTTTTTTTATTAATTTCTTGAATTTTTTTTATTTCAAGATCATCACTATTATCATCAACAATTATGATTTGAATATCTTCTCTTTCCGGAATTGAATTTAAACATTGTTTAAGTAATTTACTACTGTTTTTATGAGGTATAATTATTGTATAATTTATCATATGATGAATTTAGTCTATAGATTAGTATATTTTATTAATTTAACTAAAAATTTATCTAAATAAACACTTATTAAATAATTACTACTCATAGGTTTTTTAAATAAATAATATCTTATTTTATATAAAATTCTTTCCTTTTTAAATATTTTTTTTATTTTATTTTCAGAAAATTTATTTATTGCATATTCCACTAAATTTTTATTATTTTTCTGATATGCTTGGAACCAAACATCCAAAAGATAATGTGTGATAAATTTTTTAAGTTGATCTGAATCCGAATCGATACTTAATAAGCCATCAATAGAATCTATTCTATCTTTTAAATTTTTTATACTACCTCCGGTCATAGTTGAATTCTTTCTATATCTTCTGTGATATCCATAGTAGTTTACATAATTTATTTTGTTAGTAGATACGATGCACCTTAACCAGAATTCAACGTCCTCTCCATAAATCCCTTCAGGAAAATAAATTTTATTGTTTTGAATAAATTTTTTAGAATATAATTTTGACCAGGGAGAAATATAAGGCGTTAAGTATCTAATTTGATTACCTTTCTTTATTTCTTTTTTTAAATGATCCTCATTTATATTAAAATATTTTGAGGATACAATTTTACCTGATTCATGTAAAAAAGAAATAGCATTAAAAATACAAATATGATTTGATTGAATAGAATTTAGTAAAATTTCTATTGTTTGCTTCTCAATAAAGTCGTCTGAATCTAAAAAATAAATATATTCCCCTAAAGAATTATTGATACCAATATTTCTTGCTTTACCTTGCCCACTATTATTAATAGAAAAAACTTTTATCCTATTATCTTTCTTTTTATATTTGCCTATAATATCGGTACTACGATCAGTTGATCCATCATTAACAATTATTATTTCAACGTTAGAATACGTTTGTGTAATTGCTGAATTCAAACATTCATCCAAATACTCTTCTACATTATAAACAGGAATAATTATTGATACTAGTGAATTCATTTTTTATTTAAATAATTTATAATAAATAAACTAAGAAAAATAAAGATAAAATAGTTAAAAATCCTTATAATAAATAAGGCTATACGTAACACATACTAACTAATAAATTGACAATCCTTTAAAATTTTGCATTAATTTATTTACTTTATATCATCCTTTAAGAAATTAAGAATTTTTAATTTTATTATACCTTAAAATTTAACTATGTATTCTAAAAAACAATTATAGTACAATTGAAAAATTGTATTATAAGCTTATCGATTTATCTATACAACATTTCATCCACAATTGAATACAAATTTTAATACATATTATTATTTTATCTAATTATTTTTTATAAAAACACAAACATTAAACCCTTAATAAGACTTTTATTTCAGAAATATAAATAACTAAAACACGTAAACTTTAATATTTTAATTATTTATCTATAAACTATTATTGCTCTTATTTATTTTTAATAGTTTAGTTATTAATTCGTTTGAATTTTCATTAAATTTCCTGGCAAAAATATTATCCGATAAAATCAGTTTATCGAAATCACTTATATCCAAAAATGCTGGTGAATTTCCATCCCTAAATTCCCAATCGATGTATCTTAGATTTTGATTAATAATATCTTTAAAATAGGGTGAATTAATTAATATGGTTTGAAAATATATTTCATCAGATGCAAACGTATACTTCATTCGATCTAACAAAGAATTGTTTTCACTTACTTTTATAACATATTGCAAAACTTCCCTTGTAAGACTCCACCAATTGCTCCCTCCAAATAATTTAGGCAAAAGTGGGGAATATTTTCTTTTTATTCCCATAGCTTTCTGAATGTAAACAATGTTTCTAAGCAATCTACCAATACCAAAATTTCTAGCATTTACTTTATCATAAAAATTGTAGTAATAAATACGATCAAATCCCCCATTTCCATCCCATACTTTAATAGGTAATTCTTTATAATCTAAATAATTCTTATTCTCTTCAGCTAATTTATAAAAATAATGTACGGGTTTTATTGGAAAATCTTGCTCACTAATTAAATGGAAATATGTATTATCCTTATTCTCTAAAGCCTTTTTGACCAATAATAATGTAACTTTAACTATAGATACTCCACCCCAGTAAACTTTATATTCTTTATAAATATTAACATTTTTATTCTTAATGGCATAAAGAGGTGTTAAGTCAGCCTTACTTTTTTTATCTATATGAATATAAAACTGAAAATTATCATCAAAATAATTTATAATTCTAATTATATTATCAATAGATTTATATCCTATAATTAATATAGCTTGTTTCATATAAATTTTTTATTTAAACATTAAATAAAAGTCCATAATTTAAAATTAAATGTTATTTATATAATTAATTTTTAAGCTATTAAAGATGATTTACAGTTTTTTAATATACTTATAGATAAATAAACAACAGTTTCATTCTCATTTAAAAAATTTTATTTATAATTAATTTTATTATTTTATTTCTTATGTTCCTATCAAATAATACAAAATAACTCAATAAAGGGATTATTAGTACTGATAATAAACAGGTTGAAATTAATCGCATCCATCCTTCCGGAAAACAGTTATGAAAGTAATTTAGAATTATTGAAGAAATTACAACCATAATCAAAGATAAAATTGCATTTTTTAAAGATATAATACCATAAGAAAGTTGAGGTAATAAATGTTGCAAAATTAGGGTTACTGCAAAGTAAATAAACATCATTAAAATGATATTTATTATATACGAAATTATTGGCGAATATCCCATTTTAAAAAAAAGGTACGAAATGGGAATAACTAATAAATAAATAGTTCCAGTAATAAAACTTAAACTTTTTATTTTTCCTGTTGCATGAATGGCAAAAACCATAGGCGAACATAAAGTGTATATTAAACTTGGTATTAAATTTAATTGAGTAAAAATTAGGGCATAATTAGGAACCTTTTTCAACCAAAGATTTAGAATAAAATTACATTCTAATATAAAAGGAAGTTCTAAAAGATACATTAAAATAAAAGCAAATTTTGATGAATTATTCATTAAAATTTTCATTTTTTCTAAATCTTCAGAAGCATAATATTTTACAACTTGCGGACGCACCGCCGACAAAAAGCTGCCGGAAAAACTATTTAAGGCACCTTGAACTTGATTAGCTATTCCATAAGCAGCATTAACTAATACCCCAAAAAATAAATTAAAAAGCATATTTACACCTTGTGTTTTTACAATTACACTCATATTTCCATATAAATCCCAGGAGGAAAAATTTAACATGGGTAAAATAACTTCCTTGTGCCATTTAAATCTAAATTTAAAAGGGCTTATAATTTTTATACAATATATTCTATAGATTACAGTAATGATAGCTGATACGCACAATACTAAGAAAGCATATAAAATTAATTTATCATAGTTAATAATATTTAATAATAAAATAATTATAAGCTTCAATAAACTATTAAAAGTTTCTATAAGTGCGTATATATTCATTTTTTCATAGGCTATTATCATTGCATTATATGGTACTTGAATAATACTAATTATAGCGGTTATAATTGAAAATTGATATACCCATTGTGCAGCATATAATTTAGTTGGACTAATAACTAATTTGGTATTCATCCACCATAAACCAAAAGTTTCTCCTAAAATAAATATGATTCCTGCTATAATAATATGTACAGTTAAAGAGGCTGTAAAAGTTTTTAATAAGCTATCTCTATTACCTTTCCCAAGTTCAAAGGTTATAAATCTTGACGTTGCACCACTCATGGATGCATTCAAAAAACCAAACATTACAATTACTCCTGCTACAATATTATATATCCCATAATCCTCAATACCCAATGTATCTAAGATTATGCGAGAAGAATATAAGTTCACTCCCATAGTGAATATCATCCGGATGTAGAGAAAAAGCGTATTTTTTAATATACGTTTATTATTAGACATAAATAAGTAGTTAGTTAATTTTAGTTGTAGTTTAAGTTTTATGAAATGATTTTAAATAAATTACATACATTTATCTTTTTGATATTAATAATTTAAGATTGTGATATATAGTTTTTAAAAAATTTTTTAAACCAAGATTTTTTGGAATCACTATAACCGTATTTATAATTTTGTCCATAACCATAACCTTCTTTTGAATCTACAGTGTTAATTAAAATAGCTGTTTTATGAAGATTTAATTTACCTTCTTTTTGCAATTGCACTAAAATATCCAACATATTCTTTTGCAAATAATTAACCCTTATAAGATATAACAATAGATCAGCCTGATTATTTATCAATAAGGTATCCGTTACCACCCCTACCGGAGCTGTATCAACAATAATATAATCATAAAGTAAACGAACAAAATCAATTATTTCAGTAAATTTTCCATTCATCAATAATTCTGAAGGATTTGGTGATATTTTACCGGAAGGAAGTATATCTATTTTAATAGCAGTTGTGGATTCATTATTATAAGAAATTGAGGTAATTTTACTGTATAATTCATCGATAGTGATATTTTCCGACAAGAATTCAGTAATACCTTCCAATTTTTCTTTAATGCCTAAATTTTCTCTGACTTTAGGTTTACGAATATCAGCTTCTATCAATAACACTTTTTTGTTAGTTAACGCTAATGTATATGCCAAATTTATAGCGGTAAAGGTTTTACCTTCTCCACTAATAGTAGATGTAATATAAATACATTTTGATTGAAACTGTATTTCAGGAAGTAAAAAATTAATATTTGTACGCAATATCCTAAAAGCCTCTGCAGAAGATGAATTTATGCTTTGAATATCAACTACATTAGATTCTGCTTTAGGAACATATCCTATAAATGGAATATTTGAAATAACTTTTTCAATATCTCTTTTAGATTTTACTTTATCATCAAAAAAGAAGCAGATATATAAAACTCCCACAGGAATTATAAAACCTATAATTGAAGATAGTAATAAAATAATTGAAGACTTAGGATAAATTGGATCATTATAATAAAAAGCTTTATCTACTACTTTCACTACATTGGGTGTGGATGCCGTTGCAATCTCTGTTTCTTCACGTTTTTTAAGTAATAATAGATATAATGCCTCAATAGTTTGTTGCTTTCGAAAAATATCTCTAAAACCCCTTTCTTTAGAAGGCAATTCTGTAATTTTATTTGAAACTTGCCCCATTTGTTTTTGCAAGTTCTTAATGGCTATGCTGGTAGTATTTTTATAATTTTTTAAACTATTTCTTAAATTATTATTATAATCACGAATTTGTAGATCTAAATTTTTAACTATAGGATTTTCCGGTGTTGAACTTTTTAACAAATTATCCCTTTCTAATATTAATTTATTAAATTCTTGTGTAGAGGAAATAAGAGATGCATCAGTAAGTCCAATATTTGATGGTAACAAAGAACTATTATTATTTGAAATAAATTTTTCCATGTAATCAATCAAACTTAATTGTATTGAAAACTGTTTTATTTGTTCTTCTATTCTCGATGATTCTTGTACATCTTTTATTCCTTCGGTCTCTACATTAAAAATTCTTTTACCAGATTTATATTTTTCCATATTATCATCTGTAATACCTAGATCTTTTGATATTAATGATAATCTATCATTAATAAATGATACAGTGTTTTGTCCTATCTTATTTTTATCATCTTTTATATCTTCTTGAAGTTGTAAAACTAACAGATCAATTATATTATTAGCATTTTCAGGCAAAATACTTTGCATGCCCAAATTAATAATATTACCATTTTTGGAAATATTTTCTACTTCCAATGAATTAATATATTCTAATGTAACATCTATAATCGGCCTAATGGATATAATGGTTTTATCATCATTGGATGACAATAAATTGCGATAAAATATGATATTACCAAAGGGAAATTTAACAGGTTGACCAAAATTTCCTTCAAATTCAATGTCAGTATCAACATCTCTACAAATAAATTTTTTATTATCAAAAATATTTACTTCAAGATTTATTGATTTATCTATTAAATATTTTGATTTTTCATCAACAAACTTTATATAAATATTAGCATCCTTCTTATATATTTGTTTTGATATAAATCTTTTCTTCTCATAATATTGTACATTAAGATCTAATTTATCAATAACTTTTGACAATAAACGACGAGACTTTAACATTTCAATCCAATCATTTATATTACTTTTTGATAATTCTGATAAATCAGATATTTCAGATAATCCTGATAAAGTAAAATTATCATGACTTCCAACATTTATTAAAATTTTAGATTCAGATAAATATTTTTTTGGAGTAAAATTAAAATATACTTTACCTAATATAATAGCTAATATAATCGATAAAACAATCCATTTCCAGTATTTTAAATAACGATAGGTTAACTCTTTTATATCTAAATCCTCATCATTTTCTAAATATAAATTTTTCTGATTTTTTTTCATTATATTAATTATTTAACGAGTAATAATTGAAATCACAGATAATATAATACCTGCCAAAGATATAAAGACAGAATTTGTAGCACTATATGCAGAGGAGTTAGTTTTTGCTCCATTCGGATGAACATAAATCACATCATTTTGAGATAGATAATATACCGGAGATCTAAAAATTTCATTGGTTGTTAAATCAACGTGCGTGAAAGTTTTATTTCCATCCTTATCTCGAATCACTATTATATCTTTTCTTTTTCCATAAATAGTTAAATCGCCTGCTAAACCTAAGGCTTCTAAAATGGTAATTTTTTCATTAGACAGTGTATAGGTTCCCGGTTTTGATACCTCACCTAATACTGTAATTCTAAAATTAGAAATATGAATATTGACAGAAGGTTCTTTTATATAAACTCTTAGTTTTTCTCTCATAAAATCCATAGCCTGAGATCGGGTTAAGCCTCCTAATTTTAATTTCCCTAAAACCGGAAAATCTATTTCACCGTTTTCATCAATCAAATAGGTTTTCAATCTCGGATTAGTAGAGGTCATATTTTCAGAGCTGGATGTAGTAGAGTTATATGGATTTTGTTGATTAAATGGTAGTGTTGATTCTAAATCTAATGCTGAAATTG
The DNA here is from genome assembly GCF_002964915.1 of Apibacter sp. wkB309. NCBI lineage: Bacteria > Pseudomonadati > Bacteroidota > Flavobacteriia > Flavobacteriales > Weeksellaceae > Apibacter > Apibacter sp. wkB309. Next base: position 546,140 of record NZ_PSZL01000022.1, read on the forward strand.
TTATTACAAGTAAATCATCCGGTTTTAAGGTTGGTGTATATTTATACACTTCATTTAACGTGGTTTCACTTCCTTGAAAATAATATAGTTTTTTTTTAGATGCACAAGACATTAAACTAAAAATTATAATCATAATAACTAAAGGAATAATATAAGATCTAGTTTTTTTCATTAGTTTATTTATTAGTTTTAAACTTCAAAATTTATTAAAAATTAAAAAGTCTTTATTTCAAAATATTTAAATCACCTAATCATAATCTTTATTTAATAATTTCATTATTCAATCTCTTAAAAGTATATAAAAGATCATCTTATAGGTTGTTCACTATTTAATTTTAAAATTTTATTTTAATTTACAAAATTAAACTATTTTAATCACATTTTCAAAATATTAATGGCATAAAATAATTCATTTTATTTTTTTACACAACTTAAATTAAATCATTTTAACAATAAAAATTCAATTTATATAAAAATAATTATATTATATAGTAAATTAATTTACAAATTATAGTAAAAATTACCGTATATATATTATTAAGATAAAAAAATTAACGAATCAAATGTTTATTTATGATTTATAAATAAATTATTTTCTTTAAAATAATATTAAAATAAATATTATACAAATATTAAATTAAATATAAATTATTTTAAATTTCAACGATTATTTTTATACATTAAATTAATCATTCCATCAGCAGCACCAATTTTTGGAACATGAATTCGTGTGGAATGTGCAAATTTCATGACCGAATTATATATTAATAATGCCGGAACAATTACATCTGCCCTATCCGGTTTCATATTAAATTTTTCAATTCTTTCCTCATAAGAGATGCCTTTATATAGTTCGTACTGATGATGTATATAAGAAGCCGAAAGAAATTTACCTTCTTTTTTTCCTGAATTTTTAAATACAAAATTTATATTTCCTCCTGATCCTATTAAATCTACAGATTTACCTTTTGTTATTTTAGTCACCCAGGGTTTAATGACATTTGTTAGATAATTTTCATCTACCTTTTTATCTAATAATCTAACGGTTCCTATAGGAAAAGATTGACTATGATGAACTTTACCTTTATTTAATAGGGATATTTCCGTACTGCCCCCTCCAACATCTACGAATAAATAATAATTATCGGAATACAAAAAATTTTTAAGTTCCGAACTAAAAATGATCTTTGCTTCTTCTTCTCCGGAAATAACATCTATTTTAATTCCGCTTTTGTCTTTTATATAATTGATAACATCTTTGGAATTTGAAGCTTCTCGCATGGCTGATGTTGCAAATGCTCTATACTCATCCACATTATAAACTTTCATCAATAAGCTATAAGCTGTCATTGCATCATTTAACCGCACCATAGTTTTTTTAGATATTTTCTTATCTGTAAAAACATCTTGTCCCAATCTTATAGGTACACGAACCAAGCTGGTCTTATTAAATGTTACAGTTTCTTTTGTTTCATAAATGGTATTTATTAGTAGTCGTACTGCATTAGAACCAATATCTATAGCAGCATAGGTTAAAATATTCATCATTTATTTAACTCTTTAATATATTGGTATATAGTTTCTTGAGAACGATTTTTCTTTTTTCTGTTTTTCTGGTAGGGTTCCTCAAATCCTTCTTGTATTAAACGTCCTTTGACATTATCGTTAAAACCAAGTTCGAAAATTTTCATAATCTCCTGTTTATTTTTTGTGCTAATAATAGGACATGCAACTTCTACTCTATGATCAAGATTTCTTGCCATAATATCCGCCGATGAAATATAAATGAGGTCATCACCTCCATTCTTAAACCAATACACTCGCGGATGTTCTAAAAATTTATCTACAACACTAATTATTTTAATATGGTCACTTAAACCGGGAACTTGAGGGATTATAGAACAAATGCCCCGTACAACCATTCGAACTTCCACTCCCATTTTACTGGCTTCATATAAATAATCAATAATTTCTTTATCACATATACTATTAACTTTAATATTAATTTGCGCGGGTAATCCGTTTTTTTTATTGTTTATTTCCCGTTCAATACCCTGTATAATTTTTCGACGTATTCCCCAAGGGCTTACTGCAATATCTTTATAATGTTTTACCAAATAATTGGCATTAAAAAAATCAAAAACTTGGTCCACTTGTTTTACTATTGCTTCATTAGCTGTGAAAAGAGTGAAATCCGTGTATAATCGTGCGGTACCTTCATGAAAATTTCCTGTTGAAATAAATGCATATTTAGTAGCTGCGCCTCGTTGAGGTTCTCTTTCTACAATTCCAATTTTTGAATGGACTTTTAATCCGGGAACTCCAAAAATTACCTTGACTCCTTCATCTTGTAATTGTTTTGACCATTTTATATTGTGAGCTTCGTCAAATCTTGCCCTTAATTCTAAAACTGCCGTTACCTCTTTTCCATTCCTTGCAGCATTGAGTATGGCACTTAGAACTTGAGAGTCACTGGCAACCCTGTATATGGTTATTTTTATTTTTTTTACTTTTGGATCGATAGCCGCTCCTCTTAAAAATTTCAAAAAAACAGAATAATCATAATACGGAGCATAAAGTAAAGTATCTTCTTTGGCAAAAGCCTTAAAATAGTTTTTTTCTCCTTTTAAAATTTTAGGTATAACAGGTTCTATTTTTTTATATTCCAGATCTTGTCGTCCTAAGGTAGGAAATTTCATAAAATCTTTTTTATTATGATATTTTCCTCCAGGTGCTAAACTATCGTATTCATCAAGATCAAACATTTTCTTTAAAAACCTGAGCGTTTTAGGATCAATAGTTTTATCGTATACTAAGCGGACCGGTAATCCTTTTAATCTTTCTTTTAAGGCCACTGCTATGCTATCTACATAACTGACTTGCACATCGTTATCAATGGACAGATCTGCATCTTTCGTTAGTTTTATGGATTTACCCTCGATGGTCTCGAATTTAAAAAATTGAAAGATATCTTTTAAATGATATCTAATAATATCTTCAAGAAATATTACATAATGTTTATCATTAATATCAGGTAAAACTAAAAAGCGCGAAAATCTGTCCGAAGGAACTTCAATAAGTGCATATTGTTGATTTCCATTTTTTTTAGTCATGGTTACTATTAAATAAAAAACATTATCTCTAAGGTTAATCGTTTTATCTCCTTCTTTCCAATATAATATAGTTAAATTATGACTTAATTTATTTTCAAAAAAATCTTGAACGAAGGGTTTCAAGCTTTCGGGTAACGTCTTATCATCAACTAATAAGGTTTTTTCTTTAGCCAGCTCTTTAATTATTTGTTCATACAATTTATCATATTTTTCTTGCTGATGAGCAACTGTCATATTAATCTCTTCCAATAAATTTACATCTTCTTGACTCTCAACAATATTATTATATTTTCTGTTGAATTGAACCATTCGAGCTATATAAGCATACCTAACTTTATAAAATTCATCTAAATTGTTAGAATATATTCCTAAAAAACGAAGTCTTTCTAATAAAGGATTTTTCTTATCCATTGCCTCTTGAAGTACTCGAGAGTTGAATTTAAGCCAACTTATTTCCCTATTGATATATCGAAAATTAGATCTATCCATGACTAAAATTTATTATATTAAATCTAAAAAAATTTATTCTATTTTCAAATGGATTAAAAAAAAAAACAATCCATAAAATTTATGGATTGTTTTTACTATTATTCAATTACTTTTTATTAATAATATCATTTAAAACATTGACAGATTCTCTAAGGTTAAAATCTTTTTTCATTCCTTTGTACCAATCTTCACGTTTTGCTTTAAGGACAGTATCTTCTTTGAACTTGACTAACTCGTAAGCCGGAGCCTCTACTTTTATTTTTGCATCAAAATTAGTTTCCTTTTCATATTCTTTACTTTGATCTCTTCTTTTATTCATTTCCTGCATGAACTTATCATACTTTAGCGGGATTTTAGTAATTTTTTCCAATTCTTTTGTCCATTTACCTGCTTTCTCTATAGACGAAACATAGGTACTGCCTTTTAATCTTTCTGCACTTCTTGCTTTAAGATATTCATAATCTATTTTAGGAGTACCATTCCAGGTAGAATAATTTGTTGGAGATATCTGATCCCACGGTAAAGCATATTCTTGAGACTTTTCAAAGATATCAGAATAGGAAAAAATACCTGGAATAACTATATCGGAATTTACCCCTTTCAACTGAGTTGAACTTCCGTTTATCCTATAAAATTTTTGAATAGTTACCTTTAAGGCTCCGAACTTATCGTCTTTCATACCAAATCGATCCAAAGGAAATATAGTTTGTACCGTTCCTTTACCATATGTTTGAGAAGGTCCGACAACCACAGCCCTACGATAATCTTGCATAGCTCCGGCCAGTATTTCTGACGCAGACGCTGAAAGTTCATTGGTCATAAGAATTAATGGTCCATCCCAAACAATATCTTTTTCTTTGCTGTCTAATACTTTTATTTTTCCACCGGAATCTTTCACTTGAACTACCGGCCCCTTTCCTACAAATAATCCGGTTATATCAACCACCTCAGACAATGATCCTCCCCCGTTGTTTCTTACGTCCATAATTAAACCGGTAATTCCTTGCTTTTTTAATTCATTAATTTCTCTTTTAATATCATCGGAACAATCTCTGCCTTTACTGTTACTCTCTAGATTCACATAAAATTCGGGCAAATACAATATACCGAATTTATTACCTTTTTCATCCGTTATAATCGCACTTCTAACAAAGGTTTCCTGAATTTCAATTTCTTCTCTTACTAGAGTTACCGTTTTGGTACTTCCGTCCTTTTTCTCTAAAGTTAATACTACCGTAGTTTTTTCTTCACCTCTTATTAATCGGATAGCATCATCTAATAACATTCCTACGACACTTACCGGATTACCATTTTTACCTTGTTGTACTTTTATTATTTTATCTCCTGCCTCAATTTCTTTAGATTTCCAAGCCGGACCACCAATAACTAATTCCCTGATCGTAGGATATCCTTTAACATCTTGTAATGTTGCACCAATTCCTATAATTTTACCGCTTATAGAACTGTTAAAATTTTCTTTATCTTTAGGTGAAAAGTAGGTTGTATGAATATCAAAAACTTCCGTGTATGCATTGACAAATATGGAAAATAGATCAGATTTTTTTCTTAATTTTATTTGTCTAAAGTATTCTGACAAATTTTCTTTAACTTTTTTTACAGCATCTGCTTCTATTTCTTCTTTTGTTTTAGGCTTTTCAATTTTTTTAGTAACTTTTTTACTGATCGAATCCGTTTTTATGGAGTCACTAGTATTTATGCTATCTTTTACGTTTTGAGTATTAAATATTTCCTGCAGTATTCTATATTTAATGTAAGATTTCCAATACTGTTTTGCCTGATCTTTATTTTTTGGGAATTTTCTTTTTTTATCATCAGAATAAAAATAATCATCATTAGAGAAGGTAATCGGCTGACTGAAAATATCATTAACATATTGTTCCGTTTCATCAATTCTTTTATACAACCTATCGATGGTTAAATGATAAAATGAAACATCATTATTAATAAACATATCACTCATTTTATCTCTGTATTCAGAAAACTCATCCATATCGGAATCCAGGAAATATCTTTTAAACGGATCTAAGTCTTCCATATATTTTTTAAAAACATCCCTTGAATAAGACACATCTAAATTTTTAGGCGCATAGCTTGTAAAAAGTAGTGTTTCTCTAACTCTTTTAATTATCTCTCTTTCATTGTCGGCATGAGAAGAAGCATTAAAACAAAACACTAACAGGCTCATGGAACATAGCGATAAAAATATCCAGGTCTTTTTTAAATTAAGCATCGGTTTACGTATATTATTTGTAATTTTAAAAAATAAATTCAAAGATACTATATTTTTACAAGGAAAAATCTTAGTTTTGTTATAAATTTTAAATTTCATTGAAATCCTATGGAAAAGCCTTTAATATTAGTTACCAATGACGACGGAATCAATGCTCCGGGAATACGTCAGTTGATTGATATTATGAATGAAATCGGTGAAGTATATGTTGTTGCTCCGGATAAGCCTCAAAGTGGAATGGGACATGCAGTAACCATTCATTCCACTATTCGTGCAGAAAAAATGTATATTGAAAATGATACCCGAAGAGAATGGGCTTGTAGCGGTACCCCTGTGGATTGTGTGAAATTAGCCATTGATCAATTATTACCCCGAAAACCGGATATTTGTGTCTCAGGAATTAATCACGGTTCCAATTCCTCAATTAATGTAATTTATTCCGGAACGATGTCTGCTGCCATTGAAGGAGGTATTGAAGGAATTCCTTCCGTTGGTTTTTCTCTTTGCGATTTTTCGTATACTGCAAATTTCAAAGCAGCCAGAAAACATATAAAATCTATATGTGAAAATATTTTAAAGTATGGATTACCGGAAGGGGTCGTTCTCAACGTAAATATTCCTAAAGCCGAAGAAAAAGATATTAAAGGAATTAAAATTTGCAGACAGGCAAATGCTCATTGGGACGAAGAGTTTGACCGTCGGATTGATCCTAAAGGCAAAACTTATTATTGGATGACAGGTAATTGGTGCAATTCAGATAAGGGAGATGACACGGACGAATGGGCATTAGATAATAATTTTATAAGTATAGTTCCCGTTCAATTTGATTTAACAGCTTACCATTTTATGGAAAAAATTAAACAATGGAATTTTGAAATAAAATAACATAATTTTAAATCAACTTTAAAAAAGAAATATTTCAAATGATAGTTGTTATCGGTATATGTATTTTTGCTATTTCGGGGATAATTCTTTTTGCTATATTGAATAATAAAAAATAGCTTCTATATTAAGTTTTTCTCTTAAACTATTTAAGATTATATTGATATTAAGGATTATTTTGCAATAGTTTATTAAATTCTTTCTTAAAATCAACTTTTTGTATTTCTTCCTCTACTTTAGGAAATAAGAATATTTTATCGAATATACCTAATCCAATAGTTTTCCATTGATCATGATATAAGATTTGAATGGTAGAAAACAGATAATAATTTTCTCTTCGTATATGAGTATCCATCATGTAAGTAACGATCTTATCACTGATAACGGGAATAATATTCTTACTAAATTCAGCTAGAAATTTAAGATTAGGATCTTTGTTTTCATTTAGTTCATCCCCCATTTTCTGATCCATAATGGACGTTAATTTATCTTTAATAAATGCTTGGTGCATTTCTTTGTCCGGATTAGTAAAAAAAAGACTACCATTTAGTAGTATAATAACAAAAATAAATAAATACCTTAATTTCATAATTCTTCAAATTAACAGTTACAAAGGTAAACTAAAAATTATATAAAACTATTTTATTGTTCTGAATAACAAATAAGTAATATAAAATTTTATATAAAAAATCACCTTCTTCATTTAAATAAAACTCATATTTTTGTGTAAATATTATTCGGAAATGGGCAATTATAATTTTGATCAAATCATAGATAGAAAAAATACAGATTCACTTAAATTTGGAGTACTTAAAGAAAGATTTGGAAGAGATGATCTTATCCCTCTTTGGGTTGCAGATATGGATTTTCAATCTCCAAAGGAACTTGTTGATGCTATGGTTGAAAGGTCAAAGAATGGAATTTTTGGATATCCTTATGTTTCCAATGAATACTATCAATCAATCTGTAATTGGCAATGGAAACAACATCAATGGAAAGTAAGCAAAGAAGAAATTAGTTATTTACCCGGAGTAGTCAAAGGAATTGCTTTTGCTATAGATGTCTTTTCAGAAAAAGGAGACCAAATTATAATTCAACCGCCCGTTTATCATCCTTTTCGCATTATAACCCAATTACATGACAGAGAAGTGGTTACCAACCCCTTACTTTTAGAAGGAGATCAATACAGAATGGATTTTGAGGGTTTGGAAAAATTAATGACTACCAAATGTAAAATTTTATTACTATCAAATCCCCACAATCCCGGAGGCAGAGTTTGGAGTCGAGATGAGTTGAAAAAACTTGCTGAAATTTGCTATAAAAATAAAGTTCTGGTTATCTCGGATGAGATACACTCTGACTTAGTTCTATTTGGAAATAAGCATGTTCCTTTTGCAACAGTTTCAGAAGAAGCAGAACTAAACAGCATTACCCTAAGTGCCCCTTCAAAAACGTTCAATATAGCCGGTTTGGTTACCTCCTACTCCATTATTAAAAACAAAAATTTAAGAGAGCTTTATCATAAATATTTGGTTAGCAATGAATTGAATCAAGGAAGTATATTTGCCTATCTTGCCATACAAATTGCGTATGAAAAAGGGGAAGAATGGATGAATCAATTAAAAAAGTACATTGAAGAAAATACTAAATATGTAGACCAATTCCTAAAATCAAACTGTTCAAAAATCAAAGTAATCATACCGGAAGCATCTTTTCTTATATGGCTGGATTGTAGAGAATTAAAATTATCTCAAAAAGAATTGAATTCGTTTTTTATAGAGAAAGCTCGTTTAGCATTAAATGATGGGGCTATGTTTGGTAAGGAAGGTACAGGATTTATGAGGATGAACGTTGGATGTCCTCGATCTGTACTTGAAGTTGCTTTAAAACAATTATCAGATGCTGTCAGTCAATTATAATTAGGTTTATTATTTTAACTAATCATTAACTTATTTATAATTAAAATAAATTAGTAGTTAACTTTTTACTTTTCGATCACATTATCAGCATGTTAGATTATATTATATATATACATGTTAAAAATCATATAAATAAAAAATGATAAATTATCTAGTTTTATCCTTGAAAAAGGAGTTATATGAAAAACATTTATATTATATTGTTAACTTTCATCTTATTCACGCCGATTTTTATTACATCTCAGAATGTAAGTTTACTTGCAACTACCTCAACAACTCAAGTAAATCAAAAAGCTTCTGCAAATTCTAATGAAATAAAATCAGAGGAAACTAAAAAAGAAACCATTTCTAATTCGAATGCAACCAATGAAAATAACGCACCTTTAAAATTTATCACACAACTAGGGTTATTATTAATCGTTATTTATTTTGGTATAAAAAAAGGAGGAGTTTCCTTAGGTTTATTAGGGGGATTTGGAGTGGCCATATTAGTTTTATTATTCAGAGATTCTCCCGGATTACCTCCCATTGATGTAATGCTTATAATACTTGCCGTAGTTACTGCTTCCTCAACCTTAGAGGCCACCGGTGCACTCGGTATGTTGGTGAGTTTTGCGGAAAGAATTTTACGTAAAAATCCAAAATATATTGTCTATTTAGCTCCTTTATCCACTTTCTTTCTAACCATGCTTGTAGGAACCGGTCATGCTGTATATCCATTATTACCGGTTATTTACGATGTGTCTTTTAAACAAAAAATTAGACCCGAACGACCTATGGCGGTAGCTTCCATAGCCAGTCAAATGGGAATTACAGCCAGTCCTATAGCTGCAGCAACAGCAGCTATGATCGGTGTAGCCTATAAAGCCGGAGTTACCATAAACTTAATTGACATTTTATTAGTTACCGCTCCTTCTTGTTTTTTAGGGGTGATGTTAGCTGCAACTTGGAGTTTAAACAGAGGAAAAGATCTCGATAAAGATCCTGCATTTTTAAAGAAAATGGAAGATCCTGATATGAAAGCCTATATAGTAGGTGATTTAGAAAGATCTGAAAGTACTAAACCTTCAAAAGATGCTAAAATATCATTAAGCTTATTCTTTATTGGTATCCTATTTATTATCTTAATTGCTTTATTCCCGGATTCAATTTTACCAAAAAATAACGGTAAAACCATTCCAATGACCAGCGTATTGCAATTTATCATGTTAGGAGTTGGTGCTATTATAGTCTTAATAACCGGAGTTAAAGCTAAATCTATATCGGATACTAAGGTTTTTAATGCGGGAATGATTGCTGTAATTATGATTTTTGGAATAGCTTGGATGAGTGAAACCGTAATAAAAAATAATGAATCCTACTTATTATCTTTAATAAGTGATATGGTGAAAGAACGTCCCTGGACATTTGCCATAGCCATGTTCTGTGTGTCTATGTTTTTAAAAAGTCAAGCAGCCACAATATTAGTTATGATGCCCATTGGATTTATGCTACATATACCTGTATCCATTTTAATCGGATGTATCCCTGCATCGTATGCTTATTTCTTTTTTGCTTTTTATCCATCGGATTTAGCGACCATAAATTTTGATAGAACAGGAACAACCCATATCGGAAAATATATTCTTAACCATAGTTTTATGATACCGGGTTTAATCGGTGTAATTTCAGCTACAGCCATTGCTCTATTTTTATCCTATTACGTAGTTAATTAAATTAATTGCTTAACTATTTTTTCAATTTCAGGAAATTGATAAGATTTTCTATGGATGTAAAACTATATTCATTTTGATTTTTATCAAGAAGATAAAATACGGAATCTTTTTCTAAAATCTGGATGGATGCTTGATCGGAAATAACAAAATTATTTTTTACCAAAGCTTTTTTTAACCAGTATGCAGATTGAGAATTGGAAATTACTCGTACTGTTTTAGAAGTATCAGAATTGAAAAAATTATATTCATTGGCCTGATAATCAAAACGTATCGCATCGTTTACAAAATAATCATATAAGTTATATCTGTTAGCAACATCTTCTGTAAAACCTGTATGTAACAAATTATCTTTTATAAACCATAATCGGTCTGCTATAGCAAGGCCTAAGGATAAATCATGAGAAGTAAATAAAATAGATTTACCCTGATCGTGGGCATACATTTTAATTATTTTCATTATTTCTAATTTATTAGCTATATCTAAATGTGAGGTAGGTTCATCTAAAATTAATATTGGACAATTTTGAACTAAAGCTCTGGCAATCATCACCTTTTGAAGATTACCATCCGAAAGTTTAGTTATATTATATTCTCTATATTGGCTAAGATTCAACAGGTGCAGTATATCGTCAATCGCTTCAATCTCTTTTTTTGTAAGGTTTTGATACCATTTTTTATAAGGATATCTACCTAAAGCCACTAAATCAAAAACCCGTAGAGAAGGGCTGACAGGGTTTTGAGAAAGAACTATCGCAAGATATTTTCCTGTATCTATATGTGAGATTTCAGAAATATTTTTACCCTCAATTTTTATTGAGCCCTCAAGCAAAGGAAGTTCACCATAAATGGATTTTAATAAGGTAGTCTTTCCACTCCCGTTTTTTCCAGTCAAAAGTATAATTTCTCCTTTTTTCACGGTAGCATTTATCCCCGAGAGAACCGGCGTTTGATAACCTATGGATAGATTATGAAATTCAAGTATAGAATTACTGTTTGTTTCCAAAGGATTAATTTTTAAATCTGTCTTTTAAAATTATAAATAATATTGTTGGTACACCAATCAAAGAGGAAAGTATATTTACAGGCAATTGCGTATAACTCATAATAAGACTTACCAATAACATAAATCCGCTGCCTATTAAAATATTTAAATTAATTTGTGCCCAAAGTGCGGAAGGATTCCAAATTTGTCTGCAAAAATGCGGAATAATAATACCTACAAATACAATCGGCCCAAGCATAGCGGTTGTACTTCCCGTGAGTAAGCAGACGGCTATCAAAATATTAATTTTAAGCTTCGCCATATTCACTCCTAAAACCTTCGCATATTCCTCTCCCATGAGATAACCTATTAATTTTTTTACCGACATAAAAGCCGGAAGTAGTCCCAGTATCGTGCAAATTGTAAAAACTGAAATTTGATTTCCGGATAATCCTTCAAATGAACCAAAAGACCAATATACGTATTGTTTCAGGGATTCAGATTGTGAGTAAAATTGTAAAGTACTGATTAATGACCCACAAAAAGAGGATAAAAGAAAACCAATAATAATAAATGTGGATATATTCTTAATTTCTTTGGATACAAACAATAACAGGAGTGAAGTAAGCAAGGCACCTGTAAAAGCACTTATGATAAGTAACCAACCCTCTATCCATTGATATTGAAGAAAGAAAAGTCCTCCACCCAAAAAAATAAGCAATGCTACGGCTAAAGCTGAAGCAGATGTAATTCCTAAGACGGAAGGTTCTGCTAAAGGATTTTTAAAAAGTTCTTGAAGTAAAAATCCGCTAACGGGTAATGATATCCCTGCTAATACTACAGCTACCGCCCTATAAAATCGATACGATATAATTAACTTTTTAGTTTCTTCTTGAGTAAAAAAAAGATCGTATAAAGAAATATTTTCAAATCCTGTCAATAAATTAATAAGAAATAAGAATATACAACTTAGTAAAAGTAAAACTAAAAGTAGTATAAATCTTTTTGAAAACATAAATACAAATATAAAAACTACTCGACCATTTGTAGTGAATAATCTAGTAAATTCTGTTATCAAATTAGTATTTTTGCATTGAATTTTAACTTTATGCCTGAATATATTGATTTTTTTGTTGAATTATTAGGACCTGAACATTGTTTCTACGATGAACAAAGTCTTGAATTTTATTCCTATGATCATACCGAAAATTTAAGTTTTAAACCTATGTTGGTTGTTAAACCTGAAAATTCGGAAGAAATTTCTCAAATAGTTAAATTCTGCAATGAAAAGACGATACCTATTACAACTAGATCCGGGGGGACCGGACTAATGGGAGGAGCTTTACCTATACATGGAGGAATTGTTTTATCCATGGAAAGACTTAATAAAATTATTAAAATCGATATTCAGAACTACCAAGCTGTTGTAGAAGCAGGAGTTATCAATTATCAACTTCAACAAGCCTTAGAACCACACGGTTTATTTTACGGTCCCGATCCTTCAAGTTGGGGCAGTTCCTATATAGGAGGAAATATTGCTACCAATGCAGGAGGATTACGAGCGGTGAAATATGGAGTCACTTCTGCTTCCGTATTGAATTTAGAAGTAGTTCTCCCTAATGGAGAAATTATATGGACAGGTGCTAATACGCTTAAAAATTCAACCGGGTATAATTTAACCCAATTGTTTATAGGCAGCGAAGGTACGTTAGGTATAGTTACCAAAGCCGTTTTGAAAGTTCTTACAAAACCCAAAACTGATATTACACTGCTTATTCCTTTCCACAATTTAGAGGATTCGGCAAAGGCTGTAACGGAAATTTTTAAAAGCGGTTTACTACCCTGTTCACTTGAACTTATGGAAAGAAATGCTTTGGAACAAACCTTATTGCATTTAGATGAAAACTCTATTATCTTACAGGAAAATGTACAAGCTCATCTATTAATAAATTTCGACGGAAATTCTCAAGAAGAATTATTACCATTACTTGAACAAACCATAGCGGTTGTTGAATCGTTTCCGACAGAAGAAATTTACTTTGCCGATAATGAAACAGATAAAAACCGTTTATGGGAATTAAGAAGAAAAGTTGCTGAAATTGTAAAATCAAACGGGTATACTATTGAAGAAGATACGGTTGTACCAAGGGCTGAATTACCTAATTTGATAAAATTTGCTCATCAATTAGCAAAAAAAAATGAATGTAAAGTAGTTTGTTACGGTCACGCTGGAGATGGAAATCTACACATTAGATTCAATCATCCGAAATATAAAAATTCGTATAATAATCCGGTTATTCGCGCTATGCTTTTTGAATTATTTGAGTATATCCATTCTCTTGGGGGAACAATTTCAGGAGAACATGGCATTGGATTGCTTCAAAAACCATTCTTGCCTATAGTTTTTTCAAAGGCTAATTTGCAAATCCAAAAAAACATAAAGAAAGCCCTTGACCCTAAAAATATTATGAATCCTGGAAAATTAATCCCCGATTAAAATAATCCAAATTCTATTTATGTAACAAAATTTTTAATGTAATTACTTATAATTTAATAACTAAATCTGTGAAAAAAATCGAATTAGAATTTTCGAAATTAATTGAAAAAAATCAGGGAATCATTCATAAAGTTTGCCGAATTTATACAAACAATGAAGAAGATTCTCAAGATTTATTTCAAGAAATTCTATTACAACTTTGGAAATCCTATAAAAGTTTTCAAGGAAATTCTAAATTCACTACATGGATGTACAGAGTTGCACTAAACACGGCTATCACACTTTTTAGAAAATCAACTAAAACCATCAATACCCAAGAAATTGATAACACCTTATATAAAATATCTGAAAATGATGATTTTAGTGAAAAGCAAGAACAAATCAACAAGCTTTATGAGGCTATTAAAAAACTTTCTGAAATAGAACGAGCGTTAGTGTTGCTATATTTAGAAGATTTATCTTACAGAGAAATTTCCGAGACTTTGGGTATTACAGAAGTTAATGCACGAGTAAAGATGAATCGCGTGAAAACCAAATTAAAAGAAATAATGAACAAAAATGAAGAATGAATTGGATATAGACAGTCTAAAAAAATCTTGGCAGAAGCAAAGTGAGACCAATCAATATTCTCAGGCAGAATTATTATTGATGCTTAATAAAAAATCTCGTAATAATGTAAAATACATTGTAATCATTAGTGTTATTGAATTTATAATTTTAATGACCTCTCTACTGTTTACAGCAGCGGATATGAACCTTATCATGCCTAATTTGGGGGGAGAAGCTCTAAAGGTTTACATTCGTAACTACCACATTAGCAGATTGCTTATCTATTTTAATCTCATAACTTCCATTGGATTTATATTTTATTTTTACAGATGTTATAAAAAAATTGATCTCCTGTATTCAACCAAAGATTTAATCAATAATATATTACGATTTAGAAAAAGCGTTAATTGGTTCATCTGCATTAATATTTTGCTGGGAGTATTGATACTTATTTTAACCGGCTTTTATGAATTTATGTACGGAAAAAGATTGGGACGAGGTTTCAATTCTACAGATATTTTAAATATTGATCAAATAAGACTTAATTTCTCTTATCCTGAAAATATATTTGTTTTTATTATCATTTGCATAATTTTATTTTTAATAATTATTGCCTACTATTTATTAATTTATGGAATATTACTAAAAAAATTAAAGAAAAATTTAAACGAAATTAAAAAATTGGAAAAAGACAATCAATAATTTATTTTAAAAACACAAGAGGTAGACAAATAGTCTACCCTATTACAAAATCATATACAATATACTATTTGTGTATGATTTTTTTTATAAATGAAAAATCGTATTTTTGCACATATTTAGTTGGAAGTAGATGAATCAAAGTACTCAATATACCGAGGATAACATAAAAACTCTTGAATGGCAAGAGCATATTCGTATCCGTCCGGGAATGTATATTGGAAAATTAGGTGACGGATCTTCCCCGGATGATGGTATCTATATTCTCTTAAAAGAAATAATCGATAATTCTATCGATGAATATGTTATGGGAGCAGGAAAAAAAATTGATCTTTCCCTTGATAATACCATCATAAAAATACGAGATTACGGAAGAGGTATTCCTTTAGGAAAAATGGTTGATGCCGTTTCTAAAATGAATACGGGAGGAAAATATGATTCCAGAGCCTTTAAAAAATCCGTTGGATTGAATGGAGTGGGTACAAAAGCCGTAAATGCGTTATCCTCCTATTTTAAGGTTAAATCCATACGCGACGGAGTTTCACGATATGCTGAATTTTCAAAAGGTGTACTGACATACGAAAGCCCTGAAACAGAATCCAAAGAAAGAAAAGGTACCGAAATTTCTTTTGAACCTGATTCTTCCATATTCGGAAACTTCAAGTTCAGGAAAGAATATATAGACAAAATGCTAAAAAACTATGTCTATCTTAATCCCGGACTGAAAATTTTCTTTAATGGAGAAGAATACTATTCTGAAAATGGTTTGCAAGATTTACTTCAAGATAATATTGAGGGAGAAACGATTTATCCTATCATTCATTTAAAAGATGAAGATATTGAAGTAGCTTTCACTCACAGCGAACGTTCTCAATCAGAAGCATATTTTTCCTTTGTAAACGGTCAACATACCACACAAGGAGGAACTCATCTCAATGCTTTTAAAGAAGCCTTCGTGAAAACCATACGCGAATTTTATAATAAAAACTACGATGCATCTGATATTAGAAAATCAATAATAGCTGCGGTTTCAATTAAAATTATTGAACCGGTTTTTGAATCGCAAACTAAAACTAAATTGGGAAGTAGTGAAATGGGTCCCGATTTACCCACGATTCGAACTTTTATGAATGATTTTCTAAAAAAACATTTAGATAATTTTTTACATAAAAATCCGGAGGTGGCAGATGCTCTGCAAAGAAAAATTATAATATCTGAAAAAGAAAGGAAAGAACTTTCCGGCATTCAAAAACTGGCAAGAGAAAGAGCCAAAAAAGTAAGTTTACACAATAAAAAATTAAGAGATTGTCGTCAACATTACAATGATCAGAAGTCTCAAAGAAAATTAGAATCTACTATATTTATTACGGAAGGTGATTCAGCCTCAGGATCCATAACTAAAAGTAGAGACGTGGAAACCCAAGCGGTATTCAGCCTTCGTGGAAAACCATTGAACAGCTATGGATTGACCAAAAAAATAGTTTATGAGAATGAAGAATTTAATTTACTTCAATCTGCTTTAAATATTGAAATAAGCTTAGAAGATTTACGTTATAATAATGTAGTTATCGCAACTGATGCCGACGTTGACGGAATGCACATCCGTTTGCTTATGATAACTTTTTTCTTACAATTTTTTCCTGATTTAATAAAGAACGGACATTTATATATTCTCCAAACCCCTTTATTCAGGGTTAGAAATAAAAAAGAAACACGGTATTGTTATACAGATGAAGAGAGAATTAAAGCAATTCAAGAGTTAGGAAAAAATCCCGAAATAACTCGTTTTAAAGGATTAGGAGAAATATCACCTGACGAATTTAAAAATTTTATCGGTAAAGATATAAAATTAGAACCCGTAATGTTAAGTAAAAATACTTCTATTGAAGAACTATTGGACTTTTACATGGGAAAAAATACACAAACCAGGCAAGAATTTATAATTAATAATTTAGTAATAGATACCTTTTAGTGATATAAAAAAATTAAATATGAATAATGACTTAAAAGCTACTATTTTATGAAATTTCAAAATCCAAAAACTAAAAGTAAAATTGCAATTATTAACATTGTAATATTGATCATTTTTTTTACCAGCTTTGTATTTATCTACTTAAATGTACCTGCTTTTGGAAGAGGGGATGAACTTGTTTTATTAATAAGTCTCTTAGTACTTATTTATTTGGCCTATTTAGGTTGTCCTTTCTTTAGGTATGACAGTGACGGAGAAACTTTGATATTTCAAAATGAAAAATCTCTACCGATTGCTTTTATGGTTAAAGAATCATTATCTGACTTTCCTAAAAGAAAACTTATTAAATTTGTAATTAAAAATAAACCTTTATTCAAAAAAGTTTTAGAAATTTACATATCAAGTAAACGAGTTAGTTCGGGACAATCTAAAGTGAATTTTGATATATCTTATCTAGATTCCCGACAGATTAGAGATATACGAATTTCTCTCAATAAAGTAATTAGCGAAAATAAAAAGGAAATATATCAATAAAATTTTACACAAGCATAAAAAAACACTTTTAAACTAATAATGAACGAAGACAATCAAGAAAACGTAAATAAAAATAATCAAAACACTGAAACTATTCAAAAAATATCTGGTATGTACCAGAATTGGTTTTTAGATTATGCTTCTTATGTCATTCTTGAAAGGGCTATTCCATCCATCTTCGACGGTTTAAAACCCGTTCAAAAAAGGATCCTTCACTCAATGAGGGAATTGGAAGATGGCCGGTATAATAAGGTTGCCAATGTGGTAGGTAATACTATGAAATACCACCCACATGGAGACGCTGCTATTACCGATGCTATCGTTCAAATAGGACAAAAAGAACTATTAATTGATACCCAAGGAAACTGGGGTAATATATATACAGGAGACGGAGCAGCTGCTGCCCGTTATATTGAATCCAGACTAACTCCTTTTGCTTTGGAAGTTGTCTTTAATCCTAAAACTACGGTTTGGAAACCATCTTATGATGGACGGAATAAAGAGCCTGAAAACCTTCCTATAAAATTTCCTTTACTTTTATCTCAAGGAGTGGAGGGTATTGCTGTGGGATTATCTACTAAGATTTTACCACATAATTTTTTAGAATTAATCGATGCTTCTATTGCGATTTTAAAAGGAAAACCATTTACCTTATATCCTGATTTCCAAACAGGCGGTTTAATTGACGTTGCGAATTATAATGACGGAGAACGCGGAGGAAAAATAAGGGCTCGAGCCAGAATTTCAAATCCGGAAAAAGGTCTTCTTTTAATAAATGAAATTCCGTATGGAACTAATACAGGTTCTCTTATAGACAGTATTCTTAAAGCCAATGAGAAGGGAAAAATTAAAATAAAAAAAGTTGAAGATAATACCGCTTCTGAAGTTGAAATTTTAATACACTTACCTAACGATGTCTCTCCGGACAAGATGATTGATGCTTTATATGCATTCACAGATTGTGAAATTTCAATTTCTCCGAATGCTTGTGTCATCAATGTAGACAAACCGGAATTTTTAAGTGTTTCTGAAATTTTAAGAAGAAATACCAACCATACTGTAAATCTTCTTAAACAAGAATTAGAAATTGAACTCGGAGAATTGCAGGAACAATGGCATTTTGCTTCGTTAGAAAAAATATTTATCGAAAACAGGATCTACCATCAAATCGAAGAACTTGATAAATGGGAAGATGTGATCTCTACAATCGACGCCGGATTAAAACCTTTTACTAAACATTTGGTTAGAGAAGTTTCCGAAGACGATATTAATAAGTTAACTGAAATACGCATTAAAAGAATCACCCGCTTTGACCTGGATAAAGCAGAGGAAAATATTGCAGCATTAGATGGAAAAATAAAAGAAGTAAAACACCATTTAGATCATTTAATCCAATATGCAATTGAATACTTTACCAATATAAAGAAAAAATACGGGAAAAATAAAGAAAGAAAAACCGAAATTCGAACTTTTGATACAATCGACGCAGCAAAGGTTGCAGTTGCAAATATCAAATTCTATGTCAATCGCGAAGAAGGATTTATTGGATATTCCCTCAAAAAGGATGAATATCTTTTTGACTGTTCGGATATAGATGATATAATTGTGTTTAGAAAAGACGGGGTAATGCTGGTTACTAAAGCAGATGCTAAAACTTTTGTAGGAAAAAACATCATCCATGTAGGAATTTGGAAGAAAAATGATACCCGTACTATTTACAATATGATCTATCGTGAAGGTAAACTAGGTCCTTGGTATATGAAAAGATTTCCGGTTACCTCCATAACCAGAGATAAAGAATATAATTTAGCCTCTACCGCTAAAGGTTCAGAAGTCCAATATTTTACTGCGAATCCTAATGGTGAAGCGGAATCAGTTACCATTTTCCTTAAACCCAGCCAAAGACTTAAAAAATTAAAGTTTGACATAGATTTTTCGGAATTAGCCATTAAAGGAAGAAGCTCTAAAGGAAATTTAGTATCAAAAAATTATATAAAGAAAATTGAATTAAAAGAATCAGGTATTTCGACTTTAGCTCCTAGAAAAATATGGTTTGATGAATCCGTACAACGTTTAAACGTTGAAGGCCGCGGCAAATATTTAGGCGCTTTTAAAGGAGCCGATAAAATAGTTACCCTCTCTTCTACCGGAATTGCTAAACTTCATACTTTTGATCTTTTAAATCATTTTGATGATGAATTTTTAGTACTTGAAAAATGGAATCCGGAAAAACCGGTATGTTGTATATATTACGACGGAGATAAATCCATTTATTATATTAAACGCTTCTTATTAGATGATACCTTGAATCCGCAAGTATTTTTTATCTCAGAAAATCCAAGATCTTTTATTGAATGGGTTGGAACCGGATGGAAATTAATTGCTGAAATCAATTTTGGAAAAGATAAGAGTCCGGAAACTATTAATTTAGAAGACTTTATAGCTATTAAAGGAATTAAGGCACAAGGAAATCAAATTTCTAAAGAAAAAATAAAAAAGATAACCATTACAGAAGAACCTTCCGAACAGGAAAATGAAGCAAATGCCGATGCTGAAACTGATGAAGCCCCAACTGAATCTAAAGATTCTCAAGATGGAAACTCAGGGACAGATGGTGAACAGATAAATCTTTTCTAATAATCTGAATATTTTTTATTTTAAAAAAACAGTAAATATTTGTTTACATATTAATTTCAAATATCTTTATTAAATAATTTAATGCCTTTACCGCATACTTACTCTTAAATTCACTAGATTTGTTTAATAAATTTAAGTTAAGTTTAATTTTTAATTAAAAAAAAGAATATGGCATTTGAATTACCAAAATTACCGTATGCATACAATGCGCTAGAGCCTTATATCGATGCAAAAACCATGGAAATCCATTATACGAAACATCATGGTACATATACTACAAATTTAAATAATGCAATCGCCGGTACAGAACTTGAAAATCTACCTATAGAACAAATTATAATTAAAGGTTTTGATAAAACCCCTATAAGAAATAATGGCGGTGGTTATTTGAACCATTGTTTATTTTGGGAATGGTTAACCCCTAATGGTAAAGGTAAACCGGAAGGAAATTTAGCTGCAGCAATAAACGAATCTTTTGGATCTTTTGACGCTTTCAAAGAGGAATTTTCAAAAGCAGCAGCAGGCAGATTCGGATCCGGATGGGCTTGGTTGTTATCCAATAATGGAAAATTAAGCATTGGCTCAACGGCAAATCAAGACAATCCTTTAATGCC
This sequence comes from Apibacter sp. wkB309, assembly GCF_002964915.1. Lineage (NCBI taxonomy): Bacteria > Pseudomonadati > Bacteroidota > Flavobacteriia > Flavobacteriales > Weeksellaceae > Apibacter > Apibacter sp. wkB309. The sequence continues at coordinate 566,993 of NZ_PSZL01000022.1, forward strand.
GGGAGTAGGTGCATCAGGAATTCCTATTCTAGGGTTAGATGTTTGGGAACATGCTTACTATCTTAACTATCAAAACAGGAGAGCAGACTACATCAGTGCTTTCTTTAACGTGGTAAACTGGGATAAAGTTTCTGAATTATTTGAATCAAGTAAATAAATCAAGTATAAAGATTTAATAAAAAGCCGTCTAAATTAGATGGCTTTTTATCTTTTAGTGAAGATTGACACCAATGCTAAAAGGAAAATAGCGCCAAGAGTGGACATAGCCAACAGGAGAGTTTTATCATTTTCATTAACCGGTATTTGAAGATATCTAAATAGCCAATTTCCTAAAAAACTACCTAAAATACCAACCATTAAATTTCCAAAACATCCAAAACCTCGACCTTTAATTAAAGTCCCTGCTAAAAAACCGGATGAAATCCCTATAAGTAATGTCCACATTATTTTATGTTCTAATTTTTTAACTTTTGTGAATTAATAATTTTTTTCCAATCTAAATATCCAAAAATTGCGATGATAAATAAAAATATAGTTAAAAGAGAATATAATAAAAGTCCTTTATGAAGTAATAATGGAACGGCTATAAAATTACTAATATTTAAAAAAATCCAATTGTCGAGTTTTCTTTTTGCTAATAGCCACATACCGGCCCATGCAAATGCGCTCACCAATGAGTCCCATACAGGAACATCTGAATTAGTGTAATTCGTTAAGAAAAAATATAAAAGAATCCATGAAAATATCACAATGCAACATGCAATTAATCTATCGTTGACAGTACATAAACTTACCGTACTACTATTCTTAGTTTTACTTGTCCATAAAAACCATCCATATATACTCATTACAAAATAATATCCTTGCAATAAAATTTCCGCATATAAACGAAAATCCCAATAAATATACATAGTTATGAGTATATTAAGTAATCCGCAAGGATACAACCAAACCTTGTTATATTTGGCGAATAAAGCTTCCGCAATACCAAAAGCTACTCCTATGGCTTCTAAAAAAGAAATTTGATAAAATTGTTGTTTTAAAATTGTCCACCATTCGTGTATTGAAACCATATTCACACCTATATGTATTTATTAGTACTTAAACATAAATTATATGTAGATATTTTATTTTCTTAGAAAGTCATGATTTTAAAATAAATTTTAAAATCAATCCGATAAATAAAACGTAGTATTCCTGATTTCGTATAGTATATTATTATTTTACCTGCAAAGATATTAAAAAGACCTACTTTAATTAGTATTCTTTTACAAATAATTAAAATATAGATTATTTCAATAATTTTTATGGCAATAAATTTGATGTGATTTAAGTTTTTAATAAGTAATATAATCCAAAAATTAGTATGATAGCAGGTATGACTAAAGAAAAAGAAAATTCAGATAACCCTATTGACATTCTAAAAAGATGTAAAATTATACGAGAAAAGCATACAAAATCAGCTTATTTAAATATAAATATTTCGGGAGAATGGAAATTATATTCAGGCGATTCAGTTCAAACTATTGATACTAAAAAACCGATCGCGCAAGGTAAAGATTACGGAACTTATCCTTTATATATATTACCATCCAAAAGAAGTTATTTTAAATTAGAGACTTCCGAAGGATCGGCTATTCTTGCGGAAACACACCTTCCGATGGAAGGAGGATATAATTTTAGAGATTTAGGAGGTTTAGAGTCTAAAGACGGAAAACGAATTAAATGGGGGAAATTATTTAGAACAGACGATTTATATAATTTAACCCATAATGATTTACTATATTTATCCAGTATCCCTATAATTACTCTGGTTGATTTCAGATGCGAAGAAGAATATAAAGCCTTACCGGACAAAATTCCTGCAGAAGTTAAAAATCATTACTATTTGTGTATTGAACCCGGTCGTTTAAAAGCATATGCTAAAAGTATTCATACGAGCAAAAATGATGTAATAAATGCTATGAAGCATTTATACAAACTTTTAGTTACAGAAGATAAATATTTAAACGCATACGAAGAATTTTTTACCTATATACAAGATCAAGAAAAATTACCGCTCCTTTTTCATTGTTCAGCAGGGAAAGATCGCACCGGATTGGCTACCGCATTGTTGCTATATGCTCTAGATATTCCTAAAGATATTATTTTAAAAGATTATTTAGCGTCGAATGATTATCTGGCGGATAAATACCATCCATTAATTGAACAAAATCCATCCAACAAATATTTATATACGGTCATACCGGAATACTTAGAAAGCGCATTAAACGAAATAGAAAATGAGTATGGATCTATTCAAAATTTTTTGATTAACAGAATGCATTTAAATATTGATAAATTGAAAAATAATTTATTGTATTAATATCTGTTTAAACTTTAGAATCAAAAATTAATTGGCAATCAACATGTATCGAATTTTAAACAGATAAGTATATAGTTTACTTACCTGTTTTTAATTAAAATGTATTAAAATTTATTCGTACAAATGGTAGAGAAAATTCTATTTATTTAGGTTGGCTTTTTGTAGACGAACGGCATTTAATATAGCTAAAAGGGCTACACCCACATCGGCAAATACAGCTTCCAATAGATGGATATCACCAAAAATTCCTAAAATCATTACAATAATTTTAATACCAAAAGCTAATATCACATTTTGCCATACAACATGTTTTGTGGCTTTACCTATTTTAACAGCCAAAGGAATTTTAGAGGTCTGATCGTCTTGAATTATGACATCGGCAACTTCGATCGTAGCATCACTGCCTAAACCTCCCATGGCTATACCTACATCACTTAAAGCAATCACCGGTGCATCATTAAATCCATCTCCCACAAATGCTACTTTACCAATTACTGTTGATTTTATTTCCTTCATTTTAGTTACCTTATCTTCCGGTAAAAGTTCACCATAGGCATGATCTATACCTAATTCCCGGGCAACTTTTTGTACGATTGTATTTTTATCACCGCTAAGAATAGTTGCCCCAATACCTAAATCATGTATTTTTTTAATATCTTGTTGAGCTCCTGATTTAATTTGATCTGCAATTTCCAAATATCCGGCGAACTTATTATTTACTGCAATTAAAACTACAGTGTTTATGATTTCTTTACAAGTATCCGGATAAGAAATGGAATAGGCATCCATTAATTTAAAATTACCTACTAACAATTCATTATCTTCTATTTCCACTTTAATCCCTTTTCCCGGAATATCTTCCATGGAAGTAATTTTTGTTACCTCAGGTTTTTGATTTACATAAGCTTGAATTGCGGTGGCAATCGGATGATTACTATGAGATTCGGCTATATTAACCCATTGTAACAATTGATTCCGATCAAAACCTTGCTCAACATGTACATTTTGAACAGAAAAATTTCCTAGAGTTAAAGTTCCTGTTTTATCAAATACAATTTGTTTGACTTCTGCCAAAATATCCAAAAAGTTGGAACCTTTAACCAAAATTCCATTTCTTGAAGCTAAACCTATGCCTCCGAAATATCCTAAAGGTATTGAGATTACCAAAGCGCATGGACAGGATATAACTAAAAATATTAAGGATCGATATAACCAAGTTTCATATTCATAGTTTGCAACAAAAAAATAAGGTAATATAAACACCAGCAAGGCAATAAAGAAAACCGCCGGAGTATAAAACTTCGCAAATTTTCTGATAAATAATTCTGTTTTCGCTTTTTGACCGGTAGCGTTTTGAACTAAATCCAATATTTTAGATAGTTTACTGTCTGAATAAGGAGTAGTAACTTTTACAAGTGAAGAAGTGTTAAGATTTATCATTCCTGCTAAAATGGTCTCCCCTTTTTCTTTACTTTGCGGGGTACTTTCCCCGGTTAACGCAGAAGTATTGAACGTAGCCGATGAAGAAAGCAATTCTCCATCCAATGCTACTTTATCTCCCGGTTTTAATTGTATAATTTCGCCTATTTGAACCTCTTTAGCTTTTACGACTTTAGTAGTTTGATTTTCAATAATTGTTGCTTCATCGGGTCTTTGATCCAATAAAGCATTAATATTTCTTTTAGCTTTAGCTACTGCCAACGATTGGAAGTTTTCTCCAATGGAATAAAATAACATAACTGCAACCGCTTCCGGATATTCTCCTATATAAAAAGCACCTACCGAAGCTAAAAACATCAACGATAGCTCATTGAAAAAATCCTTATGCTTAAATTCTTCCAACATTTCTTTAAATACAGGATACCCTACAGGCAAATAAGCTAGTATATATGCTATCAATCTAATCCAAGAATTGAAAAATGAAGTTTTAGAATAATCTAAAATGAGAGCGAGAACTAAAAGTATTGAACTTATGATGGCCGGTAAAAATAATTGAAAAATATTTATGTTGAAATCTAGTTCATGATCATGGGTATGCCCATGAGAAGGTTCATGATCTCCTTGATTAGTAATATTTTTTCTTTCGTTGTCATTACAGGCGCAACCGGGTTTATAAGAAGACATAACTATCTATATTTTTAATTATATAACAAAAATAATTCCCCTATGTTGCAATTAGATTGCAAAGTAAGAAATAGTAAAAAAATTAGAATTAGAATTCTTTCCTCTCGCCCAATCCTTGAGTTTATTTTTTTATAAATTTGCATGAAACGTAAATAGTAAAAAATGGATAAGGCAGAACTTTTGGCCAAGCTAAATGAATCTTCACCAAATACATTAATTGATACCTTAGGGATTGTATACACAGATTTTACAGGAGATACTTTAACTGCAGAAATGAAAGTTAATTCCCGGGTATACCAACCGATAGGATTTTTACATGGTGGAGCCTCATTAGCTCTTGCTGAAACTGTTGGTTCGGTTTTATCTATTACTACGGTTGATCCTTCAAAATACTATGTTTTTGGAACGCAAGTAAACGGGTATCATTTAAAATCTGTTAAAAACGGAAAAATTTCAGCTACAGCCCAATTTATCAACAAAGGAAATACATCCCATGTAGTTGAAATTAATATTTTTTGTACGGATGATGAGGGAAATACCTTTAAAAATTGTTATGTTACCATGACAAATCGCATTGTTCCTAAAAATAATTTTGAATAATGGTACTTTCTGAAACAGTTAAAAATTGCATTAAAAAAAATATTCCTTTTGCTTTTATTCGACTTCCTAAAGACAAGAAAATATTTTTAATTAAAAAGGAAGAGGGTGGCTTATATGAATATTCTTTTCAATCTTTTGATAATTCAAAGAAATATACTTTCCATTTTTCAACATTTACAGAGGTAAAAGATTTATTATCATCAAATGACCTTATATTTCCTCTACCTAACAATGAAAATACAAAGGTTATTTCAGAACATGAATATTTAAATCTTCTTCAACGGACCATTCATTATATTCAACAAAAACAAACAGATAAAATTGTAATTTCTCGCGAAAAATGGATCGATAAGGATAAGATCAATCCTTTCAAATCGTTTTTGTTTTTATGTGAAAAATATCCATCCTCCTTTTGCCAGGTAAGCTATTGGAATCAAAATGAAATTTGGATGGGGGCTACTCCTGAAATCTTAGGTTCTTTTGAAAATTCTTTATTTACAACGATGGCACTTGCCGGAACATTACCGGATATTGATTCTGTTCAGTGGGAAAGCAAAGAAATAGAAGAGCAAAAATATGTCACAGATTATATTTGTGAAAAAATTAAAGCCTTTACTTCGAATTTAACGATAAAAGGTCCTGAAACACTTCATTTAGGGCTTGTTAAACATTTGGTAACCTATCTTTCAGCAGAATTAAATACTTCTGATCAATTATCTCAATTGATAGCAGATTTGCATCCTACACCTGCCGTTTGTGGAATTCCGTTAAATAAAAGTAGAAATTACATTTTGGAGAATGAAGGATATAATCGTGATTTTTATGCAGGATATATAGGATTGGAAACTCAGAAATTTAAAAAGTATTTCGTTAATTTACGATGTGCTAAACTATATGCTAATGGAGCTTTACTTTATGTTGGTGGTGGTATTACAGCGCAAAGTAATCCGCAAAAAGAATGGACGGAAACGGAATTAAAAGCTAAATTTATTGGTGAAAGTCTTTAAATACCTTCTTATGCTTAATCAAAAAGGTTGAGTTGGTTTTTATCTATTTTTTTAGTTACAGATTTATTAGTTTTCTTGCCGGTTTTTTTTATAAGACTGCTGTTTTCAACGGCGTCTCCATATATGGTTTTACCACCGTATTTCCAAGAATTTTTACGTTCATTTTCAATCCATTCATTAAAATTGTTATTGGGTTTAAAATTCTTTTCAATTTCCATAGATACTTTGGAAAGATTTTTCAATGCTTCCAATTTATCGGTATCTCCTAATTTAGATCGTTGCAATGCTTTATCAAAAATTTCAATGGTTTCATCATATACTCGAGTGGGTACAGGAAAAGGATGTCCGTCTTTTCCTCCGTGTGCAAAAGAAAATCGGGCGGGATCTGAAAATCTGGAAGGAGTGCCATGTATAACCTCACTTACTAATGTCAACGATTGAAGCGTTCTGGGTCCTACTCCATTCAAAAGCAACAGAGACTCCACATCTTGAACATCTGTTTCATGAGCAAGTACCAAAGCAGCGCCCAATCTTTTTAAATTGACGTCTTTTTCGCGTACCTCATGATGAGAAGGCAATATAAGGGATATTTCTTTCATTAAACGATCCGGATTTTCCTTAGTTAGTTCCAAAATTCCCTTTTTGGTTGTAGAAGCATCCTTATCGGTTAGATTAAGGATTTCTCCTTTGTTTTTACCATAAATAAAAGTATGGGGAGTTTCCGTAAAGGATTGAACTGAGGAAGACATCCAATGATACCTTCTTGCCAATTTATCGTTGATATTCATTCCTTGCTGTACGACCGTCCAATCACCATCTGTAGTAACTACAAAGGAATGTAAATATATTTGGAAACCATCTTGAACCGCACAATTATCAACCTTTGCTACCAATCTGCTCTTAGTAATGAGTTCATTTCCATCTAAACCGGTTTTATCGGCAATATGAAGTAATTCCGTTGGAGTATTTCGTGAAGATTTTCCCCTGCCCCCGCATACATAAATACCAAGTTCCGAGGATCTTTGATTTATTGCTTTCTTCAAAGCATTCATAACGGAAGTGGTTATTCCTGAAGAATGCCAATCCATTCCTAAAACACATCCTAAAGATTGAAACCAAAACGGATCGCTTAATTTTTGTAAGAAAGTTTTTCTTCCGTATTCTTGAACTATAGCCTCTACAATCGCTCCACCTAATAAAGCCATTCTTTTAGCTAACCAGGCGGGAACTGTTCCATAGTGTAAAGGTAAATCTGCATATCCCTTCTTCATATAGTAAATATAGTGAAAATTAAATTAATTAACTCATTTACTGCACTTTTTCCTTATAATTATAATTAAATGATAGTAATTGCGCGGATAACTTTAATTTAAACAATTTTTAACTAAAAGTTTTTCAGCAATCATATTACTTAAAACTTCTGTTCTATTTTGACCTACAATTTGAACGGTTACACTTCCGTCAAACTCTTCAACTGATTCAATCTGAAATTTAATTCCTAAATTGAAATTCTTAGAATTCAAATATTTTAAAAATTCTTTAGAACTGTGAATTATAGCGGATAATTCCACAATTTCTCCAATCTGATATTCATTTAACTTTTTAAAACGTCCCCCTTCTATATTTCCTTGTTTATCCGGTATGGGTGAACCATGAGGATCGAACTTAGGATAATCTAACAATTCGTCCATTTTATTGAAAAATTTTTCTGAATGTATATGTTCGATTTGTTCGGCTACTTCATGAACATCTTCCCAACTAAATCCCATTTTTTCAACCAAATACATTTCTGTTAGACGGTGTTTCCTAAGAATTAAAGCGGCTTCTTTTTTACCTTTTTCTGTCAGTTTTAACGGTTTATAGCTCTGATAGTATACTAATCCTTTTTTCAAGAATTTTTTCATCATGCTGTTCACAGTAGGCATTTTGATATCTAAGGATTGGCTTAACGCCAAAGTAGATACTTCTCCCTTTTCGTCAGACAGATTATATAAGGCTTTTAGATAATTTTCTTCTATAGATGAGAACATTTACAAATATATTAAAATATTAATTTTTCAAGACCAAATAATTAATTTTTCCAAAATACAATCGTAAAATAAATTTGTTAGACTAATCTAATTTTTTATATTTGCGAGTCTAAAATTAATAATTATGAAAAGAGGATTGACTGTACTTTTTGCATTATCCCTTTGCACACTATATTCCCAAGAAGTTAAAGATTCTATTAAAAACTCTAAAGAAAAATCGATTGACGATGTTGTCGTGACAGGAACCTTGAAGGAAGTTAGAAAATCTGACAGCCCGGTGCCTGTTGAAATTATTACACCAAAACTATTCAAAAAAAATCCTACTCCCAGTCTTTTCGATGCCGTAGGAATGATTAACGGAGTTAAACCTCAAATAAATTGCAGCGTTTGTAATACGGGAGATATTCACATAAACGGTATGGAAGGTCCTTATACCATGATATTAATTGACGGGATGCCTATCGTTAGCGGATTAGCTACTGTTTATGGTTTAAGTGGGATTCCCAATAGTTTGGTAGAAAGAATTGAAGTAGTTAAAGGTCCCGCCTCTTCTTTATACGGCTCAGAAGCTATGGGGGGAATTATAAACGTGATCACTAAAAACCCGCAAAAAGCACCCAAGTTTGCAGCGGATATTTTCAGTACAAGCTGGGGAGAATTAAGTACGGATTTATCCTTTAAATTTAATGCCGGTAAAAAAGTAACCAGTTTACTTGGGATCAATCATTTTTATTATGATAATCCTATCGATGCCAATCACGACGGATTTACCGATTTAACTTTACAAAACAGGATATCTGTTTTTAATAAATGGAGTTTTAAACGAAAAGAAAACAGAGTTGCCAGTTTAGGGCTGCGATGGGTCAATGAAGATCGCTGGGGTGGACAAATGAACTGGAGTAAAAAATATCGGGGAAGTGACGAGGTTTACGGAGAAAGTATATATACGAAACGTGCCGAAGTGATCGGACTGTATCAATTACCTCTACATGAAAAAATATACACACAATTTTCATATAATTGGCATGACCAAAACTCATGGTATGGGAACACTCCGTATATGGCAACTCAACAAGTAGCTTTTATCCAAAGTTATTGGGATAAAACCATAAAAAATCATAACTTTTTAGCAGGAGCTTCTTTTAGATATACTTACTACGATGACAATACACCTGCGACCGCTTCTCCTGACGGCTCGAAAAACAGACCTTCAGAAACTCCGTTACCGGGATTATTTTTACAAGACGAATGGTCTATAAATACTAAAAATAAACTTTTACTAGGGTATAGATACGATAACGATAAACATCATGGAAATGTACATTCTCCCAGAATTGCCTATAAGTTTTCACCCAATTATACGAATACCTTCCGAGCCAGTTTTGGAACCGGTTTTAGAGTTGTAAATATCTTTACGGAAGATCATTCTGCTCTTACGGGAGCCAGAGATGTAGTCATCTTAAATTCTTTAAAGCCTGAACGTTCATATAACGGAAATTTGAACTATGTTAAAAAAATGATGTTCGATGATCTGAATGTAAATCTGGATATCACCGGTTTTTATTCTTATTTTACTAATAAAATTATTGGAGACTTCGATTCCGATCCTACTAAAATCATATATGATAATTTGGACGGACATGCTGTTTCGCAAGGTATATCTTTAAATACAGAATGGTCTTTTTTAATTCCTTTTAAAATTATGGCCGGTGTTACTTATATGGATGTTTACACCAAAGAAAAAGATGACAAGGGTTCTTATTTCAGAACAGATCAGCTTTATGCTCCCAAATGGTCCGGAACATTTGTTATGACTTACACATTTCCTAAAAATTATATATTGGACTTTTCCGGACAATGGAACGGAAAAATGAGGTTGCCTATCGAGCCTAATGATTTTAGAAGTGAATATTCCCCGTGGTATTGCATTGCAAATATACAAGTAACCAAGAAATTCCATAATGGAATGGAAATTTACGGAGGAATTAAAAACCTATTTAATTTTACGCCTAAAAATCCGATCATGCGTCCTTTTGACCCATTCAATAAAGAGGTAGATAATCCGATTACCAATCCTAACGGGTACACTTTTGATACTTCTTATAATTATGCCTCCTTGCAAAAATTAAGAGGATTTATGGGTATACGATATAATTTTTTCTAATTAATTTTAAAGACAGAAAAAAAGTAAATTTCATATAAAATAGATCGCATACATATTTTGTTAAAATAAGAAGATCATATTTATTTTTATGGTAAATTAGCACTTTCATAAAAAATAACTATGATCGTCTTACCTTGTTTTTATTTTCCTCCTGTTTCTTATTTTGAAAAATGGATCCATTCGGAAAAGATCTATTTGGAACAGTGGGAAAATTTTCCTAAACAAACTTATCGTAATCGTTGCATTGTTCAAGGAGCTAATGGAAAATTGCCTCTTATTGTTCCTATTGAACATTCCGGAGCCAGAATTATAAAAGATATTAAGATTTCCTATGCTTCTTCATGGCAAAAATTACACAGTAAATCATTACAATCTGCATATCAAAGTTCCCCTTACTTTGAATATTACGAAGATAAGCTAATCCAATTATTGGAAAAAAAAGAAACCTTTTTATTAGATTTAAATCTAAACACATTAGAATGGGCATGTTCTATCCTAAAGTTGAATTGTTCGTACGAACTCACGGATGAATATGTAAAAAATCCTCTGTTTACCGATGCGCGAGAAGCGTTCAATGCTAAAAAAGAAAGTCCTTATAAAAATAAAAAATACATTCAGGTATTTTCAGACCGATTCGAGTTTATGAATGATCTTTCCATACTAGATCTTATATGCAATCTTGGCCCGAAATCTGCTAGTTACCTTACTAATGTCGAATAAATAAATAATTTTAAATGAAGATAAAACTATTAAGCCTAAGCTTCGCTTTTGCATTCTTTACTGCCAATGCATTTGCTCAAAATAACGTTCCGGCAGTTGATTCCCTTGCTTTAAAAAACTGGTATCATCAAAGTTATGAAAAAACCGGTATTTATGGTGTAGGGACTACTGATGCTATTGAATTTCTAAAGTCTAAGGGACTTAAACCCTCTCCTATTATCGTAGGAGTAATTGATAGTGGTGTACAAATTGATCATCCGGATTTGAAAAATAATATTTGGAATAATCCCAAAGAAATCGCTAATAACGGTAAAGATGACGACGGTAATGGATATGCTGACGATGTTCATGGATGGGATTTTATCGGTGGAAAAGATGGAAAAGATGTAGACCACGATACTATGGAATCAACCCGTATAGTTTCTTTATATGAAAAACTATTCGAAACCGGTGATCTGAAAACGAATGAAAAAAATCGGGAAAAGTATCCGAACGAATTTAAAGAATATCAAAGAGCTAAATTTATATATGATAAAGATTTAGGAGAAGCTAAAGATGCCCTATCTAATATTGACGAGCAAAAAGCTTTGATAAGACAAATGACCACTGAATTACAAAATGCTCTGGGTGACAAACCTTTGACTCTTGAAAATGTAAATGAGGCAACTTTTAGCATTCCTCAATATAAACAGGCTTTCCTTCAGATGATTGCAAACAATAGCGATTTGGAAGGAAAAAATGCAACTCAAATCAATATGTTAGCAGATAGTGAAATGGGGGAAGCAGTTAAATACTATTCCGGTAAAGTAGATTACATGCTTAATAAAAGTTATGATCCTCGCTACATTGTAGGTGATGATTATACAGATATTAAGGAAAAACATTACGGTAACAATGAAGTGGAAGGCCCGGATGCATTACATGGAACTCATGTTTCCGGTATAATTGCAGCAGTTAGAAATAATAATATAGGTATGGACGGTATAGCCGGGGATGTTGCAAAAATCTTAGTAGTTCGAGCCGTTCCGGATGGTGATGAAAGAGACAAAGATATTGCCAATGCTATATATTATGCTGTTGATAATGGTGCTAAAGTTATAAATATGAGTTTTGGTAAGCCTTTTTCTCCTAATAAAGAGAGAGTATGGGAAGCTATGAAATACGCGGAAAAAAAGGGCGTATTAATGGTTCATGCTGCCGGTAATGATAATAAAAATGTAGATACTGAGTATAATTATCCAACCAATTTTAAGGACAATGAGCATAAATCTTTTGTAAACAATTGGATTACCGTAGGAGCCAGTACTCGATATAATAATGCATTGAAAGCATCTTTTTCCAACTACGGAAAAGAAAAAGTTGATATTTTTGCACCAGGATTAGAAATTTACTCTACCGTTACCAAAGGAAAATATAAATTTTTACAAGGTACCAGTATGGCTTCTCCGGTTGTTGCAGGATGTGCTGCCCTTTTATGGTCTTATTTTCCTCAGTTAACTGCTGAACAAGTGAAAAATATATTATTTATAACAGCAAATAAATCTACTATAGAAGTAACGGCAGGTGGCGAGAGTGAAAACAGTCCTATGATTAAAACAACTTTTGATCAGCTTTCAGCGACCGGAGGTGTTGTAGATGTTTTTAGAGCCGTTAAATATGCGTATGAAAATTTCAATCCTGACAAAGGGAGTAAAAAAGGAAAAAAATAAGTTGAATATTCTTTATATAAAAAAAGCTATTTTAAATAAAATAGCTTTTTTTTATGTTTTAAAATTAACATTATGAAATTTTACTAACTCCTTCCGTTAAAGCTTTAATTAAATTTTTTAAAGGTTTTTCAACCATGGCAGATATAAACATATTAAATTTACCATCGAAAGTAAATTGAACTTCACTTGAACTTTCTGTAACCTGATCTATCAATAAACTTAAGTCAAAATTCAAAGTTTCTTTAGCCGAACTTAATATAATTTTTGAATAAGGAATTCTTTCTTTCATTTTCAAGGCAATTTCAGGCATTCCTTTTAATGCAAAAACAAATCCATCTTCATCTGCCTCAAACTTATCTATGGTTTCAGGCATGAACTTTTTAAATTCAGAAGGCTGAGATGCTAACGTGTAAATATCTTCTGCCGATTTATTAACCAGTATTTTTTCTCCTTTAATATTCATTTTTGTAATTTTGGTAAAAACAAACACAAATGTACAAAATTTCTGTAAACGAAAGATTTCTTACCCTTGGTAAAAATAAGAGAAAAGGTGCTATTAACCTTCCATACGAAAATTCGAAAACTTTGGTATACGCTCTGGATATTTTGTACCATACGAAAGTAAACTCCATTCATGTTTATTCTTCTGAAACAAAAAAAGTTTGGAAAAAATTACAAAAAATAGCTACGCCCGTGTATGCAGCGGGAGGATTAGTTAATAATAGTAAAGACAATTATTTATTTATTAAAAGAAACGGTTATTGGGATTTACCGAAAGGTCATGTGGAAGAAAATGAAACTTTTAAAAAAGCTGCCAAACGAGAAGTAGAAGAAGAATGCTCTATTTCTAATTTAAAATTAAAAAAATACCTAACGACAACTTATCATGTGTATCAATCTGAAAAAAAATACTTTTTAAAAATAGTTCAATGGTTTGAAATGATGTATGATGGAAATGAAAAACCTAAACCTCAAAAAAATGAAGGAATTGATAAAGCCCAATGGATTAGAAAAAAGGATATTCCTAAGCTTATGAAGAAAACCTATGTAAATATCAGGGAATTAGTCGACACTTATGTTTTAACTAATTCTCGAATTAAAAAATAATTAATATAAAATTCAATAAAAAAAGGAGTACTATAATTACTCCTTTTTTTCTTTTTAAATCGTATGATTTTTAGAATGTAAATTGCATTCCAAATTTAACTCCGAATTTATTAACATCCGGCATATGTAAGTAATTTCCTCTCCAGTTAAAATCTACTCTAAAAATTCTTAAATTTCCAAACCCTATATTTTCGATACCAAAACCATATTCATAATAAATATCTTTATTAGGTGCTACATATCTGATATTAGAAGCATTCATATTCTTAGAACCTTCAGATATATCTCCCCAAACACCTCTGAAAATTGCTACTTCTCTTAATTGTAATTTTTTCAATAAAGGAATATAGGAAAATATCCTTCCGTTAAAGTGATGTTCAACATGCAATGCCGTATAAATATCGGTTACGAAATCATAGTAATCCAGCAATGAAAAGGTATTATTTACAATACCGTAAGACTGGTTACCCGGTATGATTCCTAACAAGGATAAGGGCAATTTATTGAACGATTTACCGAATTCAAAAGTAACATTCGATTTACCAATCGGTCCCCAAAGGATCGGATGATTGTATAAAAATTGTATTTTATCATAGTTAAAATCACCATCCAACACTCCATTGAATCCTTTTATATATTTTAAAATTAGAGTCGGAGATAAAGTTGTATGCTCATATCTGTCTAATCCAAAACGAGAATATTTAGCTCCCGGTCTTGCTTGAATACTAAATGTTAAATGAGAATCATACAAATCGTTTTTAATATCTCCTTTTTTGTTGTAATACCCTATATTAAATTTGAAAGGATTCGCCGATTGTATGTATTGATAAGTTCCATCTAATCGCAATTGTACGTTTTTCCACGGTTCAATAGATAAAAATGCATTGGTTTGATTGACAGAACTCAAATATTCATTACTTCCTCGGGATATGATGGAAGATGACGCAAAAGAACGGGTCATTATTCCCTCATTTTCTGTAAGCGAAGTCCCTAACTGAGTTATATCCCTTTTTGTTCCCGCACCTATCGTAAAACGATTGTATTTGTTTAACATCAAGCGCCCTTCAAAACCGTATTTAAATTGATCATCTTTAAATCCGTATGCCGTATATCCTTCCACTCTCCACATATCATTGGGAGAGAAAAACGTCCTAGCTCCTAAACGAATTCTGGTTCCTTCAACATCGTTATATCCTAGTGTTTGATACAGATTTCCAATATCAATAGCATTACCCACATTGATATAACCTGAGGAAAGGATTTGTACGGCATCTACAATATTTCTAAATAATCGGGTTTTAGATACCTTGTCTACCATTTCATAAGCCTTTTTATCATCTTCATTGAGACGATCCGGACGATTGTTGGCCCAAAAATCATCTTTCCTATTGTAAGCTCCTTCGGAAATAGGTTCCCATTGTTGATCTAATAGTTTTTCTACGGTACCTTGCGGCTCATCGAATTTATAATCATTATAAGTTATAGTACGTTTCGCAAACATACCTTTTCCTCCTTCTTTTTTAGTTATTAGAGACATATCCAGAACAGTGTAATTTCGTAATGGAATAAAAATTGAATCATTGACATTGTCATAATTCAATTCCATATAGATGTCTTTAACGAAGTTTACATTAATACCCGAAGTGGATTGTAAGGTTACTTGCTTTACTGCATAAGTATCTTTGGTAATATATAAATCTCCTTTAAAAGTAAGCTCATTATCTCTTCGAGGCCTATATTTAATATAATAACAATCAACTCCATCTACGGAAACTGTATCAGCTAATAAATAATCGTATACGGAAAATCCAATAGTAGCTACCGGACTAGTGAATCCTTTATTAAAAAAGTTTAACACATTATCGTATATGTTAACATCTTTATACAAATTTTTAACCGTATTGGCTACAATATCATTATTAGGAATTCCGGAAGCTTTATTTCCTCTTAAAAAGGATTTTTCTCTTTTGGAAGGTGTATTTTGTCCTACTATATCGGAAAGGGATTCGTTAAGAAAAACAGGAATATACGTTTTACCTGAGATATCTAATGTATCTATGTCTTTGGCTGAAATGTTTAATTTTTTAAAGATTTTTTTACTTATAAAAGCACTATCAACATTATTTAAATCAAATTCGATTTTCTCATATTCTTTATATTGATAATTCTTAAAATTAGTCAAACCGTTGGTTCTTCTTCTCTTCCATAATTCACGCAATATGCGGTATGCAGGATTTTCTTTTTTTGGTAAACGTTTTTTCGGAAAACCGGTAACTACTACCTCGTCTATTTCTTTTTCTTTGCTTACGGTTCCTTTATCGGTTGATTGGCTACTATTTTTGTTTTTTAATTTGAGATTTACAATTAAGCCTAGATTATCACCCCTTTGTAAAGGTATATATTTTGTTGGGTATTTATCTGTAATAATTTGTAACGTGTCAATGTATTTATTGGATTGTAATTCAAAATTCCCGTCACTGTCGGTAGAAGCATAAACCTGAGTATTTTTAAGAAAAATATCAGCATCCGGAATTGGCTTTTCTGTATCTTCATCTAGCAATTGACCGGTAACTCTAACGTAATTAACTTGCTGGTTTGAAGATGATGATATAGTATCCGTATCAATTTTAGTTTGATTGGTAGTTGATGGAGGAATTGAGGATGAACCAATCTTATCTTTTTCAGAGAATTTAATAATTAAATTTAAGTTTTGTTTTTTATTGACAGGAAATGACTTTTTCTTATAATTTACAATCTGAACAACTATAGAATCAAAGTTATTTTTAGATTCGAGTGAAAAATATCCAATATTATTTGAAAGGGTTGAAATCTCGGGAGCTTCAGGAAAAGATATTTTTGCTCCTTCAATAGGACGTTGGGTATCCTGGTTTATAATTACCCCCGTAATTTTGATTTGTGCATTATAAGATAAACTAAATAAAAATGCAAACAAAAAAAGTAATTTATTACTCATTGAACGTTATTTAAAAAAACAAAAAACTTTCGTTTGTAGATATCGAACAAACGAAAGTCTTAGTATAAATATTATATTATATGTATGTGGTTCTCAACAAAACAAAGCTTTACCGTTTTTCAAGAACTTCATCAATAAGTCCATATTCTTTAGCTTCTGAAGCAATCATCCAATAGTCCCTATCTGAATCCTTCTCAATTTTTTCAAAAGGTTGACCGGAATGCTCTGCCAAAATTTCATATAATTCTTTTTTCAGCTTTAAGATCTCCTTTAATGTAATTTCCATATCGGAGGCTTGCCCTTGAGCTCCTCCCAATGGCTGATGAATCATAATTCGGGAATGTTTCAATGCTGATCTTTTTCCGGCAGCACCGGCTGTCAATAATACGGCTCCCATAGAAGCAGCCATACCGGTACAAATAGTAGCCACATCGGGCTTAATAATTTGCATGGTATCGTATATACCTAGTCCGGCATAAACTCCTCCACCTGGAGAATTAATATATATTTGAATGTCTTTATTGGCATCTGTACTTTCCAAGAACAATAATTGAGCGGTTACAATATTGGCTATTTGATCGTCTATACCTGTTCCCAGGAATATAATTCTATCCATCATCAACCGAGAGAACACATCCATTTGTGCTACATTTAATTTTCGTTCTTCAGTAATATATGGAGTCATTGAATTTACATACTGATCTACCGCCAGACTATTAATTCCCTGGTGTTTTACTGCATATTTATGGAACTCTTTTCCTAAATCCATTTTTATTAATCTTTTTCTAAAATTTTTTACTTAATTTTCTCACTAAAATTATACCAAACAAGAGTCCCTATAGATAAGACTTTATTTTGTCAGCAATTTCAGTAAATTCTTCCGAACTCAGTGTCAATTTGTTACCAAAATTCATGTCTCCGATAGCGTTTAATGGGATCAGATGAACATGAACATGGGGAACTTCCAATCCTTGTACAGACATTCCTACCCGTAAACATGGAATAGCTTTCCCTACTGCCTGAGCAACTCTATAGGTAAAATCCATTAATTCATCATATTCTTCTTTGGGCAAATCAAACAGTTTATCGGTTTCTTTTTTAGGAATTACTAATACGTGACCTATTACTATTGGAAATGCATCTAAAAAAGCAAGGTGTTTTTCGCTTTCTGCAACTTTATAACAGGGAATTTCTCCTGCTACGATTTTTGAAAATATACTTGCCATAGGTTGTAAATTTAGCTTATTAATCTAATGAAATTTCTAAAATTTCAAAATTAATTCGATTACCGTTCGGTAAATTGATTTCGGCAGTTTCTCCTACTTCCTTTCCTAAAAGACCTTTAGCTATGGGGGTATTAACAGAAATTTTTCCGGTTTTTAAGTCGGTTTCCGTATCCGGAACCAAGGTATACTTCATCTCCTGTCCATTGGCAGTATTCTTTATTTTAACAGAACATAATATAGCTACTTTAGAAGTATCAACTTGCGATTGATCTATTATTTTAGAATTTGAAATTATATCTTTAAGCTTAGATATACGCATTTCAAGCAAACCTTGTGCTTCTTTAGCCGCATCGTATTCCGCATTTTCAGATAAATCACCCTTATCCCTAGCTTCAGCAATTTGCTGTGTGATTTTAGGTCTTTCAACTTGTTCCAATTGATCAAGTTCCTTACGTAATTTATCTAGACCTTCTTTCGTTACATAATTCATGATACTATTTTTTGTAATTTTGCGTTGTAATTTATAAACATAAAAAAAATAACCCGACTCTTCACTGTCGGATTATCCGTATGCAAATTTAGCAAATTTATTATGATTAAAAAATTAATTCTTTATATATTATTAATTTCACAGTTATTCTTCTTCATCCAATGCGAAAATGGAAATAAAACAATTAGTTGTTTTCCTAATTCTTCTATAAGTTATTCAGCCGATCTCAATTTACCTCAGTTCCAAAAATTATCCGGTATTAATGGTTATGCATATATTGAAGCGGGTCCATTAACCGGTACTAAGGGCTTAATATTGGTTAGAATAGAGGCTAATAAGTTTTTAGCCTATGATAGAAATGCTCCGCATATTTGCCCGGGACCTAATACCCAATTGGAAGTAAAGGACGATTTTTATATCTATTGTCCTGAAGATGGAGCAAAATGGTCTCTAACCTCAGGTCAACCGTTAGAAATAGCTGATCGGGCACCTAAAATTTATCCTGCGCAATTGGTTGGAAATACAGTTATAATATCGTATTAATTTTATATAATATTTTTTATACTTATTAGTTATAATAATATACTTGTATAGTATACAAAAATTAATGCATTGCCTGAGCAGCTGTGAATTGTTTTCAAATTTATTTAACTACTTATTCACGCCTTTTTTTCAATTAAGCTTTTTATACCTATTAGATTAGAGATTTCTTATTTTTAATTTAACTTATTGATCGTCATTAAGATGCTGTTTGCAAGTCTCAACAAAATAATTGATTAGTTTGGGTCTTATTTTGAAAATAAGTATGGGTATCTGTTTGTAGTTTATGAATATCTGGGTATTGGTGTTGTTTTTGTTATGGGTAACAGCCTTAAATATTAATCTTTGAATCTGTATGGATTTTTTTTTCTAAAAAAACTTTATATCATTCTATCCTTGTAAAAACATTTAATTACACTTTTTCTATTTAGAAAAAAATCGAAAAAATTAAGGATCGTAATACAAATAATAAGGCATATACCCGAAAAAGCCGTAAATTCGAAAATCGAATTCAAAATAAATTAATAGATATCCGCAGTATGCTTGATAATAAGAATCCATATAAAACTTCAATTTCAGAATATGGTGAATTTGGACTGATCGAACATCTTACTCAAAATTTCAAACCCAACCATCCTTCTACTCTACAAGGAGTCGGAGACGATGCCGCCGTGTTGGATCCAAAAGATAAAAAGGTGTTAGTTTCTACCGATATGCTATTGGAAAATATTCATTTCAATTTGGCTTATACCCCTTTAAAACATCTAGGTTATAAGTCTGTAGTTATCGGACTCAGCGATTTGGTTGCCATGAACGCCGTTCCGGAACAAATACTGATTTCCATAGCCGTATCCAATCGTTTTCCGGTAGAAGCATTGGAAGAAATATACACGGGAATCAACCTGGCGTGTAAACACTATTCTATAGATTTAGTCGGAGGAGATACCACTTCATCCAAGCTGGGATTGGTAATAAATATTTCTACCGTGGGTTATGCTCATAAAGACGAGATTGTCTACCGAAAAGGAGCAAAACCCAATGACCTTTTGGTTGTCAGCGGTGATCTGGGCGGTGCTTACTTCGGATTACAAGTATTGGAACGTGAAAATTCTGTTTTTAAAGTTAACCCAAACCTTCAACCGGATTTATCGGGGTATACTTATATTTTGGAAAGGCAATTAAAACCTGAAGCACGTACGGAAATTAAAGTGTTACTTAAAGAAATGGACGTACATCCTACTTCTATGATCGATATTTCTGACGGATTGGCTTCTGAAATCATTCATCTTTCTCAACAAAGTAACGTTGGCTTCTCCATTTATGAAGAAAAAATCCCGATGGACAGCCAGGTAATTACCACGGCGGAAGAATTCGGTATCAATCCCGTAACAGGTGTATTAAACGGGGGAGAAGATTATGAAATTTTATTTACCATCCCTATTGAAGATCATGATAAGATCAAACATAATCCTAACTTCACCATTATCGGTCATGCTACCGAAACGGTTGAAAATGTTTTGATAACCAAAGGAAATACACAGCGCATTCCGTTGAATGCTCAAGGCTGGGATGCTCATTTTTCCAAGAAAAACTAAGAGTATAAAACGATAATTTGTATACAAAAATTTGCAGCAATAATAAAACAAGTAGTATATTTGCAAACTTAACTAATAACGGGACGGGATCCCAAAATAAAAAATTATGGCAGTAAAAATTAGATTACAAAGACACGGTAAAAAAGGAAAACCGGTTTTTCACATTGTTGTAGCAGATTCTAGAGCTAAAAGAGATGGTAAAAACATCGAAAAATTAGGAATTTACGTTCCTACAACCAACCCTGCAACCATTGAATTAAATGTTGACAGAGCAGTGAGCTGGTTAGAAAAAGGAGCTCAACCATCAGATACAGCAAAATCTATCCTTTCTTATAAAGGTGCTTTATTAAAAAAGCATTTGAACGGAGGGGTTAAAAAAGGAGCTTTTTCGGCGGAAGAAGCAGAGAAAAAATTCCAAGCTTGGTTGGAAGACAAAGAAAAAGCTATTCAAGCTAAAAAAGACAAATTGGCTTCTTCTAAGCAACAAGCGAAAAAAGAAAAGCTTGAAGCTGAAAGAAAAGTAAATGAAAGCCGTATCGCTGCTCAACAAAAAGCAGAAGAAGCAGAAGCTAACGATGCAGAGGAAGTAGTAGAAGCAATCATCGCAGAAGATGAAGCTGCTACTGATGCTCAGGCTGAAACTAATGAAGAACCTAAAGCCTAATTAGATTCATGCAATTGGAAGATTGTTACTACCTAGGCACAATCACTAAAACTCATGGTCTGAAAGGTCATCTGATTGTTAAGCTAGACACAGATGAACCGGAGGCTTACAATAATTTGGAATCGGTATTTATTAATATCAATGAAATGCCGGTTCCTTTTTTTCTAAATGAATGTCAACTCTATAATAAAGATTCATTACGTGTAAAATTTGAAGATACTTCTATCAATTCACAAGACTTAATAGGAACGCAGCTGTACCTTCCTTTAAATACATTACCTAAATTAAAAGGAAAACAATTTTATTATCATGAAGTTATACACTTTTCTTTAGTAGACGAAAACCTACAAAAGATTGGAGAAATTACTGAAATAAACGATAACAGCGCACAAGCTCTTTTTATTATAAAACTATCGAAAAATGATAAATTTATTTACATTCCTGTTATTAATGATTGGATTATTGAAGTAAACAGAAATGATCAATACATTTCAATGACTTTACCTGAAGGAATTTTGGATTTATAATTCATTGGAAATTTATTTTTGAAAATACCATTTCTAAGTAGTTTCAAAAATGAGAATTTAATTTGATTTATTTAAAAGTTAGTATATTTAGTCACTAATACTCATAAAATGGAATATTTAGATTTTGAATTGCCTATAAAAGAATTAGAAGACCAGCTTAAAAAATGGATCGAGCTTGGTAAAGAAAGCGGAGTAGATATAAATTCTACTTGCAAAGAAATCGAAAAGAAAATCGAACAAACCAAACATCAAATATACGATAACCTTACCCCTTGGCAAACCGTACAATTATCCAGACATCCCTCTCGTCCTTATTCGTTAGACTATTGCAGTGCCATCACTGATAATACGTTTATTGAGTTACACGGAGACCGCAACTATGGCGATGATAAAGCCATGATTGGAGGATTGGGAAGAATTGACGGTAAAACCTTTATGATTATCGGGCAACAAAAAGGTAAAAATACCAAAGAAAGACAATACCGTCGTTTTGGTATGCCCAATCCTGATGGCTACCGAAAAGCACTACGTTTGATGAGAGTTGCTGAAAAATTTAACATTCCTATTCTAACTTTAATAGACACTCCGGGAGCCTATCCGGGACTAGATGCCGAAGAAAGAGGACAAGGAGAAGCCATCGCGTATAATATTGCTCAGATGTGCCAAATTAAAGTTCCGATTATTTGCGTTGTTATTGGTGAAGGTGCCAGTGGAGGTGCGTTGGGAATCGGTGTAGGAAATAAGGTTTACATGATGGAAAATACTTGGTATTCCGTAATTTCCCCGGAAAGTTGTTCCTCAATTTTATTCAGAAGTTGGGAATACAAAGAAGTTGCTGCCGAAAATCTTCGTTTAACTCCTAAAAATTCTTTGGAATTAGGCATTATTGACGGAATTATTAAGGAACCGCTTGGCGGGGCTCATTACAACCCGGAAGGAGCTTTTATGTCTCTAAAAAATCAAGTTTTGGAGGCCTATAATGAGCTTTCTAAAATGTCTCCTGATGAGTTGGTGGAACACAGACAAAATAAGTTTATTAATATGGGTGTATATAGCGAATAGTTATCTACATACATTTTCCATATTATAATATAATACAAGCCCCTGTTTTTTATAAAGGGGCTTTTTCTTTTTTATTCTTTCATTTCAATACTTTCAATTGAAGTTGAAAAGACCTATTCAATATCTTTATACCCCTCTAATATAATTAAAGGGCTGTTAAATTATTGAACTTATATTTATATAATTCTTATTAAAATTCTATATTTAAGCATGGAATTAGACCTATCAATATCAATCATTCGGGATTATATAAAAAATAAACATTCTTCGGATAAAAGTGGACATGATTATTGGCATATTGAGCGGGTAGTCACTAATGCCCAAAATATTCTCCTTCACGAAAAAGCTGATCGTTCTAAAGTTTTATTGGCAGCCTGGCTTCACGATGTTGGAGATTATAAACTCCATAATGGAACGGACCGTACTGAAGAACTCGTATTTCCATTACTGTCTTCTTTATCATATCCGAAAAGTTTCATTGAAGATATCATTAAGATTATTAACGAAGTTTCGTATAAGGGCGGACATAATCCCCCTCCTACTTCACTTGAAGCAAAAATTGTTCAGGATGCCGATCGATTGGATGCGATAGGTGCTGTAGGAATAGCTCGAGCATTTGCTTATGGTGGCACCAAAGGTCGAGAATTGTTTGATCCGAACGAAAAACCGACCGAATATACGGAAAGTGCTTCCTATCAAAAAAGCACTTCGTGTACGATCAATCATTTTTATGAAAAGCTATTGAAGCTGAAAGATTTGATGAATACCAATATTGCTAAAGAAATGGCTGAAGAAAGACATTTATTTATGCTGAAATTTTTGGAAGAATTTTATAAAGAAATTGGATACTCTAGATAATAAAACCGAATTAATAAATACACTCTATACTGAAAACCACCGGACACAAAGATCGTTAGATAGCCCTATAATCGGCAAAATTGAATAAATATTTAGTTTATGTTTAGTTTAAATTAGTTTAAACAATCAGAACTGCCACAGTGGTTATTTCAGTATATATATTTTTAGACTCTAAGATCGGAATTTATTCCTAGTAGATGTTCATATTTTAGTAAAATAGGATTTACTTCCTGATCTAAAAACTCTTCTGTTTGTTCCGGAGCAAAGCCGATGAAATTGGATGGATTAATCAATTTCATCAATTTTTCTTTGTCAATATTTATTTTTTCATCTTTGATAATTCGTTCGATTAAATCATTTGGCTTTCCTTCCATTTTTACTTTTTTTGCTGCTTCCATAGAATGTTGACGAATGATTTCATGAAGTTCCTGTCGGTCTCCTCCGTTTTTAACTCCTTCCATAATGATGTATTCGGTTGCCATAAAGGGCAATTCTTCATTAATATGCTTTTCAATCATTTTAGGATATACGACCAATCCGTCCAGGATATTATTCCAGATTAATAAGATGGCATCTATGGCTAAAAATGCCTGAGGTATGCTCAACCTTTTATTTGCAGAATCGTCTAATGTTCTTTCAAACCATTGAGTAGAAGCAACCATTGCAGGAGAAGTTGCTAAAGAGATTACAAATTTAGCTAATGAAGCAATTCTTTCAGATCGCATCGGATTACGCTTGTAAGCCATGGCGCTGGAACCTATCTGATTTTTTTCAAACGGTTCTTCTATTTCTTTTAAGCTTTGCAACAAACGCAAATCATTCGTAAACTTATGTGCAGATTGTGCAATATTGGAAAGTACTTCTAGTGCCTGAGCATCTATCTTTCGGTCATAGGTTTGTCCACTTACTTTAAAAACTTTTTTAAAGCCGAATCGTTCTGATAATTTCCGGTCCAATTCCTTGACTTTTGAAAAGTCCCCGTCAAACAATTCTTTAAAACTGGCAGCTGTTCCGGTAGTACCTTTTACTCCTCTGAAACGTAATGTTTCCAAACGATATTCTAAATCTTCCAAATCTAATAAAACCGATTGCAACCAAAGAGTAGCTCGTTTACCAATCGTTGTTAATTGTGCCGGTTGAAAATGAGTAAACCCTAAGGTAGGATGGTCTTTATACTTGAGAGCAAACGAATGCAATCCTTTAATAACATTAATCAATTTTTTCTTCACCAGTTCGAAACCGTCACGTATTTGGATAAGATCCGTATTATCCCCTACAAAGGCAGAAGTTGCCCCTAAATGAATAATGGGACGTGCTGCCGGTGCTGCATCTCCATATGCGTGTACATGGGCCATAACATCATGACGAAATTTTTTTTCGTATTCGTCTGCTTTCTTAAAATCTATTTTCGATACGTGTTCTCTAAGCTCTTTTATTTGCTCGTCCGAAATATCTAAACCAAGCTCTTTTTGTATTTCTGCCAGGGCTAACCATAATTTTCTCCAAGTAGTAAATTTTTTTTCAGGAGAAAAATTGTACAACATTTCATCACTGCAATAGCGGCTTTCCAACGGATTTTGATACGTATTCATTTTATCTTCTTGGTTATATTGATTAAATCAGCTCAAAAATAAGGATTTAATTAAGATGCTCCTTTAAAAATTTTAAATTATGAAAGTTTACTAATTCACTTTGTTTTTGATATTATTAAAAATATCTTTTTTTTGGAAGATTCTATTATTAAAAAATGAAAAGGTGAATTACTTAAAATTCACCTTTTCCAGCTAAGTGAATTAATATCTTACTGACACTAATTTTACTTAACAATAAACAGCTAAAACAAATATGAGTGTAAATTTACTCCAGATTCGTGCCGAAAAAAGTTAAGGTAATTTTAGTACCTTTATTTTCTTCGGATTCTATGGTATATTCTATATGGTTTTTTTCTAAAATACGAAGGGCAATGGAAAGCCCTATCCCCGATCCAGATACTTTTTCAGCATTTGGGGCTCGATAAAACGGACGACTTATTTCGCTTAATTGCATTTTGGGAATTCCAATCCCATGATCTTGTATCAAAAGATGTAATTTTCCTTCACGTTCATACAGTTGAATGCGTACTAATTTTCTTTGTGAGAATTTAACGGCATTTTCAATTAAATTGAATAAGGCTATAAATAATTGTGTTTTATCTATATTAATGTAAAGCAACTCTATATTTTCCGAAGTAACATCTAAAGTATAATCTATGATCTCACTGCAGTCAGAATATTTATCTGAAACCCGTTTAATAATTTCAAATATGAGTTCGTCAATACGTATTTGTTCTGATATGTCTGTATTTTTTCGCAAATCGGAAACAATGAGCAAAATATCTAATATTTCTTGAAGCCGGTCTATTTCCTCCATCAATGTTTGGGCTAAGGCTTGATATTCTTCGGGTGAACGGTTTTTCATGGAAAATACCTCCAAATTTCCTTGAATCGCTGCCAAAGGTGTTTTGAATTCGTGGGAGACATAGCTCACAAAATTTTGTTGTATTTTAATTGAATCGGAAATTTTTTTAAGCAATTCATTAAAGGTTTCAGTAAGATCGTATA
Organism: Apibacter sp. wkB309; assembly: GCF_002964915.1. Taxonomy (NCBI): domain Bacteria; kingdom Pseudomonadati; phylum Bacteroidota; class Flavobacteriia; order Flavobacteriales; family Weeksellaceae; genus Apibacter; species Apibacter sp. wkB309. The sequence continues at coordinate 593,355 of NZ_PSZL01000022.1, forward strand.
ATTCGTCTTTAACTGTATTTCGGCTCGTCTTCAATTCCATGGAATCGCCCGGAGTCATTTGTTTTACTTGGTTAATGGCTTCTCTTATGGGACGATAAGCAATATTGGCTATCCAACGGTTTAGCAATATGGTAGCCAATAACCCTAAAATAAAGGCAGATACTAATATTCCAATAAGGGGATTGATGTATTGATACACATCGTGTTTATTTTCCTTAGCAATGATTACGAAATTGCCTTCGTTGTCATTATAATACATTCCATAACATAAAAAGTTATCGGTGGTAAAGGATAATTTCTTTTGATAGCGTATTTCATTAATTACCGATTCGGGAACATCTTGTATATTTCCGTATTTTAATTGATTCAGATCGTCGTAAATTTCAAAATAGGGATTGTTTATTTTTTCGTATTGTTTTTTTATTTTTTGAAATTCTTTTGCGCTTATTTCATCTTCTTCAAAAAAGTAATAGCCGATAATTTGAGCTGTCTTTTGTAAATTCCTGTAAACGGAGTTTTCAATGCTCCTTTTGTAGAAGCTGAATATCAGAAGCGCTACGGCAATAAAGACAATTCCCCAAAAACCGGAGCTTAGTAAACTTAATCTTGTCTGTATTTTCATTATTCAGCTTATAAAGATTTAATACGATATCCCCTTCCTTTTATGGTTTCTATGATTTTTGTTTCAAACTCGCCATCAATTTTATTTCGTAAGTAAGAAATATATACTTCTACTATATTGGTATTTATATCATGGTTAATTCCCCAAACACTGGTTAGAATTTGGGTTCTTGAAACAACTTTATTTTTATTTTCCATTAAGAATTTTAATAATTTAAATTCAAGATGGGTTAGAACTATTTCTGTATCTCCTCTAAGAATTTTATGTTCATCCAAATACATTTTTAAATCTCCGCAAACCAATACATTGGAAGAAGAATCATAATTCATTTTCCTTCTTCTGTCCAATGCATGAATTCGTGCTACGAGTTCTTTAAAATGAAAAGGCTTGGTCAGATAATCATCGGCACCGTAACTAAGGGCTTTTACTTTATCATCGGGATCTCCTAAAGCACTGATTACTAAAACAGGAGTGGTTATTTTTTTATAGCGGATATACTGCAACAACTCCATTCCGTCAATATCAGGCAGCATAATATCCAATAAGATCATATTCCAATTGGTATCATTTAAACGACTTCTCGCATCCACACCATTCTCAACCAAAGTGACTGAAAAACCGCTTTCTTCTAATCCTTTGATCATGAACTCACTGATTTTTTTATTATCTTCTACCAATAACAACTCCATATTTTACTTTTTGCTTTATAAAGTTACTATTTTATGATTTAATTTTTCTTTTCTTGCGGTAAGCAAAATAAAAAACTTGCGGTAAAATAGTAAATGATAAAAGCATACAGGTGATTATACCTCCAACTATCATAATTGCTAAAGGCTTTTGAACTTCAGAACCCATTCCATTGGACATGGCGGCCGGTAATAATCCCATCGATCCCATAAGGGCTATCATCAGCACCGGACGTATCCTGCTTTTAACTGCACTATCTATGGCTAATCTTAAATTTCCGGTTGAATTCATCTTTTTCTTCATCAAAGCAATCAACAAAATGCTGTCAATAGCGGTAATTCCAAAGAGTATGATAAATCCTATTCCTGCAGAAATTCCAAAAGTGGTACCGGTTATCCACAGGGAAATAAAACCACCGATAAAGGCATAAGGCATGGCACTTGCTGCAATTAAAGTGTCTTTGATGGTTCTGAAATTCATGTAGAGTAAAAATAAGATCAATAGTAAGGCGCAAGGAACAATAATCATCAATCGTTGTGTTGCTCTTTGTTGGCTTTCAAATTCTCCTGCCCATACCATGCGATTTCCTCGACCTAGTTTGACTTCTTTATTTACTTTTTCTTGGGCTTCTTTAATAGTAGATCCTAAATCACGGTCGCGAACACTAAACCCAACTCCGATGTATCTGCTGCTTCCATCTCGATAGATAAACGTCGGGCCGGTTACAAATTTGATATCGGCAATTTCTTTTAACGGGACATGCTTTCCATCCATGGTAGGTATTAGAATTTCCCCGATCTTATCTTCATTATCTCTGTATTCTTTTTGAAATCGAACTCTGACATCAAATATTTTTTCGCCTTCATAAAACTGGGTGGCAGCTTTACCTCCTATTGCCATTTCCACTACTGCCTGAGCATCTGCCATAGACACCGCATAACGGGCCATGCGATCTTCGGATAAACGGATTTGTAATTCAGGTAAACCGATGCTTCGAAACACATTCACATCTTCTACTCCTTTCACTTTTTGTATGATAGAAGCTGCATGATCTGCCATTTGTTCCAACTTTTGTAGATCATCTCCGTATATTTTAATTACTAAGGAACTTTTTACTCCTGCTACATATTCTTCTACATTATCTTGTATGGGTTGGCTAAAGCCGAAAACTGTTCCGGGATAAATGTCTAAAGAATCTTTCATTTCTCGGATAAGTTCTTCTTTTTTAACTTTTTTCTTCCATTGATTTTCCGGCTTCAACTGGGCATGGAATTCTATGTTAAAAAACCCGGTTGGATCTGTTCCGTCATTCGGACGTCCGGTCTGTGACAAGACAAATTGTACTTCATCAAAACTCCTCAACTTCTTTTTCATTTGTTGAGTGATTTTTACTGATTCATCCAAATTAATACTGTTGGGTAAGGTAGCACGTATATAAATTGCTCCTTCGTTCATACTGGGTATAAATTCCGTACCCCAAAAACTAAATCTTACGATGCAAAGCACTAAGAGTATACAGAAGGTTATAATACTTCCTTTACGATGACGGGATGCAAACAGGAATATTTTATATAAATGAGAGGAAAAGAATCTGCTGATTGCATTTGATTTTTCTTTAACCGGTTTGGTAAGCAAAATTTTACACATAACCGGCACATAGGTAAGAGATAAAATTAATGATCCCATTAAAGCATATCCTAAAGTAAATGCCAACGGTGAAAACATTTTACCTTCCACTTTTTGAAATGAAAAGATAGGAAATAAGGCAACGACCAAAATAATTTGAGCAAAAAATATGTGAGAAGCAACTCCTCCGGCACTCTTTTTAATTAATCCCCCTTTGGACGATTTTAAAAATCGTTCTCCTCCCAACTCTTCCGTTCTCTTTACCATCGAGACAAATATAATTTCAACAATAACCAATGTTCCCTCGAGCAACAATCCAAAGTCTAGCGCTCCCATTGAAATAAGGTTCGCCGGAAGTCCTTGTATTCGAAGCATAATAATGGCAAATAAGAAAGAAAGCGGGATAACCGTAGCCACAATCAAGGTGGTTCTCCAGTTAAACAGGAAAATAAATACTACAATGGAAACCAACACAATACCCTCGATCAGGTTTTTCATTACGGTATGAACAGTAGCATCTACTAAGGTTGTTCGATCTAAAAAAGGTACGATTTTTACGTTTTCAGGTAATATACGATCATTTAAATCGGCTATTTTAACCTTTAAATTTTTAATCACGTCTCCCGGATTTTGTCCTCTCAACATTACCACAATTCCCTGAACGACATCATCTCTATCGTCCAACCCTACTTGTCCCAAACGTGGTTTAGAAGAAACAGAAACGTTGGCAACTTGTTTTACTCGTATGGGAGTGCTGCCTTTTACTTCAATAAGTATATTTTCAATGTCTTTGATATTGTCCAGTAATCCAACTCCGCGTACTACATAGGCTTGACTTCCTTTTTGTATGACATCTCCGCCTACATTTATATTACTTTTTGAAATAGCTTCGTAAACCTCCAAAGGCGAAAGTCCGTAATTTGCTAGTTCTGTAGGATTTACTTTTATTTCATAGCATTTTTCTTCTCCACCGAAACTTACAATACTGGCTACTCCGGGAACCGATAAAAGCTCACGCTCAACTACCCATTCGTTAAGAGCAGATATTTCGCGAACAGGAAGGTCACTTTTAATAGTATAACGGTATATTTCACCGGTAGCACCGGAAGGCGGCTCTATAGATGGATCAGCTCCTTCCGGAAGATCCATATCCTGCATACGATTTGAAGCATATTGCTGAGCAAAGAAATCATCTACTCCATCTTCAAAAATTACGGTTACCACTGAAAGACCAAATAGAGAAGTAGAACGTACTTCCGTTTTTCTGGGAATGGTATTCATTTCCTTCATTATAGGAAGAGTAACAAATTTTTCAATTTCTTCCGCACTTCTTCCCGGCCATTGGGTTATAATTCGTACTCTTGTGTTGGTTACGTCGGGATAAGCCTCAATAGGTGTGTTTAAATAACACACAATTCCGCCGATAAATAAGAGTACGCTAAGAAATAGTATTAGTATGTGATTCCTTAATGAAAAGGCAATACATTTTTCAACAAACTTATGCATGTTTTGTTATTTGTTTTTTAAAGCTGAATAAATTAGTAATTGATTGTTAACCACAACATTTTCTCCTTCGGAAAGACCGGAAAGGATATATGCGGTTTCTTCGTTGTGACCTTGAAGTTGAACTTCTTTAACTTTGAAATTTTCTTTGGATTCTTCAACGATTACATAGTATTTATCGTCATCGAAAATGAGTGCGTTTACCGGAATTGACACATGGGTATTTTCTGTATTGTTTTTTAGTTTGATAGTCATGGACATTTCGGGCTTAAATTTCAAATCTGCATTTTCCATAACTATTCTTGCTTTCAAAACTCTTTCTTCAGAATCAAAAACTTGAGAAATGGACTGTATGGTTCCGTGAAATATCTCTCCGGGATAGGATAAAGAACTCATTTCTACAGGCATTCCTACTTTTACAAATTGTAAATTACTCGCGTATACATTGGCTATCACCCATACTTTACTTAGGTCTGCAACCGTAAATATTGGCTCAGCATCCGGAGATATAGTGCTGCCTGAGGTTATATTTTTGTTTATAATATACCCGGTCATAGGAGAAACGATGGAAGAGCTGCCGCTTCCGTTGGATCCTACAACAGACATATCCGTATGTACTCTTGCTAAAGAGGCCTCAGCTTGTTTTACTTTAGCTCTTGCTTCAACCAATTCGCTTTCGGATAGCATGTTGTCTTTATACATGGATTCCGCACTTTTTAGTTCTCTTCTAGCGACTTCCAATTCAGATTGTAACCCGGATTTTTCGGAATGTAAAGAGTTTACTTCTAAACTTCGAACATTTGCTAATACTTGTCCTTGTTTTACTTGATCTCCTAATGAAAAATAGGTTTTTGTTACCACCCCATTAATTAACGGAACATAATTAACGATCTTATCCGGATCATATTCTACTTTACCCGTAAGTGTCAATTCTTCTTCTTGTGGCTTTAATTCCGCTTTTATGGTTTTTACTTGTTTAAAAAACGACCGGTTTATTGCAGCTTCTTCCTGAGTTTTTGATTGGTTATCTTTTACATTGGTGCAGGATAGGGCAAGTGCCAGAACGGAAAGTATGTATATATTTTTTTTCATGGGATTTATCTTATTTCTTTTCCAACAGTATATTGTAACTCTTCAAATTGTGTATAAAGATTTTTTTGGGTATTTAATAGGGTTTCTTTATTGGTTTTATAGGCATCCATGAAATCTATAAATTCCAACATGCTTATGTTTCTTTTCATCAGGTTTCTGGTATAAGCATCTAACATATAGTCCAAATCTTCGGAAATATTTTCTTTTTGTATATCTTTAAACAGGTGGTAGGTGTCGGAATAGTTAGTATAAGCTTCGGTAATTTCATGCTGTGCGGTAGTTACTACTTGTTTTGCTTGATATTTGCTTTGCTCTTTGTTAACTTGGGCTAACTTTATATTTCCTTGATTTCTATTGAAAAAGGGCAAATCAAAGCTTACGCCGAACCCTATAAAATCTTTCCATGGGGCACTTATACGATCATAATTGACAGCAAAGGTTAAATCGGGTACTTTTTGTGCTTTTTCATATAATAAATCTTTATCAAAATATTCAATTTGAAGATTAGCAATTTTAATATCGGGTCTGCTTTCAGATGCTTCTTCTAAAATTTTTGGTAATAAGATATCATCCGGATTTTTTACTTCATTGTCTCCTTCGATTATTTCAACCGTATTCAGGGGAGGAATATTCAATAACGATTTTATAATTTTCTGTTGTTCATTATAATTATTTTTAACCTCATATATTTCTCCACTAAGCTCTAGTTGCGAGGATTGCAAACGAATTAAATCTTTTTTTGCTATATTTCCTTCAGCAACTTGATTTTTATAAGCCGCAATAAGCTTTGAAAGCGCTTCTTGCTGGTGATTTAATATTTTTTGATAGGATTGTAAATAGATGAGCTCTTGCAGCGATTTTCGTACTTCTAGTTTTAAACCCCGTAATGTCTCCTCAAACTCCTGAACAGCGATTTCTTTCGAAACCTTTTCTCTATTTATTAGTTTACCTCTTTTTCTGGCTGTTTTAACCATTTGGCTAAGTTCCATCGTAAACTCTGTATTTTTAGCAAACTTTCCAAAGAGTGCCGGAATTTGCTCTTGTTCTCGTTGAGATTTCGTACTCCATAAATTTACATCACCTAACGAAAAGTTAGGATTGTCCCATAGTTTTGCTTGTACAACAGCAGCTTCGGCAGCATCTATATTCATTTTTTCTGCCAACAACTGTAAATTTTGTTTGAGAAACAAACCTTCTGCTTGTTCCTTGGTTAATTGAATTATTTCTGCTTTTTGTGCAAAAACCATACTTGTAAGGAAGATACAAACCAGTAAAAAAACGTATTTACGCATTATATAAGCATTATTTTTTGTCTTAAGACAAATTTATTTACCAAATATTAGAGTGCTATTTGACCCAAGTTATTTTTATATTAAAGGAACATTAGAATTATATTAGAAAAACTATTGAATTTTTAAACAGTAAATTTTAAATTCAGACTAGATGTATTCTTAGCTATACGTACAGCAAGCCTATTACTGTATTAGGATGTGAATATTAATTTTAGTTTAAAAGTAATTTATATCAACTATTTTAAAAAATTATATAATTATTAAAATTATAATGCTAAATTTAAAATAAATATTTACATTTGTATTTAATATTATTATAACATAATAGACACTACTTTCACTAAAAAACTTATGTAAACACTTTTAGACTTATATTTTAAAATAAATTCTAAAATAAATGTTTAACATTATTTAAAATAACCTTATAACAAGTAAGATCTCTTCTAAATACATATTTATTAATATACTAATCATTAAAAACAACTTAATTTATGAAAACTAAGTTTATTTTTTTAGGGATGTTATTAGTTCCCATATTATCATTTAGCCAAATTGGCGTAAATACAAATAACCCACAAGGTACCTTTCATGTTGATGGCATGAAGGATAATGCGGAAATTGGTGTACCTACCCCGTTTCAAGGAGCGAACGATTTTATTGTTACTTCAGATGGTAGTGTGGGTGTTGGTACCACGGATCCCGATGCTTCTTCCATCCTGGAATTAAATGTAGACGGACTTAGTTCCGGCAGTAAAAAAGGTTTTTTAGGTCCTCGTGTATCTTTAACATCAAATATAGACACTCTCACAATTCCGGATCCCGCTGTAGGATTATTAGTTTATAATCTGGGAGATAATCCAAATTTTGTTTTTAATGGATATGTTTTTTGGAATGGAAAACAATGGAAGACATTAGATGGTCGTCCCATCATTCCGGGGATCATCCAAAATTTGACCTGTAATGCCGCTATTACTGTTCCAAGTTTTTATACTGCCGATGAAAGGTATCATGGAGTTATGACGGTTCCTTATACCGGTGGTGACGGTGGTACCTATCCTGCTCAATCAATTGGACCTGTAAACGGTCTTACAGCAACACTTGAAGCCGGACAATTTAATGTTGGAAACGGTGCTTTACGTTATGTGATAGATGGAATTCCAACAGTTACAAGTCCTCAGACAACAACATTTCCGCTTAGCGTAGCTATGCAAAACTGTGATGCTACCATTGGTGCGGGTTTAGGGCTTGCACCCGGCGAACATGTTTACTATCGATCTCCGTATGTTAATGCCAATTTTGGTGATTTAATAACTAATCCATATAATAATGTTCCCGATTATTGGTTAAGCAAATACGTTAGTGATCTACCCATTTTAGGTGGTAAACTAAGGGTAGATGCTTATTTATTGAATGGGGCTAGTACAATAGGTGCTGTTTCCTATAATCCCAGATTAGTAAATATCACCTCTTCCCCAGTTAAATTATGGTTTGGAGCGACAGCTAGTGCAACGTTTAAAAGTAATGCCAACATAATTTTAGCTCCCAGGGGAGGGTATGTGAGTTTAGATGACGGTATTTGGGCTAACATGGGTGAAAATATGCTCATGGCTAATGGAGGAAGTTTAAGTATTAATCCTTCCTATAATCAGACTGAGATATTAACCGCAGATATTTCTCTGGATGATAAATGGTATAAAATTTATTTTTTTGGATTTATAGATAATATGGATACCGGTACTAATTCAGATAACCTAAGAAGATTTTATATTTCAATTCAAAGATTATATTAAATCGTATATGTTGAATTAATTACTAATAATTTTTATTAAAGATATTTAAAAGTTAAACTTTTATATAGTAGGGAATTCTTTTCAAATTGAAAAGAATTCCTTTTTTTAACCCTATTAATTATTTCACTGAAGCTGTTTTTTCTTTTCCGGCTTCCCAAATTTTGTATTTCACAATATATCCCTTTGGGGTATAAATTACTATAGGAAGTTTACTGTTATATGTAATAATGATTGATTCAGAAGAAATAAATTTTTCTTTATTTAGTATCTGTGGACAAGCCATTCGTGTAGAAATAGTCTTTCCTTCTGAAGAAAACTCGTAAAAGTTATATCCCCAGCCTTCCAACTCTTTTTCTTCTATTTTTCCCAGTAAAGTATGTTTATTGCAATCCACTTTCATTATTTTTCCGGGAATAAGTTCTACTTTATAAAATTCTTCATTATTTTTCTTATCTAAAATAATCACATGACGCATCATGCCGGATTTTGCCTCTGGAAAATTTACTAATTCTTTTCCGGGATCATTTTTTACTTCTTTTTGATGCATTGATTCTCTACTTAATTGAGTAAAAGATACTAAAATACTGCCTAAAATAATTCCTGTTAAAATTTTTCTAATTGTTTTCATTATATTATTTTTCAATTTTTGATTTATTCTTATAGATGTTTTTCTTACTATTTTTCCATAAAAAATTTTAAAAATTTTTTTTAATATATTGTCTAGTTAAATTTAAGCACTTAATACTTATATAAAATAAACAAATGTAGCCGTAAATACTATTTCAATCTACAATTTTAAATGAAGTTTTAGAAAACATTGTTATAGTAAATTTATTAAATACTAAATATTAGGTTGCTTTCTCAAAATTAGAAATTTTTATTTCTGTTATATTAAAGTTCAATCATTTTAATACATCTTAAAATTTTTAAACTCCTTCAATATACATGCTTTATCATTTCATGATTTCTTAGTATTTTTACTTTGTTGGATTTAAATTATATTTTCTCTTAATAAATTTTTATGTAATGAAAAGATTATCTTTATTAGTACTTTTCGAAGCAATGGTATCCGTTTCCATTGGAATATTAATGTCTAAAATGTCTTGGATCGGTCGAATGGGAATTAATTTATTTAGAGGTGAATATAAAATATTAAAAATATGGTGGAAAACCGCTCTTCTTGTTTTTAGTATTTTACTCATGCTAATACTTATTCAATACCTCATCAAGCGTATATGCAATTTGACGTTCTCCCGGCTTTTCTTTTTTTTATTTTTATTACTCGGTTGTTTGGGGCTTGCCTATACATATCATGATTTTTCAACGGTATATGAACATAAAATCATGAAAGAACGTTTTCATTTAGGTGGTTATTTATTTTGGATCGGTTGGATTGCTTCTAATTTATATTTTCTTGTAACACCCTATCAAAAATCTGTTCAAGTCAACGAATAATAATATTTATAAATGACTAACTTTTATTCCTAATATTTAACGATTATATTAAATATTTTAATCCGCTATCTATTTCGATTTAAAATTATATACTTAGGCTACAGAAATTTAACTTTATATTACCTAAGTGTTTTATTTTATATAATTTTTGTTTTTTTATTTAAAAGTTTTGATAGATAGCTATTTTGCGAAAATATTTAAATAATGAAATCTCTCCATTATACTAAAATAAAACCTTTTAATTTCATAAATACTTGAATTTATATTTGTTAAAAGGCGAGTAATTTTATAACTTAAACTTTTAAATACATTGCTTTTTTCAATAGGTTTAGGTTCGAATAAAATCTGTAACTTTGTTTCTGCTAAAAATATTTATAGGAGTGATTAAAGATATAAATTCTACTATCTCAGATGCTAATTTAAGCTTCCAGGAATTTAAAAAAGAAGTATTAAATGATTATAGATTGTGCTTAATCAGCCGTTATTCCAGTTTATTGGCAAGAAAGGAAGTTCTTTCGGGAAAAGCAAAATTTGCCATTTTAGGAGACGGAAAAGAACTTCCGCAAATAGCCATGTCTAAAGTTTTTAAGAATGGAGATTTTCGTTCGGGGTATTATCGCGATCAAACCCTAGCATTTGCAGTAGGTGAAATTACTATTGAAAATTATTTTGCACAATTATATGCTGATACCGATGACCAAAGAGAACCGGAATCAGGCGGAAGAATGATGAATTGTCACTATGCTACTCATTTAATTGATGAAGAAGGTAATTGGAAAGTTCTTACGGAACAAAAAAATAATGCTGCAGATTTATCTCCCACAGCCGGTCAAATTCCTCGTTTATTCGGATTAGCTTACGCTTCTAAAATTTATAGAAATTGTTCGGGACTTGAAGATAAAATACAATTTTCCCATCAAGGCAATGAAATAGCATTTGGTACTATCGGAGATGCGAGTACATCAGAAGGACATTTTTGGGAAGCATTAAATGCTGCTTGCGCTTTGCAAATCCCTATGGTTCTTTCCATCTGGGATGACGGTTATGGAATCTCCGTTGAATCGTCTAAACAGAGAGCCAAAGACAATTTTTCTGAGCTTTTGGAAGGATTTAAAAGAACCAAGGAAAAAAATTCCAGAGGATGTGAAATCATTACGGCGCGCGGATGGGATTATGCCGAATTAATTGAAGCCTATGCTCGTGCAGAAAAAATAGCCCGTGAAAAACATATCCCCGTTATTATACACGTAAGTGAACTTACTCAACCTCAAGGACATTCCAGTTCGGGGTCTCATGAAAGATATAAATCTGCCGAACGTTTGGAATGGGAAAAAGAACACGATTGTATTAAGAAATTCAGAGAATGGATTATTGATTATGAAGCGTACGACCAAACGAACAATCAAAAAATACAAGTTGCAACCGAAGAAGAATTATTGAGTTTAGAAAAAGAAATTAAACAATTGGTTAAGGAACATCAAAAAAATGAATGGAATAAATTCCGTACAGACATGGATGCTCTAAGTAATCAAACGGTTTATTTAATCTCCGCCCTAGCTGATGAAAGTGTTAAAAAGGCTTTTATAAATTTGGAAAAAGAAAACTTTCAACAGCTGTCTCTGCCTTACAAAAAAGATATTTTCCATTTTATACGTAAAGTTCTTCGAATTGTCAGAGAAGAAAATACGCAGGCCAAAACTAATTTGCTTACTTGGTATAATCAAATATCAGACAATGAAAGCCTTAATTACAATTCCAAATTATATACAGATACCCGATATTCAGCACTACATGTTCCGTATATTGCCCCTGTTTATGATGATAATCCGGAATCAGTGGATGGAAGAATAGTAATTAGAGACAATTTCGATAAACTTTTTGAAAAATATCCTGAAATAATAGCCTTTGGTGAAGATGTAGGAAAGATTGGCGATGTAAATCAAGGATTTGAAGGATTGCAAGATAAATACGGATCATACCGAATATCCGATACCGGCATTCGAGAGAGTACTATTATAGGGCAAGGATTGGGAATGGCTATGAGAGGACTGCGTCCCATTGCTGAAATTCAATATCTGGATTATGTGTTGTATTGTATTCAAACTTTAAGCGATGATCTTGCTTCTTTGAGTTATCGTACGAAAGGAAGGCAAAAAGCTCCGTTGATTATCCGTACTCGAGGACACAGATTGGAAGGCATTTGGCATTCGGGATCTCCTATGGGCGGAATCATTAATTATATACGAGGTATTTATGTTTTGGTTCCCAGAAATTTTGTGCAGGCAGCCGGATTTTATAACACCATGCTTCAAGCTGATGAACCGTGCCTGATTATTGAATGTTTAAACGGTTACCGATTGAAAGAAAACTTGCCAATTAATTTAGGTGAATTTACAACTCCGGTCGGAAAGATTGAAATTACAAGAGAAGGTAAAGATATCACTGTGGTGACCTATGGAGCAACTTGGAAAATTGTTTCAGAAGCTGCCAAAGAATTACAGACATTAGGCATAGATATTGAAATTATTGATATTCAATCTTTAATACCGTTTGACCTAAGCCATGAAATTGTGGAAAGTCTTAAAAAAACCAACCGTTTGGTTATTGCTGATGAAGACGTTTCCGGAGGGGCAAGTTCGTATATTTTGCAAAAAATAATTGAAGAACAAAACGGTTTTCAATATTTAGACTCAGCTCCTAAAACTATTACGGCTAAGGATCATCGACCGGCTTATGGTTCCGATGGAGATTATTTTTCAAAACCTTCTGTGGATGATGTGGTTGAAAAAATATATGAGGTTATGCATGAAGTAAATCCCACCGAATACCCGAAAATAAGTTAACCCGTACATGTATCTAAAAAATCTTAGATTATTTAATTTTAAAAACTTTTCTGAAAAAAATTTCACTTTTTCCGAAAAAATAAATTGCTTTGTAGGAAATAACGGAGTTGGAAAAACGAATGTATTGGACGCTATTCACTATCTTTCTTTGACTAAAAGTTACTTAAACTATTCAGATCAAAACAATATACGTTTTCATGAAAACTTTTTTTCGGTGGAAGGCAATTTTTCGGATGAAACTACAGAAGATTCGATCAGGATTGTAGTTCAAGCGGGACAAAAAAAAGTTATTAAAAGAAATTCTAAGACGTACGAAAAGCTTTCCGATCATATTGGTAAATATCCTTGTGTGATGATTTCCCCCTATGATCGAAACTTAATTAGTGAAGGCAGTGAGTTTAGACGAAAATTTATGGATGGAATGATCAGTCAAATTAACCCTGATTATCTCCATCTGATTCTTAGGTATCAAAAAGCTCTAGCCCAAAGAAATGCTTTATTGAAATTGTTTTCAGCGAACAATTATTTTGATGCCATCAGCTTAGAAATGTATGATTCCGAATTGATTGAACACGGAACAAAAATACATCAAATCAGAAAAGAATTTATCTCGTCTTATGTGCCTAAATTTTGTAATTTTTACTCTGCACTTTCCCAAGGTGAAGAGGATGTAACCATTGACTATATATCGGATTTAGAACAAAAAGAACTAAGCAATCTCTTAAAAGAAAATTTAGACAAAGATCGAGCTGCTGCTTATACTACTCGAGGTATACACAAAGATGACCTCATTTTTAAATTATTTCAATACCCTATAAAAAAATTTGGATCTCAAGGGCAGCAAAAATCTTTTTTAGTTGCATTAAAATTAGCACAATTACAAATTATCAAAGAATTTTCGTCTAAAAGTCCGGTCTTATTAATGGATGACATATTCGATAAATTGGATGATCATCGAGTGGCGCAATTGGTAAAATTGGCTCATGAAGAACAATTTGGACAAATATTTCTTTCCGATACGCATAAAGACCGAACGGAAAAAATAGTCCGACAAATCAGCTCGGATTATCTGATTTTTGAACTGTAATTTTTTTAACCAACAATCCTATTATATGAGTCTTAGAAGAAAAGAGCAAACGAGCAATTCTGCCATTAAAAACCTCATAAAAAAATTAGGAATGGAAGAAAAACTTCTTATTCTTGAAATGGAAGAAAAATGGAGAAAGATGATGGGTAACCCTATCGCTAAGCATACTCAACGAATTTTTATAGACAATGAAACTTTATACATACAACTGGACTCGTCTGCTTTACGTCATGAATTAAATTACAGTCAAAACAAAATTCTTTCTGAACTAACTAAAGATTGTTCACAAACTTTTTTTACTAAAATTAAATTTATCTAGTCTTTTTATCTTACTTTTTAAGTATAACTAGCATTTATACAAACTTTTTATTTTTATAGAAGTAAGATTTATAGGGATCTTTATTTAAAAATTAACAAGTGGTTAGTATTTATAGTTGAAAATCTTAAAAGTTCCAACCTTCACTTTTTTTAAGAACATATAAAATTTCACCAACGTACTTAATTGAGAAGTATTAATACTTTCTTAACTTAACTTATTAAGATAATTAGTTAAATTAGCCGATAGTATTTTTTATCATACTTATAAAAACTCCTTTAATGGAATAGAAACATAGGGTTTGAATAAAAATTTAGATTTTTCTTACTGTATGTTTTCTTAATATATAATTAATTTAAATAAATTTTAATGAAAAAAGGTATTATTATTCTGATTTCCATTCTAACCATTGGTTATACTAGAGCTCAGGATTATTCAACGTATCATCCTTCTGCTACTATGGTTAATGATTTAGTTCATACGAAGCTTAAAGTGGGTTTTGACATTCCCAACGAAAAGCTATTCGGTGAAGCCTGGATAACTTTAAAACCTCACTTCTACCCTACCGACTCTTTGACTTTAGATGCAAAAGGTATGGAAATTTCCTCGCTAACTTTAAATGGAAATAAAGCGTTAAAGTACACGTATAGTAACGATCAGTTAAAAATAAAATTAGACAAAAGTTACACTAAAAACGAAAATTACACAGTCTACATCAAATACATAGCCATTCCCGGTTCTATTAAACAAAAAGGAAGTGAAGCAATTCATGATGCCAGAGGTCTGTATTTTATTAATCCGCGAGGAGAAAACAAAGACAAGCCCACCCAAATTTGGACACAAGGTGAAACTGAATCCAACAGTTGTTGGTTTCCGACTATAGATAAACCCAATCAGAAAACTTCAGAAGAAATATATATTACGGTTCCTGATAAATACGTGACTTTATCCAATGGAACTTTAAAAAATCAAACCAAAAATGCTGACGGTACTCGTACCGATTATTGGAAATTTGATAAAAAACATGCCCCTTATTTATTTTTTATGGGTATTGGAGAATTTTCTATTGTTAAAGACAAATGGAAAAATATACCGGTAGACTATTATGTAGATAAGGAATATGAGCCCTATGCAAAGCAAATTTTTGGAGATACCCCTTCGATGATTGAATATTTTTCAACCCTGTTACAATATCCGTATCCGTGGGAAAAATACAGTCAAATGGTGGCAAGAGATTATATAAGCGGTGCCATGGAAAATACCACTTGTACGCTTCATGATGAAAGCGCCTTACAAAAACCCGGACAACTTGTAGATAAAAACATCTGGGAACCGGTTATCGCCCACGAATTATTTCATCATTGGTTTGGAGATTTGGCTACTACAGAAAGTTGGTCTAACCTTCCGGTAAACGAATCCTTTGCGAATTATTCGGAATATTTATGGCTGGAACATAAATACGGAAAAGATTATGCGGAAGAACACCGGGATAATGAAAGAGACGGATATATGTATGGTGGTGAAAATTTTGACAAGGATTTAATTCGCTTTAAATATAAAGATCGAGAAGATATGATGGATGCCGTAAGTTATAACAAAGGAGGATTAATTTTACATATGTTGAGAAATTATTTGGGCGATGATGCATTTTTTGCCGGTATGAGCCTATATCTTAAAACCAATGAATACAAGGCAACCGAGGCCCACCAACTCCGTTTGGCTTGGGAAGAAGTTAGCGGAAAAGATCTCAACTGGTTTTTCAACCAATGGTTTTTTGGCAATGGACATCCTAAGTTAAAAGCAGCCTATGCGTACAATGAAGCTAAAAAAACCGTAACTGTAACTTTAACTCAAAGTCAAGAACCGAAATTTCAATTTCCTGTGGGTATTGATGTTTATGAAAACGGGAAACCTACCAGGCATCATGTTTGGGCAAAAGCTGCCGAAACTAATTCTTTTGAGCTTCCTTATAAATCTAAACCTCAATTGGTAAATATAAATCCTGATAAAATTCTACTTTGCGAATTGAATGACGATAAAACTACTGAACAATATATAATTCAATATAAATATGCTCCAGAATACAGTTCAAGAAAAGAAGCTGTAAGTAAATTAGCGGATGCTCAAACTTCAAATGCTGAAGCGTTGGAAACATTATTGAAAGCGGCTTCTTCTGATAAATTTGAAGGATTGCGAACATTTGCTATTTCAAAATTGGATGAGACTAATCCAACGGTTAAGCAAAAGTCGGCATCAGTACTGGAAAAAATTGCAACTTCAGACGCAAAGACATTGGTTCAGGCTAAAGCTATTAAACAGTTAGCAACAATTGATGCTTCAAAATATAAGGACTTGTTTATAAAATCATTTAATAGTCCCTCTTATAGTGTAAAAGCGGCCTCCATACTTGGAGTTTTAAAAGTGGATAAAAATGCGGCATCTGAGTTGGTTTCTAAAATAGATGACAAAAACCCGGGCAGTGATTTATCCATAGCTATTGCCAAAACTGCAATTGTAACAAAAGATAATTCTAAATTATCCGTTATTTCAAAAAATTTCCTGAATCTTTTACTTTCGGCTGAGTCTCAGGAGGAAGCAGACACTTATTTTGAAGGTCTACAAACTATTATGATGGGAGATTATCCTAATGAAACACAAACTATTGTTGATTCTATTTTAAAAATTTACCCGCAAGCTAAAAAATACAGCTTTGGTGAAGTGATGCTTCAAATTATGCAAGGTTCTTTACAAATGAAACAACAGGCTTCGAATGCATCACCTCTTAATAAGAGTCTTAAAGACCAAGTAAACTATATTACCGACGGATTGAATAAAATGAAATAAACAACCATTTTAATGTTACATGAAAAAAGAGTAAAGATTTCTTCTTTACTCTTTTTTTTATATATTTAAATTTCATTTAACATCCATTTACATGACAATTATTGCAGCTATAGATGAAAATAACGCGATAGGAAATAACAATCAATTACTTTGGCATCTTCCCTTGGATTTAAAAAGATTTAAATCACTCACACAAAATCATGTGATCCTTATGGGTAGGAAGACTTTTGAATCGTTAGGACGGCCTCTTCCCAATCGTCAAAATATGGTAATATCTTCTAAAGCAGATTATCCGGTTCCGAATAACGTATATTTGTTTTCTTCTTTACCCGAAGCCATCGAAGCTGCACGTAATAAAGATTCCAACCCGTATATTATTGGAGGAGGAACGATCTATTCACAAGCTTTAAAATATGCCGATACATTAGAACTTACGTTAGTACATACACAAATAGATAAGGCCGATACTTATTTTCCTGAAATTGACTTTTCAGAATGGAATAAAACATTTGATGAATTTCATCCAAAAGATGATAAGCACCTGTATGATTTCCGCTTTGTAACTTACCAAAGGAAAAAATAAGTTACTTACTTTTAGTAACTATCCAACCTTTATCTTTTTTATAGTTTAAATTAAACGTTTTCACTATAAAATCGGTATGAGGATTTTTATCATATCCCAATATGGAAAAGTCATTAGCTACCTTTTTAAGGGTAAGTACAGCTTTAGCTGTTTTTTTACCGGTCAATTCAATTCGAGCTTGTTCTTTGTCACCTAATTGATATTCCAAAGACTTTACTTCAACCGTTTCTTTTTTTTGTTTTAGCACAAAAGGACGAGCTTTTTCGGTAAGCTTCACTTCATAGGTAAAGACACTATCTTTACTGAGAAATTTCTTTTTTTGTTTAACCAAATTCAGGTTTACATATCCTTTCTCTTCTAATTCTTTATAGGCCTTGAGGTCGTTTTTATCTTTTTTAAGACTAAATTTAACTTCACCAATGTTTATCTCCACTGTTTCATAAATGGGATTGGATTTTAAATAGGCTTCAATTGAATTTAAAGCGACATCTTCTGATAAGCTTGCTTTATCTCCACAAGCCGTAAAACTCAAACTTATTATAAAAAGGAAAGCAGCTTTCCATAATAAATTTTTTAAATTGATATACGTGGTATTCATACTGATTTTAACAATAAAATGAATAATTAATCAAAAATCATGCATTTCACAGGTAACTTATGTCAATGATGGAATTTTTGACCAAAGATGTTATAAATTGCCCCCGATAGAATACCGAGCCAAAAGACTATTCCTGCAATAATTGTCCAAATACAAAGAATGCGTGTAATGATGGATGATCGTCTTGCTTTATCATACATTTTTTGTTCCCAATATTGATTAACCCGTAAAGAATAAAATAAGGCAAATATACCTACCGGGGCAAAACAAGCCACAGTACAAATAATAGCGAACGCCAAATAGTTATCCGGGACATCCTCTTTTAAAACTTCTTCCTCTTCTTGGTCTACGATTTCATTGCTCATAACCTAGTTAATTTCGGCATATAGAATAATCATGTAAAAAAAATTTAATCCTCCCATAATATGCTCAAAATTTTACATTCAAATAAATTCTAATTCTATTTTTTTCCTTCTATTTGCCTCATCACTTCCAAAGCTACACGTAAAGCCTCTCTACCTTGCATTAAAGTTACCTTGATTGGTTGTTTATTTTCAATGGAATCGGCTAAAGACTCTAATTCATCCAAAATAGAATTATTGCTTTCAATTTCAGGATATTGAAATATAATTTGTTTTTTTTCACCTTCTGCATTTTCAATAATCATATCAAATGGTTGTATTTTTTCAGGTACTTCCTTGATTCTTATGATTTCGGATTTTTTCTCTAAAAAATCTATTGAAATGTAGGCGTCTTTCTGGAAAAACCTACTTTTCCTCATATTTTTCATGGATATTCTGCTGGTTGTAACATTGGCTACGCAACCATTCTCAAATTCAATCCGGGCATTGGCAATATCCGGAGTATTGCTAACCACAGCTACTCCACTGGCATGGATTTCTTTTACTTTTGATTCAACTATGGATAAAACAATATCTAAGTCATGGATCATTAAGTCTAATACTACAGGAACATCTGTTCCCCTCGGATTAAACTCTGCCAAGCGATGTATCTCCAAAAACATGGGATTTACTATATAGGGTTTAGCCGCTGTGAATGCAGGATTAAAACGTTCCACGTGTCCAACTTGCCCCTGTACGTTATGTTCTTGGGATAACCGAATTATTTCATCTGCTTCTTGTAAAGTCCCCGCGATAGGCTTTTCAATAAAAAAATGCTTACCTGCTTGTATGGCTTTTTTAGCATATTCAAAATGGGCAAAGGTTGGAGTTACTATATCCAGTAAATCAATCTGATGTAATAATTCATCAAAATTTGTGAAAAATTTATAACCAAATTCTTTCTCTAATTTTTTCCCGTTTTCTTCATCTGTATCATAGAAACCGATCAGATTATATTTTTCAGACTGCTGTAATAATTTTAAATGTATTTTTCCTAAATGTCCGGCTCCGACTAAACCCGCTTTTAGCATAATGTCTTAGTATTAAATTATCTATTTTTTTTCAAAATAATTTACGGATAACTTATTGAATCAATTCATCAGATGATAGGTAAGAATCCGTTATATTAATTTACAATAGTAAAAATTGAAACATCGTTGCTGTTTAATATCAACAATCTATTCTTTTTTTAGTTTCCTATTGGAAAATTAAATGATGGAACAACTACAATTATTTTAAAGTTTTTAGTTAAGAAAACTTAGCTGTACTTGTATTATTTATCATATTTACCTAACAAATGTAGTGTATTTTAATGATAGAATCGACTATTATTTGTAAATCAAAGACTAATTATCTAAAAAAATCGGAAATAATTTTTTATGAAAAAACAGGTGAGAAAGCAGAGGATTAAATTAATAAATTCCTCATGCAACTTTATTTATCTTTATTAAACGTTATTCGGCATTTTAACTATTAATTTCTATTGATTGACTATAACCTTTCTAAGATTTAAGCAAAAATGCCGGAATATCAATTTTATTTAATCGTTTTTAATAAGCTTTTAAAGATCTTTAAAAAAAGATATTATTGCCATTTCTCAGGTAAATCCCTGATGATTTTCAATGCATTAATTGCAAGTGGAAATCCAATATAAGGCAATGTCTGAATGATAGCTGCTACAATCAGTTCTTTATTATTGCCCTGTTTAAGATTTGCAAAGTAATGAGAAGTAAGTTGGTCTTCCGCTCCCAGTGAAACCAACACGCAGTAACTTAATAACTCACGTATGGCAAGGTCAAGTCCTTTTCTTGTATAAAAATCTCCAAAATAAACTTCAATAAGAAATTTGGCAACCTCTTCACCCATACCATCCGGCAAAGCAGACATTAACTCTTTCATATGATTTCCATATAGAGGAATCTGAATTTTTTGTCCTTCTTCGAATCTGGTTTCCTCTTCTATAATACTTTGTTTTTCTAAAGGTAGAGAGATATTATTTTCGGTAAAAGCTTCATTCATACTTGCAATAGCATTTAGGGTTTTAGGAAAACCAATAATCGGGGCACATTGATAAATAGCTTCTCTTATTTCTATCGGTGTTACCTGAACGTTCAATGCGGCATGTACATGAGATTTTAATTGAGGCAGTTGCTGCAACGAGGCAAGAACTACACAAGTTATCAATTCTCGGGTTTTTATATTTAATTTTCCAACCGTAAAAACTTGACCAAAAATAAATTTTTGAAGAATTTCCATCAATTCGGGATCATTACCTTCTCCATTTAAGGCATTTCCTTTAAACAGCTTTTTAAAGTTATCTTTACAAATCTCTGTTCTATTCATATGTTTGATTTTTACTTATCAATTGTCTTAAGTTCTTAGGATAGATGATGTTTCTTTTTAAAATCTAAAATAAATCGTACGGTTTCATGGTCATTATGTGAAAAGAACAAGGATTTTTCTTGATCTAAAGATTCTAACGAATGGATATCCTCCTCTGAAAGTTTAAAATCAAAAACATTAAAATTTTCAATCATGCGTTCTTTATGTGTAGATTTTGGAATTACAATTACCTGTTGCTGTATTAAAAATCTGAGTGCAATTTGGGCGGGTGTTTTATTGTATTTTTTACTGATGGAAACTAAAGTTTCATTCGTAAAGAAATTATTTTTTCCTTCTGCGAACGGACCCCAGGATTCAATTTGAGTGCCGTATTCTTTCATTACTTCTTTAGCTATTTTCTGTTGATTAAAAATATGGGTTTCAACCTGATTTACTGCCGGTTTTATTTCTACATGTTCGCAAAGGTCTACAAACCTATCCGGATAAAAATTACTCACCCCGATAGCTTTTGCTTTTCCTGATTTGTACATTTCTTCCAGGGCTCGATACGTACCGTAATAGTCTCCAAAAGGTTGATGTATTAACAAAAGGTCCACGTATTCGGTTTGCAATTTTTTCAATGATTCTTCAAATGATTTTTTAGCTCTTTCATATCCTGCATTTGAAACCCAAATTTTTGTGGTTATGAAAAATTTAGAGCGATCTATATTACTGGATTTTACCGCCTTACCCACTTCTTCTTCATTATAATAGGCTTGTGCTGTATCTATGGAGCGATACCCCACCTCTATGGCTTCTAACACCACTCGTTCGCAATCTTGTGGGGGAATTTGATAGACTCCAAACCCTAAGATTGGCATTTCATTTCCGTTGTTTAATTTAATATAATCCATTTGAATTTGATTTTAACTTACTTTATAAAGGTTATTATTTATTTCAGATTAACTGCTTGTTCAGAGGCTGTATGATAGTCTTCGTTTGATACCGGTTCCAACCAAGTATTTTCATTGGTATGAGGATTACAGGTAATGGCTAAATGAGAAAACCATTCATTAGGTGCTGCACCGTGCCAATGCTTAACGTTAGGGTCTATTTCAATGACATCTCCCGGTTTCATTCGTATGGCTTTTTTTCCTTCTTCCTGATATAATCCAACACCCCCTACAGCAATTAGTATTTGGCCCCCGGAGTGCGTATGCCAATGGTTTCTACAACCGGGTTCAAATGTAACGTTGAATAAGGGAACATTTAATTCCTTATGGTTGGTAAGAGGTTGCAGCCATGATTTACCGGAAAAATATTGTTGAAATTCTGTATTTTCATTTCCGATCGGAAATTCACTGATTTTAGGTATTTCTGAATTATTCATTTATTAACTAGTTATTTTTTTAATATTAATTTATTAGCTTGTTTGCTGAAAATCAAATAGGTGTGTACTTCATTTAGCGTGTAAAAATTAGTAGGTTTCAATTTGGATAATGAACTACTATAATTCTTTTATATAGAACTAATTATCCGACAAATGATTAACTAAAAAATAATTTTTATTTAATTTTTAGAAAATTTGCAATAAACTAAAATCTTTTGTCGGATAAATAGTTTAAAAAATTAAATTTTTATATTTTATCTGTAATTTTTTATTACAATAAATTAGAGAGATTGCTTAGTTGGACGAACAATAACTTCACTTACAGATACATGTTGTGGAGTATTTATCGCATAAACTACAGCTTCTGCAATATCTTCCGGATTCAAACCGTAACCTTCTGTATCCTGCATTTTACGTTGATCTTCAAGTAATTTTTCATCTTTCATTGTTTTGTAGAGGTCTGTACGAACAGCTCCCGGAGAAACCATGGAAGATTTTATGTTATTTTCTCTTTGCTCTTGTCGTAGTCCCTCCATTACTGCACGGATGGCTGATTTAGTAGCACAATATACTACAGATCCCGGATATACATAATGTCCTGCAACGGAATCGGTAGTGATGATATGACCGGATTTTTGTTTTACAAAATGAGGAAGAACCGCGGCTATTCCATGTAAAACGCCCAATACATTTACATGCAACATATCATGCCAATCTTGAAGTTTACAATCTATAAGATAGGATGAAGGCATGGTTCCGGCATTATTGTAGATAACATCTATTTTTCCATACTTGCTTATAGCTAAATCTACTACCGCTTTTACTTCCTCGAATTTGGCAACATCGGCTACTTTATACTCTATTTGAGCATTTGGAAGAGAATCTTTAATTGCTTTTAATTTTTCTTCTCTTCTGGCAGAAATAACCAATTTAGCTCCCCTTTCGGCAATTTTCCTTACGGTAGCTTCACCAATTCCACTAGAAGCCCCCATCACAACTATTACTTTTTCTTTCATAACTTTTTAAATTAAGATTTTTTAAGTTTATAGTCATTTATAAACAAAGTTAATGCCAGTTCAATATTGGGCTTTTGTCGGGAAGATCAATTTTTTTTGTTCTGAAGAACGGTTACAGTTCTTCCGAAGGAGAAAATCCGTATAACTTTTTAAAAGCTGTATAAAAATGAGAAATATTTTTAAAACCTACTTCCCAACAAACATCTTTTACTTTCCACTTTTTTCTGTCTTTCAGCATTTCATAGGCAACTTCGAGTCGTTTACGTATTAACCATTTTTGGGGAGGTATATCGCTGATTTTAGCAAAGTCTCGTTTGAAAGTTGCTAAACTTCTTCCGGTATAAGCAGCTATTTCATTCATGGAAAGGTCATACATATAATTTTCATTGAGAAAATCTAAAATATCGATCTTCCAAGGTTCTGTAAAATCAAATAGTATCGAATAAAAATTCTTATTGATGTGTAACAATGCCAGTACGGCTTCTTGTTCTTTTAATTTAATGATTTCATCAGAAGGTTGTAGCGTTGTGTCGAAATAGGGATTTAAAGATTGAAAAAGACTTATAATTTCAGGACGTAAAGGTAAAGTAAAAACATTTTCTTTGGGAAGACTAACCTCTTCGGGTTTCTCTTTACTTACCTTTTTATAATAAAAATCTCTTAAAAATGAACGTTTCAACGTCATGGTTATTCCTTTATATTGCTGATCTCCGGAATAAAATTTAGTCATTTTTATATTATGATTTCTCCGTACAAATGCACAAGTTCCTGCTTTTAAAACTTTTTCTTTTTTTCCTTTTTCTTCAATGATTAATTTTCCTGAATATATATAGATCAAACAGTGGTCTTGAGCGGAATGTAAACAACTGGTATTGTTATTGGCATAATAGGTCAGAAAAATTCCTGAATAATTTATAGTTTTCGAAGTGTCCATAGTTGGAGGTTCATTTTAGACAGACAAGATAAGAATTTTCTTATGTATTAGTTATTAGTTATCTTAATTTAATTCTTAGGTTTATTGATCAATCTTTAGTCATAAGATTAAATTATCATTTCTTTTTACATAATTCTCCTATAAAATAGTGATGAACTTTAGCAGACTCCGTTAATTCGGGATGAAAAGAAGTAACTAGCATGTTTTTTTCTTGAGCTGCAACTATGTGACCGTTCACACGGGATAAAATTTTAACATTTTCTCCTACTTCGGTTATATAGGGCGCTCGTATAAATGTCATGGGAATAGAACCGATTCCTTCAAAATTTTCATCAATTGAAAAGCTGCCTAACTGCCGACCATATGCATTTCTTTTTGCGGTAATATCCATAACTCCCAGATGTACCGTACCTTCTTCTACCCGTTTAGCCAGTAAAATTAATCCGGCACACGTTCCGAATACCGGTAATCCTGTTTGTATTTTGATTCTGATTATCTCGAGTAAGTCTAAATCTCTCAAAAGTTTACCAATGGCGGTACTCTCCCCTCCCGGAATGATTAATCCATCCATAGATTGATCCATGTCTTTTTTTTGCCTTATTTCAAAGGTTTCTACCTTCAGTTCTTGTAGTTTCCGAATATGCTCTATAAATGCTCCTTGTACTGCTAATACCCCTATTTTCATATTACTCTATATTTAGAATTAAAAAAGTCATTTGGAAAGTTTACTCTTTCCAAATGACCTTATATTCGTTTGTTTTTTTATAAAAAAATTATTTTCCTCTTTCTGCCATTAGTAATTCAATTTCAGCTTCATTTATTCCAACCATCGCTTCTCCTAAGTCTTCAGATACTTCCAATAAAATAGTAGGATCGTTAAAATTAGTAACTGCTTTAACAATGGCCTGAGCTCTCTTTATCGGATCACCGGATTTGAAAATACCTGAACCTACAAAAACTCCTTCTGCTCCCAATTGCATCATTAATGCCGCATCGGCAGGAGTTGCTACACCTCCGGCCGCAAAATTAACTACCGGTAATTTTCCGTTTTCGTGTACGTATTTTACTAATTCATAAGGCACTCGAAGCTCCTTTGCCTCATTAAAAAGCTCATCTTCCTGCATACCTTGTATCTTACGTATGGCTTCATTCATTGCGCGTAAATGCCTTACGGCTTGAACTACATCACCAGTTCCCGGTTCGCCTTTGGAGCGAATCATGGATGCCCCTTCTTGGATTCTTCGCAGGGCTTCACCTAAATTCTTAGCCCCGCATACAAAGGGAACTTTAAATTTGGTTTTATTTACATGATAGGTATCATCGGCGGGTGTTAAAACTTCGCTTTCATCAATATAATCGATTTCTAAGGCTTCCAGTATTTGTGCTTCTACAAAATGTCCTATTCTGATTTTAGCCATAACCGGTATACTTACTGCCGATTGTATTCCTTTAATCATTTTGGGATCACTCATCCGAGAAACTCCTCCTACAGCGCGTATATCTGCGGGAATCCTCTCCAAGGCCATTACTGCAACAGCTCCTGCTGCTTCAGCTATTTCTGCTTGTTGCGGAGTGGAAACATCCATAATGACTCCTCCTTTCAGCATTTGCGCTAAATTTTTATTTAATTCGTATCTGTTGTTTTCCATACTCAAATTTTATCTTAATTATAAATACAAAAATAATATAATATATGGTTACATTCCCTAAGTTTCCTTTTTTATTTTCTACCCTTTTTCATCAAAAAATTGATATATTATTTTCTTATTTTAAAAAATCTAAAATATTTTGCTAAAAAAATTGATACTTCCTCGTGAAAATAGTAAAATTTTAATAAAATGATTAACAATTTTATGATGTAGAAATCGTAATAAACAGTAATTTTGCTGTACATGTAATTTAAATATTAAAAAATGCATAATTCAGAAAATAAAGAGTTTATAGCTCAGAATTTTAATCAAAAAAATTGGAATGAAATAAAAACGCGGGACAGTTGGATGCTTTTTAAACTTATGGCTGAGTTTACCAACGGTTTTGAAACAATGACTAAAATAGGCCCTTGCGTATCCATATTCGGTTCTGCTCGAACTAATCCTGATAATAAATATTATCAATTAACGGAAGAAATTTCTTATAAGCTTACTAAAATAGGTTTTGGTATTATTACGGGAGGAGGACCCGGAATTATGGAAGCGGGAAATAAAGGAGCACAGGCTGCAGGTGGAAAATCAATTGGTTTAAATATTGAATTACCTTTTGAAACAGGTAGCAATCCGTATGTTGATCATAAATTAAGTATGAATTTCAATTATTTTTTTGTCAGGAAAGTTATGTTTCTCAAATATTCGCAAGGTTTTATTGTTATGCCCGGCGGTTTGGGAACTATGGATGAGTTGTTTGAAGCTTTAACTTTAATTCAAACAAAAAAAACAAGTAAATTCCCGATTGTATTGGTTGGTACAGACTATTGGACCGGATTATTGGAATGGATGCGAAAGTCTATGCTTGAAGATAAATATATTAAGGAAATTGATTTTAGTTTGTTCCGACTAGTTGATACTGCTGATGAAGCAGTAGGACACATCCATGCTTTTTATAATAAATACAGTATTAAACAAAATTTTTAAAACTATTTGGCATTAAATTTGTTTGCAGTTGCAGAATGAGTGATAATATAATTCAACCTATAATGAAAAAGTTTATTCTTTTTTTTGTTTTATCTTTTATATGTTTAGGTTTCTATAATTTTTATTCTTCGGATTTTTTTACTTCGATAACTAAAGTGGAATATGTTTCCAGCAGCAAAACATTAAAAGTTTCTTCAAAAGTTAACCTTGAACATATTGAACAAACTATTGGAAAAAAAGTTAATTCCAACGATTTTGATATCGCATTAAATAAATATCTTCAAAATAACGTTAAAATAAGTATAGATGATACTCCTGTGAATTTTACTTTTTCTTCTAAAAATCCGGATGGAAATGTAGTTTGGATTTATTATGAGGTATCGGGTATCAATTCGGTTTCATCAATCACTATAAAGAATTCTTTGTTATTGGATAAATTTCCTGATCAGCAGAATTTTATAAATTTTATCGTCAATGGACAAAAGAAATCTTTAGTGTGTAAAAAAGGTTCTGAAAGTGGAAAACTAACTTTTTAATCGATTGATTCAACGTAAGTTTTTAATTAATAATAATTATGAATTAAAATAAATTTCTTTTATGAAAAAATTAATGATTTTAGGAATTTTGAGCATGTTTATTTTTTATTCTTGCTCTTCTTCAAATTCTGTTGCTCTTGACAGATCTTCTCAAAGAGATGTAAGAGGTACATGGAATCTTGACCGCGTTTCATATTCTGAAAACCTGGTAAAGGTTAAAGCTTTTGATGAATATGATGCCCAATGTTTAAAAAACAGTGTATGGTATTTTATTGCTAATAATAACAGAGGTAATTTTACTTTGCAGGGAGGCAATACTTGTCCGGCTTTAACTCAAAACTTTACTTGGTATATCGATAAGCAAAACATGCTTGTTTTAAAATTGCTTAATGAAGGTGATAAAGCAAGAAAAGTAACTACAGGAACTACGTATTTATATGAAATTCTTTCTGAAAATGAATTTAAATTAAGTCAGGTTATCAGCGGGGTTACTATTACTTATCATTTCAGTAAATTATCATCCGGTAAATTAAAATAAATAACTTGAAATACACTATATATATAATTATGAAATCAATATTTACAAGATTAACTTTAATCTTATTATCTGTTAGCATTCTAATGTCTTGTAACACCAACGACACCCAAAAAGGTGCCGGTTTAGGAGCTGTTGCAGGAGGTGTTTTAGGTGCTGTAATTGGAAATAATGTAGGAAATAAAAACAATGCTGCTTTAGGAGCCGTTATCGGTGCTGCCGTAGGTGGAACCACCGGAGGTTTAATTGGACACAAAATGGATCAACAAGCACGTCAAATACAAGAAAGTGTACCGGGTGCTTCCGTTGAACGTGTAGGGGAAGGAATTAAAGTTGTACTTAATGAAAATGCTATTCGTTTTGATTTTGATAAAGCTACTTTAACTCCTACTGCTCAACAAAATTTAGATAAAATTGTATCTGTTTTTAAACAATACCCGGATACTAATATTGGTATTTTCGGATATACTGACGCAAAAGGTGCAGATCAATATAATTTAAATTTATCTGAAAACAGAGCAAAAAGTGTTGCTAATTATTTATCCAGTAATGGTATCAGCTCCAGCCGATTCACCATTAAAGGTTTTGGTAAAGCGGATCCAATTGGAGATAACAGCACTGAAGCCGGTAGAGCTTTAAATAGAAGAGTTGAATTTTCTATTACTGCCAACGAAAAAATGATTCGTGATGCAAAAGCTGAATCCAACTAATTAATATATTTTATACTTTATATAATTTTGAATAGAAAGACAGACGAAAGTTTGTCTTTTTTATTTTAAATATCCAATAATTTTTCATCCATGAAATATTGGATGATTGCTTTTTTCATAAGCAAAGTTTGCTCATTAGGCTTTAAATCGGGCAGCTTTTCAATTAATTTATAATGCGGCCAGTTGTCTTTATCATATCCATCGAGTTTATAATATCCAAAAGGTTCCAATAACTTGCATACGGCTATATGTATCAGGTTCATTTTTTCGTCTTTTTTATACTTTTTATATCCTAATCCTAATTCTTGCAAACCAATTAAAAATATCATCGTATTTAAATCGGGAATATCCTCATGTGCAAACTTCTCTTTGAAAAATTGTTCAATTTTACTCCAAAGTTGGGCTTCGTTCATTTTCAAGTCAAATTTTTATTCACGTAAATTTATAATAAAATTTAATTTTAAATTGAATACTTGTTTACAATTGTTGAAATTAAGCTATGAATGGGTATTTTAAAAATAAATTTACTTAGCAATATATTGCAAAAAAAGGTAAAATTTATTTTATTAATTTGAAGAAAGTACTCACGACCGGATTCGAACCGGCACATCCTATGGACACCACCCCCTCAAGATGGCGTGTCTACCAATTCCACCACGTGAGTTTAAAAGTTGTTTATTTTTAGCTTTGCAAATATACTAATATTAGTATTTCACCTCTAAGGTAATTTTAAATTTTTCCATACTTAGATAAGTAATTTTTTTAGTCTAATTTTTCGACAGTTATTACCTTCCCGTTAGAAAAAATCTTTTTCTATATTCATTGGGTGTGCAATTTTTAATTTTCTTAAAAATTCTATTGTAATAAGGCACATCCTTGAAACCTGAATAATAACATACTTCAGCAATGGTCATATTGGTTTTTTGAATCATTTGACAGGAAGATTCCACTCTAAATTCATTTAAGTAAGTCATCAAAGATTTACCCATCATCTTTTTAAAGAAAATACAAAATGACGATTTATTCATATTCACTAATTGGGACATTTCTTCTAAAGTGATGGTATTTTGATAATTGTTCATTATATAAAGCTGTATTTTTTGCAACCGAAGGATTTGTTTATCTTCCTCTATTCGGTTACCTGCTAAAATCCTATGATCGGAATTACCTAGTAATGTTAATATTTGAATGAAAGATGAAATCCTTTCAATCTCCGATTGATCAATCATCTGTTTCAAAATTTTTTGAAGTTTCGCCAGATGAGCTCCTATAAATGATATTGCTTGTTTATAATTTTGTATTTTTTGGATGTATGGGTGCAATTCGTTAAAAGTTAATTTACAATTATCAAGAAATCGATCAGAAAATGTAAGGGTTATGTTCTCAATCTTACCTTCCGCATCATAATCAGATTCTTCAAAAAGCCAACAATGAGGGATATGAGGGGGGATAAGAACGATTTCGTTGCGTTGAAAGGGTTCGAGCCGATCCCCCATTTTTCTGGTTCCACTGCCGGTTATTATGTAGGATAATTCCCATGTTTTTTGTTCATGGAAAGTTACCTGTTCATTCCAATATATTTTTACATGATCAAATCGAAAAGATTGATTTTCAAATGTTGGCAAGTGAATGTATTTGATATTTTTATACACTTACTAATATTACGCATTATTTGTATACAAATATAAGACAATAATAATAGAATATATTTCAATAGTTCAACTAATCATTAGTTTACTTTTGTTATCCAAATAAGAAATCAATATCTTCTAATAATGAAAAATATAACGGATTTAAAAGCTTCCAAGCCACATTATGTAATTCTTGACGGTTTACGAGGAGTTGCTGCTATTATGGTAGTTTTATTCCATGTTCTTGAAATTTATACGGGCGGTGATCATAGCTTACAAATTATAAACCATGGATACTTGGCTGTAGATTTTTTCTTTATGTTATCCGGATTTGTCTTGGGATATGCATACGATGATCGCTGGGGAAGTATGACTTTAAAAGATTTTTTTAAACGCCGTATCATTCGTCTTCATCCTATGATTATTGCCGGAATGCTTTTAGGAGCTTTATTATATTATTTCCAGGATGCTCCTTCATTGGGATGGAAAGCTACTTCTGATGTTTCTCTTTTGAAATTAGTTCTATTGATGATTATCGGCATGTTTTTAATTCCTGTGGGCAAAGGTTTAGACATTCGCGGGTGGAATGAAATGTATCCGCTGAACGGTCCTGCCTGGTCCTTATTTCTTGAATATATAGCCAATATCATTTATGCCCTTATTTTACGAAGAATCAGCAAATTAATGCTTTCTATTTTGGTACTTGTTGCTGCCGGAGTTACGATTCAATATGCGTTTACAAATCCGATAGGTGACATCATTGGGGGATGGTCTATTGATGACCCTATTCAGTTAAGAATCGGTTTTACCCGTTTAGCTTTTCCTTTTTTAGCCGGATTATTGTTAGCCAGGATTGGAAAACTTCGTTTTATTAATCATGCTTTTTTGATAACTTCTCTTTTGTTGATCATACTTTTATCCGTACCTCATTTAGGAGGTGAAAATAACCTATGGAATCGCTGGTATGAGTGTATATGTTTAATGATTTTCTTTCCTCTGATTATATGGCTGGGCGCAGGAGGAAAAATAAAGGATCCGAAAGCCATGACAGTATGTAAATTTTTGGGAGACATCTCCTACCCTATTTATATTACCCATTTTCCATTTATTAATATTTATATGGCTTACATTGCCAATCATCAACTTTCATTGGAGCAATCATGGCAATATGGATTGCTGGTAGTTTTAATTTCCATCATTGTTGCTTATTTGTCCATGAAATTTTATGATATGCCGATTCGAGAATGGTTACGTAAACGATTTTTAAATTATAAAAAATAATCAATTAGTTTTTCGAAACAGAGATATTTTTATGCAAAAGCATAAACAGTATCATAAAAATGTGTATAAAATAATGCATTGTTTATATGACTTCGATTTTTTTATCTTTGTATAAAATTTTCTTTTGAAATCTTACACCTTTAATGAACTTTTACCTTTTGGTTTCGAAATAAAAAATTTGACTCAGATGAATCAAAGGGCATGTTCTATAACCAGTAAGCCGCATAGAACAAATTTTTATCAAATTATACGGATTACAAGCGGTAAAACAATTCAAAAAGTAGATTTTAGTCCGATTGAAGTCAGGGAAGGACAAATTTTATTTATCGGCAAAGATCAAGTTTTATCTTTTGATGTGGAATCTACCTATACGGGTGAAATTATTTTGTTTACTGATGATTTTTATATTCGTAATGAATACGAAAGGCGCTTGATTAAGCAATCGGAGCTTTTCAACCCTTTTACCAAAAATATTCCTATTGAAACGCATGAATATTTAGATTCAATTTGGGAATTGATGAAAAAAATCTATTCTCCTGAACAAGATCCTTATATTCCCGATGTTTTACATCATTTACTGAGTAGTTTTCTAATTTATTCAAAAAAAATTACTAGTCATTCGTTAAATATTCTTTCTTCTTCGTGTTATTCTGTTACTTTAGAGTTTTCACTCGCAGTAGAAAAAAATTACAAGATCCTGCGAAAAGTAAATGATTATGTCTCCGGTTTGGGTATATCGCCCAAAGCTTTATCAAAAGCTCTTAAAAACACTGTCGGTAAAAGTCCCAAAGAATATATTGATGAACGAATTTTATTAGAAGCAAAAAGACTTTTGGTTTACAGTGAACTCAATATAAAGGAAATTTCTTTTGAACTGGGATTTGACGAACCCACCAATTTCAGCAAATTTTTTAGAAAGTGGGTAGGTATTAGCCCTATCGATTTTAAAAAGCAACACCTGTCTTAAATTTATCAGCTTTGGCATACTTTTTATCATTACACTCATAAAATCCACACTTACCTTTACACGAATAAAATTCTTACAACAGTTGAATTACACTGAATACGCCTGTTTTTATAAACATAAAAATTAAAAATACCTATAAGTGAATTGATGAATAATAAATAATTAATTTATAATAATATGAAAAAAATAAGTTATCTAGCAGCGGTAGTCGGAATAGCTTTGTTAGCAGTTTCTTGCAACCAAACTAAAAAAGAACCTGTTGAAGCTACGGATCAAACGAACACTGAAAAGGTAGAAGATCATACCGCGGAAAACGAAGAACCCTCTAATAAAGAAAAAGTTAGGGAGTTACTTTCTTCATTTAGCACAGGAAATGAAGCACCGTTGAAATACATTAATCCAAATAAGTATATTCAACACAATTTGGGAGCAGCTGACGGCGTTGAAGGTTTTAAGACCCTTGTGAAAAGTTTATCAGCTTCTAAACCGAGTGTTAACATTGTACGTATGTTAAGTGACGGGGATTATGTTGTTGCCCAAACGGAATATGGGTATAAAACTCCAACCGTTGGATTTGATATTTTCCGTTTTGAAAACGGATTAATTGTAGAACATTGGGACAATTTACAAGCTGAACAACCGAAGAATCCAAGCGGACATACGTTAATAGATGGGGATACTACTATTAAAGAAACCGATGAGGCCGGATTGAAAGCAAACAAAGCGGTAGCCGAAGGTTTTGTTACGGATGTCTTGATGGGTAAAAATCCTTCCAACTTAGAAAATTATTTTAACGGAAATAATTACATTCAACACCACCCACTCATTGGTGACGGGTTAGACGGATTAAAAGCCGGCTTAGAGAAATTGAATAAAATGGGACTTACTTTCAAATATACTCAAATTCACAAAATTTTAGGAGAAGGAAATTATGTATTAGTAGTTTCTGAAGGCGTTATGGCCAATAAACCCACTTCTTTCTATGATTTATTCAGAATTGAAAATGGTAAAATTGCTGAACATTGGGATATTGTGGAAACCATACCTGCGAATGCTGAGCATAAAAATAAAAACGGTAAATTCTAATTGATAATTATCGATAAGATTAGTTAAAAATATTAGATATATTAAAAAAAATACTTTTAAAAATCTAACTAATTTGTTAAATTTAATTTATATAAAAAAAACCTGCTGTATAGCAGGTTTTCACTCTTTTAATTTTTAAATTATTTTTTAATAATTTTCTTAGTAACTATACCTTGATCGGTTGCAAGATTCACGATATAAATTCCTGCAGGTAAATCTTGTAAATCCAATTCATTATTTATTATCCTTGGATACCTTTTAACTTCTTTTCCTGCATAATTGTAAACATTTGCTGATGTTACCTTAGCTGCAGTATTTATTTTTAATATATCTATTACCGGATTAGGAAATAATTGTATTGATTCTGTTTCATTTTTTTGAGGACCTACCCATACAAATCCTTCCGGTATATTTTCATTTATATTTCTTGAAGCAAATGATACAGTATTTTTTATCTTTACTTCATATTCTAAAACAAAATTTGGAATTAATTCATTTTTCATTTTACAAATCAAAGTTTTGCCTGCATTTTCCGGGCCGGCATAAAATTTACCTTTTAGTGCATAGACGCCGACTTCTTGTTGAGTTGTTTTATCATACCAGGTATAGGTCGTATATTTTCCATCAATACTATATTCTGATGATAAATCTATCAATTCAAAAATCCCTTTATCTCCTCCTTGAAGCGTTGCTTGTGGGTTTAATTTTAAATATTTAATTGTAAGAAAATTACCTTTTAAAGTGGATAGCTTTAAATTGTTATAATACCCAGTTAATTCACTTATCTTATGAACTTTCGGAACTAGCAATTGAGATACCTTATTATCATTAAAATAAAAGTATTTTAAATTAACATTTTTAGATACATCTAAAGTTGTTAATAGATTATAATTACAATATAATTCTTTCAAATTAACATTTTTAGAGACATCCAACGTTGTTAATTGATTATAAGAACAATCTAGATCTTTCAAATTAACATTTTTAGAGATACCCAAGGTTGTTAGTTTATTATTAGAACAACTTAAATATGTTAAATTAATACTTTTAGATATATCTATAGTTGTTAATTGATTTTTAAAACAAATTAAATATGTTAAATTAACATTTTTAGAGACATCCAAGGTTGTTAATTGATTATAAAAACAACGTAAATCTGTTAAATTAACATTTTTAGATACATCCAAGGTTGTTAATTGATTATAAAAACAACGTAAATCTGTTAAATTAACATTTTTAGATACATCCAATACTATTAATTGATTGGATTCACAATTTAATAATGTTAAATTAACATTTTTAGAAACATCCAAAGCCTTTAGCTTATTGTAGTAACATTTTAATTGTTTCAAATTAACATTTTTAGATATATCCAAGAATGTTATTGGATTAAAACTACAATTTAAATTTATTAGATTAACATTTTTAGATACATCCAAAGTTTTTAATTGATTTCTATCACAATATAATTCTGTTAGATTAACATTTTTAGATACATCCAAAGCTGTTAAGTAATCTCCAGCACAATCTAAAT
Organism: Apibacter sp. wkB309; assembly: GCF_002964915.1. Lineage (NCBI taxonomy): Bacteria > Pseudomonadati > Bacteroidota > Flavobacteriia > Flavobacteriales > Weeksellaceae > Apibacter > Apibacter sp. wkB309. The sequence continues at coordinate 628,663 of NZ_PSZL01000022.1, forward strand.
ATTCTAAATTCTTAAAATATCTCCCATCAAAAACTCCATTAAAGTTATAGGCGCCTATATCTAATTTAGTTAAAACTTTAAAATTATTATTAGTAGTTTTCCATGTAAATGCCCCGGATAATTTTGTAAAAATAATCTCCGGATTACCATTGATAGCCTTAGTCATTTCTTCCCAGGTTAACCCCGCCAGTTCATAATTCCATTTTTGTTTATTTTCCGAATATTGCATAAAAAAATTCAATATTCCATATACATCCATCGCGTCATAATTAGTGGTGGTGGATGCTACAAAATGTTCTTTTAAGTAATTTTCTTGTTTAGAAATATCAACGGTTGCCAAAAGTGGTGTTGCTATAAAACACCACAATAAAATAAAAAGTAGATTTTTTTTCATAACATTTTTTTATTTATTACTTATGTATGCTAATATAATATATTTATTTTATTTTAACCTTGTTTGAAAATAAATATTTTAATTTTTATTCTATAATTTATTTTCAATAAAAAAAACCTGCTGTATAGCAGGTTTTCACTCTTTTAATTTTTAAATTATTTTTTAATAATTTTCTTAGTAACTATTCCTTGATCGGTTGTAAGATTCACGATATAAATTCCCGCAGGTAAATCTTGTAAATCCAATTCATTATTTATTATCCTTGGATATCTTTTAACTTCTTTTCCTGAATAATTGTAAACATTTGCTGATGTTACCTTAGCTGCAGTATTTATTTTTAATATATCTATTACCGGATTAGGAAATAGTTGTATTGATTCTGTTTCATTTTTTTGAGGACCTACCCATACAAATCCTTCCGGTATATTTTCATTTATATTTCTTGATGCAAATGATACGGTATTTTTTATCTTTACTTCATATTCTAAAACAAAGTTTGGAATTAATTCATTTTTCATTTTACAGATCAAAGTTTTGCCTGCATTTTCCGGGCCGGCATAAAATTTACCTTTTAGTGCATAGACGCCGACTTCTTGTTGAGTTGTTTTATCATACCAGGTATAGGTCGTATATTTTCCATCAATACTATATTCTGATGATAAATCTATCAATTCAAAAATCCCTTTATCTCCTCCTTGAAGCGTTGCTTGTGGGTTTAATTTTAAATATTTAATTGTAAGAAAATTACCTTTTAAAGTGGATAGCTTTAAATTGTTATAATACCCAGTTAATTCACTTATCTTATGAACTTTCGGAACTAGCAATTGAGATACCTTATTATCATTAAAATAAAAGTATTTTAAATTAACATTTTTAGATACATCTAAAGTTGTTAATTGATTTCTATAACAATATAATTCTGTTAGATTAACATTTTTAGAGACATCCAAGACTGTTAATTGATTTCTATAACAATATAATTCTGTTAGATTAACATTTTTAGAGACATCCAAGACTGTTAATTGATTTTCAAAACAACGTAAATTTTTTAAATTAACATTTTTTGATACATCCAAGGCTGTTAATTGATTTGAATAACAAAATAAATCATTTAAATTAACATTTTTTGATACATCCAAAGTAGTTAATTGATTATAAAAACAACCTAAATATGTTAAATTAACATTTTTAGACACATCTATAGTTGTTAATTGATTCATATAACAATTTAAATATGTTAAATTAATATTTTTAGATACATCCAAAGCTTTTAGCTTATTGTAGTAACATTTTAATTGTTTCAAATTAACATTTTTAGATATATCCAAGAATGTTAACGGATTAAAACTACAATTTAAATTTATTAGATTAACATTTTTAGATACATCCAAAGTTTTTAATTGATTTCTATCACAATATAATTCTGTTAGATTAACATTTTTAGATACATCCAAGGATGTTAAGTAATCCCCATCACAATCTAAATATTCTAAATTCTTAAAATATCTTCCATCAAAAACTCCATTAAAGTATTTGGCGCCTATATTTAATTTAGTTAAAACTTTAAAATTATTACTAGTTTTCCATGTAAATACTCCGGATAATTTTGTAAAAATAACCTCCGGATTACCATTAATAGCCTTAGCCATTTCTTCCCAGGTTAATCCCGCCAGTTCATAATTCCATTTTTGTTTATTTTCCGAATATTGCATAAAAAAATTCAATATTCCATATACATCCATCGCGTCGTAATTGGTGGTTGTGGATATTACAAAATGTTCTCTCAAGTAATTTTCTTGTTTAGAAATATCAACTGTTGCCAACATTGGTGTGGTTATAAAACACCACAATAAAATAAAAAGTAGATTTTTTTTCATAACATTTTTTTATTTATTATTTATGTATGCTAATATAATATATTTATTTTTATTTTAACCTTGTTTGAAAATAAATATTTTAATTTTTATTCTATAATTTATTTTCAATAAAAAAAACCTGCTGTATAGCAGGTTTTCACTCTTTTAATTTTTAAATTATTTTTTTATGATTTTCTTAGAAAGTATTCCCTGATCGGTTGTAAGATTTACAATATAAATTCCCGCAGATAAATCTTGTAAATCCAATTCATTATTTATTATCCTTGGATATCTTTTAACTTCTTTTCCTGCATAATTGTAAACACTTGCTGATGTTACCTTTGCTGTAATATTTATTTTTAATATATCTATTACCGGATTAGGAAATAAATGTATTGATTCTGTTTCATTTTTTTGAGTATCTACCCATACAAAACCTTCCGGTATGTTTTCTTTTATATTTCTTGATGCAAATGATACGGTATTTTTTATCTTTACTTCATATTCTAAAACAAAGTTTGGAAATAATTCATTTTTCATCTTACAGATCAAAGTTTTGCCTGCATTTTCCGGACCGGCATAAAATTTACCTTTTAGTGCATAGGCGCCGACTTCTTGTTGAGTTGTTTTATCATACCAGGTATAAGTAGTATATTTTCCATCAATAGTATATTCTGATGATATATCCAACACTTCAAAAATACCTTTAGCCCCACCTTGAAGCGTTGCTTGCGGGCTTAATTTTAAAGATTTAATCGTAAGAAAATTCCCTTTTAAAGTGGATAGCTTTAGATTGTTATGATCACCAGTTAATTCACTTATTTTATGAACTTTCGGAATAAGCAATTGAGCTATCTTATTATCACTAAAATAAAAGTATTTTAAATTAAAATTTTTAGAGGCATCCAAGGTTGTTAATTGATTGGAATAACAATTTAATGTTGTCAAATTAACATTTTTAGATACATCTAAGGTTGTTAATTGATTCAAATTACAATTTAATGTTATTAAATTAACATTTTTAGATACATCCAAAGTTGTTAACTGATTGGAATAACAATATAATTCTTTTAAATTAACATTTTTAGATACATCCAAGGTTTTTAATTGATTCGAATAACAATCTAAAAATGTCAGATTACTATTTTTAGAAACTTCTAAGGTTGTTAATTGATTGGAATTACAATTTAAACTATATAAATCAAGATTTTTAGAGACATCCAAGGTTTTCAATTGATTCGAAAAACACTTTATAACAAACAAATTAACATTTTTAGATACATCCAAGGTGGTTAGTTGATTTGAATAAATATTTAAAAGCATTAAATTAACATTTTTAGATACATCCAAGGCTTTTAGCTTATTGGAATAACCATATAATTCCTTCAAATTAACGTTTTTAGATATATCCAATGTGGTTAACCGATTGGATGAACAATTTAAATAAGTTAAATTAATATTTTTGGATACGTCTATAGTTGTTAATTGGTTCGAATTACAATACAACCCCTTCAAATTAACATTTTTAGTTACATCTATAGTTATTAATCGATTGCCAGTACAATATAATGTTTCTAAGTTCTTAAAATAACTTCCATTAAAAACTCCATTATAATTTTTGTAATTTAAGTTAATTCGAGTTAAAACTTTAAAACTATTGGTAACTTTCCATCCTAATCTTCCGGATAATTTTCTAAAAATAACCTCCGGATTACCATTAATAGCCTTAGCCATTTCTTCCCAGGTTAACCCCGCCAGTTCATAATTCCATTTTTTTTCATTTTCCGAATATTGCATAAAAAAATTCAATATTCCATATACATCCATCGCGTCGTAATTGGTGGTTGTGGATATTACAAAATGTTCTCTCAAGTAATTTTCTTGTTTTGAAATATCAACTGTTGCGAATATGGGCGTAGTTATAAAACACCATAATAAAATAAAAAATAGATTTTTTTTCATAACATTTTAGATTATTTTAGATTAATTATGCTAATTTAGTATATTTATTTTTATTTTAACCTTATTTAAAAATAAATATTTATTTTATGAATTATTTTACCCTCTAGTTTCAATTAAAAAAATTTGTCACTTTCCAATATCACATCAACTATTTTTAACATAAAAAACCTGCTAAATAGCAGGTTTTTTTATTATTTATTGGATTATTTCACTTGTTCGATTTTTAATTAAAATATATAAATGTCGAAAAGAGTACCAGACCAACATTATTATTTCAATAATTTTAGAAAAATATAATTCCTTTAATTTAAGCTTATGTTTGAAAAACTATTACATGGTTTTAGTTAATAAATTATAAAATTATCATTATAAGGATTTGATTTAACTATTCTTATATCAAATGTCTTTTTAATCTAAAAAATTTTAATTTCAGTAAAAATAATATTATTAAATCACTTCATTTCAGTTTCTTTATTATCCTTACCTTATTTAAACCAAAAAACCTGCACATCGGCAGGTTTAAATTTTAATTATCTATTATGTTTCTTATTAATTTTTTATAATTATTTTAGAAATAATGCCCTGATCTGTTTTAAAGGCCAACAAATAGGTTCCCGTTGATATATCTTGCAAATTCACAGCATTATGGGTAAAAGATGGAAATCTCTTAACTTCTTTACCAGAAAAGTTATAAACACTTAATGAATGTATTTTAATTGTAGAATTTATTTTTAATACATCTATAATCGGATTAGGATAAACTTGAATTAAATCTGCTAAATTAGCATCCGGTCCCGTTAATTTAAATTCTGAAGGAATCGTTGAGTCTGGCGTCCCCTCATAATTGATTGAATTGGATATACTTACTTCATATTCTAACTCTAAAGAAGGAAATAACTCATTTTTCATTTTGCATATCAACGTTTTACCTATATTAGAAGGCCCGGCAATAAATAATCCTCTTAGCTTATACATACTTACTTCTTGATTAGTAGCTTTATCATACCAGGTATAAGTGGTTACTGTATTATTAATATCATATTCTGAAGATAGATTTATTATTTCAACAAAACCTTTTGTACCTCCTTTTATAATTTCTTGAGGATTTAATTTAAAATTTTTTACTGTTCTGAAGTCTTTACCTTTTATTGTTGAAAATTTTAACTGATTATGGTGACACTCTAACAAATACATATTTTGGGTGGTACTTGTTGTTGATACATCTATAGATGTTAATTGATTATTAAATAAACTGACGGTTACTAAGTTGGGCGTATTTGAAATATTCAATGTGGTTATTTGGTTATTTGCAGAAAATAACCTACCTAACTTAGGTTTATTAGAAACATCTAAAGAAGTTAATTTATTGTCATGGCAATATAATTGTAATAATTTAGGATTATTTGACACATTTAATGAAGTTAAATTATTATTATAACAATATAAATACTCCAAATTTGGATTATTAGAAAATTCTAGAGTGGATAATTTATTATACGCACAGCCCAAATTGTTTAAATTAGGATTATTAGATAAATCTAAAACTTTTAAATTATTATAATCACAACTTAATTTTTCTAATTTATTAAGATTTGACACATCCAATTTTGATAAGGAACATGACCAACAATATAGTTCAATTAAATTAACATTTTTTGATACATCTAAAGATTTAAGATCGTGGTTATTAAAACATTCTAATTTTTTTAAATTTATATTATTGGATACATCTAAACCTTGTAACCAATTACTTGAACAAACTAACTCAACTAAATTTAAATTTTTGGAAACATCAATTTTATGAAAGTTATTTGAGTCAAAACTTATGGATTCTAAATTTTTAAAAAATTTTCCATCAAATTTTTCGTGAAGTTTATTCTTAGTTCCTTTTAATTTACCATTGTAAAGTATTTTTGTCAAAACCTGATAACCATCTTTTTCTTTCCATGTAAACATTCCGGGTATTTTATTTAAAATAGCTTCTGGATTACAAGGAATTGCTTTAACTAAATCTTCCAAGGTTAACCCTACTGCCTCATAATTCCAAACATGTGAATCTTCTGAATATTGCATTAATAAATTCAATATTCCAAGTAAATCCATGGGATCATAATTTGTAGTAGAAGTTGAAACAAATTTTCCATGCACATTTTTTTCGTTTTCCAATACAGATCCCTGTACCCATAAAGGTGTTGATAACATACACCATAATAAAACATAAAGTAGATTTTTTTTCATATTAGTATTATTTTTTAAATTTAGGCTAATTTAAGATAATTAATACATGTGTGAAAATTTATAAGTATAAATAATTAAATTATTTTTTAATTTGAATAATACAATTACTTATTTCTTATAGGGTCCATTATATTAAATGACATCTAATTACTATATCAATTTTAACTAAACACAATACAGACACCAACATATTTTTAAAAATTTTTCTTTAAAAAAATTATGACAACAGATAAATTTTTTAAGGATTTAAGTACTCTTAACTATACATTCCGTAATTAACCACCGTTAAAAAGAGGATTAGTCGTTAATCTTAAAATTTAATTTGAAAATTTCTGTTTAATAAGACAATAAGGAATTACTTTTAAAATAAATTAATATTAAATAAAAATGAAACTTGCTATTGATGTTTATTACTATCCGAACCGAGCAAAAGTTGTGGGTATACTATTTAAAAACTGGGATCAACCCATTCCTAATGATTTAATTACTACATATATTTATGAAGTATCTGAATATGAATCGGGAATGTTTTATAAAAGAGAGCTTCCTTGTATTTTAGAGTTATTGAAGCAAATAAATTTAAAAGATATGAGTCAGATTATAGTTGACGGCTTTGTATATTTAGATGACACCCATCGACCGGGCTTGGGTAAATACTTATTTAATGCATTGGACGAGAAAATTCCAATTATAGGGGTAGCTAAAAATCCTTTTTCTACCGGCAAATCTATTGTTCAGGAAATAACAAGAGGAGAAAGTAAAAAGCCCTTATATATTAGTTCTGTCGGAATTTCACTTAATGAAGCTTCTCAATGTGTTCAAAATATGCATGGTAATTATAGAATTCCCACCCTACTTAAATTATTAGATCAAGAAACCAGAAGATAATTCAAACAATAAATTTTACAATATAAAGTTAAATTTTTAGATAATAGTAAGACAAAAATTTTTGCACAAAAACTTCCAACAGTATTTTCCAACAGTATTTTTAATAACTAATAGCCGTAATTTAAAGAAATATTGAAATAGTATAAATGAATAAAATAAATACTAACACTGAAGTCGAACTTTTTTCTGTTGTTGTTTCTAGTTTGTTTACGTACGCGAAATAAAAAGAGCTACAAAAAATTTGTAACTCATTGATTTTTAAGTGACCCCGGAGAGGCTCGAACTCTCGACCCATTGATTAAGAGTCAATTGCTCTACCAACTGAGCTACGGAGTCATAAACAAGAAAAGCTTGAGAATCTCAAGCGCGAATTTTCAAAATGTGACCTGGCTGGGGCTCGAACCCAGGACCCCAACATTAAAAGTGTTGTGCTCTACCAACTGAGCTACCAGGTCTCCCTAAATGTATATTTAATCTATTCTTTGAATAGATTGTGACCTGGCTGGGGCTCGAACCCAGGACCCCAACATTAAAAGTGTTGTGCTCTACCAACTGAGCTACCAGGTCTTTATTTAGTGTTTGCTAAGCATTTTCGTTTAGCGAGTGCAAATATAATGACTTTTTTTGGGTATGCAAATATATTTGATAAAAAAATATGATATTTGTAAAAAAATCTGATTGTATGATAATTTCTTTATTGGGTTATATGGGAAGTGGTAAATCTACTGTTGGCAAATATCTTGCGAAATCTCTCAACATAACCTTTATTGATTTAGATGAGTATATTTCTGCTCAAGAAAATAAGTCTATTCAAGAAATTTTTTCAATCCATGGAGAAATTTATTTTCGTAAAAAAGAAAATTTTTATCTGAATGAATTATTGAACGGTGACAATATAGTGTTGAGTTTAGGAGGAGGTACTCCTATTTATCATCGTAACATGGATAAAATTAAAGAAAAAAGCTTCTCGTTCTATTTAAAAATGAATGCTTCGGAATTAGCAAAAAGGTTAAGTAATGAAAAAGAACACCGCCCTCTTATTGCGCATTTAGAAGAAAAATCTTTACCGGAATTTATTGCCAAGCATTTATTTGAACGTTCAACATTTTATGAGTCGGCTGCTTATAAGATAGCGGTTAACCAAAAAACTCCGGAAGAAATAAGCAATGAAATTATAGCCGTTCTAAAAAATACTAATTATTAAACATTTAGTGTATTTATTCATCTTCCCATTCCAGAGTATAATCGTCTAATTCTCTCCTATCCTTTTTGGTGGGCCTGCCTAATCCTTTTTGCCTGTAGTAGTTTTGCGTTTGTGTTCTTGATTTCATCATTTCAATCTGCTCAGGATCTGTCAGATCTTTTATATATAAAGGAACCAATTTTGCTCCTACCCGATTGGGAGGAATTTGTATAACTTGGATCGTATAGTCAATCTGATTTTTTCTAATTTTATACGTTTCACCAACTAATATTTCTTTTGAAGGTTTCAAGGGAGCATCATCTAAAAATACACGGTTTTTCTTACATTCTTCGGTAGCAATTGCCCGCGTTTTATAAAAACGCACACACCATAAAAATTTATCTATTCTCATTGGTTGAAAAAATTGGTCTTTAAAATTAAATTTAATTGTAAATTAGCAACTAAATTAACATATTTTATTTACATGATTAAAAAATCCCTTTTAACCGCCTGTATATTATCACTTTTATTTTTTGTTTCGTGTGGTAGCGATGATAATAACGCCTCAACCTTATCCGTTGATGAGCAAAATACAGCAGATGATATGGCTATTGTTAATTTTTTAAATAACTATTATTTTGATGATCTTGGGAAAGTAACCAAATTTTCTGATACGGTTACTCCAACTAATAAAGAGCCTTTGAGCAAAAATGCAATAAAATCTCCTTTAGGGTACTGGGTAGTTAAAAATCCAAAGGCAGATCAGGGTATAAACACATCCAATATAGCTGACGGTAAAAATAATATACTTATTCATTATTCTTTAAAATATTTTGTTGCTACCGAAGGAGGTAATGGATATTCAACCTTAAATACTTCATCAAGCACAATTGATAATTCAGGGGTTGCACAAGAAGACCCTTTCTTTTATAAAAAGCCCAAAAACGATACGATTCAAAGTGAAAACTATTATGTAATTAAAGGTATTGTTGACGGTTTAAAGAATTTCAAGCCAACTAATAAATCTAAAAATGACCTTTACCACGTATTACAAGGTTTAATTATCGTGCCTTCTCGATTGGCATACGGTAGAGAATCCAATTATATAAACAGTAAAGATGCTACTTTCATTTTAAATTTTGAATTGTATAAAGTTTGTCCTCAAGATCAAACATGTAATTAAATTTATATATTTTATATATTGTTTGAATCTATCGTTCAGACAATCATATAACCCATTGCTATCAACAATTATGCTCTGTTAATTATTGATGGAAGCTAAATTTAAGTTATTTTTTTTATACATCAAATAGATTTGCTGGACAAAATCACTAAAAGGTTCTTCTATATAATGCAGAAGGACATAGAAATCAATGACTTTTAATGCGGTGCAATTATCCAGATCATGAGTCTTATTACGATCATTCATAACGTTGATATATGTTATATATCGATCAAAATTACAGGCAATAATTATTAACAGAATATTCTTGCCGGAAATCTGATTTTTACAAATAAAATCTGAAATTTGCCGACTTGTTCCGCAATAAAAGAAGTCAAAAAAATATTTTTAATGTCTAGAAATTTAGATAATCCAATTTAATAAATTTTAGGATTATAGTTTTCAGGAAATTTAGCCATTTCCGGTTTATAAAAATCTTCTATTTGATCAAATATCTCTTCAATCGTTTGATTGCCGATATAAATTAATTTGGAAACACCGGTTACTTTATTTTTATAATCGGCATAGGCTAGAGCAATAGGAACATTCGCTTGCTTAGCTATATAGTAAAAACCTTTTTTCCATTGTAAGGCACGGGAGCGTGTGGCTTCCGGAGTATTTATTAAAGCCATCGAATCTGAATTTTTAATTAGTTCCGATGAATACTGAACCAAATTATTCCATTGACTTCGATCGACTCCTAAACATCCGAGTGCTTTGAAAAAGAATCCATACCAAGGTTTGGTATAAGCATCTTTAATCATTACTTTATAAGGAATTTTTAAACACCAAAAACTGGCTAAACAATAATATAAATCCCAATTAGAGGTATGAGGTGCACAAATTAATACGCATTTTCTTAATTCATTAACAGGTACTTCATTTTTAAATCTCCATCCCATAACGAACAGCATTAACCTTCCTAGTAATTTTTTCATAATTTGATTACTTATTAAAAATAATTAAAAAGTTCAGTTAATTTACATTAACTGAACTTTTTCACATGTATATAATTTTCTAATTAACTTAACATTGACATTATGTAATCCATAATAACTAACACCATCTTAAAAAGAATTTGTACCATGATCTATTTATTTTTTTCTGAATTAATTAAAACACTAAACTAAAAAAGTTATATTCAGGTGCTCTACATACTGTTATAAAAACCTGAGCTTTAATTATCAGAATCTCTACTATATATGAACGCCCTAAATTTTTTGCTAAATTAAAAATTTTCTTTGAATTTAACTCAAATTAATTATAAATATCTTAATAGAATTTTATTTATATTTTTAATTACTCCTATACATTTTTCGTTGCGGATACCTATAAGTTGACGTAAGACTCACTTTCTAAAATTTTTTATCTTAAAAAAAGCTGATATACACGGTTTAATTAAAAATATTTTACTTTTGTATTTATATATCTTACTTATGACTCCCTTGGTATCGGTTATTATGGCTGCTTACAATGCAGAAAAACATATATCTGCATCAATTGAATCGGTAATCAATCAAACGTATTCTAATTTTGAATTGCTGGTTATTAATGATGGCTCATCCGATAGAACTCAATCAATTGTAGAAGAATTATGTAAAAGAGATTCCCGAATCAAGCTTATTAACAACGATAAAAACTTATTTGTTATAAAATCCCGTAATATCGGAATTGAGAATGCTAAAGGTAAATATTTGGCCATATTAGATGCTGATGATCTTGCATTACCCAATCGATTGGAAAAACAAGTTGAATTTCTGGAGAATAATCCGGATGTATTTTTAATAGGAAGCAGTGCTCATATAATTGATGAAAACAATACTATTTGTAATAATTTTATAGCTTTAACCGATTATCATGAACTAAAAAGAAATATTCTCAAAAACAATTTATTCTATCATTCTTCTATACTTTTTAGAAACGAAAAAGTTTTTTATCGAGAAAAATTGATTTATTCGGAAGACTATGATCTCATTTTACGGTTATTTTCAGAAGGTAAAAAAATTGTAAATCTACCTGATATCTTAATATCATACAGACAAACCAATCATTCACTTTCTAAAACCAAAAACAGACTAGTGCAATGGTTGTTTATCAATAAAGCCCGTGAATTTTATAAAGAAAGGCTCAGTAATGGTAAAGACAGTTATGATGCGTTTAATCCACAATCATTTATTAATATAGAAGATATTCATTGCCCAATTAATAAAAAAGATTTGTTATATGCCATGAAAATTTGTTTTTACAGAAAAGATGCAAACCAATTAAAATTTTTAGTAAAAAAATATCGTAAGTATTATCCTATATCTTTAGATTATTTACTTTATTTTCTATCTTCCCTAAATAAAAATACTTTTAATCTCATTTGTAAAATTTATTCCAAACTTTAAACTATGGATATTTTAATTAAATCTTTTAACCGCCCCTTTTATTTGGACAGATGTTTAGCCAGTATCCAAAAATTTGTAATGGGTACTTATTTAGTTAAAGTATTAGATGATGGAACTCCTGAAAAATATCTAAATAAAATTAAATTAAAGTATCCATCCATTAAAATTATAAAATCTGAAAATTATACAGAAAAGGAAGAAGCAATTAAAGAAAATTTAAAGTCAGGAAAAGATATAAATGGTTTTAAAATCCCTACTCAACTGTGGATCAATTCAGTAAAAGAAGCTTCAGATTATTTCATTATAACGGAAGATGATGTTTGGTTTACGAGAAAAATTAATGTGAATGAAATCAATGAAGTAATGGAAAAAGAAAATATATCCTTACTCAAATTAGGTTGGTCGGGAAATAAAAATTTTGTTGATCAGTTTAAACATAATAAAATCAATTCCGATATAATTTCCATTTATCCGGATCTTTTTACTGCTCCTCCTTTCATTCTGAAATGTTTTTTTTATAATAAATATAAGTTTTTTAGCATTTTATACAAATTGGGTTTGGTATCTAACACTACTAAAACTAAATATTGGATATTAATTTCAATACTTATGGGTGTTCATAAAAAAGAATTTTGGCTTAAAACTTGGGAAAATATTAATGGAAAAGTTGATGAAAAAAAACAATTATACAATGCTACCCTGTATTTTAGAAAGCATAAACACAAAAACATGATCGCTCAATTAAATCATGAAGTTATGAAAACTACGTTTAATTCTTCTGCTACCAATTCCTATCATAATTATGGATTCGATTTTGATGTAAATCAACTTAATTATTTAATTAATGAAAAATGGTATAATGATGCATTTGATCCCATGCAAAATTTTCCTAAGGATTTCTCAGAAGATTACATCCTATCATTCTTGAAAAATGAAAATAATAAAAAAATAAAACCGGAAGAATGGAAAAAATGGTCAGAAAAATTTAAAAATCAATATAGGAACCAGGGGTGTGCTGTTGATGATTAAAAAAATATATCATTTATTAAATTAATCCAATCGAATCAATGAGCAAAAAAATAAGCAGTGATGTACTGCTTACTTTTTTAATATCATAATTTAATCTAAGAAGTCATTACTCCTCTTCATCATCTTCGTATTTTTCGATTTCAGCATCGCAAAAATCGAATGCTTGTTGAATCAATGAATTTACTTCATTAGCTACCTCTTCTTCTTCTCCTTCCAAATCGTCGAACCATTCAACCTCCTCTTCTTCTACATTTAATATAAATCTAGGATACTCTGTATGCACAACAAATAAATCTTCAGGAAAATCTGAATTGTCTGCCATTAAAAACTTAGGTAATTTCATATTGTCTTTATTTAAATTTTTATTCGTCTAATAATTCTTTTAACTTAATTAATTCTGCCTTCACTAACTCTAAACGAGCAATGATTTCAACTTTTTTGGATAAATTTTTTTGTGATTGTAAAACAACTTTTGCTCCTTCTAAGGTATATCCTTTTTCTTTTACTAAATGAAAAATTATTTTAAAATTTTCAATATCTTTTGGGGTAAAAAAACGGTCTCCTTTTTTATTCTTTTTGGGTGAAATACTATCAAATTCTTTTTCCCAAAACCTTATAAGTGAAGTATTAACATTAAAAGCCTGCGCTACTTCGCCTATAGAATAATATAATTTTTCAGGAAGTTGTACGTTCATTATTCAAATCTAATGATTTTTTAATTCAACTTACTATAGTTCGTTTAAAAAATTAATCTTTTTTTAGAATTATTAGTACGACCCAAATAATCAATAAAGATGCCCTAAAAATATTTATTTATATTTGCCTAAATTTGGTGATTGTTATTTACCGATAAATACGCAATCTTAAAAGGGAATTCGGTAAAATCCGAAACAGGCCCGCTGCTGTAATCTTCTAATACGTTTTAAGAGATATACCACTGAGGAGTTGGTTTCTTGGGAAGGTTCTTAAAATGAAGTAAGTCAGAATACCTGCCAAATTTAACTATAGTTTTACAAGCTTTCGTGGAACAAGGCTGAAACATTAAAAGCATTTCATATTCACTTTTCCTGTTTACTTTTCCGGAAACTAGTTTACTATATCTGTAATTTAGGATATTCGACTCCATGATGATGAACATCAATCATAAATATAGTGTATTTGCTTTTTTAATAAGCCTGATGAGTCCATTATCTTATTCCCAAGAAAAAAAAGACAGCATAACTGTAACAGAATTACAGGAAATACTGACAACGGGAAAAAGAAATGATAAGGGAATAATTCCTTTCCAAGAATTGAAAGGAAAAGAATTAGAAAATCTAAACAGCTCTTCGGTAGCTGATGCCGTACGATTATTTTCAGGAATTCAACTTAAAGATTATGGAGGTGTCGGAGGAATGAAAACTGTTAATATCCGAGGAATGGGAAGCGAACATGTGGGTGTATTTTATGATGGAATAGCAGTAGGAAATGCTCAAAATGGAATGGTTGATTTAGGAAAATTTTCCATGGATAATTTAGAATCAATTTCAATATACAACGGACAAAAAAGTCAAATATTCCAACCCGCTAAAGATTTCGGCTCTGCCGGAAGTATCTATTTAACTACCAAACGCCCTGTTTTTACGGGTGAAAAAAAAACTAATATAGGTGCCACTTATCGTTCCGGATCGTTTCATTTAATTAACCCCTCCCTCCTATGGGAACAAAAATTATCCACATTAATTTCATCTTCTCTTAGTATGGAATATATTAATTCAGATGGAAAATATAAATTTCAACAAAAGAAAGGTAATTGGGATACGATCGCTGTAAGACAAAATGGTAACATAAGTGCTTTTCGAACAGAAGGAAATTTATTTGGTACCCTACCTAATGGTAAATGGAATCTGAAAGGATATTATTATGATTCAAGCAGAGGAATACCCGGTGCCGTTTTAAAAAATTCTTATAAAAGGTATCAGTTTGCTCAACAATGGGATCGTAATTTCTTTTTGCAGGGTTCTTTTGAAAAAATAATCAGCACAAAATACAGAATAGCATTAAACGCTAAATATGCTCATGATTTTACCCATTATAAAAATTTAGAAGTTTTTAATGACCCTATTTGGGGAAATAAATTTTCCAATCATATCAATAATACTTATAAACAGGATGAACTATATATTTCTTCCTCACAACTGGTTACTTTATTTTCTTTTTGGGATATTTCTTTATCTGCAGATTACCAACATAACGGAATGAATGCCGATTTAAAAAATTTCGCTTCTCCTTCGAGGAATACAGAAATGATCGCTTTGGCTACTGCTTTTCATTGGGATAAAATTAAAATTCAAACAAGTGTTTTAGGTACATTTGTGCAAGAAAAAACTAAACACATGAACAGCATGGGTACAGCTTCAGACAGAAATGAATTTACTCCTGCTGTTTTCTTAAATTACCAACCTTTACATTCTAAAGATATTAGCATTCATGGTTTTTACAAGAGAATTTTTAGAATGCCAACATTTAATGATTTATACTATACGGATTTTGGAAATTCAAACTTAAAACCTGAATATACTAATCAGTTTGATGCAGGTATTCGTATAAATAAAAACTTTACTTCCGGTAGTTGTACTCATTTTGATTTTACTATTGATGCCTATTATAATACGGTCAAAGATAAAATCATAGCATATCCTAAAGGACAACAATTTCGTTGGACCATGTTAAATTTTGGTAAAGCACGAATAAAAGGATTAGATTTATCTTCTAAGACTTCAATATTAGTAAAAAACGTTTTAGTTTCAACCCTTGTAACCTATACGTATGAAGATGCACAAAATTTATCTTCTCCTATTTTAAATTATAAAAATCAACTTCCTTATATACCTTGGCACAGTGGAACATTTACTTTAGAAGCTGCTTACAGAGATTGGAATCTAAATTATAGCTTTATGTATACAGGAGAACGGTACAATTCTCCTTCTAATAATCCTGATAATCATGTAAAAGCCTGGTATACTCATGATATACAACTCTCAAGAGAATTATTTTTAACTCATATCAAATGCAAAGCATCTTTACAAATCAATAATATTTTTAATAAATATTACGACATAGTAGCCAATTATCCCATGCCGGGTAGAAACTATACGATCATCATTAAATTAAACATATGAAAAAACTAGAAACTATGGTAGCAAGGAAATTTTTAGTACCAATTTTAATAATTATTACAGGGTTCATTGTTTCTTGTAGTAATGACGATTCATGGTCTGAAGATGATTCAAACATTATATCCCAACCGGATGCCAAAAAAGGGTTATATATTTTGAATGAAGGTAATTATCAACAAAACAACTCTTCTCTATCCTATTTTGATTATGATACAGCCGATTTTTTTAATAACTATTTTACTAAAATCAACCCTGATCAAGGTGGATTGGGCGACACCGGTAATGATTTAAAAATTTATAAGGATAAAATGTATGCCGTAATCAACGGTTCCAATTATGTTGAAATTATGGACGCTAAAACAGCCAAACATATAGGAAAAATAACTATTCCAAATTGCAGATACATTACATTTAACGGCGACTATGCATATGTATCTTCATATGCCGGTTCTACTCCCAACGGACAAGGATATGTTGCCAAAGTTGATCTTACTAACGGCACCATTGTAAATGAAGTTACTGTCGGACGCAATCCGGAAGAAATGACTATTGTAGATAATAAGCTTTATGTTGCTAATTCAGGAGGTTATTATTCTCCGGATTATGACACAACGGTTTCTGTAATTGACATGAACAGTTTTACAAAAATTAATGATATCGAAGTCGGTAAGAACTTACATAGAATACGAAAAGATAAGAATAATCATATTTGGGTTACTTCAAGAGGCGATTATGCTAATTTAAAACCTTTCGTTGCTGTTATTGATCCATCGACTGATCAAGTCATCAATACACTGGATTTAGCGGTTTCAGACTTCACTTTTTATAAAGAAAAACTTTATTTTTATGGATCGGAATATTCTTCAGGAAAAACTATAAATAATTATGGTATTATAAATATAGATACACAAAAAGTGATAAGTTCTGAATTAATCAAAGAGGGTTCAAAGTCTGAAATTATGTCTCCGTATGGGATAATTGCCGATCCTGAAAATGGAAGCTTTTATATTGGAGATGCTATGGATTTTGTTTCCAATGGAAAAATATATTATTTTTCAAAAAATGGCGACTTACAATGGTGGAAATCAACCGGCGTATCTCCCGGACATTTTGCCTTAGTAAGTAAATAAATTTATTAAATTACTATAGCTTTAAAAAGTAAAAAGATTGTTGAAACAATCTTTTTACTTTTTTGGTACTATATCTTAATATCCTACCTATTATATAGCATAAAAATATTGCCGGAAAACTGATGAAAAATGGGTAAATAAATAATACTATTACTAAGTGTTAAGATAAAATCTATAAATTGGCAAGGCATCTGAAATTTAAAACAACTTATTATATTTCATAAATTTATCAAATATATCGGCGTTATTATAATACGATACTATTTTCATTTTTTAATTTCACAGTTTCATCAAAAATTGTAACTTTGGCAGCAAAACTTTACAAAAAATACTAAAAATATAATGAGCATCACCATCATTATTTTCGCAGCAGCCATTCTGAGTTTATATTCAGGTGTTTTCGGGCAAGGAAAATACTCTCAACCATTTGCAATTTTAGGATTACTTATCGCTTTGATCGTCTCTTTTTACGGAGATAGTCCTTTTTTCACACGATATGCGTCCATGTTTGCTTTTGATCAAACGGCCAAAATATTTACTCAAATATCTATTTTAACCACTTTGTTAATCGTATTCTTAGGAAAATATGCATTTCGTCTCATAGATCATCATCAGGCAGAGGTATATAGCTTAATGCTTTTTGCACTTTGTGGCGGTATAGTCCTTTTCTCCTACCAAAATTTAATTACTTTATTTCTAGGTATAGAAATTTTATCAATTCCTTTATATGTATTAGCAGGAAGCAATAAGAATGACTTACGTTCCAATGAAGCTTCTATCAAATATTTCCTGTTAGGAGCATTTGCAACCGGATTTTTACTTTTCGGAATTGCATTAATATACGGTATAACCGGATCTTTTGATTTACAAACCATTCGTTTATACAGCATACAAGCGACTCACTACCCTACCATGTACATAACCGGTATAATTCTATTGTTAGTCGGGTTACTATTTAAAATATCCATAGTTCCTTTTCATTTTTGGGCTCCGGACGTATATGAAGGCTCTCCTTCCCTAATCACGGCTTTTATGGCTTCCGTAGTAAAAATATCAGGTTTTGTTGCTTTATATAAATTGGTTGAAACAGCTTTTATCGGTCAATTAAACCAATGGCAATATATAATTTTCTACGCAGCGATTTTAACGTTATTATCTGCCAATATTGTAGGTGTATTGCAAAAAAATGCTAAAAGAATGTTGGCATATTCCAGTATTTCGCATGCCGGTTATTTATTGCTAATTTATTTTAACACGGATGCTAATTCTATCTATACATTAGCATTCTATTTATTAGCTTATTCACTATCAACTATAGGTGCTTTTATCAGCCTTATTTATATCGAAAGAATTTCAAATGGTATTACCGATATAAATGCTTTCAACGGGCTGGCCAAGAAACAACCCATCTTAGCTTTGGTAACTACAATCTCTCTTTTATCTATGGCAGGTATTCCGTTAACTTCCGGATTCATTGCTAAATTTACGTTGTTTTCACAAGCATTATATACTCAACCGATATTAGTCATTATAGCTATTATAGGATCTGCAATTAGTATTGGATACTATCTTAAGCTAATCATTGCCATGTATTTTAAACCGGGTTATAAAGAATTAAATGAGGCTAAAAAAGCTCCAATTATTTACAATGTTATTGCTGTTATATTGGTAATTTTAATAATCCTTTTGGGAGTTTATCCTGAACCAGTGTTTTCTTGTTTAGCTTTGGCTAATTAAGAAATAAACAGTTTTAATGGTTGGGCATTATAAAATTAGTTCAACAATATCATTTAAAAAGATACGTATAATGATATATCATACAAATAAAAAAGTCGCAATATAATTGCGACTTTTTTATTTACTTTAATTTGTTAGAAACTAGCATTTTTATCTCTTCATTTGTAAATCAAAAAGTGTTCTTTGTTTCAGATAATTTGGGTTCAAATTAAATCGTTAAAAAGATCCATTCCACTTTTTTAATTATAGCTATTAAATCGCCGGTTCCTGTTGACTCAAACAATGGAAACTACCTAATCCCCAAATGATATCAGTGGAATCTATTCCTATTACATTTCTATTAGGAAAACATTTTTTTATGATATCCAACGCTCGTTTATCATTTTCACCATTAAAAATTGGTACAATCACTGATTTATTAGCTATGTAAAAATTTGCATAAGAAGCAGGTAAACGACATCCATCGTAATATACCGGTTCGGGCATAGGTAATTCTATTACTTGTAAAGGAGAACCATCGGGAAGTTTCATAGCTTTTAATTGTTTTAGATTATGTTGTAATATGTGATAGTTTTCATCATTTTTATTATCTTCTACCACAGCAAGTACGGTATTTTCATTTATAAAACGTACGGTATCATCTATATGACCATCTGTATCATCGCCAACAATTCCCTCATCGATCCATAGGACTTGATTTACTCCATAATAATTTTTTAGATATTCTTCAATTTGACTTTGACTTAAATGAGGATTTCTGTTTTTATTAAGTAGACATGACTTAGATGTTAGTACCGTTCCTTTACCGTTAAACTCAACGGAACCACCTTCCATCACTATGTCCGAATTAAAAACAGGTAATCTTTCTTCTTTGGCTATATGAAGAGGTATTTCATTATCCAAATCATAAGGAGGATATTTATCACCCCAGGCATTATAATTCCAATTTACAATGGCTTTTTTATGTTCTAATGAATGGGGATTAATTACAAACGCAGGACCATGGTCGCGACACCATGCATCATCAGTCGGATGAATGTAAAAATTGATCATATCCAAATTAGCATTTGTTTTTTCTATATAACTCATGGCAAAGTCTTTCATCTCAACACTAACCACATTTATATTAACTTCTTCCCCTTTAGATACCTCTGCTATAAATTGCGCATATGGGGCATAGATTTTTTCAATTTTACCCGGCCATGATAATTCTTTGTGCGGCCAAGATAACCAAGTAGATTTATGAGGATAAAATTCAGCCGGAAAAAAGAATCCCAATTCTTTAGGAGTTTTATTTAAAAATTCTTGCGGAGTATATTTCATATAATCTTTGCTTGACATATTCAATCTATGTTTTAAATTATTATTTATTTAATCCAAAATTACAGAAATAAAAAAAATTAATCTATTTTTGTAAAAATTTTTAATAATTTCTATTAAGTGATCACTTCCATAAATAAGCACAAAAAACAATTAGTTTTGTTTTTTCTAGCAGGAGCCTTAAGTGCCGTAATTGAAATTTTTTGTATGAAATTACTAAGCTTGCCTAATATGCTGCCTCATTTTTTTTCCTTTGAAAACAAGTCCAACGCCTATCCATTATCCAATCTTTTATCTACCGGAGCGGGTATTTTAAGCAATTATTTTTTTAGCATTCGCTATGTTTTTGAACGAGGCAAACATTCCAGAAGAAAGGAATTTGTATTATTTTTTAGCCTTTCTATAATTACTATGTTTATGAGCTGGGGAGCATTTGCGTTTTTTCATTTCTTCGTTAATAAACCCATTAATTTTTACTTTTATACTATAGGAGACATAGTATTTTGTAAAGCTGCCGCTATTTTCGCAGTATCTATAATCAATTATATCGCAAAAAAGAAAATAGTATTTTCTAATTAATAAAAATTTATAATCTTATAATCTAAATACAGTATAACATTTACTGTATTTAGGATTTTCATGCTTTGAGGTAAGTTTTAAGCTTACAGATGGTACTTCCTTTTATATATAATCGGATCTGAAATATTTATTTTCTATAAACTATATCTATTTATTACATTGTATTTCTAAGAAAAACCTTATCTTTTTGTATATCTAGAATTATGTTTCCTCCCATCATTAAGGCGCGTGTATCGAAAATATGTCCCCCGGGAAAACCAAATGCCATGGGAATATTGTATTTTTGAAATCGTAAAGCAATAATTTTATAGGCTTCTTGATCAAACGGTTCATCATAGAATTTATTTTCATCTTTTGAATCCATTTTCGTAAAAGCTCCTACCAGTAATCCTTTAATTTTATTAAGTACTCCCGCTCTTTTCAATCCGATCAGCATTCGATCAATATGATAATAATTTTCATACCAATCCTCCATAAATATAATTTTATCTTCCCAATGATCTAAGGATCTACTTCCTAACAGACTGTATAAAATCGATAGGTTGCCTCCTGTCAAAATTCCTTCAACTTTTCCTGGTTTATTAAAAGAAGTGCTTTCTATTTCATATTCAAGTTTTCTATTCTCTAAAGCATCCACAAGGGTTGTATAGGTTTCATCTGACTGTCCTTGCGGTAATGATTTACAAACGGTTGCATGTAAAGTAGGAATTCCTCTTCTATTAAAATGCTGATGAAAAACCGTATTATCCGAATATCCGATTAACCATTTAGGGTTTTCTTTAAATTTATTCAATTTTAAAAAATCCACTAGTTGCACTCCTCCATAGCCGCCTCGGGCAAACCATATAGCTTTAGCTCGGGGATGATCTAATGCCCATTGCAAATCTTCCAACCTTTCTTTTACTGTTCCCGAATAATTATATCCGAAATAATAATGATTGAATGTATTTTTACCTATTTCATATTTCCAGCCTTGTTTAGTAATTAAATCTATTGCCGGTTGAATGTCCTCTTTTTTAACTGCTCCTGCCGGTGCAACAATTAAAATAGTGTCTCCTTTTTTAATAGGTTTCATAAAATTATGATATAAACTCATTACTATCCTGTTCTATTGATTGATTTAATATTCCTTTTACATTTTCCATCTAACAGGTATCTACAAAATGTATGCATTTTTAATTTTTTATGCTACATTGTGTACGAAACCAATTAAGTAAAAGGATAAAATCTTCTTCCGATAAATTCGCCTCTTTGTGCATCCAAAGATAACTGTTGAGGGGCATGGTTTTATTTTCAATTACTCGGTATAGGGATGAATTAATATGTTCTTTCTGATAACGATTATATTTACCATATTCTGAAAAATTAACGTATTCTTTTCCTTGATTTACATGTTCTTTAATAAACCATGATACAGGAGCAATGGATGAATACCATGGATAATTTACTTCATTGGAATGACAATCATAGCAGACTTTTTTTAAAATTTTTTGTATTTCAGGAGTTGTATGTGTTATTTGGTTATAGTCTATTTTTTTGTTAACCGATGGATTTTCTTTATCTATTTGAATTAATTGAAAAGATAAAAAAATGATAATTCCATAAAGCAATACTTTCTTCATGAGTAATCAATTACCGTTTATAGTTTAAATATGGATACTGAATTTATAAAATCCAAACTTCATTAATATCCCATAAGGGTCTGACATCGATAACATTGGGATATAAATAGGTAGGTTCTGCCGGTTTGAAATTTTCCAGATCTGCCGGATCCCAAATTCCGTTATTATTCTCATCCACCAATATACGAATCAAATATTTTCCCGGTTTCATGTTTTGAAATATAAAAGTATCTTGTGATCCATAAATATTTTCCAATACTTCGTATTTTTCATTTACCAGTTGAAAGAAAAATTTTGAATCAGGCTTATTTTGTAATCTGATACTTAAATTTCCAAATTCATTCTGCTTTTTGGTTTTAATAACATATGACAACGTATCTTTATTAGTTTGATTTAAAAAATCTTTAAATGATTGATCTTTGATGGTAACCTTGTATTCTGTATCATAAGATACAGGAAATTTAATAGCAATATTTTTAGCATTTAAGGAATCTATTTCCGCATTAAAATTTATGGGTTCATTATTTTTACTTACTTCTATTCTGTTTTTGTCAATCCGATCAATATAATTGGAAGCTTTTAACATAAAACAGGTAGTGGGTGAAACTTCTTTTTCGATGGGGGTAATTGACAACTCTGACTTTAAGGTATTATCATATAATAAATTAAGCGTATCTACTTTTTGAAGGTATTTTAAAAGTAATTTTATTCTAAATTTCTTATCTGTTTTTTTGAATTCTGCATTATTAAAATATACATATAAACTGTCGGCAAAGGGCTGATGTTCTATTTTATAAGAAGGAAAATCATGATCAACAGGAGTTATACTTAACTTATCTGGGTGTCCTTTAAATTTAACTTTTATTATGCCTTGTCCCTCTTGTTCTGCTTTTAAAACTTTATACGATTGCTTTACAGGAGACAATACTAATGAATAAGTTTCCGGATACAGAGGATTAATATCTTTTGCTGCAAATCCCACCATTTCTTTATCCGTGTCAGGAATTAAATTTGAATTTAGATCATTAAATGCCAATAATCTATATTTTCCTTCATGCAAATGTTTTAATCTGAAATTTCCTGCAGAATCTACTCTTGAAATGTAATACGGTTTATTTTTTAAATTTATGGAATCTTTACCTGATTTATCTTTTTCAATCTTATACAAGGATACGATCGTTGGGTTTGCCAATTCTTTTTTTAAACTTTGCCTAACCGTACCATTAACTTGTAGACTATCAATTGTATTTCCCGTAGAAAATGTATAGGAAAAATTGTTTAATTTATTTCCTTCGTTATTATCTTGAATACTCGATCCAAAATTGATAGTATAGGTAGTATTCAGAAGTAACGGTTCATAAAAACGGACGGTTACATATTTCCTAGCCGTACCAACAGGAGAAATGGTTGGGGTAATTGCGGGAGGTGGTGAAATGATGACCTGTTGTGCTATGTCTTTCAAAATCACATATTCGTCAAAATTTAATACAATTTCTTTAGTATTAGGATTAACATTTGTAGCTAATGTATCCGGTTTAGAGCCTAAAAATTTAGGAGGTGTAATATCTTTAGGACCTCCGCTTGGACTCCCAACACGTGCACATGAAATTATTAGGCTGCTTACTACAAGAATTTTTATTATTTTATACATATACAAAGTTTAGTATAGTGTTTACAAATATACTTATTGTGTCCCATTGTCAAGTATTTAATTCTTAATTTATCTTCATCGATGTAAATTTTTGTTTTATACTATAAAATAACTGATTTTATTGATTCAACAAATTAGGATAATATGATGTATGACCGGGCAATAAAGTAAAGGGAGGAACCGGGTATGATATTAACTATAACCGGTTGATTATTTGCAAAGTTTATGAGATTAGTGAAGATATAAATTTATATAACTATATACTATTGCTACTCTTAATTTTTATTTTATTGAATTAAAGGGTTTTCTTTTAAAAACAAGGAAGGATATTGTTTTTTGTAATAGCTGACAATCATTTGTGATACAAGATTATAAGCAATAATTCCCTCTTTTTGCGAATTTGATTTAAGGTATATATTATTCATATAAGAAAATACATCTGATCCTAACCCTGACATTCCCAGATAATATTTTTTTTCTTTTTCTCGATCCAATTTCATTCCTTCCGAATAATTTCTTAAAAGTAAATGCACAAATGCAGAATCATTTACATAGATCTCTCGCAATAGATAATTTAACGCTTTATATTTAACACTATATTGAAAATCTTTATTAGGTGAAGATTCTCCCATATAAAAGGAATAAAAGTTTGCTTCATCTTCTCTGGCTACTCCTACCTGATGTCCCATTTCATGTGCTATGGTAAAGGGGATCGATGTATCGGGAATTCCTTCAGCAACTTGAGCTTCTCCTGTAAATGGATTATAATATCCCAGTATTCCCAATTTAATTAAAATGGGATTAAAGATTGATTTTTTAACGTTTTCGCTTTGTCTCGGAATACCATAAAAAGCACTTTGTTCTTGATTAATTATTTGAATCATTTTTTCACGGTTGACCGTAAATTCTCCTTTTTTATTGTTGGAAACCTCTTCCTTTAACTTAACACATTCATTCAACAAATGTCCCGCAACAATTTTATAATCAATTAGAAATAATTTTTCTTGAGAATTTTCATATTGAGAGAAATTTCTATAATTGTATAAAAGCCCAAAAGACAACATAAACCATCCATATAAAATGTTTAAAAGAAGTAAGATCTTTATAAAACATGCTGTTATTTTTTCTTTCTTCTTTTGTATAAAAAAAACGAATGCTTGTATCAAACATGCTAAGATAAATACGGCTAAAATTATATAAAATATATCTCCTATTGAAATTGAAATATTTCCGAATATTGAATTTAAAAAAAACTTTACTTTTATTATAAAACGACAATACCAACTATCGGTCGGATTTAAACTCAATTTTATAACTTGAAATATGAAAAATTGCAACAAAAGTGAAGATAATAAACCGCTTATACTTACTTTTATTTTCTTCTTAATTAACATATTTATTGAAATTTTATAGCCTTTATAGGAGATATTTTAGTTATTAAATAAGAAGGTAAAAGTAATACTATTCCGCTAATAACTAAAGAAACCAAAGATATAATAAAAATATAAAAGAAATTTATGTAAACCGGTACTGAACTTACATAGTAATTATCAGGATTCAGTTTTATAACCTCAAAATACTTTTGAATATATAACAATGCAATAGCAATACAATTTCCCACCAACAATCCCGGAATCATTATGAAAAGAGTATAATTTATAAAAATTTTTCTAATTTGTTTATTTGATGCTCCCAACGTTTTTAACATTCCTATTGAATTGGTTCGCTCAATTATCAAAATAAGAAGAACCATGATAATATTGATGACAACTACAACCATCATAATCGACATAATTATGAAAATATTGGTATCAAAAATACGTATCCAATCATTGATTTGTGAAAATGTTGTTGTTGCCTTTTCTGCATAATTATTAAATCCGGCACATTCTTCAATTTTAGGGAAAACCGTGTCTAAATCTTCAATATCTTTTATAAAAATATCATATCCTCCTATATCATCTCCGTTCCAATGATTTAATTTTTGGATATGCTGTATATCTCCTATCAAAAAGACATCATCTATTTGTTTTATGTCTGTCCTGAAAACCCCTTTCAACGTAAATCGTCTGTAAATAGGTGTTTGATTTTCTCTTACAAAAAACATGACAAAGGTTGAATCAATATCCAGCTTCATTTCTTTGGCAATTTTTTCGGACAATATCACCTCATTACTTATCGAATTTTTAGAATATTTGGGAATTTCCCCTTTAATCATGAACTCTTTAAATCGTTTGCGGTCAAAATCTTCTGAAACTCCTTTTAAAATAACCCCGGCAAAACTTATATCTGTTCTAATTACGCCGCTTCGGGTAGCATATTCCTGAATATTGGAAACCTCCGGGTTATCTTTTATTTTTTCAAGCTGTACATTTTTTCTATTTAGTTTGGAACTGTTGAATGAATTGTTACTGTCGTAACTTCTAATGGTGATATGACCGTTGAAATCAGCCATTTTTTGTTTAATGGCTTTTTTAGATCCAAGCCCTATAGCCATAGTTAAAACAGATACTACGATACCTATTGCAATAGCCGTTTGACCGATACGAATGATGGTTTGCGAAAGATTATTTTTATTACTTTTTGATAAAGCTATTTTTTTGGATATAAACCAGGTAAAATTCAACTCGGAAATTTTTTTCAAATATAAATAATTGTTTACTATTTTAACCTTTTTTAGCCTATTTCGTTATATAATCGTGGCTTTTAAATTTATGTGTATATATATTTTCTATAAATTGAATCATTCCATATTATTTTTAGTTAGTATTTATTGTAATCATTAATGATTTAAAGGTTTAATTGTACCTTAACTAAAATACAGGTAATACATTTGATTTCTGAAACATTCCATTAGATAAAAACAATTTAACAGATTAACTCTTATGAATTTATACTATCCGACTTGAACGCCAAAAAGATGTCCAACTAAGGCTGCTAAACCCATTGAAAGAGTGCCCCAAAAAGCAATTTTGAACATTCCTTTTAGCATGCTATACCCTCCGGTCTTTGCAGATATGGCTCCAAGTATAATAAGAAAGATAATTGAAAATAAATATTGCATTAAAACCATATGAGTGAGAGGTGCAAAAATCGACAGAAGTAAAGGTAAAATTCCACCCGATAAAAAAGAAAATAAGGATGCTAAAGCTGCTTGTAAAGGACGAGCTTTAGATATTTCATTAATTCCCAGCTCATCCCTTGCATGGGCTGCTAACGCATTATGATTTGTAAGTTGTTCAGCTACTTTAATTGATAGTTCCTTATCTAATCCCCGTTTTTGATAAATTTTAGCTAGTTCTTGTAATTCTACCTCAGGTGTCGCATCTAATTCTCTTTGCTCTCTGATTAAATCCGATTTTTCAATGTCCTCCTGGGAACTCACCGAAACATATTCTCCTGAAGCCATAGACATGGCTCCGGCAATTATACCCGATACGGCAGATAAAATAATAAATTCTCTATTGGTACTAGCTGCTGCAACTCCTATTACTAAACTGGTTGTAGAAAGTATACCGTCATTTGCTCCTAAAACTGCTGCACGCAACCAACCGATCTTATGAACATAATGTTTTTCTGAGGTATAAGATTTTTTTTCCATCATAATGAATTAATCATCAATCATTATACCTTAATTGGATTTATTCGTGGGCGAATTCTTCTAAAAATTCGTAAATCGGATGCATAATTTTATATAGATTCGTAGCATATTCTATAAAGCTTTTAGTAAATAATTTTTCTTGGGCGAAGGGTTTGGTTACATAAAATCGTTTTAATTTCAAATATTCAACTGCAGGGCTTTCTATATCAAATCCTACAGGTACTCTTTTTAAAACATCGGAATCTCTGGATAAATCGCCAATTTCTTTTTTGAATTTGCTTTCAGATAGAATCGATTTAAATTCTTCAAAATTTTCTTCAATACCTTTTCGAACGCTCTTTAATTGTTTTGGAGTTAAGTCATAAAATCCACAGCTTAGAAAATTATTATTCGGTTGTATGTGTATATAAAATCCTGATCCTTTTTTTTCATTGAATACCGCACCAAAATGCGTTTTATAAGGAGTTTTGTCTTTAGAAAATCGTATATCTCTATAAATCCTGAATATACATTTTTTTGGATTTAAATATTTAGTTTGGATATCAAATTGAGAAATTGATTGAAGCAGCTCAGTCACTAATTGCTCAAAATCTTTGCGTGAATTTTCATACCAGTCTTTATTTTCAGCAAACCATTCTCTATTATTATTTTTAGTTAATTCTGATAGAAAATTTATAGATTCTTTATGTAACATGCCATTTTATTTACTATATACAAATATATCAATAAACATTATATTTAATTATAAAAATATGAACATTTAGTTATCTTGTCCATTTATGCATGAAATGTTAAAATAAAAAACGTCCTGAATTGAATTAATTCAGGATGTTTTTTTATATCTATTATTTTATTATTCCCATTCAATAGTAGCCGGTGGTTTAGAAGAAATATCATAGGCCACGCGATTTATACCTTTAACTTCATTGATAATACGATTAGAAACCAATTCTAAAAATTCGTAAGGGAATTTTGACCAAGTAGCCGTCATAAAGTCTACAGTATTGGCTGAGCGTATCACTGCTGTATATTCATATGTCCTTTCATCCCCCATAACTCCAACCGATTTTACGGGTAAAAGAACTACAAATGCCTGACTTACTTTATCATATAAATCGTGTTTATTTAATTCCTCTATAAATATATCATCTGCTTCTTGTAAAATTTTTACTTTTTCTTCATCAACTTCACCTATCACGCGTATTCCCAAACCGGGTCCGGGGAATGGATGACGGTATACCAATTCTTTTGGAATGCCTAATTCAATACCCACTTTTCTAACTTCATCTTTAAATAATTCTCGCAAAGGTTCTAGTAATTGTAGATTAAGTTCATCGGGTAATCCGCCTACATTATGATGTGATTTAATTACTGCTGAAGGTCCTTTTATAGATTTAGATTCTATTACATCGGGATATATAGTTCCTTGAGCAAGGAAATCTATATTTTCCATTTTAAATGCTTCTTCTTCAAAAACTCGTATAAATTCATTGCCTATAATTTTTCTTTTTCTTTCCGGCTCATCTACACCTTTAAGTTTAAAGAAAAATCTTTCTTCCGCATTTACTCTTTTTATATTCATATGGAAATGCTCTCCGTACACTTTCATCACCTTGTCTCCTTCATTTTTACGCAATAAGCCCGTATCTACAAAAATACAGGTAAGTTGATTTCCTATGGCTTTATGTATTAAAACAGCTGCAACGGAAGAATCCACCCCTCCTGATAGACCGAGCATTACTTTTTTGCTGCCAACTTTCTCTCGGATATTTCTGATTTCTGTTTCTATAAAATCAGAAATTTCCCAGTTTTTACTGCATTGACAAATATCAAAAACAAAATTTCTTAATATATGCTCTCCATAGTCACTATGGGAAACCTCAGGATGAAATTGAACAGCATATATTTTTTTATTTTCATGAGCAATACATGCTATAGAATTAGTGGATGTTCCAATAAGTTCAAAACCTTCGGGTAATTTAGTTACTTCATCGAAATGACTCATCCATACTGTAGAGTTTTCAGGTAAATTAGTCAGTAACGGAGTATTCTTAACAATTTTAAAATCAGATTTCCCATACTCTCCTTTTATTCCTTCCGATACTTCGCCTCCTAAAATTTTAGCCGTAACCTGCATACCGTAGCAAATTCCCAAAACCGGTATATTTTGCTCGTATAGTTCCTTTTCAACCAAATGAGCATCCTTTGAATTTACGGACGAAGGACCTCCGGAAAGTATAATTCCTTTAGGTCGATGTGATAATATTTCTTCTAATGGAGTATAATAGGGTAAAATTTCAGAGTATACACCAAATTCGCGGATTCGACGTCCAATCAATTGATTATATTGGGAACCGAAATCCAAAATGATAATTCCATTTTTCATTAAGTATCGTATAAATATATTTTTAATGCCACCGATGAACTTTATTAAAATAAAAACCTTATGATAGGTATGTGTGTACTTAAAATCAGTTTTTATTAAACCGAAATTAATGTATATATTTTTCAATCATTGGTTTAAATACTTCAAAATGAGTTCCGGCTGAATTTTAAATTAAATAGGGTTTTACTTTTAAAATTTTGCAAATTTAAAAAATTTATAATAGATTTCTACATTCAGCATTTACGGCTTTATAACATATTTACTCCATATAATAAATATATGTTAAATTATGGTAAAATGTATTTAATTTATAGTACTATTATCTACAATTAATTAAAACCAAATAATTATTTAAAATAACATAAATAATTCAATATTTAGCCCTATTGAATATATTTATATAAATATATTTTAATTTATATTATACAATTTAAAATTAGTAAAAGAAAATAAAATTATAGATTTTATAAAATAAAAGTCTTTTTAGCTGGATTAGTATTAACAAAAATTTATAACATCTTGTTTAGTGATTGTATCTCCTCCCAAAATAATTAATCTCTCCACAACATTCCTTAATTCTCGGATATTTCCGGTCCATTCAAAAGTTTTTAATAATTCAATAGCTTCTTTATCAAACTTTTTAACTTTAGAACCCTGTTCTTCTGCAATAATTCCTGAAAAATGTTCAATTAACAGAGGGATGTCTTCAATTCTGTCTTTCAATGCAGGAACTTTTAGTTCAATAACAGACAATCTATGATACAAATCTTCTCTGAATCGTCCTTGTTTAATTTCTTCTTTTAAATTTTTGTTCGTTGCAGCAATTACACGAACATCTACAGAAATTTCATTATCACTACCCACTCTGCTAACTTTTCCCTCTTGTAAAGCTCTTAAAACTTTTGCCTGAGCTGATAAACTCATATCACCTATTTCATCCAAAAACAGGGTTCCTTTGTCTGCTAATTCAAATTTACCTTGCTTATCTTTTACTGCTCCCGTAAAAGATCCTTTCATATGACCGAAAAGTTCGCTTTCAATTAATTCAGAAGGGATAGCAGCGCAATTTACTTCGACGATAGTCATTGCGGCTCGATCACTTTTTTCATGTATGGAATGAGCTACCAATTCTTTACCTGTACCATTGGGACCGGTAATTAATACCTTGGCATCTTTTGCAGCTATTTTATCAATTATTTCTTTAATTTCGTTTAGCTTTTTAGAATTTCCGATCATTTCATACTTCTTGCTTACTTTCTTCTTTAGTATTTTATTCTGAGAAAATAACTTTTGGTTTTCAGTGATCAAATTTTTCTTATCCAATGCGTTTCTTACTGCACTTAATAACCTGCCTAAATCCGGGGGTTTAGGAATATAATCAAAAGCCCCTTTTTTAATACAATCAACTGCAATTTCAATAGTACCGTGTCCCGAAATCATAATAAAGGGCAATAAAGGTTTTTCTTTCATGACCTGACATAATAATTCCTCACCGTCCATCTTTGGCATTTTGATATCACAAATTACGAGGTCATATTCATTCTTGTCAATTAATTGCTTAGCTTCCAATCCATCTTTAGCCTCATCAATCTCAAATTTTTTATTTTCTTCAAGCAGTATGTTTTTTAAAACTCTTCGTATAGTTTCCTCATCCTCAACAATTAAAATTTTTGTCATAAATTAATTTATTTGTACTTACAAAGATACTGCTTTTAGGTTAAAAATTGATTGCTATATAGTTACTCATTTAGATTTATCCTAAATAAAGTTCATGAATACTGCCAATTTCACATATCAATAATTGTATTAATTTTGCTATTTGTAAATAATGAAGATGAAAAGACAAGCGGAAGCTAATTTACCCACCGAATGGGGAGAATTCAAAATAATAGCATATTCGGACAATGAAAACGATTGGATGCCTCATCTGGCAATGATCAGTAAAAATACGGATTTAAGAAAAACCGTAAATATTCGTATACATTCTGAATGCATTACAGGAGACTTATTTCATTCGAAACGATGTGATTGTGGAAAGCAATTAGATGCTGCCATGAAATATATCCATGAAAATGGAGGGGTTCTCCTTTATTTAAGACAGGAAGGTCGAAATATCGGAATTATTAATAAACTTAAAGCATACAATCTTCAAGACAAAGGACTCAATACTGCTGAAGCTAATATTGAATTAGGATTTCCTGCCGATGCAAGAGATTTTAAAATTGCCGTGGAAATTTTGGAGGACTTAGGTATTCAATCTGTAAATTTATTAACTAATAATCCGGAAAAGATATCATTTATAAAAGATAGTTCGATTAAATTAGTTCATAGAATCCCTCTTGAAATTAATCCGGAAAAAGAAAATTTAGAATATTTAAAAACTAAAAAGGATTTCTTCGGTCATTTTCTAAATAATATTTCTTAAAAAAATATATTTACTCCATTAAAGTAAAATTATTTACAACGTGAGTATTTATATTATTTTTTATATTTTATACTAAATTTTAGGAACTATTGGTTTTCATTTAAATTAAAATCTAATGATTTTAATTAAAAATATAACTAATTAAATGATTTAATTCCTTTAGACCCAATAAAAAGTTTAAGTGTTCATCTATATCATTTATTAAATCTTTTAATAACAAATATATTTTTTTATAAATTTGATGAAATTATCACTATCTATTAAATAATGTCAACAAATTTAACCTCACATTGGGAAGATAAACTTCTTAATCGTTTCTTAAAATATGTTAGCTTTCATTCAACCAGCGAAGCAGGTATAGAAAAAATACCCAGTACTGAAAGACAATGGAATATAGCCAACTACATTTTCAATGAATTAAAATCCATAGGATTGGAAAATGTTTCCATTGATGAAAACGGTTATGTTATGGGTTTTATTCCTTCAAACAGTTCTCAAGAAATACCCACCGTGGGATTTATATCTCATTATGATACTTCACCGGATTTTTCAGGAGAAAACGTAAAACCTAAAATTTGGAAGAATTATGATGGTAATGATTTACTTTTAAATGAAGTCACCGGTTTTACATTAAAAATTACTGAATTTCCTGAGCTTAAAGATCACATGGGAGAAACTTTAATTACTACCGATGGAACCACCTTACTAGGAGCTGACGATAAAGCCGGAATTGCAGAAATAGTAACCGCTGCGGAATATTTATTACAGCATCCCAAAATTAAACATGGAAGAATAGCCATTGGATTTACTCCCGATGAAGAAGTTGGAAAGGGTGCCGATTTGTTCGATGTAAAAAAATTTGGTGCTAAGTGGGCGTATACTGTAGATGGCGGTGAAGTTGGCGAGCTGGAATTTGAAAATTTTAATGCCGGAGGAGCTGTCATATCGATTACCGGTAAAAGTGTTCATCCCGGATCTGCTAAAGGAAAAATGATTAACGCGGGCTTACTGGCTGTTGAATTTGCAAATGCCATGCCTTCAGATGAAACACCTGCAAACACCGATGGCTATGAAGGATTTTATCATTTGACAAAAATTACCGGTAACGTTGAAAAAGCTCAATTGCAATATATCATTCGAGATCATGATTTCAAAAAATATGAATCAAGAAAAGCCTTTATGAAGGATGTTAGCACGAAATTTAATTCCAAATACGGCGAGGGAACTTTTAAGATTGAAATAGAAGATCAATATTTCAATATGAAGGAAAAAATTGAAGATAAAATGTACATAATTGACATTGCAAAAACCGCAATGGAAAAGGTTGGAGTTACCCCTAATATTAAAGCAATCAGAGGAGGCACAGATGGTTCGAAACTTTCCTATATGGGATTGCCTTGTCCGAATATATTTGCCGGAGGTCTTAATTTTCACGGACCTTATGAATTTGTACCATTAGAATCTATGATTAAAGCAACTCAAGTAATAATAGAGATTTCTCAAAATATAAAGTAAAAATTAAAATTCACTCCGTATGAAAAAAAAATATGCTGTTCTTTTTTACCTTTTTTCTCTACTTTTTATAAATGCTCAAACAGGTAACAAAATTATTGTTAAGCTAAAAGATAGTTCTCATGGAGAATTGAATCGCGCGAATAAAGTATCCGGCATAAATAGATTATTTTCGTCGAGTAAAGCAGAGAAAATCGTACTGAGCGAAAAAGACCATAATACCATTTACACCGTAGAATTTCCGGAACATTCTGATTTAAAAAAAATTATTGAAGAATATTATAAAACCGGAGAAATTGAATACGCCGAACCGGACTATATTTACACTACTCAAGTTCAATCTGCAACTGTTCACCCAAATGATCCGTTTTATAAATATCAATGGGGATTGCATAATGACGGATCGATTTCAACCGCTATAAATAATTATCCTTCCAAAACAGGTGTGGATATAAATATGGAAAAAGCCTGGGAAATTGAAAAAGGGAGCGATTCTATAATTGTGGCAATAATTGATACAGGATTAAATATAAATCATCCGGAACTTAAAAACCGATTCTGGTCTAATATAGGTAAAAATTTTATCGAAAATCAAAACCCAAACGACTTATCTTCCACCAATGACCATGCAACCAATATAGCAGGTATTATCGCAGCAAATGCTAATGATGGTATGGGATTTGCCGGAATTGATTGGAATTGTAAGCTTATGATTCTAAAAACTTTGGATAACGACGGTTCCGGGTATACAACTGCTATTGCCAATGCAATACATTACGCCGTTGATAATGGTGCAAGAGTAATAAATTTGTCTTTGGGAAGTAGAAATTATTCTCAATTAATGAGCACGGCTATTGAAAAAGCCATAAAAAATAATGTGGTCGTAGTAGCAGCTATGGGAAATGAAAATAGCATTCAGGAGAATTATCCCGCAGCCTATCCCGGTGTTATTGCGGTTGGTTCTATAAATGCTGAATCTAACCGTTCTAATCCTTTTTTTCGCACATCGAATACCGGAAGTAATTATGGAAATCATATTTCTGTTGTAGCTCCCGGAGATGTTATTTGCAGTATACATGATAATTCAATATTTAATCTAAATAATTGCTTAAGTGGCACTTCTCAGGCTACTCCTCATGTTGTGGGATTAGCTTCTCTACTTTTGGCTCAAGATTCACGCAGAACTCCCGCCGATATTAAAGCTATTATTGAAAAAACAGCTGACGATCAAATGGGCAATCCTATAGAGGATACCCCCGGTTGGGATAAATATTACGGATATGGAAGAATCAATGCTTATCGTGCTCTTTCAGAAAAAATTATTGATGAAAATAATGATTTAAATAAAAAAAGTGTAAAAATATATCCCAATCCGGCTAAATATAAATTTACTTGTGATTTTCCTTCAAATACTACACAAATTACCATTTTTACTAATTTGGGACAGATTATTCAATCTAAAACTATTAACGGATTGACTACTGATAGCTTTTATATTTCACAACCGGGAATATATTTTATACATTTTCAATTAGACGACGGTAAAAAAATTTCCAAGAAAATAAGTATTATAAAATAAATCCTAAGAGATAATGGATTTAAAAACAACTTTCAGAAGATCACTGAAAGTTGTTTTTTTATTCTATTGGTAAGAAAAAACGAGCCGGATTTTTTATAAATAATTTTAAAGCAGAATAAAGTATTTTTCCCATTTCTTTAGTCGGCACATTAACGGATTTCATAGCAACCCATAATGATAACGAAAAGCTTACCAGAAAATTAAATAATCCTATCCCGAAAATCCCTACAAATCCTAAAATAAAGTCTCCGCATGAAATATCAAAGTTAAAAAATGATAAGGCCATTGCATAATTACCTCCTGAAAATGTAATATGGCGAATATCGAAAGGTACGCCTAAAAAGTTACCGATCAGAAATGCACTCCCCAAACAAAAACCTAAAAAAACATTTCCCGAGATACCTCCTATTTTTTTATTATACCAATTGGCCCAGCTCCTTCTTCTTTTTTCTTTGACAAAACGTTTAAGTAAAGGATGATTATAAAGCCTTTCCGGTATATTGTGATAACGGGTATAATTTTCTGTGATTCCTGATATTAAGCCAGATATAAACAAAAATAGACCGGCAATGGAAGCAAACCAAAAAATTTTAAAATCAAGGTGAACCACTTCATCTCTAAAATCGGTTGCTTTATGCAAGTTTAATAGCTGAATTCCTGTAAAATACGACAAAAAGTAATATAATCCTACGCCAACAATAAAAGCTGCAAAAACATTACCTATAAAAGCGATAAACTGGCTTCTGAATATTCTTGAAAATAACAATCCAAACTCTGTATAATCATTGGCAGATTTTTCATCTTGATTTAAAGCATGAGCCAATGTAGCCGCTGTCATGGCGGGTTGTTTGGTTGCTAAGGTCCAATGAATTAGGTATATAGAAACAAATCCCCAGGAATAATTTAGACTGTACAATAAGGCTTGGATAAAAGGCGTATAAGTACGCATGCCAATTTGAGCTTTTATAAAACATAAGATAGCCACCAAAAAACCTCCTCCCATTGCAGAATAAAGCATTTGGATGTACTCTTTTGATGTATTGGTTATGTATTTTTTTCCCGCTTGTCTATTGTGCCATGTTACTAAAGAAGCAACTACATAAAGTGTACTTTGAAATGAGTTTGTAACACTACTTTTTGTTGAGTATATACCCAATAATTTTTTAGTAATGTTAGCCATTGCAAGGGATAAAGATTTATTATCCAGTAGATAGAGAGCATTTAAAAGTATAAGTATACGATCCAATTGTTGTCTTAAACAAGTCACTTTAATCGTAATCGGTAAAGATATACCTTTACTTTCTTTTTGATCAATGATATTATCTAAGTAAATTTTACATAATTTGATTTGATCGGATAAAGTATCTATTTTTTCTTGATTTATAATTTCATGATCTTGTAATATCTTTATAAGACTGCTGGTTAATTTTTGAAACGGGTTTTCTTCAATATTCCTTATGTAACTCATTTTAAAAACTTCTGTATCCGCAGCACCACCTATAACCCTGTCAATTAATATGAGGGCTCCTTCTCTGATTTGTTTAATTACATATCCCCTATTACAAATAATTACATCATCGTTAAATAAAACTTCATAAAATTTTTCCCACCGATCCAGCGGAATCAGTTTCATGAAATTATGGTTTACATTAGAATAAAGAACTTCATTAGCTAATGAGAGGAGCGTTTGGTCATCAGAAATTTGAGGTAAAATTTTATTACCTATTTGTCTGAAAAATAATGATATCAGTTTATCATTAGTAAATATTCCAAAATCCGTTAAAAATTTCTGCATGTATATATTCCTGAATAAAGGAATAAGACGCCCGATAAATTTTTCTTTTATGGAATCCTTCGTATGTAATAAGTTGATAATATAGTCTATAAAATCAATAGAGTTATCAAAATTTTTTCTACCGTATTTTAGTAAACTCAGTAAAAAATTACGCTCTTCTCTATTATTTAAAATTTTAATTAATTTCTCTTCCATCTTTATCTTCCGACTAACTTTAATATCTCATTTTATATACTTTATTTTTATCTGTAAACTCTATGAACAAGTGCATATCGTCATAAATTAATTATAACGATATACAAGTAAAAATAAATATATTAAATCTATAAAGTTAATATATCTTTTCCAATAAAGCGGATATTTCTTTTAAACCTTGAATTTTTGCATGAATAGCAGGGGTATTCCCTCTTAAATCTGCGATCGATGGATCTGCTCCACTTTCTAATAATAATTTAACTATAGAAGGCCGATTAAATGAAGCAGCATATATTAGTGCAGTAGCTCCGCTATAATTAGTTTCATTAACGTTTGCGCCTGCATTTATTAATTTATCAGCAATGGTATCAAACCCTTTAAAACATACTCCCATTAATGCGGTATTACCCGAAGCATCTTTTTCATCTACCCTAGAATCAAATTCCAATAAATAATCAACGATTTCCTCATGACCATAATAAGTAGCTAAAAGTAAAGGATTATAACCGCGTCTGTCTTTATAAGTTAATAGAGATAAATCTTTTTTCAAAATTTCAGTTACAAGATCTAAATTGTTATCTCTTATTGCTTGAAATAATACTTCTGGATTTCCCATATAAAAAATATTAAAGAAAATCTGCCGAATAGTATTTCGGCAGAATAAAAGTTTATTAGTGAATATTAATTTTTAGTGTATTTTTAAATTCCAAGTGCTTTTCTAACACCATTTCCGTATTCAGGATCTGCTTGATCAAATAATTTCAATTGTCTCTCAATTATTTCTCTGGATACTCCTTGCATAGCATCTTTGATATTATTGAAAAGCCTCTGTTTTTCTTCATCCGTAAACAATCTAAATAAATCTCCGGGTTGCTTAAAATCACCATAAGTATCATTTTCTTCGAAACGATTTATATCACCATGGATTTTATAAGGCGGTTCTTGAAACGAGCGATCTTC
This sequence comes from Apibacter sp. wkB309, assembly GCF_002964915.1. NCBI lineage: Bacteria > Pseudomonadati > Bacteroidota > Flavobacteriia > Flavobacteriales > Weeksellaceae > Apibacter > Apibacter sp. wkB309. The sequence goes on from NZ_PSZL01000022.1 coordinate 667,475, forward strand.
AACCGGTCCATTTTTAGAATTTGGCTCATAATAGGCATCCGGATTTTCGTTTAAATTTTCAAAAAAACGCATTTGTCCGTCTTTATAATAAGGATTGTTCTCTGATAAAGGATGATTTGCCGGTAAAAACTCATAATGAGTTCCTAATCTATAACGGTGCGCATCAGCATAAGAAAAAATTCTGGCTTGTAAAACTTTGTCCGGTGAAAAGGATATTCCGGGAACTATATTGGAAGGTGAAAATGCTGCATTTTCAATATATTGAAAATAATTGCTCGGATTTTCATTTAATTCCATTACTCCAATTTCGATTAACGGATAGTCTGAATGAGGCCATACTTTAGTTAAATCAAAAGGATTGTATGGAGTTTTTAAGGCATCTTCTTCCGGCATGATTTGAGCATATACGGTCCATCTGGGAAAGTCTCCTTTTTCGATTGCCCCAAACAATTGTTCTTGATAATATTCTCTGGTTTTACCGGTGATATCTTGTGCTTCTTGATTGGTTAAGTTTTGTATCTCTTGTTGAGTTTTGAAATGAAGTTTAAACCAAAAACGTTCTCCATTATTATTCCAAAACGAAAAAGTATGTGAACTAAATCCATGCATATGCATCGGGCTTTTAGGTATACCTCGGTCTGACATCAATATGGTAACTTGATGTAAGCTTTCCGGAGTCAATGACCAGAAGTCCCACATGGCTTCACTTGATCTTAAATTTGTTTTAGGGTGTCTTTTTTGTGTGTGTATAAAATCAGGGAATTTATAACCGTCTCTAATAAAGAATACCGGTGTATTATTTCCAACCATATCCCAATTTCCTTCTTCTGTATAAAATTTCAGTGCGAAACCTCTAACATCCCTATCTAAGTCTGATGCTCCTGATTCACCTGCAACTACAGAAAAACGTGCTAACATCCTGGTCTTTTTCCCGATTTCTGAAAAGATTTTTGCCCGTGTGTAGCGGGTAATGTCATGAGTCACCGTAAAGGTCCCGAAAGCCCCCCAACCTTTAGCGTGAACTACTCGTTCCGGTATACGTTCTCTATTTTGATTGGCTAATTTTTCAATTAGTTGATAATCTTGTATTAGAACCGGACCTCTTATGCCTGCCGTCAATGATTTTTGATTATTAGCTATCGGATTTCCAGCAGTAGTAGTCAACTTCTCGTTGCTCATTTGAATTGCTCTTTAAGTGTTAATAAAGTTTTTTTTGAGTGTTTAATAAACCTTTACATCAAATCAATTGATTGATTTTAATATAGTATAAATATTCCTCATATTATAATATTTACATGCAATATAGCTATTACTATGCCAAATTACAAATTATTATCCAATATTATTTTTACTTTTAAAATTTAACATTATGTATATAAAAAAAAATTAACAATATAATTAACATATTAAAATATATATAATATATATTATATCGATTTTAATTATAAAAAACAATATTATAGTAATTAGTAAAAATTATATGATTTTTGTTAGTAATATAAAATTTTAACGTTTAAATAAATCAATTTTTCAATTTCCTTTAAAAATTAAAAAAATAATTTTTAAAATCATATCCTTTTTTATACTAGACAATTCATTTTTAATATCTTATAAAGACATAAGAATAGGTAATGTGAATTATTTAGATATTAGGTCTTAAAATTAGGTAAGTCAAAATTCATAGAAATTTTATTGAAATCCGCAACTTTAAATAGAGTGGAAATAATTTAAAACGATTAAACAATAAAACGGTTTTATCAACCGTTTTCTTTATTACATTTTATTATTAATTTTTCTGTCTTTATGGGGTTTGAATTTTTTGTGCAAAAAGATTAAATATATTTTTGAAAATAGTTATTTATTCTAAAACTTTGAGTTTAGCAAATTTTAACAATAATTTTTTATCTCCCTCATTTTCAAAATTTATAAGTGCTTTAGCATTTTCGGGATCCCCTTCAATAGATACTACTGTACCTTTTCCGAAACGGTCATGCAAGACATGATCTCCTATTTTTAAATTGGCAACCGAACCACCTACCGGATTTGCTAATTTTGCATTAGATATGGGCTTTAAGTTTTGAGGTGATTTAATCGGATCTTTCGACTTCTGATAAACAGGATTGGGTCCTTTAGGATATCTAGGTGCAAAATCATCGGCAAAGATATCCGAGTTCAATCCCGAATTATTTCTTATCGAATTCGTAAAACTGATATTCAAGACTTCCAAATGCTTTTCGCTGATTTCCTCCAAAAATCTACTCGGCTCTCCATCCACTATTTTACCCCATCTGAAACGTGTAGTAGCGTATGTAAAATAGGCTTTTTCTTCAGCTCTGGTTAATGCTACATAAAATAATCTTCTTTCTTCTTCTAATTCCTGACGAGTATTTAATGACATTTGTGAAGGAAATAAATTTTCTTCTAAACCAACTATAAAAACCACCGGAAATTCCAACCCTTTGGCTAAATGGATCGTCATTAATGAAACTTTATCATCGTCTTCTTCTCCTGAATCTAAATCTGAAGCCAAAGCTATATTTTCCAGGAAAAAATTCAAACTAGGATCACCTTCATCCAACTGTCTTTGTTCATCTACAAATCCTTGTAAACTGTTTAATAATTCTTGTATATTTTCTACTCTTGAAATTCCTTCAGGTGTGTCGTCTTCTTTTAATGTTTTTAGAATTCCTGAGGTAACGGCAACTTTCATGGCAACTTCATATACGTCTTCTGTCTTCAATAAAACCTGAAAACTTTTAATCATAGTCCAAAAGTTGACTAATTTATCAATGGTTGGCTTGTTTAATCCTAAAGAATTTCCTAAAAACTCAATCTGTTCCAGAATTTCATCCAAAGACTTTTGCTGTTGATCTGCTCCTACAATTAGCTTATTGACAGTTGTATCTCCTATACCTCTGGCAGGATAATTTATAATTCTTAATAGTGCTTCCTGATCTTTTGGATTCACTAATATTCTTAAATAAGCCAAGAGATCCTTAATTTCTTTTCTTTGATAAAAAGAAAGTCCTCCAAATACTTTATAAGATATATTTTTCTTTCGTAAGGCTTCTTCTATAGCTCTTGATTGGGCATTGGTGCGATAAAGTACGGCAAAATTTTTATTTTTTTTCTGTTGAGACATTTTTAATGAAAATATCTCTGATGCTACATAATTTGCTTCATCCGCATCCGAGAGAGCTCTATAAACAGGAATTTTATCTCCTGAAGGATTTTGCGTCCATACATTTTTTTCAAGCTGATCCCTATTTTTGGCAATTACCTCATTCGCCGCTTCCACAATAATTTGTGTGGATCGATAATTTTGTTCCAAAGGAATTATTTTTGCATCCGGATAATCTTTTTTGAAATTTAGGATATTTCTAATATTTGCTCCCCTAAATGCATATATAGATTGCGCATCATCTCCTACCACACATATATTTTCAAATCTGGATGCAAGTGCTTTTACAATTAAATATTGAGAATGATTCGTATCTTGATACTCATCCACCATAATATAGCGAAAACGGTCTTGGTATTTTGCTAAGGATTCCGGAAAACGGGTAAGCAATTCATTGGTTCGAAGCAAAAGGTCATCAAAATCCATCGCTCCCGATTTGAAACAACGATCTACATAGGCTTGATATATGTGACCAATTTTTGGTCGCATAGCGGCAGTATCTGCTTCAATTAATTCCGGATTATTAAAATATGCACGAACCGTGATTAAATTATTTTTGTAACTTGATATGCGTCCTAAAACCTGTTTGGGTTTATATATATCAGTATCAAGCTGTAGTTCATTTATTATTTTTTTTATAACATTAAGACAATCTTGTTGATCATAAATAGTAAAATTAGAAGGAAACCCTAATTTATTTGCTTCTGCACGTAAAATTCTAGCAAAAACGGAATGAAATGTTCCCATCCATAAATTTTTAGCTTCAGTTCCTCCAATTAATGCAGCTATTCTTTCTTTCATTTCTCGTGCTGCTTTATTCGTAAATGTAAGCGCAAGGATATTAAAGGAATCTACTCCTTTATCTATTAAATGGGCAATCCTGTAAGTTAAAACCCTGGTCTTTCCTGAACCTGCACCTGCTATTATCATTAAGGGGCCTTCTGTTGTACTAACTGCCTGTTTTTGAACTTCGTTTAAATCTGCAAATAAATCTTTCATACGAAGTCAAAGTTAGGAATTATTCATTAAATTTCTATATAATGATTTTGAAGGTAAATCAAATTTCAACGTTTTTCAATTTATAGTGTTAACAGTTTTTAATTCAAAAAAAATTCTCTGATTCTAACTAATCAGAGAATTTAAAAATGTGATTATGTTTGTTATTTATAATTTCGGTCCTGCTGCTACTAATTTTTTACCTTCTTCAGTATCCGTATATTGCTTAAAGTTTGCAATATATTTAGCTGCTAAGTCTTTAGCTTTTGTTTCCCATTCTGATACATTAGAATAGGTAGTTCTTGGGTCTAATATATCGGAAACGTTTGGCAATTTAGTAGGGAAAGTTAGATTTAAATATGGGATTTTGTTAGTATCTGCTTTCTCAATAGATCCATCAATTATAGCATCTACAATAGCACGAGTATCTTTTAAAGATATACGTTTTCCTGTTCCGTTCCATCCGGTATTTACTAAATACGCTTTAGCTCCATGTTTTTTCATTTTAGAAACCAATGTTTTTGAATACATGGTTGGGTGTAACGAAAGGAATGCTTCACCAAAAGCCGGTGAGAAAGATGGTAGAGGTTCTGTTATTCCTCTTTCAGTTCCTGCTAATTTGGAAGTATATCCACATAGGAAGTGATATTGTGCTTGTTCTTCATCTAAAATGGAAACCGGAGGCAATACTCCAAAAGCATCTGCTGATAAATAAATTATTTTTTTAGCATGTCCTGCTTTAGATGGAAGAACAATTTTATTGATATAGTAAATAGGATAAGAAACACGGGTGTTTTCTGTAATAGATTTATCTTTAAAATCTACTTCTCCATTTGATTTTACAACAACATTTTCTAATAAAGCATCTCTTCTGATAGCTCTCCAAATATCCGGTTCTTTTTCCTCGGAAAGGTCAATTACTTTTGCATAGCAACCTCCTTCGTAGTTAAATACTCCGTTATCATCCCATCCGTGTTCATCATCACCAATTAGATAACGCTTCGGATCAGCAGATAGAGTAGTTTTTCCTGTACCTGATAAACCAAAGTAAATGGCTACATCTCCGGCTTCTCCAACATTTGCTGAACAGTGCATAGAGGCCATTCCTTTTAAAGGTAAATAATAATTCATCATGGAGAACATACCTTTTTTCATCTCTCCTCCATACCATGTTCCTCCAATAATTTGAACTTTTTGGGTAAGATTAAACATAACAAAGTTTTCTGAATTCAGCCCTTGTTCTTTCCAGTTTGGATTGGTAACCTTAGATCCGTTCATAATAAAGAAATCCGGTTCTCCATAGTGTTCAAGTTCGTATTGAGATGGACGTATAAACATATTGGTAACAAAATGTGCCTGCCATGCTACTTCCATAACAAATCTTACTTTCATTCTTGTATCTTTATTGGTTCCACAAAAAGTATCAACCACGTACAATTTTTTATTAGATAGTTGTTTAGCTACTAAACCTTTTAGATTATCGAAAGTTTGTGGAGTTGTTGGTACATTAATTTTACCATCCCACCATATAGTATTTTCAGTTACTGAATCTTTTACAATATATCGGTCTTTTGGCGAACGTCCGGTGAAAACTCCTGTTTTAACGGCTACGGCTCCTGAAGTAGTTAATTCTCCTTTTTCATACCCCTCATTTTTAGGATCCATTTCCGCTTGATATAGTTGTTCATAGGTTGGATTGTGAACAATTTCTTTAATACCTGAGATCCCATGTTTCTCTAGTGATTTTATTAAGTTTTCCATAATTTAAAATAAATTAATTTCTTTTTTTTGTATATACAAATCTAACAATATAAATCTACATATTTTTTTCTCTTATATATGATATAACTCACTAGTCGAAAAAATGTAATTATTAAAAAATTAAAATTTATGGCAAATTATCAGAATATTAAAATAACAGATCCCTGCTTAATTTGAGTATTATGTTCTAAAGTGGCTTATTTTTATCTTATTTGCTTAAATTCACATAAGCTAATCTTTTTAACGTTAACGCAGCAATTACGAAATAAACCAGACACATGATCCACATTTGCACCCACAATTCTTTTATTTCTATAAGTGAAGCTCCCGATTGGGTAATTTCCAAAAAGCCTTTTACGGCTAACGTAGTCGGAAATATATAGGATATTACTTTTATCCATTCAGGAAATGCCAATGTTGGCCAAGATACCCCGCAAAGAAATAATGAGGGGATGGAAAATATAGTGACGATCATAATGGCATCTTCTCGTTTTTTAAAAAAATTCATCAAAAATATTCCTAAAAATGTAACGGAAAAGAGAAAGGGAATTAAAAATACAAATACCTCAAAAGGATTACCCCGTTGTGGAAATTTAAAAATACCCATAACCAATCCTACTTGAATTACCATCAAGATCATTGATATTAACAAATAAGCACCTGATCTACCCAATAATACCGGAATAGTTCCCAACGGCTTTTTAATAAAAGGGTATAATTTCGTATATGATTTTCGTTCTCTTTGTGTTCCTCCCAAAACTCCCATGGCAGAAATTTGCAGCGTTTGTATGGCAATTAAAAATACAACCGGCATAACAAAAGTTGCATATCCCGAATCTATGTTAAATAACGGAACAGAAACCGTATCAATAGGTCTTCTTGAGGCAACTGCTTGTTTTTGAGGCGTTCCACCCGCCATCAATTTATTAACTTCAATTTGAGCACTATAAGTTCCTATAGAAGCGGTTACAGAAGTTAAAAACTGTTTATAATAAAGCATGTATGATGCATCACAATATACGGAAATGGAAGGTACTTCCCCTCTTTGTAATTTTCTGGTAAAATCTTTAGGTAAAAGAATAATACCTTTAACCTTTCCTAAATTAAAAAGATTTTCAGCTTCTAATAAGCTGGTTGCAGAATGATCTATTTTAACCTGTTGAGATGAATTTACCATTCGTGTAATGGTATGAGTCATCTGTGACTGGTCCTGGTCTACAACAGCTATGGGTATTTTAGTAACTATTTCATTAGAATAAATATATGAATATAAAAAGCCAACTATTATGGGACTAATAAGATAGGATGATTTTACGGCTGCATCTGAAAATATAAGACGAATTTCTTTTACAAATGTTTTGCCTATTACCGATATATATTCTACTAAATCTTTAAACATAATATCCTCCTTTTTTTAATAATCGATTATAGCCGGGCATGGACGCGAATCCTATCAGACAAAATATCATAAAAGCTATTATATAACCGAAGTTAAGACTACCTATCGCAATTCCTCTAACGGCATAATCAATAATAAACCGCAAATAAGAAGTAAATGGAAAAGTATAACTCAAATATTGTATCACATCCGGTAAGCCTTCCTTAGGAAAGGTATATCCGGTAAATGAAAATGCTATAGCTGAATAGGAACCGCCTAACGTCAAGGCCGAACGCAAATCTTTATTAAAACTGACGTAAAATAATCCAAATAACTGACAAACGATTACAAATATTATAAAATAAATATTCACAATAAGAAAATTACCTCTTAAAGGAATTCCTATTTTATAGTACAATAAGCTATTCATAAAAAAACCGATTAAAGAAAACAAAAGGGTATACGGTAAAGTTTTGGCCCAAAATGAAACCCAGACATTTCCTCTACTCCTTACATATAGTTCTCTGCCTTTTCGGTCTTTCAATACTGATCCTAACACATAGATTGATACTACCATCACTATTATTTGCAAGGCCATAGGCATTAAAGCAATGGTAAGATAATAGGAATAGTTTGTGTAGGGATTAAACAGTATATGTTGTTTTGAATTTATGGGAGATGTAGCTGCTAAAGCTTGTTGTTGAGTAAGTCCTTTTTGTGTTAAACCGCTGATGTGAGCTCCGGCAGCAAAAGATCCTACCGTTGATTGAAAAGCTTTATTAATCAATCCTCCGGCTAAGAGATAGTTATTATTGTAATAACAAGCTACCTGAGTATCGATATTTCTGTAAATATCATTTTCAAAATTTGCCGGAATAATTATTAAGGCAAAAGCCTTATCCGTTCGTATCATTTTCTCCCCATCTTGTTGATTCTCCACTTCAGCCACGATATCCATAGAAGATGTTGCATTCAGCATCCTTCCCAATTCTCTGGATGTATTTGATTTGTCTTGATCTAATAAAACTACGGGAAATTTTCGAGGTACTCCTTCCTGCAAAAGACTAGCATAATATAAAAACAATCCACAAGGCAAAATTACAGCCAAAAACATTAATCTTGGACTGGTTAAAAGCCTTTGAACCTCATTTAAAAATATGGAAAAAAAGCCTTTTTGCATTAATCTTTTTTCAATGATTTTTCATCAACTAATGCACTCATACCGGGTCTTAAGCCTTCCACTTTTTCCATGGGATATGCTTTAATCTCAAAGGTTTTCATATCAAAATCGCCTTGAGTTTTGGTAGCACTCCAAGTAGCAAAGTCACCTTGTGCTGCAATATATCGAACTTGTAATTTAATTTTTTTATTGTTTAACGCGGGAATTTGTGCTTCGAAAGTGGAACCTTTTTTAAAACTTGACATTAAATTCTCCTTGATGTTAAACACCACCCAAACATCATTTAAATCAACCAGATTTACAATTGGATATCCCGCACTCACAACCTCTCCTTTATTCGGAATTATTTTTAATACTTCGGCATTTGAAGGGGAAAGTACTTTAGCTTCTTTTTTATAAGCTAATACCTCATCGATTGCTCCTTGCGCTTGGTTAACTTGGGCAGATGCTGCTTCTTTATCCTCACTTCTTGACCCATTTATTGCCATTTTATAATTTGCATAGGCTGCTTTCTCTAATTCTCTGGAAGCCTTACTTTGAGTGTATGCTTCATCTCTTTTTTGCGCAGATATTACTTTATCGTTATATAAATTCTGCATTCTTTCATAAGTCTTATCTGCCAGCTCTGCTGATGCTTTTGCTTGTTGCCATTGATTGTAAGCTCCTTGTATTTGTTCTGTTCGAGTTCCTTTTTTGGCTTTTTTGTCTTGTGCTTCAGCTGCAGCTTTTGCAGATTCTGCTTGTACTAATTTAGCATCTAATTCCGGCGTATTTAAGACAGCCAACAAATCACCTTCTTTTACCATATCTCCTTCCTTGATTAGTACCTGTTCAAGTCTTCCTGCAATTTTAGGTGATACATTAATTTGGGTAGCATCTACTTGACCTTGAATGGTTACTTGGGTCGGTTTATTCATAAACCATATAGAAAGGCCTATTATGGCTACAATTATTATGATACTTATGATGGAACTTATAAGTTTACTTTTCATATAAAATGATTATTGATTCGTATATTTTATAAAATCTTGACTTAATCCGCTATATTCTAATAAAGATGCTAAATCGACCACATAATTATAACTGGCTTGTATTTTTTGCAGCTTTATACCCGATAAATTAACTTCAGCATCGACCACATCTGTTGAGGTTTGAACCCCTTCTGAAAATCCTTTTACTCTCACTCGAAGTAATTCTTCTGCTTGAACTATTTGAACATCTAAGTTTTGTATTTGTTCTTCTTGTTTTTGTATGTCTTGAAATATTTTTTCAATCAGAGTCCGAATGTCTTTTTTAGCTTTATCTTGAGAATATAACACACTTTCTTTGGTTGCTTTTGCTGATTTTATTTCATTTTTGTATTGCAGACCATTAAAAATAGTATAGGTCATTCCTACACCCAAAGACCAGGGTTTTCTATTTTTTTTCATACCTCCTATCGGGTTATTATGAATTAAAATTGAATTTCCTAAGGCTGATATGGTTGGATAATAGGTTGATTTTTTAGATTTAATTGATTGTTCGGTTAATTCAACTTGAAGTTGAAGCTTTTGTAATTCCGGATAATTTTCAACGGCGAAATCCTGGTAATAATCTAACGGATGTAAATAAGGAACAATAAAAAATGGAGTTGTTAATTCTTCATTAACTTGATCTATTCCTAAAGTATTTGCCAATGCTACCCTTGCCAATTCAGCATCTTTTTGAGCGGCAAGATATTGTCGATTAGCTTCTGATACGGCAACATCTGCTTGAAGTTTTTCAACAGGTGCTATCAACCCTTGTTGTTCCATTTTAGTGGCATTATACAAATGTTGATTCATTCCGTCCAACACTTGTTTTCTTACTAAAACTGCATCTTCAGCTAGTTTAACTTGAAAATATCTTTCGGCTAATTCCGAGATCAACTTATTTTTAGTACTTACTAACTCTTTATTTCCTATTTCTGCCTTTAATTTCGAAGCTTCAATTGCGGCATTAATTTTTCCTCCTGTGAACAATGGCCAAGTAAATTTAACTCCTCCTAAGGCTATATCTCTTTTGAGAAGATTTACATCCCAATTTCCTAATTCTTCAGGATCTGAAATATTTAAAGCATCTGCAACTTCTGATCTGGCACCATTTAAATTGGTTCCAATTTTTTTATCTCGGTATATACCGGCTCCAAAAATGTCTAATTGAGGAAAACGTAATCCTTTGTAAGATTTTAAGTCAAATTGATAGGCTTCTTCTTGCTTCTCGGCTGCTTTAATCAGATTATTTTCTTTATACATAATAATCTGAGATTCAGAAAATGATAGTGATTGAGAACAGAGTCTTAAAGATATGCTAAAAGCTAACACTAATGTCAAGGAATTTCTGATATATCCTATCATACTTTTATAAATATTATAATTACAAAAATATAATATTTTTTAATATAATTTATTTTTAATTGGGGTATCCATTGTAAAGTTATTAACTTTGATTTGTATATGTTTTAAAAACAACATCATAGTTATTATATATTATCTAAAAAAACAATAAAAACCTAAAAATAGTATGTCAAAATTATTTAAACCTTTACCTTTAGAGGGTAACACGCTAAAAAACAGGATTATAATGTCTCCCATGTGTCAATATTCTGCTCATGATGGTTTTGCCAATAATTGGCACTTAATACATTATGGAACCCGTGCGGTGGGAGGAGTTGCGGCAATTATTCAAGAGGCCTCTGCCGTTTCTCCCCAAGGTAGAATTACCTATAAAGATTTGGGTATCTGGAAAGACGAACATATTCTTAAATTAAGTGAAATTGTGCAATCAATACACGATAATAACTGTTTAGCGGGTATCCAATTAGCTCATGCAGGACGAAAAGCCAGTACTCCTATTCCTTGGCTTCCCAATGAAAAACTGGATGAAGGATATAAAAAATGGGCTATTGTAGCGCCTTCTCCTGTCCCTTTCGACGGCAATTCCCAAAAACCAAGGGAACTTTCTATTGATGAAATAAATATCATTATTAATGATTTTAAAGAAGGTGCAGAAAGAGCTGTGAAAGCTGGTTATGATATTATTGAAATACACGCCGCTCATGGATATCTTATTCATGAATTTTTATCTCCTCTAAGTAATGTAAGAAAAGATGATTACGGAGGTAATTTTCAAAATAGAATTCGATTTTTGGTTAGAATTATAGAAGCAATTAAACAGATACTTCCTAAAAGAATTTCTCTATGGGTTAGAATTTCTGCCACCGATTGGATAGAAGGCGGATGGAGTGTAGATGAATCAGTAGAATTGGCCGAAATAATAAAAAATTTAGGTGTAGAGGTTTTAGACGTCTCATCCGGTGGGTTAACTCCTCATGCTAAAATACCCAATAAGCCTAATTACCAGGTGCCTTTTGCCAATAAAATAAAAAATAATTCTGCCATAATAACCGGAACGGTTGGATTGATAACCCAAGCTGTTCAAGCAGAAGAAATACTCGAAAATAACGAAGCTGATTTAATTTTCCTGGGTAGAGAGCTGTTACGCAATCCATATTTTGCTTTGGAAGCCGCCCATATTTTAGAAAAAGACACCTTATGGCCCCTACCCTATGAAAGAGCTAAATTTAGATAGTACCTTCTGTTTATGATTTTAAAAAAATCATTTTTATTACCAATTATATTAGTAGATGGTATTATTTTTGAAAATAAAATTAAGATAAAGTGAATTTAAAATTTTATATCTTTACAAGTATGAAAAAAACTGCTATATTAGTTTTTCTCCTATTTTTAGGAAGTTTCATTTCCGCTCAATCTATAACATTCAGTCAAGATCAGATAGATTATGGAATAATTAAAAAAAATTCTGACGGTAATCAAATTTTCAAATTTACCAACACAGGTGACAAACCTTTGATTATTTCTAACGTTAAATCTTCATGTGATTGTTCTGTACCCTCATGGACCCGAACTCCTATTTTACCGGGTAAATCAGGTGAAATAAATGTTAAGTATAATACAAAGAATCTCGGTAAATTTTCAAAATCAATTGAGGTATTCAGTAATGATCCCAAAATTTCAAGAAAACTTTTAAAAATTAAAGGGGAAGTTCAATAGTTAAAAAAATAGTTAAATATATATCAAACATGAAAAAGTTCGTTTTAAGTTCGGCATTCCTATTGGGAGTATACATTTGCAGCAATGCTCAGGAAATTAAAATTACCAATTATGAAAATAATACGGTAGATTATGGGAATGTAAACAAAGGATCTAATGGTAAAAGAATTATAAAAATTCAAAATGTAGGAGATAAACCGTTAATTATTTCCAATATAAACACTTCTTGCGGATGTACTGTACCTCAATGGACTACAGAACCGATCGCTCCGGGAAAAAAAGGAGAAATTACGGTAACCTACAATACTTCTAATGTAGGAAGATTCAGCAGAACCATTACCATATCTTCTAATGATGAGAAAAAACCCAATTTACCGGTAAGAATAGAAGGTGTTGTTTTAGCTCCTGAAAGCAATCCTAGTACCGATAAATAATTGTAATAATTTAAAATATTTAAAGTAAGGACATTGCATAGTTCAGTGTCCTTACTTTTTAAAATTAATAGTCTTTTTATACGTCTGTATATATGTTTTTTGTAGCTTTGTGTTTTCACACTAAATTCATTATTTACGTCTAATAACTTCTTATTTACATGAAAAAGATTGTTAATATTTTTCTTTTTTTAGTTTTTTTGATAATTGTTGCCGGATGCATAATGCCATCTTTTCTTCCAAAAAAAATAGAAATTACAACTACTAAAGAATTTAACAATCCAATCAGTGAAGTCTTTGCGGAATTTAATGATCTTGAAAATTACGCTTCTTGGGGCTTGTTAATTAATGAAGATTCTGTAAATACACGGATTAATTATTTTGCCCCTTATAAAGGTACAGGAAGCAGTTTAACTTGGAATAATGCTAAGGATCATTCTATAGGTAAAGGAGAATATAAAATTTTAAAAAGTAAAATAAATAACACCATAAAATCTCAAATAATTTTTGTAGAAAACGGTGTAGTTTGTATCGAGGATATAGATTTTAAATCAAACGGAGGAGTGACCGATGTAACCATCCACCTCACAACAGAAAATTTTACTTATTTTACTCGCATTTTTGCTTATTTATATTCTCAAAAATTGGAAGAAAGCTTAAATAAAAGTCTTGATAAACTTTCTATACTATTGCAGAATGGACGATCCAATAAACAACTCCACGAAGGTGATGCTGAATATATTGATTTCAAAGGGATTCAATTGTTAGCCATTAAAAATGAAACTTCCACAAATGCCGAGGATGTTTATAAAGCTATGTATAAATCTTTACATGAAATATCAAATTATTTAACAGATAGTTTAAAATATTCTTATAAAGATATTGATAATCCTATTGTTTATTACAGTACTTTTGACACATTGGCTAAAAGTACCATTTTCTATACAGGTTATCCCGTGGAATCCAATATAAACCCTCCTAATTCTGCTATGAGCTTGATAACTTTACCTGCCGGAAAAGCTATCAAATCTCCTATAAATGAAAACGTTCATACCCTTTTTAAAACCCGTTACATTTTAGATAAATATGCTAAAGAAAATGGAGTTAAACTTAAAAATATTTACTGGGAAGAATATCAGGATATCCCTCAATCTGTTGATGATGATGTAAAAGGAAAAGCCTTTTATTTAATTACCGAATAAATGTAAAATCTAAGTAATGAAAAGAGCTTTAATAAGTGTTTCAGACAAAACCAATATAATTGATTTTTCAATTTTTTTACAATCTCAAGGGTATGAAATTATTTCAACCGGAGGAACTTATAAGCATCTTAAATCAAACGGCCTTAATGTCACCGAAGTTAGTGAATATACCGGTTTTCCTGAAATATTGGATGGAAGAGTTAAAACGTTACATCCATCTATTCATGGGGGGATACTGGCTTCCAGAACAAAAGAAGAACATTTACAATCCATTCATGATCTTAAAATAAAAACCATAGATCTGGTTATTGTGAACCTGTATCCGTTTTTCGATAAACTAAATAAAGGGTTATCAGAGCAGGAAATGATAGAATTTATTGATATAGGCGGACCTACTATGCTACGATCTGCAGCAAAAAATTTTCACTCTGTAACAGTTATATCTCAAATTGAAGATTATAGTTTAGTAATAGAAGAGTTAAAAAAAGATGGAAATACTTCTTTAGCTACGCGAAAAAAATTGGCCGGTAAAGTGTTTAACCTGACCTCTTCCTATGATGCAGCCATTTCCAACTATCTTTTGCAGGATGATTATCCTAAGTATTTGAACACTTCTTTTGAAAAAGTCGAAAATCTAAGGTATGGAGAAAATCCCCATCAAAAAGCAGCCTTTTATATAGATAAAACCAAAAACGGAGCTATGAAAGACTTTGAACAATTACAAGGCAAAGAACTTTCATTTAATAATTTCCGAGATATGGATATGGCGTATAAGGTTGTTAATGAATTTTCAGAAATTTCTTGTTGTGCGGTAAAACATTCTACTCCCTGCGGAGTAGCTCTGGGTAATACTATAGTTGAAGCTTATCAAAAAGCATTTGAATGTGATCCAATTTCAATTTTTGGAGGGATCATTGCCTTTAATCGAACAGTTGATGAGGAAACGGCTCGTTTATTGATTACCGTTTTTTTAGAAATAGTTATTGCTCCATCATTTACGGGTGAAGCTTTACAATTATTATCTTCTAAAAAAAGTTTGCGCGTTATAAAAGTAAACAACCCTGTATCGGATTCAATTGAATTCGTTAAGGTAGATGGCGGTTTATTAGTTCAGGACGTGGATCATGCTACAGCTACTGATTTTACACAAGTAACAAATTCAGCTCCTGACAAAAAACAATTGGAAGATTTAATTTTTGCTCAAAAAATAGTTAAACATGCTAAATCCAATGCTATTGTGGTTGCTTCCGATTTTCAAGCCCTGGGTATTGGTTCGGGACAAACTAATAGAATATGGGCGGCTCAAGAAGCAATTGAACGCGCCAAAGAAAAAAGAACCGATCAATTGGTTTTGGCTTCTGATGCATTCTTTCCCTTTCGAGATGTAGTAGATACCGCTGCAAAGAATGGTATAACTGCTATTATTCAGCCCGGAGGTTCCATACGTGATAAAGAAAGCATTGAGGCTTGTAATGAATACAATATTCCTATGATATTTACGGGAATTCGTCATTTTAAGCATTAGTATCATTGATTTTTATATCATGCAATTAATTTCAACCTGCCAATCCAAATAATTTTTTTATCTTTACTTGATGAAATTAATTCAGTCTATACTTTTGATTTGCTTGGTTTTATTTGCAAATCTTAATCTCTTCGTATACCAAAATTGGTGTCACGGGGAAAATATTGGCTATACCATTAATTTCAAAAAATTTTCCAACGAATTAAAACATTCTGAGAAAAAGGATTATCCTTCTTTTGAAAGAGATTTTTGCTGTAAGGACGTCCTAATAAAATCGAACGAAAATAGCTTTTTTTCATTTGATTCCAATTTTCAACATTTAATTTTTACAGTTTTAGGAATTATTCCCAATGTAAATTGGAATATATTTAATTGGGCATCTTTTCAACAAGAGGGTATAGCTCAACTTTACTGTAACCCTCCTCCCCCTGTTTATCAATTATATAAATTTTATTGCCGTTATACCTACTACGGATAACGTATATTTTTTCATGATTCAGCTTATTCTATTTTATATAAGATAGGATATTTCGCATTATTGTATATAATCAACATTCAGTAATGCCGGTTTAAAAATCAATTTTTTATAACTAAATAACAAAAAATGAAAAAATATATAAGTATGTTTTTGCTCGTTTACGGTCTATTGGCTGTAGCCCAGCATAAAACATTAAAAGGTCGTATACTAACTACTTTGGAAAATGGAGAAAATATACCCGTTCAGGGAGCTGATGTAAATTGGAAAGAACACCCGATTATGAAAACTGTAACCGACAGCTTAGGCAATTTTGAGCTGATGTACCACGACGGGCTGTATACTATTGAAGCTGCAAAGGACGGCTTTATTTCTCAAGAAATTAAAATTGATGATGTCGATCATCCCCTAGATATTTTTTTAGAACCCAAACCTTCTTCTTCTGAGAAAGTATTGGATGAGATTGTTGTCCGACAAAGAGCCAAGGCGGTAAGTATAAAAGCCAATTCTGCTGCTCTTACCTATACAATTAATAAAACGGAATTGTTGAAAGCCGCCTGTTGTAATTTGGCTGAAAGTTTTGAAACAAATCCTACTGTGGATATTTCTACAACCAATGCAGTAACGGGTTCAAAACAAATTAAAATGTTAGGACTAGATCAGAAATATACTTCCTTAACCGTTGATAATATGCCTGAGGTAAGGGGATTGTCCACCGCCAGTGGTATAAATTTTATACCAGGCACATGGATAAACAGCATTCAACTTACTAAAGGAGGCAGCACAGTTACTAATGGCTACGAGGCTATAACCGGTCAAATAAATACTGAATTGATGAAGTATAAAGATAAAAATTTTACCACTATCAATTTTTTTGCAAATCAAAATGCTCGTTTGGAATTTAATGTTGTCAATGCATCTTCTATTTCCAATAATTGGAGTAATACCACATTAACTCATTTGAGCGGAAGGTTTGCTAAAGAAGATATGAATCATGACGGATATCTTGATAGTCCTCTTTCCAAACAATTAAATGTAATGGATATCATCCATTATGATGGTATTAAAAAAAACGGATGGGGTTCTCAAATAGGTATTCAGGCGCTTTATGATAAACAAATCGGAGGTCAAAAAAAATTTAGAGAATCAACTGACCGTTTGACTCAAAATCATTATGGACTAGGTATTGAAAATACACATTTTGAAATCTGGAATAAAACCGGATTTGTCTTTCTTACTAAACCTTATCAAAGTATAGGTTTACAAACTAAATTTATCCATCATACTATTGATAGTTATTTCGGTCAAAGAATATATAATGGAAATGAAAATTCATTTTTTACCAATTTATTATTTGAAAGTATCATTGGTAACACAAATCACAAATATACCTTAGGTGCAAGTTATCTTCATGATGCTTTCAATGAGGATTTTGAAAATTCCAATTACAAAAGAACTGAAAATGCACCCGGGATTTTTGCCGAATATACTACTACTGCAATTAAAAATGTAACTTTAGTATTGGGCGCCAGAACTGATTTTCACAATTTGGCGGGAAACCAAGTGTTACCAAGAATTAATATTAAATATTCTTTCTTGCCTAAAACAACCCTTCGATTAGCTGCGGGAAAAGGCATGAGAACAGCCAATATATTTTCTGAAAATATGCAGTATTTTGCTTCGTCTCGTAAGGTACATATTCAATCAAACCATGGCGATATTTATGGTTTAAAACCTGAAATTGCATGGAACTATGGAGGTAGTATAATTCAAGATTTTAAAATTGGAGCTATCAAGAATACATTTACGATCGATTTTTACCGAACGGATTTTAAAAAACAAGCTCTTATAGACTTGGATCGATCGTCTCAGGCGCTTTGGTTTTATAATTTAGATGGAAAATCTTTTTCAAATACTTTTCAGGCAGTATGGGATATTATTCCTATTTCCAATCTGGAATTGCATTTTGCTTATAAATGGTATGATATTAAAGCCGATTATATGGATGGCAGGCGACAAGTTCCTTTTACTTCAAAAAATAGAGGTTTATTTTCTATATCATATTCTACTCTAGAAACTGAAAACAAAAGTAAATGGGCATTAGACTTTACATTGCAATATATAGGAAAACAAAGACTTCCGGATACTTCTAAAAACCCGATAGAATATCAGCGAAAATCGTTTTCGCCTAATTATACTTTAATGAATGCTCAACTATCCAGATATTTTACAGATAAGTTTAGATCTTATCTAGGAGTGGAAAATTTGGGAGGCTATAAACAAAGAAATCCTATTATAAATCCGGAAAACCCTTTTGGTTCTTATTTCGATACTTCTTTAATTTATGCTCCTATTGTATCTTCAATGTTTTATTTGGGATTTGATTTTAAATTATAAAAATTATTTACATTGACCTGTAAAAAAAACGACTGAATAGAATTCAGTCGTTTTTTATTTTACTTATTAATTAGTAAACCCATAATTAATAACTTCTTCTAAAGTTATTTCTTGGTTTTTCATCTCTTGGTCTAGCTTCTGAGACATTAATAACTTTACCGTCAAATTCTTTTTGATTTAATTCCTGAATTGCCGTTTTAGCTTCTGCATCTGCCATTTCAACAAATCCAAAACCTCTGGATCTTCCGGTTTCACGATCTTGTATTATTTTTGCTGATTCAACTTCTCCGTACTCTGAAAATAAGTCATGTAAATCTTCGTTGGTCAACCTGTAATTCAGGTTTGAAATAAAAATGTTCATATAAAAATTTTAAAAAATTGGTAAAAAATTAATTGAGAAGAAATCAGACTAAAAACTAGCTATTCAAATTAAAAAGTAGAAGGAAGTATAATAACAATCTCAACGTGCTAATTTACACAATTTTATCAATAAACTCTAATTTTATTTTTTATTTTTTATAAGAATAAAAAAATGCTTTTCATACTTACTTTTTACACTTATCTTAAGTCTTAAGGGTATTTTATTATAAAATTTATATGCAAAACATTTTTATTTTATCTAATTTAGAAGTAAAACTGCTATATGTATCGAACGGGAGTATTTTTAAATTTCTAAAATTTCTATTGATTTATGAAAATTTATCTTCGATTAAAATTATATTTTCGAATAATCATTGATTTCAAGTAAAAAAATAGCTTATAATATTTCAATCATTTTTTTTGCCATAAAATAACCAATTATACAACCTATAAAATCCGCCACCATATCAGAATATTCAAAGGTCCTTCCCAATTTCATATATTCTTGTAAAAATTCAATCAAAATTCCATAGAGAGTACCTATTCCTATTATTAGCAATTGATTTTTTTTAGGAAAAGAAATTTTAGCTAAAAAAGCTAATCCTAAAAATGTTAGGGTATGGATTAATTTATCACTGAAATGAGGAAAATAGTTTAATAAATTTTTATTTCCTTGAGGGGCTCGTAATAATAACCATGTCAATATCCCAAAATATAAGAAAAGTATAATACGTACTTTTTTATACTGTTTAAGTAAGCAGTTTTTTATAGTCTTCAGCATTCAATAGTTGATCTAGTAAAGTATTATTTTGTATTTGAACCTTTATAATCCAACCTTTTCCATAAGGATCGGTGTTTACTAAAGTCGGCAAATTTTCAAGCTCAAGATTCATTTCAAGCACTTTTCCATCAAGAGGCATAAAAAGGTCTGATACGGTCTTTATAGCTTCCACTGTTCCAAAAATTTCATCTAACTTTAGTTGATTACCGAGGCTATTTACATCTATATAAATAACATCTCCCAATTGTTGTTGTGCGTAATCAGTTATACCGATAAGTGCTGTATTACCTTCAATTTTTATCCAAATATGTTTAGAACTATAAAGTAAATCCGATGGAGTCTTCATATCAATATTTTATCTTTACATATATAATTAATTTCCAAAAGTAAATGTAGCACTTAATCCCGCTCTTATCGTTGAAAGCGGATATGCAGTTGAAACCTTGTATTTAGTAATCATTTGCTCATAGAAGAATTTAAGATTAAAATTCTTAGTAAAGTTATAATCTGTTGAAAATTTCAATGAAACTAAGTTTTGTCCACCCGTTACTTGAGAATCCAACTCAACCAATCGTCTAATGGTAGTTTTGTTATCTCTAATAGAAACGTCTCCTCTAATATTTAAATCGCCCGTTACCGGTTTAGTAGCTCCTCGATAACGCAATTTTAACTTAACATCTTTTACAATATATCCCAGACCGAAAACTACTTCATTGCCATAATCTTCTTGTAGGGTGTAATTTGTTAATCCTAAAGAATAGATTCTATCTTTATTGTAAGCTATTCTAATTTGGATATTATTTCTCATAGTGACATCTACTCCTGCAAGTGGACTGAACCCTTCTGACATAACTACTGTTCCGTAGGTGTAATAGTTATATCTGTTCCCGTTTAAATCTCGTTCAGGTGCTGTTGAATCGTTTTGTGCCAAATAATAATCGGGATTGGTTTGTACCCCATTAACGGTATAGTTTGAAATATAACTATGATTAATTCTAAATTCTTTGAACCAATAATTAATAAATGGAATATTTTTTAATCCTCCATAGGTAATTTTCCAATTTGGAACCGGCATACTGCGTTTATAACCTAACTTTTGACTTCCTGCACTTCTTCCTGAAAATGCAGATACAAAAGAAGGTAATAAAACTTCTGAATTGGTTAACCCATAACCATCTACATATCCGTCATTATTAGTATCGACTATAGGTTGCCCTTGTTTTGCAGCCACTCTTTGTGATAAAATCATTGAATTGCTAATCATTTTATTATATACATAATCTCCTGATTTGAATGCAGTCGCAAAAGATATAACTGAAGAACTGAACATAGCAGATCGATTGACGAATGTATTAGCAATTTGTCCTGTTAATGGATCTATAGAATTAAACCCTGAATGAGATAATGTCTTTTGATGATTACGAATGATATTTAAATCAATTTGTAAATGGTTAATCGGTTCTAATTGAAGGGTAGCTGACAATTGCGAATTATTGGTTTTCACATATGGACTGGTCATATATTCATTTAAAGAAACCCAACCTTCTGTTACTGCTTTATTCCTTAAATCGAATTGAGAACCAAATAAAAACCCGAATGTAGGACCACTTGTTGAACCGGCATATCTACCAACTCCAAAAAAACTTGGTTCAGGCAAGAATCCCGGTAAAATTGTTCCTTTATTCTCGTTTACCTGAATTTGACCTCTTTTAAAACTACTTGCAATCATCCATAAATAATCTGTAGCCTTATACTTATTTTTAATAGTATATTTTTTATAGGATTTAGGTTTTTTTAAGGCAAAATTTGTTTCATAAGCCCTATTTAAAGAATCTATTTCTCTTTGTCTCTTACGTTTTTTTTCTTCAAATTTTTTATAGTTTGAAAAATAATTATAGAATTTACTGAAATCAACATTTCCTATGACTGTTATAGTTTGTGCATTTTGTGCGGTATTTCCCAAACTTCTTTTTCTTGGATCGGCATTTGCAGGATCGTATGAAGTTAGGAAATTAGAACCAGCCTGCCAATCGTATTGACCTGTATATCCTACTTCCATAGAAGTGAAATCTAAATAAGGAAGTAAATGTATAGGTACTCTGTAGTTTAATTGGAATCTTTGATTGAAATTGATAGGTCTTCCTGCAGTAAACAATCCATTCCAGATCATTCCGTCGTCCGGTACTCCGTTTCCTATATCATCTAATATGGTTCTAGTTCCTGAAGAGAAATCTAATTTAAGCGAACGAGTTAGATTAAATCCTATATTGTATTGCCAACCGAACAAGAAATTATTGGCAAAAATAGGAGTATAACTGTTAGGGTTATTATTGAGATAAGCATTGATGTCTCTGTATTGGAATTCATTATAAGTTCTCGCAATATCAGCTTTAAAAGATAAACGAGAAGGAACCGGATTAAAGTTAACTTCTTTTAACCATTTTAAATATTTTGCGAATCGGCTGGTATCTTGCACCGCTCTCATTTTTTTAAATGGTTGATAATAAACACCTTTAGGTGAGAAGTTATAATCAATATAGGCTTGTAAATTTTGGTATATGTTATAAGTTGTATATATATCTCTAAAATAATCAGTGGAATAAGAAAAAGAAGCCGATAAGTTTTCTACATCATAAAATCTAGGCGTTTTACTGGTAGTTCTGTCTTTTCTTAAATTCGAAATAGAAATATTTTTTTGTGAGGAATAGCTTCTCACCACTTTTTTAAGTTCATTTTTTCTTGGATCATTTTTTAACTTCACATCATTATCCAACGGATTATATTTTGGATCTATAAATGTTTCAGACATACTAATGCTAACCGGTATTTTCATTCCCCATTTATCCGGAAGAACTCTATCTACATTTACGGCAGCACTTACCATATATTGTTTGGTTTCGTCTTGGCTTCTTTCACTCGGTTTACTATCGATTGCTCCAAAACCAACCGATTGATACGTTCCGGACGCAGATACTTGAGCAAAATCAGCCAAATTAAAATTGATACTTGCATTGGCTGCATATCCTCCTTCGTTATCAATATCAGATAAACGAAGTTCATCCAGCCATAAAACAACATGCTTGTCTATGCTGGAAGTATTTCTTACTCCCATCATTATTGAATTAACATTTCCTATGGAAGGTCTACCTTTAACATAGATGATTTTATCATCACTACCGGTTACATAACTGCGATATCGAACAGTACTATTATATAAGTTATTCTTATCTTTTTCATTTTTTGCAGCTACTAAATCTTTTAATTTTAATTCAATTGTATTTTCAATCGGCCATATATCAACAGCAGACGTAGCAGTATTCGGAGTATATTTTAATGGAAATTCGTATTCATAGTAATTATCTGACAAGTCACTACCGATACGGATGAAAAACTTAGCTTCTTTGTCTACAATATTACTTGAGGCATCTTGCATATTTTCAGCGTGTACAAACATTTTTAATGTTTTGTAACGTCTCATGTCTAATGCAATATTTTTATAAATACCTCTAGGTTCTGAATTTTTTAAATCTTTTATTTCTAACTTTAATGAGGATTCATTTTGCATTTGCGTTCCGGTAGTATTACCTAAAATTTCTCTGCTTATTCCCGGAGGCAATACATATGGTGGACGCGATGTAGAATTTTCTTCTAAGTTAACAGCGCTGATGATGACATTTGATACCGGTAAAAGGGTTGCATTTCCTTCGTCTGTATCTTGTTTGCTTTCTCCACTAACTGAGGAAATATTTTTTTCGTATTTTCTCCAATCACTTCTAACTAAATCCAGAGTTGCAAAACGCAACGTTGCAGTATTGGAAAATCCTTTCATTAACATACGTATATATCGTACATTATTTAAAATTTCAGCGGAACCAAATTCATATGCATTCACGGGGATTCGAACCAAATACCAAGTTGTATTTCCTTTTTTTCCGTTGGGTAATGATACTTCAACCTCTTTTTTATCAACAACCAATGGATTTTGATTATTTCTTAAATCGGAATCTAATAAAGAAAGACGATATTGTGTATAATTTTCTGTCTCATCTAAGTTAAAATCTTTATTCAAGTCTTCAGTATCCGGAGATGCTGAAGAAGCATCCATAGAATTTGAAGGTGAGTTGCCTTCTAAATTCCTGTAGTATTTATATCTTCCTATAATTGAATTTTTTTCATTGGAAGAATCCCATGCGCCATGTAAATAAAATACGTAATCGTCTGCAGACGGGTCTATTTCACCCGTTATAGGATTTACATAATTGGCGTTACTACCTATATCGTATCCTTTATTTTTATAGTAATCTGCTTCTTCAAAACTTGTTAATCCGTCATATCCAACGTCTTGTTTTCTTCTGGCCTCTCCTTCTGTATCAAAAGCATATACTAACGGATAATTTTTAGGTTGTTTCCCAAGATTAGTGGTTGTCATTTGACTCATATCGTCACTGATACCATTTTCATATTGCATAAAGCCATCTTTTAATACATCTTCAGACACATTTCCTAACTGAAGAATTAATTCAGGCTTACTACCTAATGGATTAGATCCCGGTGTTTTACTGTCAGCATACGGGTCCATCATCCAAAATTCAAGATATTCAATATTCGCTTCAGCGAAATTTGTTACCGATATGGGTCTCATTAAACCTCCCCATCGTTCTGATTCAGGGTCTTCATTACGGGTATTAAAATTATACGGTCCTCTTTCTTTGGGATAAAAAGATACATCAAACGTATTCATGTATAATTGTTCTCCGGCTATGTAATCTCTATCCGTAAAGATTTCTTGATATTTAACTCTTCGTTGTAAGTGTAAGGATAATGCATTATTATCTATCCCCGATGGTTGACCTCCACCAATTCCAAAAAATCTAGGGTCAATATTATACCAACTAATCAATGCCCTTCCATCGCCATTTCTTATATCATTCATATAAGTGGTACCAAATCCACCTTTTTCGGGTTTACTTGCGATTCCCCAATAGCCGGGTTCTTTAAGACTTATTTTTGATGCAGTTGTTTCAAAATCATCAATGTAAGAATTATCATTGATTGTTTTATTTTCTCCAGGTAATAAAGCTGCTCCTTCTACTTTAAAACTTACATTGGATTCTGCTTCCGTTTTAATTCCCGGAATCCAGTTGGTAAGTTTTGTTAAAAAAGGAAATTCTTTATTCAACATCATATTAAATCCGATCATTGAATTATTAACCGGTTCAGAGCCAAATTGTACTTTTTGCGTTAACGGTCTTTCTTTATAATTAAGAAAGGTAGCTCCCACTATAAATTCATCACTGAATTTATGTTCTACATTTAATCCCATGAACCTTTTTTTCTGCATATTGAATGCAAATTGATTCTCCAAGCTTATATTGATCGGAACTCCTGAATTTTTGTAGGTTTCATTGATAATGGTTACCATTCCCATTTGGTAGTCCACTACGTAATCAATTCCTTCATTTAATGTTTGACCGTTTGCCGTAACTTTAACTGACCCTCTCGGAACGTTAAATGCTCCCAGAGATATACCGTTTCCTATACTGCCTTTAAATCTACCCTCAATAGTGTATCGATTTGCTAGAGGATCTGATGTGACTGTATTGCCTCCTTTTAGATTTTTGTATAAATTTTCAAATATAAATTTTTCGTCTACTGATTTACTTTTTAAGAATTCCCCGAATGGTTCTACTTTAGTAAATATCAATTTACCTTTCTCTGAGTTTATGGTAATTCCTTCTACAAAGTCAAATATACCATCTCCTTTACCACTACTGGTAGCATCGTTATTTTGATTTAACCTGTCCCAATTTAATAATTGCAATAACTGTAAATTTCTTACATTTGGATCCGGTAAATAATTGATTTTTCCTTGAGAGGCATCTTGGTACATAACATTAACCATAAAACCATCAGGAGAAATTTGAGATGCATCCATTGAATAGATATTTTTCATCATCAAATCCCACATAGGTGATTCAGGAGAAACGATTTGATTAGGTTTTAGCAATTTTAAGATCAATACTCCGGTCACTTCATTGGAAAATTCCCCAACTTTATATATTTTGCCCGGATTTTTGGAATCTGTATATTGAAATGCTACCGCTAAAAGTTGATCATTATTTAGTTTTTGATTTAATGATATATATCCTAATTGTGGATTATAAGTATATTCTGATTCAGAAAGTTTTTTTACTCTTTTATGAACAACAAATTCTTTTCCACTTTCATAATTCTTCATAGTTGCTGAAGAACTTGAGGTGGGTACAACCGGTAAAGAAACACCATTCACGCTATTGTATGCTGTGGAAGCGTCCCTGATTCCCGATAGATTTGAAATGGTACTATATAAATTTAAATTTGAATTATCGGGAAGTTGTCCCGTGGTACTTTCTCCTAAGTCTCTTAATGCTATAACGGGATGCTGCTCTTGAAGGTTTGAGTTTCCTAAATCGATTCTCCACACTTCCATCTTAGTGATGTTAATGGTTGAACCTATTACCGGATAACTCTCCAAAGCTTTATCGTAATTGTTTCTAAAATAGTGCGTTAAGAAATAATGTTGATTTTCATCGTAATCAATTGCTTTAATTTTAAATGTATTAATTACTCCTCCTCCTTGAACTGTTATATTTCGGGCTTCGGATTGTTGTTCTGAAAATACGGTAGTTAAAAATGTTCTTCCGAATTGAAATTCCCCTTTGATTCCAAAAAGTGATTCAGCGCCTGTAATTAAACTGGTGCTAAGGGGCATATTTACATTACCAAATTCGATTTTCTTAATTATATTATCCTCTCCACCGCTTGTCCCATTGGGTAAGTTCGCCCCACTTCCTGAGCCCGGAATCCATGCTAAATTTAATTTATTTTCGAAGTTGAAACCTGCCTGAGTATCATAGTTTACTCCTAAATGTACATTATTACCAACATTTCCTATAAGACTCATTTGTATTCTTTGCCTTAAATCGATGGTAAAGTTCTTTCTGTTTTGTGGTAAAATTTGCGGATTGTCTATTTTTTGATGCAATATTCCTAAATCAAAGGATGCAAATCCTGAAGGTTTTAGTTCAATTTTATTACCTCCGAATATTTGCTCAAATAATTTGGATTTAACCGTAATACCCGGAATAAAGCCTTTTTTTTCTACTTCTCTTCCTTCTTTTTTCGCTCTTCCTATTTCATCTTGTAAACGTGAACGTTCTTTGTAATATTCATCAAACTTTTGTTGCATTACATATTGGGTATAGTCCTCGGCTGTCATAGTTATCGGAGTACCGACAACTACACCTCCCAGCTTGGGATATAATATGTAATTTCCACTTTTATAATCATAATACGCCTCATATTTTACAGGGTCATCCAATTGCAAAACTTGTTCATCATCATTTTCCTGAGCAAATAAAACACTACCACTTAAACAAAATATGGTTGCCAATAGCAAATAGTCACGAATATACCTTAACACTTTCAACGTTTATAGTTTTTTTAAAGTATCCTTGATAAGCTCTTCTACTTCGATATCCGGATTATCCTTTAAAATTTTATCAATTATTTTTTCGGTAATTTTTTTAGAAATACCTAACACCTCCAATGCACTTAACGCTTCAGATTTGTTTTTATTGCCTAAATTATAATCTAATATTTCAGACGTTTCAAATATAGAAATTTTATCCCGCAAATCAACTATTATTCTTTGAGCGGTTTTAGCTCCTATACCTTTAATTTTTTGAAGTGCCAGGTTGTTGCCGCCTGAAATAGCCGAGGTTATTTCCGATACAGACATTGAGGACAACATCATAATGGAGGAAGCCGGACCTACTCCATTAACACTTATTAAAAGATTAAATAAGGATCGCTCGGTTTTAGTTGAAAATCCATATAACGAATGGGAATCTTCCCGTATAATTTCTTGAATATATACTAAGGCTTTTTTTTCATTTTGAATGTCTTTATAGGTTTGTAAACTTATAGTGGCAAAATACCCCACTCCATTGCAGTCTATAACTACACTGGAAGGGGATATTTCAAAAATAATTCCTGATAAATGGGTTATCATTTTTGCTTATTTTACGGAAATAGTAATTATTTTTTTTCTTGAGCAGCAAGGGCAGCAAGGGTTGC
The DNA here is from genome assembly GCF_002964915.1 of Apibacter sp. wkB309. Taxonomy (NCBI): domain Bacteria; kingdom Pseudomonadati; phylum Bacteroidota; class Flavobacteriia; order Flavobacteriales; family Weeksellaceae; genus Apibacter; species Apibacter sp. wkB309. Next base: position 695,351 of record NZ_PSZL01000022.1, read on the forward strand.
TAGATTTACTATATCTTCTACCTTAGAATTTTCTGTAATTATTTGAATAGATTTATCTAATCCTAATAGAACCGGACCAATAGATTTTATAGACCCAATACCTTTTGCTAAACTCGCACTTAAATTAGCTGATGTTATGTCTGGGAATATTAAAACATTTGCCGATTTACCTCCTAATTTGCTAAAAGGAAATTCACTTATTAATTGTTCATTTAATGCATATTCGGGCTGAATTTCTCCGTCAATCAGTAAATCAGGATTAGTTTGGTTAAGTTTCTTAACCACTGCATCAACACTTTTAGATGCTACTGAATTTCCTGCAAAATTTTCATTAGATACCATAGCTATTCTAGGTTCAATACTCATTTTCTTTACGAAATCGGCTGTAATTTGAACTATTAAATCTAAGTCATTACTGCAAGGATTTCTACTTAATGAAGTGTCCGCGATAAATATCGGTCCATTTTTAGAAAGAAGAATCATGGCAGATGCTACTTTTATATTTGATGATTCAGAATAATCTACTACTTTTATAATTTGATTTAAAGCTTCCGTATAATTTTTAGTAAATCCGGTTAAAAATGAATCTGCTTCACCCATTTCAACAGCAATGGCTCCCAAATATTCTCTGTTAGTTAATAATTGAGCGGCTTGTTGTCTAGAGGTTATTCCTTTACCATTTTTTTGTTTTAGATCATAAAGATATTCTACATATTTGTCAAATTTATGAGTAGACGAAACTGTATCAATATCCAATATTTCTGCCTCAATTTCTAAATTATAGTATTGCTTTGTTTTTTCAATGAGATCTTTTTTACCTAACAAAATTGGTTGAGCGATCTTTTCCTCAGCTATGATTTGCGCAGCTTTTAATACATTGTATTCTTCAGCATTGTCGAAAATTATTCTTTTGGGATTACTTTTAGCCTTTGCCTTGAATTGTCTTATAATTTTTTCATCGTTACTTCCCATTCGATCTAATAATTCTTCCTCATATGCATTCCAATCAGTAATAATGTGTTGTGCTACCCCGCTATCAATTGCAGCTTTAGCCACTGCCATCGAAACTTTAGTTATTAATCGTTTATCAAATGGTTTAGGGATGATATAATTTCTTCCAAACTTCATATTTTTAACATTGTAGGCTTGTATCACTTGCTCAGGGACGTTTTGTTTAGCTAAATCAGCTAAGGCTTTAACTGCAGCTAATTGCATTTCTTGATTTATGTCAGTTGCTCTAACATCTAATGCTCCTCTGAAAATATATGGGAAACCTAAGACATTATTTACCTGATTAGGATAATCACTTCTACCGGTAGCCATAATAACATCTTTTCTAGTTTCAACTGCCAGATTATAATCAATTTCGGGAGTTGGATTAGCCATGGCAAAAACAATCGGATTTTCATTCATAGACAAAAGCATTTCAGGAGAAACCAAGTTTCCTTTAGATAATCCAATAAATACATCGCTGTTTTTCATAGCATCTTCCAAAGTTCTATCCGGAGTATCTACAGCAAACTCAAGCTTTTCTTCATTCAATCCGGTTCGACCTTTATATATCACCCCTTTGCTGTCGCACATTAATATATTTTGTGGGCTGGCTCCTAATGCTTTGTATAATCGAGTACAAGAAATGGCCGCTGCACCTGCGCCACTGACTACAATTTTTACCTCTGCAATATTTTTTTTGGAAATTTCCAATGCATTTAATAAGGCAGCGGCTGATATAATTGCTGTTCCATGCTGGTCATCATGCATTACCGGAATATTTAATTCCGCTTTTAATCGTTTTTCGATTTCAAAAGCTTCAGGAGCTTTTATATCTTCTAAATTAATACCTCCAAAGGTTGGAGCTAACGATTTAACTATTTCAATAAATTTGTCCGGATCTTTTTCATTTACTTCAATATCAAAAACATTGATTCCGGCAAAAATTTTAAATAATAAACCTTTACCTTCCATAACCGGTTTAGAAGCATCTGCACCAATATCTCCCAACCCTAACACGGCTGTTCCGTTGGAAATTACTGCTACCAAATTTCCTTTTGAGGTGTATTTGTAACTATCTGCACTATTTTTTTGTATTTCTAAACAGGGTTCCGCCACTCCCGGAGAATAGGCTAATGATAAATCTGTTTGAGTTGAATGTGGTTTGGTAGGTATAACTTCTATTTTACCTTCTGGTTTGGAACTATGATATTCTAAAGCAGCTTCTCTTAAATTTTTTTCTCGTGACATTGTTTTAATAATATTTTGACATACAAAAGTAAATATTTTTATTTTATAACATAGATACTATTTTTTATCTATAGTTTATATGATAAAAATATATAGAATTTATAATTTATTAACTTATAGACAATCACTTAATTAGTATATTTTTAAATTAAATGTTACATATCCATGAATTTATATTTTTTTAAAATACATAATTGTTTTAATTATATCGCAATAATATACCTACTTAGCATTTCCAATGGTTTTTATATTTTATTTTTCAGATATTTATTTTTAACGGGCTTATCCTTACGAAATGCGCCTAAATATATATATTATAGGTAATATTTGTTTAATTTTGTAAGCTAATAAATTATTTATGAATAGTACTCTACAAAGTAAATTAGATAAATTAAAGGAGAACGGTTATAATTTATCTGTTAATCAAGTAATTATGGACGGGTTTACCGCTTGGAAAAATATTATTTTTTATGGAGTATTTTGTGTTTTGTTTACCTATCTTTTTACTAACTTAATTAATAATTTATTGGGCCGTTATCTAGGAACTAATATAATTGATCTGGAATTTATTAAAGCGATTAATAAATTAAATAATCCTCAAGCGTTCAACAAAATTATCCCATTAGTTCAAAACTATATATCAAATCCTTTAATAATTGTAAAAAATTTATTGTCTTCAGTTATTGGAATTCTTTTATACCCTTTAACTGCAGGCGTTGTTTATTGTGCTTATCAAAAAGATAGAAACGGAAAAGCAAGTTTTAAAGAGTTAATAAGTGGCTATCAAGGTACTAAGTTTTTTAAACTTATTGGATTAGCTTTCATCGTACTAATTTTACATTTCATTAGTACTTTCTTTTTGTTTATTCCTTCTCTTTATTTTACACCTGCTTTCATTTTAGCCGGAGCTTTTATAATTATTGATGATGTCCCCTTAATTCAAGCTATTACTTATAGTTTTAGAATCGTAAATAAGAAATTTGGAAAAGTATTTTTATTATTAGTAATTTCTTGTTTAATTAGTAAAGTTTTAGGAATCTTTTTGTGTGTTGTAGGTATTATTTTCACATACTCTTTTTCTCAAGCCATTGTTTATTCTTTGTATAAAAATACTGTTGGCTCAATAGATGTTGATGATGAAATAAATGAAAATTAATCAATCTATTATAAAAAAATATTTTGAGTCCTATTGGGATTCAATTAAAAAATTACGAGTAAAATATAACATCGTAATACGAAAATTCAGGAATCAAAATCCTCAAGCATTTATTTATTTAGCAAGTACATTAATTGGAATAATTGGAGGAATAAGTGCGGTAATTTTAAAAAATTTAGTTAGTTTAACTGAAGAACTAATTTATCATAATAAAAATTTTAATTTCAATTATTGGACTATTTTTTTCCCTACCATCGGTATTATTTTGACCGTTATTTTTATTAAATATTGGGTTAAAATGGATATAAGTCATGGAGTTGAAAAAGTTTTATTTGCCATTTCCAAGAAACGTAGTATAATAGATAAAAAAAATACATACAGTTCGATTATAGCCAGTTGTTTAACCATCGGTTTTGGAGGATCTGTAGGTACCGAAGCTCCCATTGTATATACAGGAGCAGCCATTGGGTCTAATATAGCCCGGGAATTTAAACTTAACTTAAAATTAAGAACTTTATTCATTGCTTGTGGATGTTCCGCAGCCATTGCAGGTATTTTTAAGGCTCCGATAGCTGCCATTATTTTTTCGCTTGAAGTTATTATGATCGATTTAAGTATGTGGTCATTAATACCAATTTTAATATCTTCAACCACCGGGGCTCTAATTTCCTATTTTTTATTAGGTGATAATATATCGTTTTATTTTGCGATTTTTGAACCATTTGATAAATCGAAAATTCCTTACTATATAATTTTAGGTGTTATTTGTGGCTTTTTTTCATTGTATTTTATAAAAATCGGTCGTTTAATTGAGAAGAAATTTTCTACCAGTAAAAGCATTTATTTAAAAGCTATTTTGGGCGGTTTAGCAGTAGGTATCTTGATCTTTATTTTTCCACCGCTTTTTGGTGAAGGGTATATTGGGCTGCAACATTTAATGAGTTCTCACCCGGAAAGTATAGCAAAAAATTCATTCTTTTATATATTGAGAGAAAATGATTATTTTCTTATTCTTTTTTTAGTAGGCATTTTGTTTATAAAAGTGGTTGCCAGTAGCTTTACTACTTCGTCGGGGGGTATTGGCGGAGTATTCGCTCCTGCTCTTTTTACCGGCGGAATTTTAGGTTTTGTATTTACAAAAATTATTAATCTTACTAGCTTCACCAAGCTTTCTGAACATAACTTTACTTTAGTGGGAATGGCGGGTGTAATGGCAGGTATCATGCATGCTCCCATGACCTCGATTTTCCTTATTGCTGAAATTACAGGAGGATATAGTTTATTATTTCCTTTAATTATTACTTCTACCATTGCTTATCTTGTGAAATATCATTTTGATAAACATTCTGTGTATACCTATAATTTAAAAAGAAATAATGAGATGATTACTCATAATAAAGACAAAGAGGCTATTCGTAGGATGAATATTAAAAATCTTATTGAAAAGAACTTCGTTAAAATTTCTTTATCTTTATCCTTTTCTGAGTTTATAAATGAAGTAATTCCTTCTTCAAGTAAAAAGTTTTTTATCGTTGAAGATTCGGATCAGAAATTTAAAGGATATATCATTTTGGATGATCTTATTAATATTTTGCTCCATAAGGAACGTTATGAAAGTTTACATATTGTTGATCTTATAACCCAACCATCTGAGTGTATTTCTTTACTTGATGATAATGAAACTATTTTTAGAGTTTTCGATAATTCAAATTCTTTGTACTTACCGGTTGTTGAAAATGATCAATTTATCGGAATGCTTTCTAAATCTAAATTATTGGATAAATACCGAAAATTAATCGTAGATTTTTCAGAAGATTAAGTTATTTATTTAATAATACATTACCGGAATTAAAAACTATTGGAATAATAGATTTCTTATGTCGCTAAGTATTAAGTGTAATGCCGGTAATGTTTACTAAAAAATTATTTTTATTTGTGTTTACTTATTTAATTCCAAGAAAACATCGGAAAGACACTCTATTATACTTTGAGCTGTCATAGCTTCTTGAGAAAATTTCTCTGAGGCATAATCCCCTGCTTTACCATGAATGTAAACCCCTAAAATAGCTGCCAATTTCGAGTCATAACCTTGTGCCAATAGTCCGGTGATAATACCTGTTAAAACGTCTCCACTTCCCCCTTTTGCCATTCCGGCATTACCTGTAGCATTATAATAACAAAGACCATCCGGTAATAAAATTGCTGTGTTATGCCCTTTAATGACTATAACAATTTCATGCTCTTTTGCTTTTTTCCTGGCTAGTTCGCATTGCTCTAAAGTAGAATTAGTTTTCCCAAACAATCGCTCAAATTCCTTAGGATGTGGAGTGATTATAGAATTTTTAGGAACTAAATTTAATAAATCTTTGCTTTCTGAAATTATATTGAGTGCGTCAGCATCCAAAACCATCGGATTTTTTTCATTTTGCAGCATTTTTTCAAATGCCATTTTTGTTAATACCTCTGTACCCAGCCCCGGGCCTATACCTATGGTATAATTTTTAAATGGAATTTGTATATCTTCTATATATTTATCTCCGCATGAGAAAAACATAGCTTCGGGAGCAACGGTTTGAAGTACTAAACTGCCGTATTCAGGAGCTCCGGTAAATACCAATCCGGTACCCACGCGTAAAGCAGACAATGTAGAAAAGGTAATAGATCCCATTCTTCCATAGCTTCCCCCAATTATAATGGCTTTTCCGAAAGTTCCTTTATTACTGAACGGACTTCTTCTTTTATAATTTTTCTCAAAAAAATCATTTTCTATAAGGTAATTATCGGTTTGTTCATTTTCAATAAATTTTTTATCCAAACCTATATCCAGTACATGTATTTTACCGGCGTATTGTGCAGCTTCGGGATGTAAAAAAGATCTTTTATAAAATTCAAAAGTCAAGGTTTCATCTGCTCTAAACACCGTTTGGTTTTCTTCGGGAAGTGAATCTGTAAATAATCCTGAAGGTATATCAATTGAAATTTTTATAGCATTGATTTCATTTAATTTTGAAACTATTTTTTCAGCTTCTCCTTTCAATTTGTTATTTAATCCTATACCAAATAAAGCATCAATAATAATCGCTTTTTCTTCGTTTACTTCAAAATCATCTCCTTCAATAAAATCTACTGATTTTGGAAATTTATCAAAATTGATTTGAGTATCTTCTGTAAAGTCAGAAGAAGATTGTATGATAAAGGCTTCGACATTATAATTTTCATTGTTCAACAATCTAGCTAAAGCTAAACCATCTCCTCCATTGTTTCCTTTTCCACAAAAAATGTAATAGGTATATTCGTTCGAGTATCTGCTTTTTAGCCATTCAAAACAAGCTAAAGCTGATTTTTCCATTAAATCTAAGGATGTTGTCATTTCACTTTCGATGAATTGACTTGCACATTCTTTTATTTGCGTTGATGTTAATATCTTCATAAGTATTGTTAGTTTCAAGTTATTATAAATCTCCAAAGTTTATTCTTCCAAATTTCTCCTGCATAGTCTATTCCTACTCGTACGGTGGTAATAAAATTTGGTTTAATTTGAGAATCTTCAACCCAAATTTTTTTAGAAGAAGCTAAATCTTCTCCATAAAAATCTTTATTTAACTGTAATAATTTGCCAACTCGTCCCGGACCGGAACATCCCTCAACGCCTCTTATTAATACTGCTTGAGGTTCGTTCTTTTTACCCGTAACAAAGTTTAGCATCCAATATATTCCATATATCAGATAAACATATACTTTTCCTCCTTCATGGTACATAATCTCTGTTCTTTTGGTTCTACCTTTACTTGCATGACAGGCTAAATCTTCTTCTCCTCCGTATGCTTCTGTTTCCGTAATAGTATATTTTACTATTTCTCCGGAATCATAAGCTCTTACGATTTTTTTCCCTAATAATTCCTGCGCTACAAAAAATGCTTCTTTTTGAAAAAATTTAGTATCGATTCTCATTTTATCTTCACATCGGTAAAAATAAGTACTTTTTTTGAATTATAAGTTATTAAAATAAAATTTGATTAATAAAAATAACATTTTATTTTATTTATCTAAAATCACCTGATGAAATCAAGTTTTTTTTATTTATATATCAAACATTAATCAAATTATTTATAATTTTAAAAAAAATACTTAAAATATATTTTATTTTATAAAGAAATATAATATATATAGAATTTATTTTTTTACCCTATATGAAGTTGAAATTCGATTTTATGTTCTTTTAAACTTTCAAAAATGAAAATAAAGTTTCGCTACCTATACTAATTCTGCCGCTTTATTGTCAATACTGTTGTTTTTGCTTAATTGTCTTAAGTTATCTAATGTTACTAATGCTATCTGTGTTAATGCTTCTTCTGTGAAAAATGCTTGATGCGCCGTTACTAAAACGTTAGGGAACGAAAGTAATAATTGTATTTTGTCATCTTCAATGATGGTTTCAGATAAATCCCTAAAGAATAATTTATCTTCTTGTTCATAAACATCAATTCCTAATGCTCCAATTTTTTTAGATTTTAATCCGTCAATAATATCTTGTGTATTAATTAGACCTCCTCTACTGGTATTAATTAAATACACGCCGTTTTTCATTAAGCTTATCGTATGTTTGTTTATTATGTGATGTGTTTCAGGTGTTAAAGGGCAATGTAAAGAAATTATATCGGATTGTTTTAGTAATTCTTCTAAGGTAACGTATTGAAATCCTTCTTTTTTTAGTTCTTCATTGGGATAGACATCGTAAGCTAATACGTTTGTACCTAAGGCTTTTATTGTTTTACAAAATACTTTACCAATATTACCTGTTCCTATAACACCCACCGTTTTTTTATAGATGTTGGTACCCAGTAATCCATTAAGGGAAAAATTTTGCTCTCTAACTCTATTGTATGCCTTATGTGTTTTTCTGTTTAAGGTTAAAAGCATCGCCAATGTATGCTCTGCTACAGCTTGAGGAGAATACGCAGGAACTCTGCATACTTTTATTTCATATTTTTTAGCAGCTTCTAAATCTACATTGTTGAATCCTGCATTTCTTAATGCTATATATTTAATTCCTCTTTTTTTTAGTTTTTTAATTACCCCTTCGTTTAATTTATCATTTACAAAAACGCAAATGGCATCGGTTCCTTCTTCAATTATATTGACTGTATGTTCATCCAAATTGGGTTCAAAATATTCTAAATCAAAATTAAAATTTTTGTTACATTCATTAAAGAATTTTATATCATAGGGCTGTGTTGAAAAAAATGATACCTTCATATTTAAATTTTTATCATTAAACTTAATTTTTATATAATTACAAATATTGTACAAAATTATATATAAATTTTTTCCGGTATAAAGTTTATTTTTTTAAAGATAAAATATAAACAGGCGGTATAATAGGTAATAAATTTATATTCAATAAGTTAATCTAAATAACAAATTTACATGTTGATTATATTAAATAAAAAAAGAACCGTAAATAAATACGGTTCTTTATGAATTATTTTAGGAAATGGTTATATTATAAGGATTATTGTCCTTCTTCCATTTTTCTTTTTAATTCTTGTAATTCGTCTAAATCACCTAAAGTAGATTTTTCAACAGTTTGATTTTGTGATTTAACTTGTTTTTCAGTTTCTTCTCTATTTTCTTCTTCACGGAAAGTTCCGGTATGAGAAACTACAATTCTTTTGAATTCTTTATTAAATTCAATTACTTTGAATTCAGTTTCATCACCTTTTTTAATTTTAGAACCGTCTTCTTTTTCTAATAATCTAGATGGACAGAAACCTTCTACTTCAGCGTCTTCAAATTGAACAGTAGCTCCTTTGTCGAATAGCTGAACTACTTTACCTGTGTGTACAGTTCCTTCAGCGTATTTAACTTCGTATTTTTCCCAAGGGTTTTCTGTTAATTGTTTGTGACCTAAGCTCAATCTTCTAGCATCAGTATCTAATTCTAAAACTACTACATCTAATACGTCACCAACTGAACAGAATTCGGAAGGATGTTTAATTTTCTTAGTCCAAGATAGATCTGAAATGTAAATTAAACCGTCTACTCCTGCTTCTAATTCAACAAATACTCCAAAATTGGTAAAGTTTCTTACTGTACCTTTGTGTTTAGAACCAATTGGATATTTTGCTGTTATATCAGTCCATGGATCCGGAGTTAATTGTTTCATACCTAAAGACATTTTTCTTTCTTCTTTATCTAAGGTAAGAATAACACATTCTACTTCATCCCCGATTTTAACAAAATCTTGAGCTGATCTTAAATGAGTAGACCAAGACATTTCAGAAACATGTATTAATCCTTCTACTCCCGGTGCAACTTCTACAAAAGCTCCATAGTCTGCTAAAACAACTACTTTACCTTTGATTTTATCTCCTACTTGTAAGTTTGGATCTAATGCATCCCAAGGGTGTGGTTCTAATTGTTTCATTCCTAATTGGATTCTAGATTTTTGATCATCAAAATCAAGAATTACCACATTAACTTTTTGATCTAATTGAACTACTTCAGATGGATGATTTATTCTGCTCCAAGATAGGTCTGTAATGTGGATTAATCCGTCTACACCTCCTAAATCAATAAATACTCCGTAAGAAGTTATATTTTTAACAACTCCTTCTAATACCTGACCTTTTTCAAGTTGTCCGATAATTTCTTTTTTCTGATCTTCAATGTCTGCTTCGATCAATGCTTTGTGAGAAACAACTACATTTTTAAATTCGTGGTTAATTTTAACGATTTTAAATTCCATAGTTTTTCCTACGTATTGATCGTAATCGCGGATTGGTTTTACATCAATTTGTGAACCCGGTAAGAAAGCTTCGATGCCAAATACATCTACAATCATTCCTCCTTTAGTTCTTGATTTTACATAACCTTCAACGATTTCGCCGGTCTCATGAAGCTCATTAACTCTATCCCATGCTTTAAGCATTCTTGCTTTTCTATGAGAAAGTTGTAATTGGCCGGTTTTATCTTCTCTTTGAGCAACCATAACTTCAACCTCATCTCCAACTTTAAGATTCGGATTGTAACGGAACTCATTCAAAGAGATAACTCCTTCTGATTTAAAGTTTATATCAACGATTGCTTCTTTGTCAGTAATACGAACAACTTTACCTTTGAAAACTTGATTTTCGTCAAGTTCTCTCAAAGAAGTATCATACATTTTTTCTAACTCAGACTTTTCTTTTCTATCCTCAGCATTTAATCCGGATTCAAAAGAATCCCAGTCAAATTGCTCAGGAGCAACATTTGCATTTTTAAGAGTTTCTTGCTCTTCTACTAAATTTTTAGTCTCTTCGGACATATTTTTATAAACATTGTATTCCTTTGCTTTTCAATGTAAGATAAAGGCGAAATTGATGCTTAGGAAGTGGTTATACTTGATGTTATTACGATTTTCTTACTTTCGCCAAATCGAGGCGCAAATATACTAAAAAAATTTTAATTAAACTTAATTTTTATCTTCTTTTTTACTGATTTACTTTAAGTTAATCAATATTTAATAAAAATTACATCCTTTTAGCTCTTAGAAATATAAATACTTAAAAAATAGTCTATTATAGCTTTTTTTAATTTATTAACCAACTATATTTCAATATACTACTATCTAAAAAACTAATTTTCTTTTCAAAAATCCTAAGTAAAAAATACTAACCATTAAAATAAAACCAAATGATAAATCCCAATAAGTTTTATAAAATCATGAATTCGAGTATTCTGAACACAAAGCCATATAAATTTATATTTCAAGTTCAATTATTAAATTATAATACTAGATATACTATAATGATCTTTTGGTTTTTAAAATTAAAATAAGTTAAAATAAGACTTATCTATTATAAATAAAAAATCTTACTAATTCTAGGGATAATGTTATTAATAGGTAAAAAAATTGTATTAAATTTGAGGTATGGATTGGTTTGCAGAATGGTTTAATACTCCTTATTATCATATATTATATAAAAATCGTGATGATCAGGAAGCTCAAGAGTTTATAACAAATTTATTAAAATACCTTGCCTTACGTAAGGAGAGTAAAATTTTAGATTTGGCTTGTGGTAAAGGTAGACATAGTATTTTTTTAAATAAATTGGGATACGATGTTATAGGCGTTGACCTTGCACCGGAAAGCATTGCTTATGCAAAGCGTTTTGAAAATGAACATCTTAAATTCTTTGTTGCAGATATGAGAAGAAGCAATTTTCCGAACCATTTTAATGCCATTTTCAATTTATTTACCAGTTTTGGCTATTTTAGTGATGATGAAGACAATTTAAAAGTTTTTCAATCTGTTTTTGAACAATTGTTAAGTAAAGGAATATTTGTGATGGATTTTATGAATGTTTCCTTAGCAATGGATACGCTTGTTAAACATGAGGACAAAGAAGTAGACGGTATTTTATTTCATCTGCAAAGGAAAATTGAAGATGGTTTTATTATAAAAGATATTACATTTCAAGACAAAGGTAAAAATTTTCATTTTCAAGAAAGAGTAAGAACTTTTAAACTGAATTATTTTGAAAGTCTGGCGAAAAAAGTAGGATTTACTTTAAAAAATGTATTCGGTGATTATCAACTCCTCCCATTTGATGAAAAAAATTCCCCCCGTCTAATTTTAATTTTTGAAAAATAAATGGATTATGTCGTATTGATTTCTGCTGTAATCATCGGAGCAGGAATAGCTTATTTTTTCCAAAATAATTCAAAATTTAATAAACAACTTTTAATGTTTAGTGCGGGATTGCTTTTAGCAATAACTGTTTTAGACATGTTTCCTTCCTTGTATATAGATGGAGGAATAAATGCAGGAATATGGATTATTATCGGGGTTTCCATACAATTAATTTTAGAAGGATTATCTAAGGGAATCGAACACGGTCACTTACACAGCTCAGAACATCATACGGACAGCGTTATTCCGATTAGTGTAATGCTGGGTTTGTTTATTCATTCATTTTTAGAAGGAACTCCATTGGAAGTTCATCATATACATAATCATGGTGCTCATGATCATTCCATGCATTCTTCAAATATCTTATGGGCGCTAAGCATCCATAAAGTTTCGGAATCCATTGTTTTATCTACCTTTTTATTTTCTTTACCTATTAAAAGGATATATTCTTTCTCTATTCTGGTTTTGTTTGCCGTTTCAGCTCCTATTGGGGCTTTCTTTGGTTCATTCTTAGATCCTCATATTTATCCTAAATTATTGGGTATCGTAGCCGGAATTTTTTTACATATTTCTTCTGTGATTATATTTGAAAGTAATGAGAAGCATTCCTTAAATTGGCAAAAATTACTTTTAGTATTTAGTGGAATGTTCGTAGGTTTTTTAATTTCTGTAGTTTAAAATATGCGTTTTACCTATAAAAAAATTCCCCTAAAATGTTAGGGGAATATATCTTTATATAAAAATATGATTAGTTAACGGGTATATCTTTATTTACATTTTTACTTCCGATTAATGCATAATAAAGGATATAAGCAAATTCTATGATAATCAACCAATAACTGGATAAAAAACCAAATAAATCAGCAAAATAATTTTGTATAAGGGGCAAAATTCCTCCTCCACATACCATCATCATAAAAATTCCGGATGCTGCTGATGTGTATTTTCCTAATCCTTCTACCGCTAAATTAAATATACCTCCCCACATTACGGAAGTACACAATCCACACAATACAAAAAATACGATGGTAATAGGTAATTCTGCAAAACCTATAGATATATCCGATTTAAATACAGGCATACTGACCGTAGATGAAATAGGACTAATTATTGCTAAAACTATGAATATTAACCCTAGCAGTGAGGTGAAGGCCAACATAGCCTTACTGGAAATACGAGCTCCTAACGATGCTCCTATTAATCGACCGATGAGCATTAAAAACCAATAGGTTCCTACCACCGTTCCAGCCACAGTTGTATCAATACCTAAACCTCCTTTGTCTGGTGCAGAAGTCATAAATAAATTGGCGGTATTGGGAATTCCTACTTCAATACCTACATATATAAATATGGCAACTACTCCTAAACAAAAATGTCTAAATGAAAATGCGCTATATTTTCCTTCAATTTTTTCTTTTTTATCTAAAAAAGGTTCCGGTATATTCACCAACAACAACACGATAAAGGCAAGGACAAAAATCCCCATGGCCAAGAAAAGAGCGGGATTTGCTTCTTTTATGGTTGCTCGTGATGCATTTCCGATTAAATACCCTACCAATACAGGTACAATAGTTGCTCCCATTGAGTTTATTGAACCGCCTAATTGCAGCAAAATATTCCCTTTTTTACCTCCTCCTCCTAACGTATTTAGCATAGGATTTACAACGGTATTTAACATACACATAGAGAATCCTGAAACAAAAGCTCCTATTAAATAGGCAACAAAACTTTCCATTCCTCCGGATAAGTATTGAATTCCAACGCCTAAAAATCCAACCACAATGGCTACTAAGGCTGTTTTTTTATATCCTATTTTTTGTAACAGCATACCCGCCGGAATACCCATAAATGCATAGGCTATAAAGTTTGCGGCATTACCTAGTTGAGACATAAAGTTGGATGCGCCAAATTGATTTTTGACAATTATTCCCATCGGATTTTGTAAGCCTGTTACAAATGAAATCATAAAAAACAGGGCAAACATCATTGCTATAGGTAATGCATAATTTTTTTCTTTATTAGTCATATTTAGTATTATTTTTAATTATTATTATAGGTTAAAAAGAGTATTTAAGACCAAACTCAACTGTAAAAGGTCGGATGTATGTTCCTGAAAGAATAGTTCCTTCCTTCTTTTTAGCTTCTTCAGAAGTTAAGATCAAATCAGAATCCCCCATATCTCCTTTAGCTCCCCTTTGATTGAATAAATTTATCACAGTTGAAGAGAAACTTAAGTTTTTGGTAATAGCATATTGTAAACCGGCAAAAGTTTCCCAACGACTTGCAAAATATATTGTATTTGGTCTATTGGCATATTGTTTACTGAAATATCTTGCACTCGCCCAAATCCTTAAATCTTTCCAAACATAACTCGGATCAATCTCTAATAAAACTTTAGAAATACCCGTTACATATTTGTCTGTGAAATCGTATTTAGCTGCTGCACCGTCTTTAAATTTAACTTCTCCGATAAAATTTTTATATTTTGGACTTTGTAAAGTGATTAAAAAGTGTAATTCAAAGTTTTTTATGGGTTTTGATATGATATCTGTAGTCCATCCTATGGTTTCAATATCATAATTAGTAGTTTCTCTTTTCACTTCTCCCGGATTATTGGGATTGGAAAAATTTACTGTTGAACGATATTCATTACGGGTAATATACGTTGCCTTAGAAACTATACTTGCTAACGGATGATTAAAATATACTCCAAACCCTGCAGTTGGTATTTTAGATTTTTTGATATTAGGATCAACTCCAATGTTATAGTATTCTAAGTGTCCGGCTTGTTCATTGTAATTAACCTCACCCAGTAAACCAAATTTAGAGGTCATTTTATATACTGCATTTAACATGTAGGATTGATTAACCCAATCTTTATCAATATCGGTTTTAGGTCCTGTTAATGTTTGCAATCCTAAATTTCTGTCCTGGTAATCTCCCCGTAATGC
Source organism: Apibacter sp. wkB309 (assembly GCF_002964915.1). NCBI lineage: Bacteria > Pseudomonadati > Bacteroidota > Flavobacteriia > Flavobacteriales > Weeksellaceae > Apibacter > Apibacter sp. wkB309. Next base: position 710,373 of record NZ_PSZL01000022.1, read on the forward strand.
TTGATACTCAATACGTCCACCCAAATTTAATTCTAATTTATCCGCCAATAACCATTTATCTAATATATATAATGCTAATTTATTTTCATTCCCATTATGATATTCTAACCCTTGATTTAAATTAAAATCTCCATTGGCATTTGCCGTACCTCCTACTTGAATTAATTTTCTTGGATTCGGTGCTACCTCTTGAAAATACATTGCTGATTCTGTAGCATATTTATCCACTTTATAATGCCATTCGTTTAAACCAACTTTCAAATCGTGGTTTCCAATCTTTTTGCCTAATTCAATGGTACCGGTTATAGATTTAACAGGAGTTTTTCTGGTTGCTAATATTAATACTCCTTGTGCGTTATTTCCCATATAGGCTTCTCCCGTATCAGCATATACATACTCTCCCGGTTTTGCTTCGGAAACTCCTGCCATAATAGGTATGTAAATTCCCACTTTGGATGAATGGTAACGAACCATATAATTTAAATAAAATCCATTATCAAATTTGTTATTACCCAGTAGATCAACTGTATGGGATTCTGTACCGAAATCGTCTAATATATCTTTTTCTACCAAATTTCCGGTAAAAGCATCCATTAATGTTATTTTTCCAGATCTTTCATGATATGATTTCCGCCCAATTTTAAATCCCGATATTTCACTTACATCCCCATCTTTTCCATACATAAAAGGGCTGTAATTATACGTTAGATTTTTAACATTAACATATTTATATAATACTGAAATAGAGCCTTCTCCTCCTCTGTATTTATAGTCTTGAGTTAAGGCCATTTTATACATTTGGGTCTTATCGGCATAGTATTTATCTATAATTGATGGTTTAAAAGTTCCCGGGTCAAAGCTCAGATAAGCACCGGCTGAATATTTAAGTCCCTTAGTATTTACAGGTCCGCTCACATTTGCACTTCCTCTCATTAATCCAAAATGATTAGATTCCAAATTAACTATACCTTGAAGCTTATCTGTGCCTAGATTATCAAAGGTATTTAAGGAAAAACCTACATCTCCAATATTGATAAAGGTTTGTCCTAAGTCAAATAACCCCGTACGATTAAGGGTAACATCAGATCTCCATGCCTTAGTAGGTAGTTCCGGCCAATAGTGGAATACTACCGGCAATCCATTCTCAAGAATAGTAGTACCTCCTACTGAAGCAGGTAAACCGATATTTACATCCCTGGGACCGGTACTATTTGCTGCATTTAACATGACATTCCTATCATTTTTCTGTTCTATGTCTACTTTTATCGTATCATTTTTCGTTTGATTTTGACTATATATTTCATTGGTACTTATCAGTAATAAAAGTACTGACAATGAATATATACTATTTTTATTTCTCATCTTTTATAAATTTTATTTCAGTGGTTACGTGCTCTGCTCTTTTTTATATACAGAGCTTTATGTTCTTTGAAATTGATGAATTATAACAGTATCAAACACTAAAAATTTTAAAGCCGACTTAATGATAGTTTTTCATGAAAACCATATATTACAATAAATTAAAGTATTTATACTATTATGTAAATGCGTATAAATCATCTTATTCAATTATTTAGAATGCAGTAAATTTTAGTTGTTCTTTAATTTCTTACTTGATTTATTTTATTTGCCTAATACCTTTTTTCCTTTTTCCACATAACTCATATCTCCAAAAGATTCAATCGTAAATTTTCCGTCTTTATAGATTACTTTGGAAACTGCTGCATTTCCCATGTGTGTTCCTGCTATTTTTTTACCGCTACTGTCTAGATCTGAAAGAAAAACGCTAATTGCCATACCATGAGCGACTAATAATATATTTCCTCCTCCTGATAAAGCCTCTTTTTCTGCTATTTCACGAATAGCTTTCTGGCCTCTAGTTTTAACATCTTCATAATTTTCTCCTATTCCTAAGGTTTCCAATGTTTTAAATGTGTTCATGGCTCTTTTTAATATTTCAGGATTTTTGGCCATATCGGCAAAAAGTTCTTTAGAAGATTTATAGTGTAAATAAAGAGCCGCATCTCCCCACATTTTCGAGTTTAAATCACCTTCATAGCTACCAAAATTGGTTTCCCTTAGTTGAGGTACTTCTGTTATTGCTAATTTTTCTTGTCCTTTAGTATCTAAGACTATACGAGCTGTTTGCCTGGCCCTTCCTAAGTCACTGGAATAAGCTGATTTAAATTTAACATCTTTAATTCCTTCCCCTAGAAACTTAGCCACTTCCACTCCTTCGGGTGTTAAAGGGGTGTCTGCCCAACCTTGCACTCTATCCATGGTATTCAATATAGTCTTACCATGGCGGGTAACATATAATATTACCGTCTTATCTTGTTTTGATGTTTTTTTATTTTGCCCATAAACATGTGGGTTAATTGATACAGTCAATAGCATGAAAACTATCAACTTAATGTTTAGTAGTACAGAGTTTTTCATTTATTTACATTTTATTTATTTTAATTATTAAAATACAACACTACAGGATAATGATCTGAATAGATATCCGTAAATTCATCTTTAATTACATCACATTTTACAAGATCTTTTTTCATATTTCCGCTTACATAGAGATAATCATATCTTACGGGAGATTTAGATTGATCATAAAATAATTTAGTTGGTGCAGTCGCTTCAAATTCAGGATGGAATAAACGAAGTGCATCTATAAATCCAAAATCAAGAATTTTTTGCTGGATAGTATAATCTAACTCATTGTCTTTGCCTAAATTCAAATTATACTGTCTTTTCTTTCTGTCTTCCCGTATAAAATTTCTGAGTTTATTATCTTTATATGCACTTTTATCCAATGGAGAAACTGAATTTAAATCCCCCATAAACAACCATTTATCATTAGATGGTTTGGATTGAATGGTAGCTAAAATTTGATCCACTTCATAGCCTCTTTTCTCAGATGAAAATGGGTGAAAATGAGTAACTATAAAATGAAATCCTTCAATTTCAGCTTCTATATATCCATGAATATTATTATCTAATACCCGATGAACATTTACAATCGGGTATTTTGAAGTTATAGCTACCGGAAAAGTTACAGAGCCATCGGTAGAGGGTTCTCTGACAATAACACAATAAGGGTGACCATAACTTTCAGCTAATTTTCTTAAATTTTTTGGATTCGCTCCTTCAGGGGCAAACTCATAAATTCCTGCAGTAAATCCATTCATTTCTTGCAAGGCCAAAATATCCGGATCTTGTTTACGAATCCATTCAGCAAATTTGGATTTATCTTTGGTTGAGTCCTGTTTCATTCCCCAGTAAACATTGTAGCTAATCAGCTTCATTATTTTCTTTTTGATATTGCCTTGTGCATGAATAGGGCTTAAAGGAATTAGAAGGAATAAAAAGAATACCAACTTATATGTATAATAAATCCAATACTTGCTCATTTTTTATTTTTTAAAATTTAAACTTAGTTTTAAATTCCAAGGTAAAAGGTCGGATGTAAGTTCCTGCTACCGGTTTATTATAATAAGGAGTAGGATCTACAGCTGTATTAGTTCCAGATATAGAGCCTTGTGCTCCACTTTGGTTTAATAAGTTAACTGCACTTACTCCAAAACTCAGGTTACTGTTATATTTAAAATCTATACCCGCAAAAGTTTCCCATCTTCCTGCAAAAAATAATGAATTCGTATAATTTGCATATTCTTTACTGAAATATCGCGCACTTCCCCAAAATTTAAATTTCTTCCAATTATAGCTTGGATCTAATTCTATTATGGTTTTTGAAACGCTTCGTGCTATATTTCCATCGTAATCATATTTTACATCATATGCTTCAAATTTGTAATTTTTGTATTCGGGATTTTGTAGGGTAAGTAACATATGAAATTGAAAATTTTTAAATGGTGTAACCAAGGCATCGGTTGTCCATCCTATGGTTTTAACGTCATAGCTAATAGTTTTTTTCATGTAATCGGTTGGATCTTTTGGATTGGTAAAAGTGGAATTATTCGTAAAATTACTTCTTTGAATGTAGGTAACTTTTGATACTACTCTTACCAAAGCATGGTTAAAGTATACTCCGAAAGAAGCTCCGGGTATTTTTGACTTTTTAATTCCCGGGTCGTCTGCACCTGCATAACTACTTAACTTTCCACCCAATTCACCATAGGTTGCTTCTCCTTGAAGTCCAAATGAAGGGATGATTTTCCATAGTGCATTGACTGTAAAAGTTTTATTAATCCAATCTTTTTTAACTTTTGTTTTATTTCCGGATACCCAATTTGTTCCGGCTAATTTTCTGTCTTCTCCTTTATACCATTCTCCGTTAATATTTTGCCATTCCAATCTCACACCTCCACCCACTTGTATTTTATCGGAAGGCGTCCATTTTTCAGTACCATATACAGCCATCTTATTTTCTCCTCCGGTATAATATTGCATAGCGCCATTATGATTATATCCTCCGAATTCGTCTGAACCTTTTCTTGGTGTCCAAGTCCCGGTAAGTGGATCGTAATTTTCTTGAATTAACAGTGATGGATTTGGAGCCACTTCATGATAATAGGAATAAGAGGCCGTATTATAATTGTTGATGTGGTAATACCATTCATTAAATCCGATATTCCAATTGTGTTTAGTCGTTTTTTTGCTTAATTCCACGCGGCTCATATAAGTATTGAATGGAGCTCGGGGGGTGAAAAGCATTAAAACCGATTGTACTTTTCCATTATAAATATTATCGGAACCTACATAACGGAAACGTGTCTTACCTTCAACCGGGTTGCTTATGGACGAATAGTACGGATTAAAATATCCGGATTCAGCATATTGATATCTAAAAATATAATCCAGCTTCATCCCATTTGTAAGGCTATTTTTTCCGATGATATCGAAAATATGATTTTCTCCTCCACTTCCTTTCATTATATCTCGAGTAGTATATTCTCCTGAAAGCGGATCTATATAATGCACCAAACCGGATTTTTCCAGATAGGAATCTCTGCCTAATTTGAACCCTTCTACAGCATCTACTTTTCCATTGGAACGATAGTAATAAGGATTTTGTTTAGTTGTTATCGCTTGTGAGCTGATAAATTTATATTGTACTCCAATTTCTCCTTTTCCATTATTATATTTTTTATTTATAAATACTTTATAAATTTGAGTTTTATCTAAAAATTGCGAAAAGGCAGATGTAAATGTCCCGGGATCCATATTAGCATAAGCACTAACCGAATAATAAAATTCGTTTTTCATAGGTCCGCTAACATTAAAGCTTCCTCTTAATAATCCGTAAGAATTGGTGACAAATTCACCTTTACCTTGTAGTTTATCTGTTCCTTTATTGGTATAAGTATTTACTGATACCCCCACATCCCCTACGCTTATAGCGGTCTTAGCAACATCTAATACGTCCATTTTTTCAAAACTGGAATCTGACCTCCAGGCCCTCACGGGCATTTGTACGACGTAGTCCATCACAACCGGTAAGCCATTTTCTAAAATAGTAGTTCCTCCCACACTTGCCGGTAAACCAATGTTTACATTTCTTGGACCGTTATCGGCTGAGGCATTTAACATCACGGATGTGTTCTGATCTTTTTTTACATCTGTTTTAGTTTTTAAACTATCAGATTTATTCTCTTGTGCCTGTATCAAATTCATAGTAGAAACAATCATAAAAGCACTAAGAGACTTAACTGCTCTTCTCATACTTAATTAATCTTTTTGTGGTTTTAGTTTGTTTATAGCTTTATATTTTATATCATTATAAATTTTGTTTTTTTAATTGTGATAAATCATTAATTAAAATATTTATTTATTTTTTTATGCCGTATTTTGCTGTCCTAGAATCTTTGATAACTCCTTTCCAATCTAAACCAAAACCAAAATTATAGACATTCCCTTCACTATCTTGATGACATTCCATATCAAAAGGAATATCTTCTTTTTGATTTTCAACTGTGTTCATATTTGCGGGCATTTGAAGGGGTAATAATCCGGAGGGTTCGTATTTCCCGGAAATAATATCCATTATGGCTTGTTCTCCAATCCCAAATCTTGCTATTATTCCATCAACTCTAGATTCAAATTCATTAAAAATCATAGGGCGACTGATATTTACTACTACTATGACCGGTTTATTTCCCATTTGACTTTTTGTAGTTAATATGGTAGATAGATCGGATGAATTGGAAACGGTAACCGTTTTATCTTTGTAACTTCGATCTTTAATTGAAGGATCTATTACGGGATCTCCTGCTGCTATACTGTGCTCACGCGCATTTGTAGCCGTATAGCTGTTATATTGTAAGGAGATGGGAACATATCCATTTCCTCCATTATTTCTATCGGCTATATCATATCCCCCGCCATCGTTGTTAGTTTGAGGACTTGAAACAAAGACTATGGAAAAATCTGCTTTTTCAGGATCTTCTGTAACATGATAATATTTCTTAACTAACTCTATATTAACCGAATAATCTAATTTTGGTTCAGACCATTTTCCCCACCAATCTTTTATGGAAGGTTGATAGTTTTTTGGTATATATACCGTTTTTTTATCTTTTATAGGTAGTATTCGTTTTTTATTTTTAAGCAATACCACTGATTTTATTTGTGCTTCATAACCCGCTTGCATAAATTCAGGATTTCCAACTGTTTTAACGCTTTGCTCAACGTTTAAATAGGGATTTTCAAACAAACCTAGCCTGAAAATATTTTTTAATAATCGAATTCCAGATTGCTCAAAACGATTTCTCATATATTTATTACCGTATTCTTTCACTCCCATTTTGTAGGCTTCTAATATGGGTTGCATAACATTGTTGCCTCCAAATTGATCCATTCCGGCCATTAAGGCAATATAATGTCTTTGAGCTATGGTTTTATTTTCCACTCCCCAAGGCTTACCTTTAAATTCATCCGGAGTTTTACCCTCATTGGCTGTTATCAGCCAATCTGTGCATAACACCCCATCATATCCGAACTTATCTCTAAGTAAATCGGTAATGATATATTTATTGAAGCCATTTGCATAATTACTTCCGTCTTTTGATTGATTATATGAAATGGTGTAATAAGGCATAACTGCTGAAGCTTTGGAAGTTTTTCCATTGAGATTAAAAGCTCCGTTAACAAAAGGGCTCATGTGTGTATCAAAATTATTTCCTGGATATACCGCATATTTTCCAAACGCCCAATGCGCATCTCTACCGCCCTCTTCCGGTCCTCCACCCGGCCAGTGTTTAACCATAGTATTAACACTTTTATATCCCCATCCATCTGCAATTTCATCTTTACCAAAAGATGTTTGGAAACCATCTATATAGGCCCTGGCCATATCTGTAGTTAGTTCCGGGCTTTCTCCAAATGTCATGTAGATTCTATACCATCGGGGTTCTGTACCTAAATCTATTTGAGGAGATAAAGCTGTAGTTATTCCTAAAGCCCTATATTCTTGTGCTGCTATGTTACCAAATTTTTGTACAAGTGACGGATCAAATGTTGCTCCTAAGCCTAACCCATCCGGCCAAAGAGATATGGCACCTCCTGCTCCTGCATTAAATTCAGATTTTATATTTCCGGTAACTTGGTCAGAATGTCGGGGATCTGAACTTGTATTTCCCGGAATTCCTAATCCCAACCCCTCCACGTATGCTTGCATTTGATTGTTCCATCGTGCCGCAACTTCAGGGCTTTGAACCGAAGTTATTAATATATGTCTTAAATTATCCTTTTGCAGAAATTTTTTCTGAGCGTCTGATAGTTCCCAAGGTTGTGCACCACTGGCAGAAAAGATTTTTCCATTATAGGTTCCTGATGCGAATCCACTATCGTTTGAAGGTATGGCTTGGTGATTACTATAAAGCATTAATCCTGCAATCTGTTCCAAGGACATTTTTTGAACTAAATCTTTAGCCCTTTCATCTGCGGATAATCTCCAATCTTCATATTTATCAAGTTTTCCGTTTCTATTAAGGTCTTTGAATTTCAAACCGTCAACAGTTATAATTTTTACACCTGATAATGGGGAATATCCTAAATTGACTCCATTTCCATTATCGATTAAAATAAATTCTTTTTGCTGCGCTTTTGAAAAAAAAAGAGACAAGATTGTTAAAGTAGTAAAAATCTTTCTTCTCATATATGTAGTTTTTTAATTTATTTTTTATAAAAATTACTATAAACATGTATGTTTAACGTGTTTATACAAATATAAATTAAATATCCTATTATAGTATAAATTATCAAAGAGATGTAAGCTAACCTTAAATCATTACACATTTAAATATATCATTATCATATAATTAACAATATTGTAATTGATTAATATCATATTTATAAATGAATAATTTTATCTAATATCAAGGTTAAAATGGTGTTTTTGATGCTTGGAAACCTTACTACTTCATTGACTTAATTGAAGTAAATGTTAATTTTTTAACAAAATTTTAATTTCTCTATATTCTATTGGCAGAACAGAGTATCCATAAATTTAATACGTATAAAATTAAATTTATTTTATTTTTTAAACCTAATCATATGATTTAAATCAATAATTGATAAATATTTACTGTTTCAATGATATCTTTTATTAATTTTAGTCTGTAAAGAGATAGTTTAACTATTTCAAACATTAGTATATATACTTATCAGTTGTAATAAATTGAGCACATCAACCATTACTAATAAGATAATTTAACCAGCATTTATTGAATATTTATTTTTATTATAAATATTTTTATTTTGTACTTTTGAAACATAACTAAAATTAAAAACAAAAAATATGATTCTTCTAGCAGATTCAGGTGCTACTAAAGCCGATTGGATAGCCATTGATAATAATGGCAATCGTCTATTTTCAACACAAACTAAAGGTTTAAGTCCCGAAGCCATAAATAAAGAGGAAATGATCAAAAGATTAAATGAACGTTTTGACATTTACCAAAATAAACCCGCTGTAAAAAAAATATTTTTTTATGGGGCAGGATGTGGAACTGATAATATGAAAGATATTGTAAGAAATGCATTAACAGAATCTTTCCCTAATGCTGAAGAAATTGTGGTTGAAGAAGATACCTATGGAGCCGTTTATGCAACCACGCCTCCGGGAACTCAAGCCATAGTATGTATCTTAGGTACCGGATCTAATTGCAGTTATTATGACGGAGAACTTTTACATCAAAAAGTTTTATCTCTAGGATATCTTTTAATGGATGATTGCAGCGGTAATAAATTAGGAGCAGATTTGATTCGTGCCTATAATTTTAAAACACTTCCTCATGAATTATCAATAAAATTGTCGAAAGAGTATAATATGGATATAGATTTTATAAAAGAAAATCTATATAAAAAACCTAATCCCAATGCTTATCTTGCCACATTTGCTAAATTTATTATTCAAAACAAAGATCATGAATTTATCCAGCAAATCATTGATAAACAAATTCAAACCTTTATCGATTTATATATAAAACAATACGATAATTGCACTCAAGTACCAATCAATTTTAACGGTTCCATCGGTTTTTATTTAAAAGATGAATTAGAGAAAAAATTATCTGAAAATGGAATGAAATTAGGTATAGCTTTACGAAGACCTATTGATGGTCTGATTGACTATATCTGTACTCATAGACTTACTTAAAATTTGAATTTTAATTGGTTTAAAAGGAATGAGTATGTCATTCCTTTTTTCTTTTTGGATAGCTAGATTTTAAAATTAATTTTATTTTTGTTTAGTATTAAACTATAAAAATGTCTAAAATAATTATAATTACAGGAACCTCATCCGGCGTGGGATTGGCTTTGGGAAATTATTTATTTAAGAAGGGTTACAATGTATACGGTTTGAGTCGTTCAGTACCTAAAAATGCTAAATTTACTACTATTCCAACTGATATAACTAATGAAAAAGAAGTTGATGATGCATTAGATCAAATTCTTGCTAAAAATTCAACCATTGATCTGTTAATCAATAATGCAGGTAAAGGTATGGTTGGGCCTGTTGAAAACGCTAAAAAAAATGAAATTTTAGATTTATTCACCCTAAATATTGTGGCACCCTCTTATCTGACTTCAAAGGTTTTACCAATTATGCGTAAAAGTAATAAAGGTAAAATTTTTAATATATCATCGATTGGAAGTGAAATGGGTCTACCATTCAGAGGTTTTTATTCGGGTTCAAAATCTGCTTTAGACATGATTACAGAATCGTTGCGTTATGAATTAAAAAATTCGGGTATTGAGGTATGTACAGTAAATTTAGGGGACATACGAACAGATATAGCAGCTCATAGGATTAAAAGTGATATTTCGGTTGACTATGCTAAAGTTTTTGATAAAGTATATGATCATATGAATGCGGATGTTTCAAATGGTTTAGACCCCGAGACTATTGCTCCCTTTATAGAAAAATTATTTACTCAAAAAAATAAATTAAAACCCCATTATTATTTTGGAACAGCTATCCAAAAATTATCTATTTGGGTTAAAACCATAATTCCACAATTGTGGTTTGAAAAAATTATAGCTAAATATTCAGGTTTGTAACAAAAAAAACCTCTTTAAAAGAGGTTTTTTGTACTTAATTTATAATTATTTAGCTGAGGCACGTAGCATCCATGCCATAGATTCGTGCTGTTCCATAACTCCGGTTAAAAAATCACTGGTTCCATCATCTTTATTTTGGTCAGCAGTTGGTATAAATTCTGCCCGGATCAAACGGATGATCGTTTCATGATCCTGACATAATTCTACTAATATAGTCTTTTCGTCATCTACTTCTTCTCCGTCATGTTCTAGTAAGTCAACTACTGCACTGAATTGTTTAAATGATCCCAGCGCATAATGACCTAATTTCCTTATCCTTTCTGCCACTTCGTCAATAATTTCTGCAATTTCTTTATATTGCTCTTCTAATAATAAATGTATAGATCTGAAATGTGGACCTTCTACATTCCAATGAAATTTTCTGGTTTTCGTATAAAGAAAATATTCATTGGCTAACAATCTGTTTAGTGCATCGGACACTAATTGTTTATTTTCTTCACTAAGCCCTATGTTGGCTTCTATGTGCCTTACTTTTTCAGACACAGGTTTTTTGGTTTTTGTTTTCAAAATAAATTTATGTTATATAGGTTTTACATACTCTATAATAATAAATAAATGATTATTGTAACCTTTTCAATCTAAACAATAATTGTTGAATGGCTTCTTGATAATCATCAAAAATGGACAATGCATAGTCATCGACAAATAATTCTCTACCGTCTTGTAGTAATAGGTAAAAATTCTCACAATGTTTAATAATATCTTTAGGCGTAGGAGTTTCTTTAATAGTTACTTCAATATCTCCAAATTGAGCATAAGCTGTTTCAACCAAGCGGTCAATTACATCTAATACTGAATCAATAGCCTGATCTAAAGCAATATGTGTTGCATAACTTCCTTTGCCGGTTACTTGCCAATGATATAGTTTTAAACTGCTGTTATATGAAAAAATTTCACCAAAAAATTTACCTAATTTTTTGTTTTTTGAAGAGTCGTTGTAAGTGCTTTTCACTACGTTTTGTTCTTTGATCATAATTTTAAATTTTTAGTTTTCTATTTATTAATATTTGATTTGTATTTATAAAATGCAAATATCAGACCTAAAGCGTTTAACTCTATATTATTTTAAAAACCTATGATAAAGCTGTAATTTGTTTTTTATAGTGAACCGTAAACTTTTGATTTTACGAATAAAAAAAAGATCGTCTAATGAGTCGATCTTTTTTTTATTTAGACATATATAAAATTATCTCATTTTTTTATAGGCATTTATCAGCCCATTAGTTGAAGAATCATGTGTAGTTATTTCTTGATCTCCTGATAATTCAGGCAGCACTTTGTTGGCCAATTGTTTGCCTAATTCTACGCCCCATTGATCGAAACTGAAAATATTCCAGATAACTCCTTGTACAAATATTTTTTGCTCATATATAGCAATTAATTTTCCTAATAATTTAGGTGTTAGAATTTTATACAAAAAGGAATTGGTTGGACGATTTCCTTCAAATATTTTATATGGTTTTAATTTATTAATTTCCTCTTCATTTTTCCCCTGATCTTTTAATTCTTTATAAACTACTTCTTCCGTTTTACCAAAAGCTAATGCTTCTGTTTGTGCGAAAAAGTTGGATATAAGTTTTTCATGATGATCTGAGACTTTATTTAGTGTTTGGGCACCTGCAAAAAAATCACAAGGAATAAGTTTTGTTCCTTGATGTATCAATTGATAAAATGCATGTTGTCCATTAGTTCCCGGTTCTCCGAAAATTATTGGTCCGGTCTGATAATCAACTTTTTTACCGCTCCGGTCTATATATTTTCCATTGGATTCCATATCTCCTTGTTGAAAATAGGCTGCAAACCGATGTAAATATTGTTCATAGGGAAGTAAAGCAACATCTTCAGCGCCAAAAAAGTTATTATACCAAATACCTAATAAAGCTAAAATTACCGGTATGTTTTTATTTAGTTCCGTATTTCTAAAATGTATATCAACTTCATTTCCTCCTTCTAACAATTCGGTAAAATTGTCATATCCGACAGCTAAACATATGCTCAGTCCAATAGCTGACCAAATAGAATATCTTCCACCTACCCAATCCCAAAATTCAAACATATTGTCTTGACTAATTCCAAATTTTGTTACGGCTTCTTGATTGGTTGATAGGGCAACAAAATGTTTTGCTACTTCAGATTCTAATTTTGCTGATTTTAAGAACCAATCTTTTGCTGTTTGAGCATTGGTCATAGTTTCTTGAGTAGTAAATGTTTTAGATGCCACAATAAACATTGTTGTTTCCGGATTTAACGGTTTTAATGTTTCTACTATGTGAGTTCCATCAATATTGGATACAAAATGTAAATTGAGTCTGGTTTTATAATATTTTAGCCCTTCTACAACCATCAAAGGTCCTAAGTCAGAACCACCAATACCAATATTAACCACATCAGTAATTGCTTTTCCTGTATACCCTTTCCATTCGCCTGAAATTACTGATTCAGAAAATTTTTGCATCTGCGAAAGAACTTTGTTTATCTTAGGCATTACATCTTCTCCGTCAACTATTACCGGTGTATTTTTTCGATTTCTTAAAGCTGTGTGTAAAACTGCTCTATTTTCTGTCTCATTAATTTTATCGCCACTAAATTGTTTTTCAATTGCTTCTTTAACTTGGGTTTCCTCAGCCAGTTGGATTAATAATTTCAATGTTTTTTCTTCTATTCTGTTCTTAGAATAATCAAAAAGAATATCATTAAATTGTATTGAAAATTTATCAAATCTTTGAGGATCTTCTTTAAACCATTGACGAAGGTGTTTATCTTTTATTTGGTCGTAATGTTCTTTTAATAATTGCCATGCACGGGTTTCTGTTGGATTAATCTTAGATAATGCCATAATACATTTATTTATTAGTAAATACTAGCAAATTTACTTATTTATCACATGTAATCAACAAAAAAACCTCTGAAATAAATCAGAGGTTTTTTATATTATTTTTTTTAATTTATAAAATTAAAAACTGAATTTTTTAGTAACTCCTACGTGAATAGATTTTCCAAACGTTAAGTCAAAATCTTTGCTTTTGTTATAATTTTTATAATCCAAGGCTACGTTTTCTTTTGTATCGCTCCATTCAACTCCTCCAAAAGAAACATTTAAACCAAAATTATTTTTAAAGTTTATAAATAAAGCAGGGGCAAAATCGATGTAATATCCATATCCTCTAACTCTATTTTCAACTAACATATCTGCCTCATTGTAGATAGAATTACCTGGAGTTTTTTTGCTGTCAGAACGGTATTGTTGATACCCGGCTCCTAAATCTGCGTATACACCAAAAATTTCACTAAAAGGTTTATAATAACGAACAAAACCGCCAATTCTACTTTCGTATGCTTTATCTTGAATACTGTAGTTTGGAAGCTTTTCATAAGTATGTTTATCATAAGATAAGCTGGTTTTGGCTCCTACAAACCAATTATCAGCTACTTCATAAGCTATTACAGGTGTAAAAGTAACATTATTGGTTTTTTCTTCATTATAACCATTAACTCTTTTAAGGCTAAAATCTGTACCCAAAAGGATAGAATTCTTTTGAGCTTGAGCAGACAACACACTAAAAAGGGTAAGGGTTGCTATTATAATTTTTTTCATGCTTTTTCTTTTTAATTAGTTATATAACTTGCGTTAAATAATTTTATCCTATAATTAAATTATAGTGAAAAGTTTTTAGAAATACCAATATTGAAAGCATTTCCAAACGTTACATCAACCCCGTTAGATTTATTTTTTGTTCCTTTTTCTTTTAAATGGTTGTATTCAACTCCACCAATGCTAAAATTCAATCCAAAATTATTTTTGAAATTAATGAATAGTGCAGGGTTAAATCCTATGTAAAATCCATCTGCTTTATTTTCATATTTTGCGAAAGCATCATGTCCTTTGGTTTTTTGCTCTTGCCAACCTGCACCCAAATCAGCATATACTGCAAAAGTTTCACTTAATGGTTGTGAATAACGTATAAAACCTCCGATTTTTGAAGTTTTAGTATCTCCATCAAGTAAATTAGATTCTTGAAGTGCTTTACTATCTAAATCCGCTTTTGTAAAAGCTACTTTTGCTCCAATAGTTAAATGATCAGTAAATTGATATCCTAAATAAGGAGCCCATTCGTAAGTGTCCAATTTTTGTTTTCCTGAATTTCCTCCAAATTTGTTTTCGGTGTGATTGTAACCTACATTACCTCCTAATAAAATACTGTTTTTTTGTGCATTCATAGTTGATAATCCAAAAACTACTGCTGCAAACAACACTAACTTTTTCATAATTTTCTTTTTTGTAAAATAATTTAATTCAAAATTTATTTAATTCTAATTCTTCCACTTAAAAACGTAGTAGAACCTAAATTTAGCTAATTTCGTGTTAAAACTATACTAAATACCGTGCCAAAGTTAACATTATGTTAAAAAAAACATCATATCTACTATTAATTTATATTGGATCAATATACAAATAAATTAACTTTGCATAATTATTCAGTTATATTTTTATAAACAATATCTAAATTTAGCATGCAAATATAAATAAATACTCTCTTATAAAGTAATTTGATACTTAATTTATTTTTTTACATGCAAATTTTGCGTTTTCTATTAAATTAATATTAATTTTTTAAGAAAAAATATTTGTAAATAAAAATTTAAAATGATTTTTTTAACAAATATTGCTGCATTTTTAATTGGTTATATACCAAATACAATTTTTAACATTTTTTTTATTTATTTTAATTTATAATTGGAAAAATAAAATGTGTCATTTTAGAAAAACAAATTGTACATAAAACGCAAAAAAAGCCTTTTATTTTTAAGGCTTTTTTTGTATAATATATTTTGCTTTAATAATAAAATGATAATTTATTCTTGTTTACAAGTTTAAATAAGGATTGCATCTGCTTTTTTTCATCAAAAGTAACATATGCTAAAAAGTCTTCGCAATGATTATAGCCTGATATCTTTTTAGTATTATATATAAAATTGAATCCAAATAAGTTAACAACCCCACTTAACTATGCAGATCATATCTATCAATTATCTCATATAATAAAATTTACTTTAATATACACATTTAACTTTAATACAATTAAAACAAATGACTGATTATTAATTACTTAAATCTATAGTCAGTTATTTTTTTTAAATATATTATGACTTTGAATAATTTATTATTCTGCTTTTTTTACCATTTTAAAGCAATATTCATACATTAATATACTGTTTTTTCATGTTTTGACTAATTAATAGACTAACCAACTTTTCTTTATCATATAAAACAAATAAAAAAAGAGTTATGATAATACATACTCTTTTTTAGTTTTAAATATTAAATAAACCCTTTTAAATTATGCCTCTATAGGATTCAAGGATTTTTAGAATGTTTATTAATAAAGATGAGGTATTAAGCATTTTTAATGGTAGTAAGTAGAAATTTTATTTTTCTAGCCAATATTTTCAAAATCATTTAAACCCTTTACTAGATTGAATTTTCCTAATTTTTTAATTTATCAAAAATGTACAATTTGTTTTTTCCTCTTATATATACATTAAAAAAACCTCAGAATTAAAATTCTGAGGTTTTCCAATTATACTGTGTATTATTTCTATTTTTATTTCACTTCTTCGAAATCTACATCTTCAACATTATCTCCCCCTTGATTAGGATTACTTGATGATCCTTCTCCTCCGCCTTGAGCTCCCGGATTTGCTCCTTCAGCTGTTTGACCGGATTTATATAAATCTTCTGAAGCGGAAGCCCATACAGCATTAATTTTTTCCATTGCCGTTTCAATTGCCGGAATGTCTTTGCTTTCATGTGCTTTTTTCAAGTCTGCCAACGCATCTTCAATCGGTTGTTTTTTCTCTGCCGGTAATTTTTCTCCAAATTCTTTTAATTGTTTTTCTGTTTGGAAAATCATTGCATCCGCAGAATTTAATTTCTCAACTTCTTCTTTTCTCTTTTTATCTGCTTCAGCGTTAGCTTCTGCTTCTTTCTTCATTTTTTCAATTTCTGCTTCACTTAATCCGGAAGATGCTTGAATTTTTATGGATTGTTCTTTTCCAGTTCCTTTATCTTTAGCCGATACGCTTAAAATACCATTAGCATCAATATCGAAGGTTACTTCAATTTGTGGGACTCCTCTTGGTGCCGGTGGTATATCCACTAAATCGAATTTTCCGATTTCTTTATTATCGTTGAACATAGGTCGCTCTCCTTGCCCTACTCTAATAGTAACTGCCGGTTGATTATCTGCTGCAGTTGAAAACGTTTCAGATTTTTTAGTTGGAATGGTGGTATTGGCATCAATTAATTTGGTAAATACACCTCCGTAAGTTTCAATTCCTAAGGAAAGCGGAGTAACATCTAATAATAAAACATCTTTTACATCTCCTGTTAATACACCTCCTTGAATTGCAGCTCCAATAGCAACCACTTCATCAGGGTTTACTCCTTTGGAAGGTTTTTTACCGAAAAATTTTTCAACTTCTTCTTGGATCACCGGGATACGTGTTGAACCTCCGACCAATAATACTTCATCAATATCTGAAGTTTTTAATCCTGCATCTTCTAACGCTTTTTTACAAGGTTCCATAGATCTTTTAACAAGATCGGCTGCTAATTGTTCAAATTTTGCTCTTGTTAACGTTTTTACCAAGTGTTTTGGACCGGAAGCTGTAGCGGTAATATAAGGTAAATTTATCTCTGTTTGAGTAGATGAAGATAATTCTACTTTCGCTTTTTCAGCGGCTTCTTTCAATCTTTGTAATGCAATTGGATCTGCTTTTAAATCTACACCTTCTGCAGATTTGAATTCTTCTGCCAACCAATTAATGATTACATCATCAAAATCATCCCCTCCTAAGTGTGTATCTCCATTAGTTGACAATACTTCAAATACTCCGTCTCCTAAGTCAAGAATAGAAATATCAAAAGTACCTCCACCTAAGTCATATACTGCTACTTTTTGGTCTTTATGAGCTTTATCTAATCCGTAAGCCAAGGCTGCCGCGGTAGGCTCATTTATAATTCTTTCCACTTTTAAACCGGCAATTTCACCTGCTTCTTTCGTTGCTTGTCTTTGCGCATCATTAAAATAAGCAGGAACTGTAATTACTGCTCGATCTACAGTTTCTCCTAAGAAATCTTCTGCTGTTTTCTTCATTTTTTGAAGAATCATAGCAGAAATTTCTTGTGGAGTATATAATCTTCCGTTAATATCTACTCTTGGAGTATCGGAATCACCTTTTACTACTTTATAAGGAACTCTTGAAATTTCACCTGCATCTGATGAAAATCTAGTACCCATAAATCTTTTTATGGAATATACGGTATTGTGTGGATTGGTTACTGCTTGTCTTTTAGCAGGGTCCCCCACTTTAATTTCTCCATCTTCCATAAAAGCAACTACGGATGGAGTAGTTCTTTTTCCTTCAGCATTAGTAATAACGGTAGGATCGCTACCTTCCATTACAGCTACACAAGAATTCGTTGTTCCTAAATCAATTCCTATAATTTTACTCATGTTTATATTTTTTCTTTAATTACTTATGGTTATTAATTATACTAAATACTACTATTACTTATATAATTGTTTATGCAATTTCAATGATTATGCCATGAAGCATTATATAAACATTTGTCATAATTAATTTTTTGCAAGCTGACATATTGTCTAAGCATATTTACTTCACCTTCGATTTCATCTATAATGTTAATTAAAAAGGTAGAACTTTAATGCTCTACCTTACCCACTTAATCTATTTAATCTATTAATTGGTTTATTCTTTATCTTTTAGATAAATGTTTTACTGCATTTAATAAAACATTAGCACCGGCACTCATCCATTCCGGTTTAATTTCTTCCTTTTCGTTATGACTTATTCCTTTAATACAAGGTATAAAAATCATGGAAGTCGGGGCTATTTTAGAAATATTACACGAGTCATGTCCGGCTCCTGAAACCATTGTTCTATGGGGATAGTTTAGATTTTTAGTTACTTGGCGTACCACTTCAATGCAGGTATCATCAAAAGGTAAGGGAGGAAAGGATAATATAGGACGGATGTTATAGGTTAGATTTAATTTCTCGGCTATTTGATGTATTTTTTCGAACAATTGTTGATCCATCCTTTGTAATCCCTTTTCTGAAGGATGTCTAAATTCAACTGAAAACCAAGCTTTATCGGAAATAACATTTCTGGAATTTGGGGTAATTTTTACCATTCCAACGGTTGCCCTGCCCTCCGGTTTTTCATTTTTTCCTATCGTGTTGACTTCAAGAACTGCCTCGGCAAGCCCATGTAAGGCATCTTGACGTACTTCCATAGGAGTTGTTCCGGCATGAGAGGCCATCCCTGTGAATTCTACATCGTACCATTTTTGACCTAAAGCGCCGGTCACGATTCCTATTAATTCATTATGGTTTTCTAATATCGGCCCTTGCTCAATATGCAGTTCCAGTGAAGCATGGATTTTATAATTTGAAAAATTATCTTTTCCAGCATATCCGATTCTTTCTAATTCTTGTTTAATGGTATTTCCTTCACTATCTATACACGACCAACCATCTTGTAAAGAAGTTAAACCTGAAAAAACGGCCGAACCTATCATGGCAGGAGCGAAACGTGAACCTTCTTCATTGGTCCAGCTTACAACATCTATGGGGCGATCAGTCTTTATATTATGGTCATTCAATGAGTAAACAACTTCCATGGCAGCTAAAACCCCATAGATACCGTCGTATTTACCTCCTAAGGGCTGACTATCTATGTGAGAACCTATAAGGACAGGGCTCAAACGGTTATCTTCACCGGATCTTCTGGCGAAAATGTTTCCCATTGCATCTATTTTTATTGAACACCCGGCTTTCTTCGCCAGAGATATAAACAAATCACGAGCTTGTTTATCTAAATCTGTGAGCGTTAAACGATGTACCCCTCCATTTGGTGTACCTCCTATGGTAGCGAAATCGGCTAACCACGTTTGTAGTCTCTTTGAATTTATATGTAAATTATCATTCATTGGAAATATCTGTTTTCCCTTTTTCTAGTTTATAATGAAAATCACAAAAACCGTCTCCATTCATTATAGTATGGGGACGAGTTAATTTTACATTTGGAGCATATCCTTCAATAAATTTAGCATCTCTGTTGCAGGATAGTAAAAATCCAATTTCGCCCAATCCCATTTCATGATACATTTCTGCATATCGACATCTTTTCACATTATAATCATATTGGTTCTCATTATTAACAACCACTTCTGTTTCTAGTGCATCATCTTTTTCCCATAAATATTGGAGAGCTACAAAACTTTGTACTGAGGTTGGTCCATCTTCTTTTTGGGCAAAATCTTTTCCGGCCTGAATGGCTGCATTAGCTACGGCTTCTTCAATAATCGATTTTGCCTGTTCAAGTCCATACTCTCTCTTTAAAATATCGTATATGGGTTTTATTATTTCTGCTTCAATTTTTCTTCTTTGTAAAATACCTATTTCTTCTTTTTGATTCTTCATACTTGTATTTACTTATGTTTATTTTAAATAGTATAATCAATGGGAGCAACATTTCCAATGAATTTTAGCAATCTTTCATCCTTGGATTTTTTCATTTGTTGAGGTTCTTCATTATATAAAATTTTTCCTGATTCCATAAAAACAATTCTATCTGATACTTCAAATGCGAATTTCATTTCATGAGTAACAATTATCATAGTCATGCCTTCAGTAGATAATTCTTTTATAACTTTCAATACTTCTTGAACTAATTCAGGATCTAAAGCGGATGTAGGTTCATCAAATAACATAATGTCGGGCTGTATAGCCAATGCTCTTGCTATCGCTACCCGCTGTTGCTGCCCTCCTGATAATTGGTGGGGGTATTTATTGGCATGAACCAACATACCTACTTTATCTAACATTGCCAATGCGTACATACGCAGCAGCTGTTTATCTTTATTTTTTTTATGATATAAAGGGGCCAACATAATATTTTCTAAGACCGTTTTGTGTGGAAAAAGATTATACGATTGAAAAACCATACCTATCCTCATTTCCTGAAGTTTCATTTTTGATTTATGAAATTTACTTTTATTTTTAGCTATAAGAGAAACTTCTCCCATTTCAATATCTCCTTCATCTATTGTTTCTAAACCGTTTATGGATCTTATTAAGGTACTTTTTCCGGATCCTGATGGACCTATAATACTAATTACTTTTCCCCAAGGAACGCTTAAACATATATTATTTAATACTAATGTAGCTCCAAATGTTTTTGTTATATTTTTTAATTCTAAAGCGGTTGAGCCCTTATTCGTATTTTTTATCTTCGAATATTCTCTTAATTTTTCAAAATTAACTTGTATTGAACTATCAATGTCTGTGCTTTTTTTATGGACATCAAATTTTGCTTCAAATTTGTTAATAACCCATGTTACGAAAGTAACTATTAGTATGTAATAGATAGCAACTGCTAACAGGGTTTCCATAACCAGAAAGTTACGTGTATACAATTGCTGTCCAACCATCAATATTTCAGTCAAGGAAATCACCGATACCAATGAGGTTAACTTAACTATGGTAATGTATTGATTAGCGAGTGACGGTAAGGCTATCCTAAATGTTTGAGGGGCAACAATCAATCTCATGATTCCCCAGTAGGATATACCCAGTGCTTTTCCCGCTTCATATTGTCCTTTGGGTATAGCTTGTAATGCTCCTCTATGTATTTCCGCTATATAGGCTGTTTCACTTAAAACTAAGGCTATTAAACCGGATATGAAGGGATTAGATAGTATTATCGAGCTTTTAGGCCAAATTTGAGGTAGATTATATATAAATATTAATAATACCAATAAAGGTAAACTCCTGAAAAACCAAATATAACCCTTGGAAATAGTTCTTAAAAAAGAATGAGAACTCTGTCTCATTAATGCTACCAAAAAGCCTAAAACTACTCCTATACACCAAGTTAATGTACTTAACTCGATTACAGTTAAACAAGCTTTCCAAAAATCTGTGTTAATAAATTGATTTTTAAAATATTTCCAATCGAAAATTGTATTCTTTTCTTGAGATGAAATCGATTCTTCATCTATCTTATATTTATGTAGTAATTCTTGACTTGGATAAGCCAAATTATATTTGTCCAACAGCTGCTGATATTCTCCCGATTTCCTTAGTTCTTGTATAACTTGTGCGATTTTATTTTTTAAGGCTATGTTATCATTTTTAAATGCTAAACCTATTAATACGGGATCTATCATTTCGTGTGTAGAAATTACCAATTTATCTCCTAATCTGTCAATTAACATTTTAGCTACTGCCGCATCTTCATATTGTACGTCCACGCCTTTGGATAATAACGCATGTGAAGCCTCGGGAGCGCTGGGGTATTCTTTAACTTCAATTGCTTGTTTATTATTCTTAAAACAGAAATTCTTGGTAACATCATTCAATTTAGGAATCCATGCCGCCCCTTTCATGGAAGAAATTTTCTTTCCGCATAAGTCTTGTAAGGATAACGGACGGTAGGATTCGTCTTTTCTAACAACTAATACACCTCCGGTTTGTAGATAGGGTAAAAACGAAACTTGTTGAGCTCGTTGCGGATTAATATACAATGCTGATGCTATAAGATCATAATGTCCTGCATTTAAGCCCATAATTATATTTTCTATTCTGGTATCTTTAAAGACTACTTTAAGATTTAATTTATCTCCTATTAATCTCATTAAGTCAGGGTCAAAACCTCTGGGAATTCCTTCTAAATAGGCATAGGGAGCATAAGTTAGGTCAATACCAACCGCTAATTCGCCTTTTTTTAGAGTTTGTGATTGATAAATCGTTGTACTAAATAGAAAGATTAGCACGTATACATATTTAGAAAACAAAGTATAAAATCGAAGATCTATTTTAAATAATTGGTTATTCACAAGCAATATTATTTTATTCAATATAAAAAATAACAAAGTTTAATTCCTATTAAACTGATAGGCAAACTTACTTATTATTTGAATTATAATAAACTTATTTTTTTATCTTTTTATAAATCTAAATAATTAAATTTTTATTCAACCTCTGCTTTTTGCAGAATTAAAAATTTTATAAAAGACAACCGGTTAATCTAATAGAATTATCATATAATAATTTAAAAATACATTTATATCACATAATCACAATATTATATATACTTTGAATTTTAATTCAGAATATAAAATTAAATATTTTTTTCTATATTTGATAAATTTATAAATATTATGATTATGAAAAATTTTACTTTTTTTTTACTATTATTTACATCTGCTTTCCTGGTTTCTTGTGATGAGGAATCATTAACTTCTGACATTTATCCTGAAAACAAATCCTCAGAAACTGAAAAATTTTGTGTGGATGCCTTTTTACCCGGAGATAATTTTCAGACCTCAGAATTGGATAAGGAAGTTTCCGGTTACGGTGTAACTACAGTTGTAAAAAAATGGAATCCCGGGGATACTATTAAAATTAAATTTCTAAATGGTTCAAAATTTTTGCAAGATAAAGTGAGAAAATATGCAAGCGAATGGCTACAATACGCTAATTTAAATTTCAAATATGTTGCTGCGGATCAATATGCCGATATTAAAATCAATTTTGATAACAGTGGAAAATCATGGTCTTATGTGGGCACCGATTCAAAATATATTTCTCAACATAATCCTTCATTGAACTTTGGTTGGTTTACGGATTTTACTCCTGAAAATGAATTATCTAAAACAATTCTTCATGAATTCGGTCATGTTCTTGGATTACATCATGAACATCAAAACCCTAATTCAAATATAAAATGGAATAAACCGGTAGTATATGCTTATTTTGAAGGTGCACCTAATTATTGGAATAAGGATAAAGTGGATTTTGAAATTTTTTATAAATACAGCAAAGCTTTAACTAACTATTCGGCATTTGATAAACATTCTATCATGCTTATTTCATTTCCTGCTTCATTCACCTTAAATCATTGGTATAGTCAACCCAATTATAAATTATCTTCTACAGACAAGAAATTTATTGCTAAGCAATATCCAAGAAATAAATAAATGTTTAAAATCACTTTATATAACTCCAATTATTTTATATAAAGTAATATTCTTAAACATTTATCCTGGATTTATAAAACCTTAAAAAATCTTAAATATGAATAAATTTTCCTACATATTTTTATTAAACGTAAGCCTATTGGTATATATGGTTTCCTGTACTGAAGATTCATTAAATTCTGATATTGTTCCGGACAAAAGTACAGCTCAAAAAGAACATTTTTGTTTAGATGCTTATTTACCAAATGACATTATTCAACCCCAAGATTCAACTCAAGAAGTTATTGCTAATGGAGTAATTAATAAATTTAATAAATGGAATACAGGACAAACTATAAAAATTAAATTTTTAAACGGAAACTCTTATTTACAGAATAAAGTAAAACAATTTGCCGGTGAATGGTTGAAATATGCTAATTTAAACTTTGAATATGTTCCTGCTTATCAATATGCTGATATAAAAATAAATTTTGATAATAGTGGTCAGTCTTGGTCTTATATTGGAACTGATGCTAGATTTATTACTCAACGTATTCCTACCATGAATTTCGGGTGGTTTACAGATTCAACTCCTGATTACGAGTTTTCAAGGACAATAATTCACGAATTCGGACATGCACTTGGTTTACAACATGAGCATCAAAGCCCCGCTGCTAATATTCAGTGGAATAGACAGAAAGTATATGAATATTATGCCGGAGAACCTAATTATTGGAACCAAGCGTATGTTGATAGTAATGTTTTAAATAAATATAATTCAACTACAACTAATTATTCTTCTTTTGACAGTCAATCAATCATGCTTTATTCTATTCCTGCATCTTTAACTTTAAATGGGTGGTCAAGCGATTGGAATACCGCACTTTCCGAAATGGATAAAAGATTTATATCTGAACAATATCCCGGTAGGTATGCCTATGTGGAAACAAAAAATTTCTACAGATATAATATAAACGGACAGCATTTTTATACATCTAATTATAATGAATTAGGAAATAAACATTTTGAAGGGATATTAGGAAAAATATATGCTAATCAAGTTGAAGGATCTTATCCTATATACAGATATTATAATTTTTTAAACGGTGATCGTTTATCTACACTCGATTGGAACGAATTAAAAAACGGTGGACAAGGAGGATGGATTTTTGAAGGCATATCCGGTTATGCATTCAATACTCAAAAACCGAATACAATTCCGGTTTATCGTTTTTACAAATCATATAAAAAGAAATCGGATCATTTGCTCACCACCAACAAAAATGAAATTAAAATCTGGATTTCCGAAGATGGTTCGTTAGTTTTAGGTAAAGGTAAAAGTTATATTCCCATTAATATCTATAGATATGAAGGCATAGCATTTTATATTTTAAGATAATAGTAACAGATACTATTGTTCGTCAAAAAAAGAGAGCTAAAAAATTTTAGCTCTCTTTTACAATACTTTTTATATATTTTACCTAAAATTCATTCGTAAAATGAAGTTTTACCGATGGAAATTTTTCTTGAGTCATAGTTATACTAAATGCTGAATCAGCTAAGAACACTAATTGCCCAAACTTATCTTTAGCTAAGAATTTTTGTTTCACCCGCTTAAATTCTAAAAATTCCGATGATTTTTCATCCTCTGTTTCCACCCAACATGCTTTATGTATATGAATTGGTTCATAACTGCATTTTGCTGAATACTCATGTTCTAAACGATATTGTATTACTTCAAATTGCAGCGCACCCACTGTTCCTATGATTTTCCTATTATTCATTTCCAACGTGAATAATTGTGCAACTCCTTCATCCATTAATTGATCAATACCTTTTGCCAACTGCTTTGTCTTCATAGGGTCTTCATTATTTATATAACGGAAATGTTCCGGTGAAAACGATGGAATTCCCTTGAAGTTTAATTTTTCTCCTTCTGTTAAGGTGTCCCCGATCCTGAAATTACCGGTATCGTGCAAACCAACAATATCTCCTGGAAAACTTTCTTCCACAACTTCTTTTTTATCGGCAAAAAAAGCTGCAGGACTGCTAAATTTCATTGTTTTATTTTGACGAACATGCAGGTAATTGGTATTTCGTTTAAAAGTTCCGGATACAATTTTCACAAAAGCTAAACGATCTCGGTGTTTAGGGTCCATATTGGCATGAATTTTAAATACAAATCCCGTAAAACTCGTTTCTTCCGGTTTTACTAATCGTATATCGCTCATTTTAGGAAGCGGATTAGGTGCAATTTCAACGAATGCATCTAATAATTCCTGAACTCCAAAGTTATTTAATGCGGAACCGAAAAATACCGGCTGTAAGGTTCCGTTCAAATATTCTTCTTTTGAAAATTTTGGGTAAACCGAGTGTATTAATTCTTGTTCATTCCTAAGATTTTCAGCTGCTTGGTCGCCAATAAGTTCATTGACTATTGGATCATTAATATCTTTAATCTCAATACTCTCTCCTACTTTTTGTTTTTTTTCTTCGGTGAAGAATTTAAAATTATTCTCCCACATATTAAAGATTCCTTGAAAATCTAATCCCATACCGATGGGCCAAGATAATGGTGTAACCCTTAATTGTAACTTTTGTTCAACTTCATCTAATAAATCAAAAGCATCTTTACCCTCGCGATCGAGTTTATTGATAAATACCAACATAGGAATATTCCTCATTCTACAAACTTGAACCAATTTTTCGGTTTGTTCTTCAACTCCTTTGGCTACATCTATAACAACAATTACTGAATCTACGGCAGTTAGTGTTCTATAGGTATCTTCGGCAAAATCTTTATGCCCGGGTGTATCTAATATGTTTATTTTTTTTCCTTTATATTCAAAGGCTAATACAGAAGTAGCAACCGAAATACCTCTTTGTCTTTCAATCTCCATAAAATCTGAGGTTGCTCCTTTTTTGATTTTATTGCTTTTTACAGCTCCTGCTTCTTGAATTGCTCCACCAAATAAAAGTAATTTTTCTGTTAAGGTTGTTTTACCAGCATCTGGATGTGATATAATTCCAAAAGTTTTCCTTCTTTTAATTTCTTTTTCTAGAGTGGTTCCCATATTTTATTAAATGTTTGCAAATATAAACTATTTAAAATTTCTAATTTTAATGTAACTGTTTAGTTTTTCGTAGAATTTCCGTAATAAATAAGATAAAAAATTAATAAAAATTCTATTCAATTTTTTTAGAAGAATATTAGAGTCAATTTATAAATGTTTTTATTTTAAATAACTTTAACTGAATTCTAAAAAAATATTGATATCGTTTTAAATGAAAATAAGATTTTTTGATTTTGGATTTCACTAATTTATTTTAAGACAAGGAGTTTGTTTTGAGTAAATTACATTATTTCATTAATCAAAATAAATTAGTAATGAATATTATTTACTGATATTTTTAAATGAATTACTTTTGTAATTCTTTATCAGGCAAATTTATGACGATTAATTTAAAACATGCTGTAATTTCCAAATTAACTTTACAATTTTCCGGTAATAAACTACGTGAAGAAAAAAACATTTATGCCGGTGATTTATTTCATTTAAATGAAAAAGAGGAAGAGGCTATGCAACCCTATTTTCTTTCTCCTTTTAAAAAAAATTTGGAATACTATGAATTTACTCATTATACCCAAGACATAAATTTTAATATTTTATATTCTTTATGTAAAGATGTTTTTGAAGATGCTATCGATTTTGTAAGTTTTTCAGACAAAGTTTTGGATCATCTTTACGAAAGATCTAATCACCCACAAATTAAAAAAGGCGAAATTTTTATTGCTTTATTCAATGATATTGATATTGGACAGGAATCTAATATTTCCGGCATCGGGATATTCAAACTTGAAAATAAGAACAAATTTCTTCGATTTAAGCATTCTGACATTGTTGAATGCGCCATACAGAAAGGTTTTCGATTAGATTCATCCATTGATAAGAGTTGTTTAATACTCAATACACATAAAGAAAGTGGTTATAAAATATTGGTACATGATGATGCTCATGTTGAATCCGAATATTGGAAAAAGTCTTTTCTGGAAGTAGATTATATTAAAGATGATTCGTATCAAACAAAAAATTATATTAATTTATTATCTGATTTTTCACAACAAGTAATTTTTGAGGAAAAAGGAAAAAAAATTCAAACTGAATTTATCAGTAATTGTCTTCAAGTATTCAATGAAAACGAAACGATAACTGAAGAAATTTTAGAAAAGGAATTATTGGAAAATTATGATATGGTTAATGAATTCAAATCATATAAAAAAGATTATTCAGAAAACTCGGGGGTTCAATTTTCGGAAATTTTTGATGTGTCAACCAATGCATTAGCTAGGGAAAAAAGAAAAATTAAAACTGATATCAAATTAGATACATATATTCAAATTAAATTAGACATTAACAGACCTGAAGCTTCCGAAGATTTTCTTGAGCAAGGGTATGATGAAGAAAAGAAAATGTTTTATTACAAAGTATTTTACAATTCAGAGTTATAAGAGAATTATTATAATTTTATATATTTACTTACTAATCTATTTAAATTATCTTAAATGCCTATTGTAGATTTTATTATACCTGATTATTTTACGAGAATAGTTACTTGGAAAGTCAGTGAAACTAATGAGGAATTGTTACGGATATTAAAATTAGATAACATAAGACAAGGTAAATATGATTCCTTAACCCCTAAAAGAAAACGAGAATACTTGGGATTACGAGCTTGTTTGATGGCTTTAGGTTTAGATAATACCGTGAAATACACTAAAGAAGGAAAACCCTATGTTGAAGGAACTTACAATATTTCCGTATCTCATTCACATGGGGTAGTTTGTGTTGGTGCTTCGTCTTTTAATATTGGAGTAGATATTGAATTGGAAAGAGATGAAAAAATTAATACTATAAAATATAAGTTTATTCGAAAGGATGAATTTGAATTCATACCGAAAGGTGAGGAAAAGGACTATTATCATATTTTATGGGGATTAAAAGAAGCCTTATATAAAATACACCATGGAAACTTATGGTCTTTTTTAAATCACTATAGAGTAGAACCCTTTCAATTGAAAAGTGATAAACCTATTGTATGTTGGATTATTGATGAAAAAGCGAGTGTTAAATATTATGCCTACTATAGAAAAATAAATAATTATTACATGACCTATGTTCTTAATTATGAATAATTTTTTTTTTCTAATTTTGCCGAACTATTTTATAACTAAATATTATATTTTTGAAAAAAGCATTAATTATACAAAATAAATTTATCGGGGATGTTTTAGTGGCCAGTGTACTTGCTAAAAATTTAAAAAAAATATTTCCCAACATCGAAGTTCATTTTTTTTGTTATAACAATGCTAGTTATATCCTTCAAAACAATCCTTATATCGACAAAATAATTGAGTTTGATGATATTGAATTAAAAAAGCTTTCTGTTTTATGGAAGTATACAAAATATATTAAAAATGAAAAATATGATATACTTTTAGATCCTTACGCTAAATTACAAAGTCGTTTCATAACTTTGTTTTCTAAAGCTAAGAGGAAAATTAGTTATGATAAGCCTTTTTTTAAATATTTTTATACGGATGTTTTTGTAGAGGAAAAGTTTCCTAAATTTATCCATTGTACTTCTATTGAAAATAGATGCCTTTTACTTTCTCCTTTTGTAGATGATATCACAAAAATTGATTTTCAAACCGAAATATTTTTAACTGATCAAGAAATTAATAATGCTAAAAAATTAATGATCAGTTCCGGAGTCAGTTTTATTAAACCGGTCCTAATGGTTGGTATATTGGGAAGCAGTTTAAAAAAATCTTGGCCTCTATCGTATATGGCGGAGTTAATCAATTACTTGTTAAAATATTATGATATAGATATTTTATTTAATTATATTCCTAGTCAGCAAAAAGAAGCGGATGATCTTTTAAAAGAAATTGAACATAAAGAAAAAATATTTACTTCCATTCTTGGAAATAATATTCGAGAATTTGCTTCCATTTTATCTAATTGCAATGCACTTATAGCCAACGAGGGAGGAGCTGTTAATATTGCAAAGGCTATACAAAAGCCCACTTTTTCAATTTTTTCCCCACACAAGTTCAGAAAAGATTGGGGATGCTATGAAAATTTATTTATTCATAAGAGTTTTCATCTTATGGATATATATCCTGAAATTTATACGGAATATCCTCTTAAAGAAATTTTACGTAAGCCTGAACCTTTTTATAAACTAATGAAACCGAAAATGTTACTTGGCAAAATTGATCATTTTTTACAAAATATCTTAGGAATTGAGAAAACAAATTCCTATTTACCTCAAGAAATTAAAGACAATAAACCAAAAATCACCGCTTTATGTATCACATATAATGAAGAAGATAATGTAGATCGTTTTATGAAAGACATTTCTTTTGCCGATGAGATAATTGTAGTGGATTCATTTAGCACAGATAAAACTAAGGAACGTTTCAAAAAATATCCTAATGTAATTTTCATTGAAAGAGTATTTGATAATTTCACTAATCAAAAGAATTTTGCAATTGAACGCGCAACTCATGAATGGATCGTCTTTTTTGATTTAGACGAACATATCCCCACTCCTTTAATTAATGAAATTTTAAATACTGTAAATTCCCTTAACCCTAAAGACGCCTATTGGATAAAAAGAAATTTTTACTTTAAAGACAAACTCCTGAAACATAGCGGATGGAAGAATGATAAAGTAATACGTTTATTTAAAAAGGATAAATCCTTATATAAAAGCAGTAAACTTGTTCATGAAGAAATAGAATGTAAAACCGAACCGGGTTATTTAAAAAATAGATTGGACCATTACTCTTTTAATTCTGAAAAAAAATATTTAGATAAGTTAGATAAATATTCCCGACTTAAAGCTAAAGAACTATTTGAAAAAGGTAAAAAATCTAATTTTCTACATCACTATATTAAACCTATATATCGTTTTCTCCATCATTATATTATTCAATTTGGTTTTTTAGATGGAAAAGAGGGATATATTATTTCTAAAATGTATTCTCAATATGTTTCCGACAGATATAAATATTTAGATCAACTTTGGAAAGCTAAAAAGAATAAAAATTAACTTCAAAAATTTGTATTTTTTTATAATTTACAAATGAAATATTCAATAAAATTGTTTATTACATCATATGGGACAAGAAATTGAAAGGAAATATTTAATTACAGGAGAATTTAAATCGAAGGCTATTAAAAGTTTACAAATTAAACAAGGATATCTATCTTCAATACCTGAAAGAACTGTACGTGTTAGAATCCAAGACGATCAAGGTTTTTTAACCATTAAAGGTTCAAATAAAAAAAATAGTATAAGCAGATTTGAGTGGGAAAAGGAAATCACAAAAGAAGAGGCTAATGAACTTATACAATTATGTGAAGTAGGTATTATAGATAAAATAAGATATATTGTTCCCTTTGGAGATAAAATAATTGAAGTAGATGAATTTTACGGGGAGAACGAAGGACTAATCCTTGCAGAAATTGAATTAGATGATGAAAATGAAAATATTGAGAAACCGAATTGGTTAGGGAAAGAAGTCACAGATGATCCCAAATATTACAATTCAGTGCTTATGAAAAATCCTTATAAAAATTGGGATAATAAATAATTTTTATTTTAACATAATCTTACAATTAAATTTATTAAACTAAATTTTAAATTATTAAATAATTTACCAATCACCATTGAAATAGCTAATAATACAAGAATATTTAAAGTGTTTTTATTTAATAATTTAATTGTTACTTTTAATATAATTATTTAATTAAAAACTTAAATAAAAATTATATTCACAAACAGTAGTATATTGAATCATAGCAACATAATAAATATATTATACTGATTTATATAGAATGACAATTAATAGTTGTCTTTTACAATTTCAACTCACCCGAATTTATATTATATTAAATATTTATAATGGTATAATGGCATAGATTTTGTCCTATATATCTAACCAAAACATTATCAAATTTGTACTATATTCTAGTGTTGTGGGAGGAAATAGTCATTCTGCTATTGCTGGTGAAAGGGAAATACTTTCCAATTTAATCAATGAAATGTTGCAGCAAGGTTTGATGCAATTTTACTAAATGTTGATTGGGATAATTTATTTGATCCATCACGAACCTCTAGATATCAATTACCTCACGAGACTAATTTGCAAGCATCAGTGGTATAATGATTAGTTTTTTTATCTTGCAATCATTTAATTAGAGGCTCAATTAATAGTTTAATAATTAATCACCATCAAACCGAATGGTCGGCACAGTTCGAAAATGAGGAGGTTCTAGAAGATGCTATTTCTTTTATACAAAATGTAGCTTGGAAATCAATTCGTAAATATATTGCCTTACATATATGATGAAAGTGCTGGTATTATTTACTTATCAGGTAGAAAAACATTAAGATTAACAGTACATGAAAAAACGAGATTAAAAGGATAAACCTGCTATTTATACATTAGGACATAGTGGTGGTAATCAGTTTTCTCAACATGTTTTGTTGGGTTGTCTTCAATCCAAAGATATTATTTTTGAAAGCTTTGCAGAATTTACTATACGTAATAATGTTGTTCCTGTTCAGCTTAAGTCAGGTGAGTCATATCTTTTATTTGATTGGTTAGTTGGTTCACAACAGCCATTATGTATGGTTGAGCTGGGACTTATACCAACTGAAGAGTTAATAAATGAAGCTTTAAATAACATGCATAATTGAATAAACATAATTAATTTATTAAATCAATTTCATATAAAAGGAGTGAATGTTATGCATCTACCATCGAAAAATATTATTGTGTTGGCTGTGGGACAGGCATTAACTACAACTGTTGTTTCGATGCTAACAACCGTCTCAAGCCTTTCCGGTTCATATTTATCACCCAGCCCTTCACTTAATACACTACCAGTAACTGCTACAGTTATTGGTACTTTATTGATGATATATCCTGCCTCATGGTTGATGGGGATACTTGGTCGTAAAGGTGGATTTATATTTAAAGCCGGTGTGGGAATTTTAGGAGGAATAATATGCTGTTCAGCCTTGTTGTTGAATCATTTTTATGTACTCGTCCTAGGGGCTTTGTTATTAGGTATTTTTAGTGCTTTTGGTCAATATTATCGGTTTGCTGCAATTGATGCCGCTAAAAACCCAAAGGAGCATGCTTCTGCAATATCTGTTGTAATGGGGGCCGGTGTGATAGGTGGTATCGCCGGTCCTTTTCTCAGTAGTCACTTTTCCGAGCTATTTTCACCGGTACCCTACGCTGGTTCTTTTGTAGCTATTATTGCTGTTTGTGTTTGTTTAGCCTTATCACAGTTATTCCTTTCCAGTGATTTAGGACGTACGGTTAGCCCTACTCCAGATGTAATTAAAACATCAGATCACAAACATAAGTTATTAAGCTCGAATTTTATTCAGATTAGTATTATTTGTACTATTGCTTTTGCTGTAATGACTCTAACCATGAATGCCGCACCATTATCATTGCATAAATCTTGCTTTGCTTTAACGACTGCATCTATTGTCTTGCAGGTACATTTTATTATGATGTATTTGCCGTCCTTTTTTAATCCTAGCTTAGTGAAAATTATTGGGCTTAAGGGGCTAGTTACCATCGGAGTTTTAAGTAGTGCATTAGGTTGCTTATTAACTTTATTACCTAACCAAACTCTTGAAATTTATATGATTGAACTCGGCTTATCCGGTATAGGATGGAATTTTATGTTCAATGGAGGAACACTTCTATTGACAAAAACATACAGTCCAGCCATGAAAACAAAAGCTCAAGGATTAAACTCCTTATTTGTATATACAGGTAATATCGTTGCTTCATTTTCAGCCGGCGCTTTAATGTACCTATCTGGCTGGCAACTAGTTAATTTAATTTGTATTCCATTACTATGTACATCCATATTTATTTTATGGAAACTAAGACTTGGTAACATTACTTGATTAATATTCACTTTAAGCTTACTTTTAGTGAACTGCTGAAATAAGTTACATTTTCAATTTTTATTATTTATAAGATAAAATAAGTCGATTATCAGCAAAATGAAGGTAATATCTATTCTTCTTACTAAAGTTCTTCGGAAATAGTATTAATATCTAGATATAAGAGACGATCCGGATGGATTTTTACTTGCTATTGATAATATACTGCTGCTTACCTCCGGCCGGACGATAATAATAACGATCAACAACCATTAACCAGTTTTTAGAGGGTTTATAGTGCTGTCTTAATAAACTGGCAGCAATATACAAATGGGTATACAGCTCAAGTAATTAGCAATTAGATTTAACTCGTTGTATAAAATAGTTAATATTCATTTGCCCAAGTCCTACATCAATGCGTTAAGGTACTGTTTCTTTAATGTTTGAAGTTTTTAGCAGGCTTTTGCTTCAGTTTTTAAACCAATAGGCTTTACCGGCACTATTGAGTGTTCAAGTCCAATGTTCATAAGACAGTGAATTTTTGTTGTAGTTAGTTTTAAGCTCTGTTATTTTTAATAGGGCTTTTTTTTATTTAAAACAAAAAATTAATTCTGACATTTTCACAATACTCATCATACAATTATAATTTTTTAAGGATATTTTAAACCTTATATTTAAAATATTTAATTTACTTGCGCAACTAAATGGCACAAATATTGTTTTACTATAAATGTTCATAAGGCAGTGAATTTTCGTAGTAGTTAGTTTTAAACCCCATTAATTATGGGGTTTTTTATTTATATATTTAAAATATTGATAATATTTATTTTACAAAACACCTTATGATATATTTATTACTATTTTCATAGTAGTAAACATTAAATTTTAAAATTTATA
The DNA here is from genome assembly GCF_002964915.1 of Apibacter sp. wkB309. Classification (NCBI taxonomy): domain Bacteria; kingdom Pseudomonadati; phylum Bacteroidota; class Flavobacteriia; order Flavobacteriales; family Weeksellaceae; genus Apibacter; species Apibacter sp. wkB309. The sequence goes on from NZ_PSZL01000022.1 coordinate 744,886, forward strand.
AATTACTTCCGCAACTCAATGGCACAAATATTGCCTTACTTAAAATGTTCATAAGGCAGTGAATTTTCGTAGTAGTTAGTTTTAAGCCCTGTTATTATTAATAGGGCTTTTTTATAATCTTAATTAAAATTTTATCTTATACAATTATATCATCCCCAAAATTTTATAACATTTAATTATTCTAGAATAAATATTATATACAAATAACAATTTCATAAAATTATGGCATGAATTTTGTTTTAAAATAATTGTTCATAAGGCAGTGAATTTTCATAGTAGTTAGTTTTAAGTCCCGCATTCATTTGCGGGACTTTTTTTTATTTAAGTCATTTTATCAATATATTATTTTAATTATATAATAATATTATTAAAATTATAATATATTACTATCATATGATTATATATTATGGCATGAAATTTGTTTTTAAATAATTATTCATAAGGCAGTGAATTTTCATAGTAGTTAGTTTTAAGTCTCACTTTAAGTAGTGAGACTTTTTTATTTAAAGTAATCAATAAGACATATTATTTCATAACGTATAAAATTTTACCATATTTATAATATATAAATAAATTAAATATAACTATTATGGCATAGAATTTGCCTATAAACAATTGTTCATAAGGCAGTGAATTTTCATAGTAGTTAGTTTTAAGTCTCACTTTAAGTAGTGAGACTTTTTTTATTTAACAAAATTTAAAAGATTATTATTTCATATAATATATAACATTAATTATATTATTGCATTTAATTAAATTAAATATAATTTTTATGGCATGAATTTTGTTTTCATATAAATGTTCATAAGGCAGTGAATTTTCATAGTAGTTAGTTTTAAGTCCCACTAATAATAGTGGGACTTTCTTTATTTAGTACTTTATTTAAACAATATTATTTCAATTGCAAATTTATTATCAATAGATTATTACAATTAAATAAATTAAGCACAAATATTATGGCATAAATTTTGTTTATACATAAATGTTCATAAGGCAGTGAATTTTCATAGTAGTTAGTTTTAAGTCCCATTATCATTAATGGGACTTTCTTTATTTAGTACTTTATTTAAAATATATTATTTCAATTACAAAATTATTATCAACAGATTATTACAATTAAATAAATTAAGCACAAATATTATGGCATGAATTTTGTTTTAATATAAATGTTCATAAGGCAGTGAATTTTCATAGTAGTTAGTTTTAAGCCCCGTATTACGGGGCTTTTTTATTAACAGAAAAATTATTTTTAACTAAATTCATTATCGAATTAGTCAGCTAAAAAAATACAATTGAATAATAAGTTTGATTTGAGATAAGTTTTTTTTAAATCCCGTTCTTTTTAAATTGATAAGAACTTTATTAATAAATTAAATACAGAATATTATTATTTTTCCAATATATGCTTCATATTATTCTTTTAAATAATTATTTGTTGAAATAATTTAAAATGGAAGATTTTATAACATATTAGATCAAAAAACGTTAATTCATATTCATTTTAAAAAGAAAAATAATTTATTTACTAAAAATTATCTTAAAAATTATATAAACACATATAATTTATAATAATTAAACTAGTTGAAATTTTATGGCATGGAATTTGTCTAACTATAAATGTTCATAAGGCAGTGAATTTTCATAGTAGTTAGTTTTAACCCCGTTCTATAACGGGGTTTTTTTATTATGATTAAATAAAACAATAAAATCAATAGTATATATACTTATACTAGTATTTAATTTTAAAATAATTCTAAAAATATTATTGTTATATTTTTTCAATAATATTACCTCCACTTTGTATAAAATTTCTTTTAATATTTTCAAAATTTGATACATCAATAGCTTTTGTAGCATTTTCAATAATAGTGGATGTAAATCCTAATTCCAGAGCATCTTTGGCTGTAAAGTAAACACAATAATCAGCCGCTAATCCACAGACAAAAATTTCTTTCACCCCTCTCCCCTTTAAAAAATCTCCTAAACCCGTACATTTTAATTTTCCATTATCATAAAAACCACTATAGCTGTCAATAATAGTATTCATTCCTTTTCTGAAGATCGCTTCTATTTTATTTTGATTCAGTTCCGAAGATATTTCGGCTCCAAAAGTGCCTTGAACGCAATGATCCGGCCATAGAACCTGTTCTATACCATTTAAATCTATTTTGTCATACACGCTTTTATTACTATGTTGCGAAGCAAAACTTTTATGTCCTTTGGGATGCCAATCTTGAGTGGCAACAACCAAATCAAATTTTTCCTGAATGGAATTAATAATGGGGATTATTTCTTTACCCCCTTGTACGGCTAAGCTTCCTCCTTGAAGAAAATCGTTTTGAATATCAACTACTATTAATGCTTTCATTTTAACCCTATATTGTTTTTGATCCGATAAATATAATCTTTTTATTTTTATCTTATATTCGATAAAAACAAAAGGTTTTATTAATTAAATGGCTTATTAATAATAGTTTTAATCATAAAAATTGTAACTTTGACAAATACCTTTTTAGAAAACATATTTTAATTATGATAATTAAGCATTTTACAGACAACGATTTATATAAATTTTCAGTAATGCATGCCATTCAAAAATTATATCCATGGGCATATGTTAGATATGACTTTATAAATCGAGGAAAAGATGATTTTCCAAAAGGTTTTGCAGAAAGACTGAAAGAAGAAATAAATAAAATGATTAGTTTGAAATTAACTAATGATGAAAAAAATTTTATTTTAAAAAGATGCTATTTTTTAGATCCGTTTTTTGTAGATTTTTTAGAAGGGTACAGATACAATCCTGATGAAGTTCATATTTCCCAAGAAGGCGGAAAATTAAACTTGTATGTTGAAGGATATTGGTATAGAACTGTCTTATGGGAAGTTCCGCTTATGGCTATGATATCGGAATTGTATTTTGAAATGATCGGCACAAAGCCAAAAGATATTGAAATTAAAGCTAAAGAAAAAGCGATTGGACTTAAAAATTTAAAAGCCGATTATTCTGAGTTTGGTACTCGTAGAAGGTATTCTTTCGATGTTCAAGATAAAGTTGTAGGAGTATTAAAGGAAAATTCCGATAAATATTTTAAAGGAACCAGCAATGTATATCTTGCCATGAAATATAATACAACTCCAATCGGCACTATGCCTCATGAATGGTTTATGTACCATGGAGCTTTATTCGGTTATCGCTCAGCTAACATTAAAGCTCTGGAAGCTTGGGTGGATGTTTTCCAGGGAAGCCTGGGTATTACCTTAACGGATACCTATACAACACAATCATTTTTTAAATCTTTTAATTTAAAATTGGCAAAATTATTTGACGGAGTGCGTTGTGACAGTGGAGATCCACTAGAATTTACAGAAAAAACTATTGATTTTTATAAGAAAAATAGAATCGATCCTTCTTCAAAAACTATAGTATTTAGTGATTCATTAAATTTAAATGAGGTTAAAAAAATAAAAGAACATGTCAAAGACAGAATCCATGACACTTATGGCATCGGGACATACTTGTCTAATGATGTGGGTGTTAAGCCTCTTAATATGGTAATTAAATTAACTCATGTAAAAGAAAAACCTTCTGATGATTATTTAAATGCTGTAAAGTTATCTGATGTTTTAGGTAAAAATACAGGAGATGAAAATGAAATCAATTTCAGCAAATTATCCTTAGGCTTAAATGAAAATATTTGATTGTAATTTCTATCTAATTACAACTCATATATTATTCAATTATATTTTTTATAGCGTATAAATATTATCACTAGTTTACATATGAGAAATTGTTTCTCATATGCCTCAATAAAGACTAATGTATCTATTCCTAACTTAGGATTTATCGAATACGCCTGACAAATAAATAAAAAACAATCCTACCACGATCACAGTCATACCAATTATAGATGATATCCACTCTTTTTTGGTTTTTCTTTCTTCGTTAAAATAAACTCCCGCAATTACCGAAACAATTATAGATGCTTGACCAACCGGATAAGCTACTGATAAGCCTAATTTCATTTGAGAAATTAAGATAGCTAAATTACCTATAGCCCACACCACCCCTACAACACTATTTTTCAAAGAATTAAGATTATAGGGATTTACTTTGAAATATAAAAATGCTATAATATTAATACCTAGTAGTTGGCCAACAGATTGAGGTAAAAGACTCGACCAACTATCAATATTATAGTATTTTAAAATACCAACATATAATGTAAAACCTAAGGATGATAATAAATTAACTGATATTCCTTTACTCCAATTTATTTTTTTAGCATCATCATTTTCAATTACTTCCTTATATGACGTGAAAATAATTCCTACAATAATTAACGCCAATGCGGTAAAACCAAATATTTTTGAAGTAAGAGTAGACCAATCTCCTAAAAATACTCCTAAAATAGAAGTACCTATGATCTGAGTCCCATTGGATATTGGCATTGATTTTGAAACTCCCAAATATTTCAATCCCATAAATTGTCCAACCGATCCGATTGTCCAAAATAATCCGGATACGATTCCAATTCCTATAATATGAAGATTTAAAGCAGGATGTTTAATGGCATATATAACGCAAGCAAATATAAAACTCCCTATTGCAATACCAAATGATTGTTCTATAACCTTTCCACCTATTAGGGTAGCAATAACGGGAACAAAACCCCAAGATAAAATAGGAATACAGGCTATTAAAAAGTCTGTAATATTCATATTTTAAAGATATAGTGTGAAATCACTTAGGCATTTTGCCCTAATATTGACAATGCTCCATCTACTGTATAAGTTGAACCCGTAACGTAAGAACTTGCATCGGAAGCTAAAAATAAGGCTACATTAGCAACTTCTTCCGGTGTACCGCCTCTTTTCATAGGGATAATATCTTCTTTTTCTTTTAATAATTTCGCTTCATCTGTAAATTGTTTATTGATAGGAGTAAGTATCATTCCCGGAGCAATATTATTAACCGTTAATTCTCTTGATGCTAATTCAATAGCCAAAGTTCTTGCCAAATTCCTCATTCCGGCTTTAGCTGTATTATAATCAGCATCTCCCGGTCTGCAAATATATTCATGTATAGAAGTCACATTAATAATTCTTGATCCTTTATATGAATTATTTTTTTTCTTAAGTTTTAAAAATTCTTTGATACAATAGAACGGTCCATATAAATTGGTTTTTATAGTTCTATCCCAATCTTCCAAGTTCATATCCTCCACATATGTATTTTTACCATTAATTCCCGCATTGTTAACTAAAATGTCTATATCGTTAAAATCTTGATTAACCAAATTGAAAAAACTTTGCGTTTCATTATAGTCTGAAACATTCACCTGATATGCTTTAACTTTTACGTTCAATCCTGATAATTCTTGCACCAAATTTTCTGCTCTTTCCTTTCCCGAATGATAAGTTATAATAACATTAGCGCCTTCATGCGCAAATTTTTCCGCAATAGATTTACCAATACCTGAACTTGAACCTGTAACTAATGCTGTTTTATTTTGTAAAATTCCCATGTTTAATTATTTAATATTATATTATTTATAAATTGATGAATTTATTTATATTTATTATTTTATTATATGATTCATTTATCACATTACTATTTTATATTACTAACTAAGTAAAGTATTAAATGAAATTTTTAAATTCCTTAATTACACTTTTTGTTCCTTAAATAATTTCTATTTATTTATAATTTAAATAACACTTATTTAGATTTCTTTGCCAAAAATTATGTAGTAGTAAGTAATTGTTGTAGAGTAGTTAAGTTATAAGATATAAAAACAAAATTTTTACGTCTTAATTTCGAAAAAACTCAAAAAAAGAAGCTATAAAATATATGTTTTTTAATGTTATATCAAATATTGTACTTAACTGAAAAAAACAGAAATAAATATTCATTATATAAACCAGGAAATTATGTTATAAAGTATTTTTACTTTATTTATATTTCAAAATTTTAAAAATAAAAATAATTTTATATAAATATTTTTTAATAATTTTAAATAATTATTTTAATACTAAAAAAACAAAATGAAATTTTATTTAGTTATAGGTACTTATACTGATGGAGAAAGCAACGGTATCTATATATATGATTTTGATTCAGAAACCGGAAGTACTTCATTTATTGATAATGTTTCAGTTAATAATCCATCCTATTTGGTTATTAACCATAAAAAAAATCATATATATTCAGTTAGTGAAAATGATGATAAAGAAAGTTCCATAGTAAATTCCTTTTTATTTGATAAAGCTTCCGGAAAAATTTCCTTTCAAAACTCACAGGCAGCCTATGGCGCTGCACCTTGTTATATTACTATTGAATATCAAGATAAATACATAGTTACGGCAAATTATATAGGAGGAAGTATTTCTGTTTTTAAAACAAAACCTGACGGAAGTTTAAGTCCCATGATTCAACAGGTTAATTTTTCGGGGAGCAGCGTACACGATGTACGACAAAATCAATCGCACCTTCATTGCGTGGTGTTCTCTCCCGATTATAAATATCTTTTTGCTACGGATTTAGGAAGTGACAGAATTTATAAGTTCAATGTAAATTATTCCACAGAAAAGAATTTTCTAACGTTTTTTGATCCGGCTTATATAAATGTTGCACCCGGTTCAGGACCTCGACACCTCGTATTTCATCAAAATAAAAAATTTGCTTATCTAATTAATGAATTGGGTGGAACAGTAGTTGTTTTTAAATATGAGGATGGAAATTTAGAAGAAATTCAGACGACTGTTTCTGATGAATATAAGGCCGAGGGAAGTGCAGATATTCATATACATCCTAATGGCAAGTTTTTATATTCTTCCAATAGATTAAAAAAAGATGGAATATCAATTTTCAGTATCGATCAGAATACAGGTAAATTAACTCCCATTGATTATGAAAGAACTAATATCAATCCCAGAAATTTCGTTATATCTCCTAATGGTAAATTTTTGATAGTAGCTAATCAAGATAGTGATACCATTCAAATATTTTCCGTTGACCAAAATACAGGATTTTTACAAGACACCAATCAAAATATAAAAATTGATATGCCGGTCTGTTTAAAATTTATTTCTCCATAAATAATTTTATATTTTATAGCATCAACAATACAATAAAAAATAAACTTTTCATAACCTCTATATATTAATAAATGAGTATTTTTGTATAAAATTTTAACAAACAAATTTTATAATATTATGAGTCTAATAGCACAAATTCATGCAAGACAAATCTTGGATTCCAGAGGAAATCCAACAGTTGAAGTTGATGTAATCACCGAATACGGTACTTTGGGTAGAGCAGCTGTTCCATCTGGAGCATCAACCGGTGAATATGAAGCTGTTGAATTAAGAGATGGAGGAAAAGAATATTTAGGTAAAGGAGTTTTAAAAGCTGTTGAAAATGTAAATGATGTTATTGCACCTGAATTAGTTGGAGTTGATGTCTTTGAACAAGCTTTAATAGATAAAACAATGATTGACCTGGATGGTACACCTAATAAAGGTAAATTAGGTGCTAATGCTATTTTAGGCGTATCTTTAGCTGTTGCTCAAGCTGCTGCTAAAGAATTAGGATTACCATTATATCGATACGTTGGAGGTGTAAACGGTAAAGTTCTACCTGTTCCAATGATGAATATTATCAACGCAGGTGCGCATTCTGATGCTCCTATTGCGTTTCAAGAATTTATGATTATGCCGGTTGCTGCAGATTGTTATTCTACTGCTATTCGTATGGGAACTGAAATTTTCCATTCTCTTAAAAAAGTTTTACATGACAGAGGTTTAAGTACTGCTGTAGGTGATGAAGGTGGTTTTGCTCCTAACTTTAAAAATATTGAAGATGCATTAGATACCATTTTAGATGCTACCAAAAAAGCAGGATACACTCCGGGTCAAGATGTTATGCTAGCTCTAGATTGTGCTTCATCTGAATTCTTCAAAGACAATAAATATGATTATTCTATTTTTGAAGGTCAAGGAGGTAAAGTAAGAACCAGTGAAGAGCAGGCTTCTTATTTAGCTGAATTAACTGAAAAATATCCAATTATTTCTATTGAAGACGGAATGGATCAAAACGATTGGGAAGGTTGGAAAATACTTACTGAAAAAATCGGTAAAAGAGTTCAATTAGTAGGTGATGATTTATTTGTTACCAATGTTAAAAGACTTGAAGACGGTATTAAACAAGGAGTAGGAAACTCAATCTTAATTAAAGTTAATCAAATCGGAACTCTTACAGAAACTATTGATGCTGTACAAATGGCTCAAAATGCCGGATATACTGCAGTAATGTCTCACCGTTCCGGTGAAACAGAAGATAATACGATTGCAGATCTTGCCGTTGCATTAAACTGTGGTCAAATTAAAACAGGTTCTGCTTCTAGATCAGATCGTATGGCTAAATACAACCAATTACTAAGAATTGAAGAAAACTTAGGAGAAGTTGCTGTTTATCCTCAATTCAAAGCTTTTAAAGTTAAAAGATAATTTATTTTATAAATAAAGATAAACGGAAAGATTAGTTAATTCTTTCCGTTTTTTTATTGCATAAATTCTCGACTAAATTATCTCCATTAAAAATTATTGACTTATATGGGAAGAATAAGAATTTTTTGGGATTTCCTCCCATATTTGATAAGTACACTTATCCATACTTCCAAAAAATTATAAAAATAGACGATATTTATTTTAACTTTTTCTTCTAATTTACTGTTTTTGAATGTTTTTTTTCAATATTTCTTTTATAATTTTTTTTCTACTAATTTTAATTTCATATATTCAAGGAATAAAACAACTAATAAAATAAGAAAGAAAATAAAATATGTCAGACACAGTAAAATTATCCTATGAAGGCAAAGAATATGAATATCCCATTGTTGAGAGTGTTATTGGCGACAGAGGCATAAATATATCCAAATTACGAGATGAAACCGGACTAATTACTTTAGATGTCGGCTTCAAAAATACAGGTTCAACTAAAAGTAAAATTACATATCTTGATGGAGATTTAGGTCAATTATATTATCGAGGATATCCCATTGAACAAATTGCTAAAAAATCAACCTTCACCGAGGTTATGTATTTATTGTTAGAAGGGGAGCTACCTACTCTGGAACAATTAAACAGATTTGAAGCGGACATAAAAAAGAATAGTTTGGTAAGTGAAGAAATGAAACAAATTTTAAAAGCATTTCCTCGCTCTGCTCATCCAATGGGTGTTTTATCTACCCTTACCAGTTCCTTAACTGCTTTCAATCCTCACGCTGTTAATGTTAAATCTGAAAGAGATCTATATAACGCATATACCTTATTATTGGGTAAATTTCCTGTATTATGCGCTTGGACATACCGATTAAAATTGGGTTTACCTTTGAATTATTCTAACAACAGACTGGATTATCCTCACAACTTTTATCAAATGATGTTCAGAATGCCAACTGAGGATCTAGAAATTGATGAAGTAGTTGTTGATGCCATCAACAAATTGCTTATACTTCATGCTGATCATGAGCAAAATTGCTCTGCGTCGACTGTCCGAATGGTAGGTTCAGCTCAGACCGGATTATTTGCCTCAATATCTGCAGGAGTTTCAGCTCTTTGGGGACCTTTACACGGAGGAGCTAATCAAGCAGTAATCGAAATGCTCGAAATGATTAAAAATGACGGAGGTGATCTTCAAAAATGGATTGATAAAGCAAAATCGAAAGATGATAGTTTCCGTCTTATGGGATTTGGACATCGGGTATACAGAAATTTTGATCCTAGAGCTAAGGTAATAAAAAAGGTGGCAGACGATGTATTCAATAGATTAGGTGTTGAAGATGAAACCCTTGAAATTGCTAAGAAATTAGAAGAGGTAGCTTTAAATGATCCTTATTTTATTGAGAAAAAGCTTTACCCTAATGTCGATTTTTATTCCGGAATTATCTACAGAGCTTTAGGCATTCCTACAGAGATGTTTACTATTATGTTTGCTTTAGGCAGATTGCCCGGGTGGATTGCTCAATGGAAAGAAATGAGAATGAATAATGAGCCTATTAACAGACCAAGACAAATTTATATCGGCAGTCCTAAAAGAGATTATATCGATATAGATAAAAGATAAAAATATCAATTCATTGTAGAAAAAGTTTTAGTAATTAGCTAAAACTTTTTTTATTTTCATTAAATTTATCTTATTAATTACCTGAATAAGACTAAATTATGAAAGAAAAGTTACTGCATTATATTTGGCAATTTAAAAAATTTAACACTTTAGAGCTGTATACTAATGATGGCAAAAAAGTTGAAATAATTCAAGCGGGAACTTATAATACGAATGAAGGCCCGGATTTTATTTTTGCTAAGTTAAAAATAGATGATATTGAATGGAACGGTAATGTTGAAATTCATGTAAAATCATCGGATTGGTTTAAGCATAAACATGATCTCAATAATTATTACAAAAATATAATTCTTCACGTTGTATACGAAATTGATAATAATAACGATAAAATCCGAAATTTATCTTTTCCTGTTCTTGAATTGAAATCCTATATTTCCAATGAGATTTATAATAATTATGAATTTTTGGATCATCAAACATTCAAATTTATCCCTTGCGAAAATTTAATTGACACCTCATTAATTTCTGATATTTTTTCTTTCTCAGAAAATTTATACTTGGATAAATTAAAAAATAAATGTGAACGTATCTATGAAATTTTGAAAAGAAAAAAGAATGATTGGGAAGCCACCCTAACTACTGTTTTAGGGTATACATTAGGTCTCAAAATAAATGCTTATGCATTTGAATATATATTTTTATATTTAGAGTATGGGATTATCAGAAAAATTTCAAAAAATCTTTTTCAAACCGAATCTTTATTATTTGGAACAACTCATAAACTGGAAAATAGCGTTGATACGTATCCTCAAGATTTATATAAAGAATTTAAATTCTTGCAATCAAAATTTAATCTACCGGAAAAAATTACTGATGTAAAATATTTGAGATTAAGGCCTTCAAATTTTCCTACCATTAGATTATCCCAACTTGCAAACATTATCTCTACTTATCAAAATTTATTTTCTTATATCATAGGTATCAAATCTGTAAATCAGTATTATCGGCTATTAGATGATGTCAAAGCATCCGGCTATTGGAATGATCATTATGTTTTTGATAAAAAAACATCGTCAATTTCTGAAAAAAAATTATCTAACTCACTAAAAGATTTGCTAATATTAAATGCATTTCTTCCCATAAAATATGCTTATTCTTTAAGTATAGGAAAACCTATGGAAGAAGAAATTTTTGAAATACTTTCTGAAGTTAAAGCTGAAAATAATTCGATTATAAAAAGTTATAATCAATTAGGTATTAAAATTAATTCTGCTTTAGACTCTCAAGCATTTTTATATTTATATGAAAATAAGTGTTTAAAAAAACAATGTTTAAGCTGTAAAATAGGATATAAGATTTTAAAGTAAATTAAGTAATTGTTTCTATGATTATTTTAACCAATTAAATTATATCTTAAATTTTAATTATAATACAATCACTATTACTTAAAATAAAAAACATTTAAAAATTATGGTTGATTAAAAGTGCTTATTCTTTGCGTTTATTAACAATTAAGTAGATTAAATATGCGATAGGAATTAGCATTAATAATAAATAAATGGGTCTAAAATTAGTAAAAGGATAATAGGGATACTCACTAACAAACAAGAGCCCGCAAAGAATACCAAAAAGTGCTCCTCCTAAATGAGCATCATGTCCAATATTACCCAATTGAGTCTTCATTCCATATAAAGAATAGGTTAAATAAACAACACCAAAAATCCATCCCGGAATAGAAAATGGTAAAGGAAAAATTCCTATTGAAATTTCTGAATTTATAATAATTGTAGCAAATAAGATCCCGGATACACCACCTGAAGCTCCTATTGCACTATATTGTGGATTATTTTTATACATCCATAATGCCAATAAATTACCGCTTATAATGGATCCGAAGTAAGTTATAAGAAAAAATAGGTTTCCATAATTTAGTAAAAAGACTGAAAAAAAATAAAAGGTATACATATTGAAAAACAAATGAGCAATATCTCCGTGTAAAAATGCTGAAGTAATCATCCTTTCCCATTGTTTTCCTTTTAAAATAGCATCGATGTTAAACTTATAACGGTTAAAAAAATTCTGATCTTTAAATCCTTTAAAACTAAGTACACTGGTAATTATAATAATACCTATTACAATAATATTTGAATTTTCCATTTTATAAATTAAATCTATTAATATTTACTTCTGACATTAATTCTTTTCCATTTTCCATATAATCAAATAACTCTTCAGCCATAATAGGGGCTAACATAACTCCCCTGCTGCCCAAACCATTAAATATAAACATATTTTTATGTTCAGAATGCTCTCCTAATAAGGGTCGACGATCAATAACTGTAGGTCGTATTCCTGCGAATTTTTTAATAATTTTATAATCAATAGTTAAAAATTTATTCAAATTATTAATTAGTTCGCTTTGTCCTTCTTCAGATATTTCATCATTTACTTCACGATAATGATAAGTAGCTCCTATATAATAATAGTCTTTTTCCATAGGCATAATAAAAACTTTAGCTTTAACGATATCAGTGAGGCCTAATCCATTGGCATGAATTACCATGGTTTCCCCTTTGACACCTTCCATAGGAAGATAGCTAAAAAAAGGGTTATACTTTAAAGCATATCCATCACAAAATACGACTTTTTTAGCTTTAATCCCTTTATATTCATAATGATTTATCTCATTATTTAATTGATTAAAATCAAAAATATCATCAATTATCCTATTTTCGTTAAGTAAAAATTTTCTAAATTCCCTTAAAAGTTCTCTAACAAATATCTTTCCTGCCTTATAAACTCTTCCCATTCCAAATTTTGCTATAATATTTGGATTGATCGAATCATAAATTTCAGGATCTAAAAAAGGTTTTAAATTTTCATTCCTTACAGACTTTTTTTTCCAAGTTTTAACTTCGTCCTCATTCGCAAAAATTCTGTATAAATTTGAATTATAAACTAGTTTTACCTGTAATAAATCTTCAAATTCTGTAAATTCTTCACGTAATTTATCAATTTCAATTTCTGCGTTCCAAACGGGCGTAAATCGTTTTAACACCACGGGATTATACATTCCCGATGAAACAAATGAAGCCGAATTGGAAACTATATCCATTATTTTAAATGATTTGTTTTCTTTATATAATTTATGAGCCAAACAGGAACCTGCCAATCCTTGACCTATAATAAGATAATCTAGCATACTTTTTATATTATCGGAAGTAGTGTATTTTATTTGTAAAGTTAAAAAAAAAGTCCTGAATCAATTTGTGTGATTCAGGACTGTATTTTATTAAAATTCATTGATTAATAATTCCACATATTGTTTTCTTTCTGTAGAATTTCATTTTTAATTCTATTACTTTCTTCAAGCTGAGATTTTGCATCTCCGGGTATATAATTTGATATCAACCCGTCACCATATTCAGATTGTGATTTATAAATAATGGAACTGAATCGTCTTGCGTTAAGAACATCATCATAGGTAATTGCTGAAGATCCGTTTTTAGGATTATACACTGTACAACTGGATAAAACCTCTCTGGCTCCCGGATAAAATATCCAAAATAAGTCGATCAACTCTTCATCTCCTTGATATCCAAGCATAGCAGCTTCTGAAAGCCCCATGACTTGAGGATCCGGTCCCATAGGTGCAATTCCTAATAAACGATATTTCATTTGACCTAATCGTTTATCTATATACCACATTCCCTTAATCTTAATTAATTTCACGCTACGTGTATCTGTTTTAAAATGATCTACTCCTTCAACCAAATCTTGAGCAGTAATTTCTTCCCCGGAAGCTCTTTTATCTTGAAGCCACTCGGATTCTCTTATTGCTTGGATTTTATTTTGAAGATTTTCGGGTGAAATTCTTGATGTAAAGTTATCATCATCATATACTTCAGTTATGTTTCCTGAATCAATACCCTTAAAAAGAGCATCGTATAGGGAGATATAAGTAGCTGAAACATCCTCATAAGAATAGTAATAAGGTTGATTTAATTTTTCATTTAAATCTATAATCTCCCATACTACTTTAGACCATAAAATATCTTTATCTTCAATATACCCATAGGGTAAGACAGTCGGAGCAGTAGAAATTGTATCCGTTCCATTTACAATATCATACCTCTCTTCTCTCATTTCTCTTAATTCAACAGGGGACTTTGCATTTAAGATATTTTGTGCAAATGCTCCTGAACTTATTAAGACTGTTAAGCTAAGTAATAAAGATTTCATGTTAAAAATAGTATTATTAATTTCTTTTTTATTGAACATTTATAAGAATAGGTGAAATACTTTGTTGAGATATTCCGGATGCTGTAGCAGAAATATCAAATATTAATACTTGATCACCTGATTTTAATCCTTTTAAATAATCTGCAGCCGGTCTTAGCGAATTTCCGGAATAAGGTCTTGCTGCAGCTCCCGGTCTCTTCAATTTAAATCCGGTAACATTAAAGGTAACAGGGAATTCAAAATCCGGTATAGCTGCTGATACAGTTTGATTAGATACGGAGCTAGGCGGCATACTTACTACATTCGCACCTCGTATGGTACCTTGCGCTTTAGGTACATTCTTAATTCTAAATGCAACAGTTGTTGAAACAGTTTTTCCAGAAGAAGTTTTTCCTGAAATGGTAAAGTTTGTAGTTGTTCCTGAACCTGCTTTATATATCCAACCTTTTCCTGATCTTGAAAGACTACCGTTTGAAGTACTCATACTAATAGTAGATGCATCAACTCCGGTAACCGACCCGCTCATAGGGTTATCTACACCTCTATAAACTACATTCATTTTATCTGCTACTACAGTTCCTCCGGTTGGTAAATCCTTAACAACATCTTGAACAACTTCATATGTTTCGTCGAACGATTCTGTTTTAATACCATTTGCTGTTTGGTATGAGATATTACCTGATAAACGTTGTTTTCCTACTCCGGAAGCAACCATATTAACTATAGCTTTTCCTTCTGATAAAGGAATATTTCGTCCGTTCAGAGTTATAGATCCTTTTAATGAGTTATCATATGCACCGAAACCAATTGTAACATTAAATTTCTCTCCTGCTCTAACGAATTTAGGTGCAGAAACGATTGGAACAAAGGCTTTCAATTCGATTTCATCTTGCAGTTTGTTAGCTAATAAATCTCTAACTCTGTTTCCTTCTTCAGTTCTAATATTTGATTGTAATCTTGTTAAGTTAGTTAGAGCTGAAATCATAGGTTGATCATAAAATTGATTAACAATCCACGGTTTATTTTGTTTATCTGTAAAATCAAATAATTGATCAATCCTTTTCTTTGCATTCTCATTCGCTCCTTGCAAAATAAATTGGGTAAATGTTTTAACCTTTGCAATCATATCTTGCACATCTTTTGTAGCTGTGTTATCATTTGCAAAGAACACTTTATTAACTACATCTGTATTTTGAAGCGAGTTATAATTAGTTTCTTCACCTGCTGAAGGAGGAGTATATTCTGCAGCTGTCGCTAAACGATTTTTTACTTCTTCAATCGCATCTACAGCTGTTTGCGCTTGTTTTTTTACTTCATCTGATTTTTTTGCTATCTCTACATACCCTTCATTTCCATCGGCTTTTTTAGCTTCGATTTGTTCATAAAAGGTTTTATTGTTTTCATCCGTTAATTTTGTGGATAATTGTAAAGATTCATTTATACCTTCGAAAGAACGTAAAACCTCTCTGTCTACATTCATTGCCAACATAGCAATAAACACTAAATACATTAGGTTTATCATCTTCTGGCGTGGTGTCTGTTTTCCTGCTGCCATTTTTACTTATTTAATTTTTAAATTTAAAATTATTAAGCTTTCATGGCATTAAGCATACCACCATATACCTTATTTAAGTTGTTTAGATTTGCTGTTAATTCAGCTAATTGTTTTTGGAATGTATGAGAATACTCTCCTGCTTTGGATAAATCATCCACAAATTTTTGGTTCGCTTCTGCATATTTTTTTCCATTATCTAATTGCAATTGGTATAAAGCATTTAAATTTTCTAAATGTGAGGAAGCTATACTTAATTGGTTTTTATATTTTTCTGTTACAGAGCTAGCTTCTACTGTTTTGTTAATTCCTTCAACTGCTTGTCCAAAGTTTTCTATCCCCCCTCGTAATCTTTCCAATAATCCTGCATCTAATTTAGCTTGAGAAAGCATTTGATCTAATTTAGTTGACAAAGATATTTCTGCTTCTTGTATGGATGAGTCTTGTATTTGAGATTTTGATTTTCTCTGTGCTGATGAACCGTCTAATAATTCCGGATATGCTTTTTCCCATTCATATTCAGCCGGAGGTGGATCAAACGCAAATACCACAAATATAAAAGCTTCTACAATTAAACCTATTGCCAATATGGTACTACCGGTTATAGGACCTAATCCCCAGTGATTAATTTTAAATAAAGCACCAATGATAACTACTGCTGCACCTAAAGAGTACACCATATTTAACACTTTATCCTTTGATTTTGTTTGATTTGCCATTTTTCTAAATTTTCTAAATTATTATCTATATATTATTTAATTATCAGTACTAATTATCTTACCGGAGCATGTTTTTTAACAACCGGGAATCTACCCTTAGCCCCTTCCGGTATGGTTTGAACTCGTCTAAAACCAATAAAACTTCTGGCTGAATCTTTATGTTCCCAATCTCTTTCACTCACCATAAGCATGTAACCTATGTCTTTCCATGATCCTCCTTTTATAACTTTTCGAGGGTCTTCAATTCTATTTCCTAAATAAGGATTTAAGGTGGATGATATTATATAAGAACTATTATTATATGCGGAAACAGTCCATTCAGAAACATTACCGGCCATATCATATAATCCAAACCCGTTTTTACGGAAAGATTTAACAGGGGCTGTGTATAAATAACCATTTTCATTTTCCATATAATCCCCTCTTTTAGGTTTAAAATTAGCTAAATAGCAACCTCTATCATCTATTAGATAAGGTCCTCCCCATGGATAAGGAGCATTTTCTAAACCTCCTCGTGCAGCATATTCCCATTCAACTTCTGAAGGTAATCTATACGGAAATACTTTATCTATTTTTCTTTTTCTGCTTTGGTTATAATCGTTTTTGGATTTTGTACTATAAGCACAAAAAGCTCTTGCTTGATCCCATGTTACCCCTACTACAGGATATTTAGAATAAGCTTTATGCCAAAAATACTGTTCAAATAAAGGCTCATTAAAAGAATAATTAAAATCTCTTAGCCATACAGTAGTATCCGGATAAATAGCTATTTCTTCTCTTCTAAGAAAATCTTTACCTCTACCTTTATTTTTAACTGCCTCCAGTTGATCAATCCATGTAAATTGGTAAATTAATTTTCTAGCATCTATAACTCTTTCATTGTTGAATCTTTCTTCCGGCGGGTAATATAATGATTCTAGTACTTCTGCATAAGCAACATCCGGGTATCTGGAAGTATTCCATTCTAAAGGCACCGACCAATCTAACTTTTTAGATTCGTCATATCCTTCTCTACCCCCCTGTTCTTCCAACATTTGCTGATATGCAGTTTGTTCTTTTTCTGATTTTTTGTTTAAATAAGAATATCGTCCTATTCCTTCACCTCCTTCTTCACCTCCTCTTTCTGCTAATAAGGAACGAACAATGGAATCTTTCACATAGTTTACAAATACTCTATATTCAGCATTGGTTACTTCAGTATCATCCATATAAAATGCTGATACGGTAACAGTAGTTAAAGGGGCTTTTGTGTTTGTGCCGGTGAAATCCATGTCAGATTGCCCTAAAACAAAAGCTCCACCCGGAATAGGAACCATACCATACGGTTTTTTGTTATTCCATTGCTGACTCTTTTGCGTAACTACAATCTCTCCTTGTGATCCCGGTTTTCCTGCTCTTCCTTTTTTGGATGAATTACAAGAAATTATTGTTGACGTTGCCAATAAGAGTAAAAATACTTTTCTCATTATAACCAAAATGTTTCTTTTAAAAATTGTAAAACTACTATTTTTTTATTTTATTTAAAAATTTTTTTGTTCTTCTATTAAAATCAGCGTTAATTTTATCTGTGACCGTTTATAAAAACTTTTTGAAAGTTTTCCAATATCGCTCGGGAACATTTCCTTCTAAAGCTTCTTTGTAATCATTTAATGAACAAGGTACTAAGAAAGGAAAATTTTCATTGTCCTCAAAATCGATAGCCAACCACCACCTGTCAACATATTTATCTTTTAAAAAGACCAACTCTTTATCTTCATGTAAGACAGTGTATTTTATGTATTCATCATTTTCATAATATTCTTGCTGATTTTTACCTTCTATCAGATACCACAAAATTTGAGAAACTAATTTTTCATTCATTTTATTGTATGAATATCCTAAAAAATTATAGATCCCTATTATTTTTACCTGTTTAGATAAACCTATATACCTTGATAAACTACAAATTTCACGATTGGTGAATCCGTTTACCGTACTTCCGGTTGAGAGAGTACCATCATATGACTCTACAGAGTCCAAATTGATCCCTACAAAATCAGAACTTCTGAATATAGGTTCTGAATCTTTTATATTTGTTGTTATATTCCCTAAACGTATGCCTTCAAAATCTAAGGTGTTAAATTTTTTTAATGTTGATTGTGGTACGAAATAGCTTTGATATCCTATATTGGTAAAATTGAAAAGTAAATTAAAATCTTCAACTATCATCTTGGAAAGATAATTTTTATCCGTTAGCTTTCCTTCTGTATTTCCAATTTCAATTTTCGTATCAACTGCGGTATAATTTAAAGGCTTTTTTAGTATAGAAAGTGCTTTATAGGCGGTATAATTCAGTCCCATATTTCCACCTAAGATTATGGGTTGTACCTTCATTTCCAATAATTCTTCCAATACTTTTTTGAGAGCAAAATCTGTATCCTCCCATTCATTTCCAGGAATTATATCTCCCAAATCATATAACTTTAAATTCCAATCATTCCATACTAATTGATAGAATTCTTCACGGATCAACCTTAAATTGGAAAACTCTTTTTTATGGCCGGTACCTCTTAAATCGGGACAACCAATAATTACAACACTGTTCTCTTCAAGTTTTTTATCCCAGTAAAATTGTATCTTGCTTCCTATAGAATCCGGTTGAGCATATATTAAGGATTCATCTACCGGATGCAAAAAATCTCGCAATGCTTCCACTTATTTCTTTTTTGATTTGGTTTTGGATTTAGGTTTAGTTTTACTACCTGATTCCGAGATTAATTTTTTGACATCTTCGAGAGTTAATTTATCGGCTTCCGTGTCTTTAGGGATTTTATAATTTTCTTTTCCTTGTTTAATATAAGGCCCCCATCTTCCATTTAAAATTTCAATAATTGGATCTTCTGATTCAAATGCTTTGATAAATTTATTTCTGTCTGCCTCCCTTTTCGCTTCTATTAATTCGATAGCTCTTTCTAAAGTAATGGTTGAAATTTCATCTCCTTCTTTAGGCTTCAAGGAAAAAAACTTGCTGTTATGTTTTACATAAGGACCAAATCTTCCCGTATTTACTTCAACTTTTTTATCTTCATAATCTCCTAAATACTTAGGCAATTCAAATAATTTAAGCGCTTCTTCTAAAGTTATTGAATTTATGTGTTGCCCTTTCATTAAACCTGCGAATTTAGGCTTTTCTTCATCTTCGGTTTCACCCATTTGAATCATCGGACCGAATCTGCCTATGCGAGCGTAAATATTTTTACCGCTTATAGGATCTTGTCCTAATAATCTTTCTCCTGTAGCTCTTTCTGCCGTTTCTTTTACTTCTTCTACATGGGGGTGAAAATCATCATAAAAACCGGTCAGCATTTCTTTCCAGTTTTCATTTCCTCCGGCTATATTATCAAAGTCTTCTTCAACCTTGGCTGTGAAGCCATAATCTAATATGGTTGGAAAATGTTCAGTTAAAAATTCATTTACGACTAATCCTATATCTGTCGGCATTAATTTTCTTCGATCAGCTCCATAATTTTCAATTTCAACACTTTCTTTTATAATATCATCTTTTAAAAGAATCTTCTTAACCTCCCTTTGTTTGGGATCTAAATCTCTGATTTCCACATATTGTCTTTTTTGAATTGTAGAAATAGTAGGAGCATATGTGGAAGGACGCCCGATTCCTAATTCTTCTAATTTCCTTACTAAAGAGGCTTCATTATATCTAGCTGCCGGTCTACTGAATTTTTCTTCGCCAATAATTTGAGATAGCTGTACTTCTTCTCCTTTTTCTACGACAGGTAAGAGTCCTTCATTATTGTCTTCATCGGCTGAATCTTCTTCTTTTTGAATTTGGTACACTTTTAAAAATCCATCAAAGACAATAACTTCTCCTTTTGTTACGAACTTCTCTTTTAATTCCGGATTTGATATATCGACAATTGTTCTTTCTAATTTAGCATCGGCCATTTGTGAGGCCAAAGTTCTTCTCCAAATTAAATGATATAGTTTCTTTTGTGAATCATCTGCCCCTGCTTCTTGTACGGATAAATTGGTTGGACGAATTGCTTCGTGAGCTTCTTGAGCCGACTTATTTTTTGTTGTATATTGTCGTGTATTTAAATATTCTTTTCCATATTGTCCAATAATTACATCTTTTGCAGAATTCAACGCTTCTTCAGATAAATTTACGCTATCAGTTCTCATGTAGGTAATGTACCCCGATTCGTAGAGCTGTTGAGCTAACATCATTGTTCTACTAACTGAAAATCCTAATTTGGCAGCTTCTTGTTGTAAAGTAGATGTAGTGAAAGGGGCTGATGGACTTCTTTTACTTGGGCGAGTCTCAACATTGGATATAGTGAATGTTTTACCTTGGGCTCTTTGTATAAAATCTAATGCCTTAGAATAGTCTTGAAAATCAGTATTTAATTTACTTTTTAATAAATTATGAGATTTATTGTAAAAATCTGCTTCAACTTTATACGTAGGAACCGGAATAAATTTTTCAATTTCCTTTTCTCTTTCACAGATCAAACGTACAGCCACAGATTGTACTCTTCCTGCAGATAATCCGGCTTTTATTTTAGACCAAAGAATAGGTGACATTTCAAATCCTACCAATCGATCCAACACTCTTCGAGCCTGTTGTGCATTAACCAGATTAATATCTATATTTCTTGGGTTTTGAATGGCTTTTTGTATGGCATTTTTGGTTATTTCATGAAAAACAATTCTTTTAGTGTTTTCTGATTTAAGTTGTAATTCATTAAATAAATGCCAAGCAATAGCTTCCCCTTCACGGTCTTCATCGGAAGCCAACCATACAGTATCTGCTTTTTTTGCTAATGATTTTAGTTTTTTAACGACTTCTTTTTTATCTGAGGAGACTTGATATATGGGCTCTAGAGTTTTCATATCTATACCCATGTCTTTTTTTGCCAAATCAGTTATATGACCATAACTTGATTCAACTTCAAAGTCATTTCCTAAAAATTTTTTTATTGTTTTGGCCTTTGCGGGCGATTCAACAATTACCAAATTCATGCTAAGATTTTTTTGCGAAATTAGAAATTTTTTATCAATATTATAGTTCAACTTTGATTTTTTATTTTCTAATAAACAAATTTATCCAGATATAAATAATTAACACTCATAGCATTGTATTTTTCTTATTATACCGTAACGCTAAAATTCATTTACTTTATTTTATTTCATTTGTTCAAGTTTATTTAATGTTTTTTAGGGTAAATTTTATATTACTTGCACTTATTTTTAGTTGATATTTTTAAAGTAAAAATTAGTAGTTATAGATTCTAGTATTGAAAAAATATAATTATGTTACATGTTATCTATTTTCAAAAATCAATTAGAATCATTACATCGATAAAATTGCATTTACAATTTAGATTAATAGTATAATTACGATATAAAAAATACCTTTAAGTAATTAACTTAAAGGTATTTTGATTAATGATATATCTATTATTTAAATTTAACTAAATTATCTTATATTTTTAATATCCAAAAAGAGTAGTATTCAATGCCTGTAATGCTTCTTTTTTACTTTTGCTGTCAATTACTACAGATATATTATGCTCACTTCCCCCATAAGATATCATATGAAGAGGTATATTTTTAAGAGCTTCCAAAATTTTAACAGCATAACCTGATTCATTTTTTGCAATATTTCCCACAATGGCAATAATGGTTTGATCTTTTTCATATTCTACATTGGCTATTTCTCTTAATTCCTTTAATATATATTCTAAATTAGAAGGATTGTCAATGGTTAATGAAACAGCAACCTCTGAAGTGGTTATCATATCTATAGAGGTTTTATATTTATCGAATATTTCAAAAATAGTCTTTAGAAATCCATACGCCAATAGCATTCTACCACTTTTTATGGTTATGGCGTAAATACCGTCCTTTGCTGCTACGGCACGAATTCCTTCCGGAGTATTAATATTACCTATTAAAGTACCTTTAGCTTCAGGTTGCATTGTATTTTTCAAAGCTACGGGTATTCCTCTTTTCTGTGCAGGAAGAATACAGGTTGGATGTAAAATCTTTGCTCCGAAATAGGCTAATTCTGCAGCTTCATCAAAACTTAATTCATTTATGGGATGAGTTTTATTAACAAATCTAGGATCGTTATTATGCATCCCGTCGATATCGGTCCATATTTGTATTTCTTCAGCATCAATTACGGCTCCAATTATACAAGCTGTGTAATCACTTCCCCCTCTTTGCAAATTATCTATATCTCCTTGAGCATTTTTACAAATATATCCTTGAGTAATAAAAAAATCTATATCAGGATACTTTTTAATTTCTTCTTTAATACGTTCTTCTATATAAGGAAAATCCGGTTCACCGTCTTTGTTTATTCTCATAAACTCTAAGGCCGGAAGCAATATCGTTTTTTCTCCGATTTCACTCATGTAAAAATGGAACATATGAGTGCTCAAAAGTTCACCTTGAGCCAAAATTATTTTTTCTTCCTTGGAAGTAAATATAGGAAAGTCCAGGAATGAAGTTATATAATTGAAATAATCATCCAAAAGTTCGTTCCCCTTCTTGGTAATGGTTTCATTCTTGTATAAGTCTTTTATTTCCTTTCTGTATTTATCTTCTAGAGATTGTATTAATTCTTTTGCTTTAGATGTATTTTTTTCATACAGAGCTTGGGATATTTCTACTAAGGCATTAGTTGTCCCACTCATGGCAGACAAAACAACAATCTTTGGTTTTTGACCTTTAGTTAATTCAGCTAAATTTTTTATACGTTCTGCACTTCCTACGCTGGTGCCTCCAAATTTTAATACTAACATTTTTATCCTATTATAGAAGAGATACAAAAATACATATTTTATGGTTTATCAACTATTTTTATATTAAAAACATTAGTAATTTTTTATCATGAATTTAAAACAAATAATAGGTATTTAAACTAGATTTCAATTTCAGTCCTAATTAAATTAATTCATTAAAAATCTATCTTATTTTTATAGCTGAAATATCAATTTCTAAATCAAAAAAAGATTTTTTTAAATAAAAAAAGAAGCTTAATTGATAAGCTTCTTGCACAAATTTATATAAGTTAAAAACTTAATCTATTCTTTTTTAGATGCATCTCTAATTTTTCGTTTAGCATCTGTGGTTAAATCCTCTACCTTATCTCCTATTTTGTCACTCCAATCTTCTGCCTTATTGGATATTTTACTAATAAAATTAGATACTGAATCTTTAAAATGTTCGTATTTCCCTTTAAAGAATTTTTCCCAATCAACATGTAAATCTTCTTTATCCATATATTCTTTTATTACATTTAAAGATTTCACCGCTTGATCTTCACTGAGACCTACTTCTTTTTGAAGTTTTTCAATAATATTTTCCATACACTATGTTTTTTTATTGTTTTAGTAAAATAAAAAATCAAAAATTAGACCTAATAAATGATTTGCTTATAAATATTTTATATGTAATACATGTAAAATTTCAGGCTGTTAAATTATATTTTACATTCTGTTTAAATTGAAACTAATCTTTCTTTACCCGTAATTTTTTTAGTGTAAAATTTCACTCTATTTTATTCAATTCCAATATCTTTCAATTTTATTTTTAAGGAATGAAATATTGAAAGAACTTAAGATTTAAAAGTTACATTCATAAAGAAATCCCTAACTTTGTAGTATGAAATTCCTAGTTTTTGATACTGAAACCACAGGTCTTCCTGCCAATGCAAATGCACCTGTTTCCGATTCAGACAATTGGCCTAGAATGGTTCAAATTGCCTGGCAGTTACATGATGAAAATGGTGATTTAATTGAAAACTATGACTATATAATTAAACCCGAAGGATACGACATACCTTTCAATGCTCAAAAAATTCACGGTATAAGTACCGAAAAAGCATTAGCGGAAGGTCATGATCTTAAAACCGTATTGGATCAATTTAATGCGGTACTGGCAGATAATCCGATTTTAGTCGGACAAAATATAGCATTCGACATCCCGATTGTCGGAGCTGAATTTTATCGAAAATCAATTGAAAACCATATTGCGGATCTTCCGTTAATAGATACAGCTCGTGAGGGAACTAATTTTTGTGCTTTGCCCGGAGGTATGGGAGGTGGATTTAAATTTCCTAAACTTTCCGAATTATATGAAAAATTATTTGGGCATGGTTTTGATGAGGCACACAATGCTGCGGCAGACGTTAATGCTACTGCTCAGGCATTTTGGGAGTTGGTTAGACGAAACCAAATAAGTGCTAATAAGCTGAATTTTACAGAAGAAGAATTAAGAGCTTTTATTGAAAATCATCCTGAACCTTTTCAACCTTTTGATATTGTTATTCGTGAACAGGTTAAAGATTTTAATAAGCAACTAAAAGGGAAAACAGAAAGTACTAAAAAATCTGTAGATGAAATAAATTATTCATCTTTTTTCCACTTTCACAATCATTCGGTTTATTCAATACTTACTTCTACCAGTAAACATTCTGATTTAATAAAAAAAACCTTAGAATATAACATGCCCGCTTTAGGTGTAACGGATACGGGCAACTTGATGGGTGCATTTGCTTTTCTCAATGAAATAAAAAAAGCTAATGGATCTATTAAAGATCATAATGCTAAAATTTTAGAAGGCAATGGTTCTGAACCTTTAAAAAATGAGATTTTACCAATTATCGGTTGTGAACTGTATATATCTGAAACTTATTTACAAAATAAGTTTACAAAAGATAATCCGGATCGTAGATATACTCAGATATTACTTGCTAAAAATCATGAAGGATTTAAAAATCTTTCTAAATTATCAACTTTAGGATATAAACTAGGTTTGTATGCAGGCTATCCCAGAATTGGTAAAGAACTTATTGAACAATATAAAGAAAATTTAATTGCAACTACCGGAAGTTTATCTTCAGAAATTCCCAGCCTAATTTTAAATGTGGGAGAAAAGCAAGCAGAAGAGGCCTTTATCTATTGGCATGGATTATTTGGTGATGATTTTTATGTAGAGTTACTAAGGCACCATTTAGATGAAGAAGAACACCTCAACAAAGTTTTAATAAAATTTGCAAAAAAATACGGAGTCAAGGTTTTAGCTCAAAACGATACATTTTATATTAGTAAAAAAGAAGCAGAAACCCAGGATATCCTTTTATGTATTAAAGACGGAGAAAAACAATCTACCCCTAAGGGCAGAGGTTTTGGTAAAAGATACGGTCTTCCTAATGATGAGTATAATTTTAAATCTCAAACAGAAATGGCTCAATTGTTTGCAGACATACCGGAAGCAATTGAAAATTTTGAAGATTTTATTAAAAAATTTGAACCTTATCAATTAACCCGAGATGTTTTACTTCCTAAATTTGATATACCTGATGAGTTTAAAGACCCTCAAGATGAAGTGGACGGAGGTAAGCGAGGAGAAAATGCCTACTTAGCATATCTTACATGGGAAGGAGCTAAAAAAAGATATGGTGACCAATTATCCGAAGATACTAAAGATCGTTTACAATTTGAGTTGGAAACCATAGCCAAAACGGGATATCCCGGCTATTTTCTCATTGTACAGGATTTCACCTCTCAAGCGCGTAAAATGGGTGTATCTGTTGGTCCGGGACGAGGTTCTGCAGCCGGATCAGCCGTTGCTTATTGCATAGGAATTACTAATATAGACCCTATTAAATACGATTTACTTTTTGAGCGTTTCTTAAATCCGGATCGGGTATCCTTACCCGACATAGACATCGATTTTGACGATAGAGGACGTGAAAAAATCATTCAATGGGTGGTAGATAAATACGGAGAAAATCAGGTTGCTCAAATAATTACTTACGGTACGTTAGCCGGACGTTCCGCAATAAGGGATGCAGGAAGAGTGCTTGAATTGCCCTTAAGCGATACGGACCGCTTATCAAAAAACCTACCCTCTACCTTAAATCTAACTAAGCTAAAAAATAAAACAGAAAGTGAGTTAATTAAAGATTTCGGTAAGGAGGAGTCTGTTCCAGTGCTTCAACTCAAACAAAAATTTAATGAATATGACCTGGAAGGGAGGGTAATACAAAATGCTTACCAACTGGAAGGTAGTTTACGGAACACGGGAGTTCATGCGTGTGGAGTAATTATTACTCCGGAAGATATTACCAATTTAATACCGGTTGCTGTAGCCAAAGATTCCTCTTTGTTGGTATCCCAATTTGACAACTCCGTGGTAGAAAGTGCCGGATTGTTAAAAATGGATTTTCTAGGTTTACGTACCTTGACGATTATTGCCGATACCATTGAAATTATTAGAAAAAGAACCGGTGAAGTTTTAAATCCCGATGATTTTCCTTTGGATGATGATAAAACCTATGAGATATTCAAAAATGGAAATACAGTTGGGATCTTCCAATACGAGTCCCCCGGAATGCAAAAGCACCTCAAAGCATTGAAACCCGATAAGTTTGAGGACTTGATTGCCATGAATGCCTTGTATCGTCCCGGACCTTTACAATATATTCCCAACTTTATCAATCGTAAACATGGAAAGGAAGAAATTTCTTACGATTTAGAGGATATGGAAGAGTATCTTGCGGATACTTACGGAATTACTGTTTATCAAGAACAAGTAATGCTTCTTTCTCAAAAATTAGCCGGATTTAGCAAAGGTGATGCGGACGTGCTAAGAAAAGCTATGGGTAAGAAGCAAATTCAAGTCTTAAATAAAATGGAAGCTCGTTTTCTTGAGGGAGCTATCGAAAGAGGTCATCCTGAAGATAAATTAAAAAAAATATGGGAAGACTGGAAAGCTTTTGCTCAATATGCATTTAACAAATCTCACTCCACTTGTTATGCTTTTATTGCCTTTCAAACCGCTTATTTAAAAGCTCATTTTCCTGCAGAGTTTATGGCCGCATTGCTCAGCAATAACCTTAACAATCTTACCACATTGAGTTTCTTTATGGAAGAATGTAAAAATATGGGATTGGAAGTGTTAGGACCTGATGTTAATGAAAGTGATTATGAATTCACCGTAAATGATCAAGGTGCTATCCGTTTTGGTATGGGAGCCATTAAGGGAATCGGTGAAAATGCTGTTGAAGCTATAGTAAGTGAAAGACAAACTAAGGGAAAATATAAAAATCTGTTTGAATTTTTTGAAAGGACAGATTTAAAAAATATAAATAAAAAAGTTCTAGAAAATTTAGTATTGGCAGGGGCTTTTGATGGATTAGCCAATAATAATCGTGCCCAATTTTTTAAAGAAGAAAATGGTACAAGCACTATTGAAAAGCTGGTAAGATACGGGATTGCCTATCAGGATAATAAGAATTCTGCTCAAAATTCATTATTTGGAGACTTGGGGGATGAAGGATTTGATGTTATGAAACCGGTAATTCCTGAAACGGAAGAATGGAGTACCATGTATAAATTGGGCAGAGAAAAAGAAGTAGTAGGTATCTATATATCCGCTCATCCAATGGATAATTACAAATACGAAATTGCTTTGATTAAACCTGTTGATATTTCCGAAATTAATGAAAATAAAGAACATTATATTAATAAGGAAGTTTATATTGCCGGTATGATCTCTCGTTTTGAGCACAAGGAAATAAACGACGGCAGAACAAGAATCGCCTATTTTGATTTGGAAGATAAAACAGGTACTATTTCTCTTAAGCTTAAAAAGAATTATCTGGATTTACAAAAATATCTTATTCCTAATTTATTTGTTTTAGTAAAAATCACGGTAGGAATGATTAAAGATAACGGCTTTGTATATATAAACGTGCTGAATATCGAAGAACTTAGCGATGTAATCGGAAAACATGCTAAAAAATTAACCATTAAGATAAACTTGGAAAATTTAGATGAAAATACCATTACTACTTTAAATAAAGTATGTGATGAAAATGCAGGTTCAAAAGATATACACTTTGAAATTATCGATAAAAAGAACAATGTGTATTTAGAATCACAGTCAATGAACCGAAGAGTAAATATAAATAAACAAATTCTAGATGTATTAAGAAACGATCTGTATTTAGATTTCAGGTTGAATTAATAAAAATTCCGGCTCTATTTTAAAGTCGGAATTTTATTTTAGGTTTTATTATTGTAGATAAACCTTCAAATCTTTAAAATATCCTTCAGTGCCTACATCAACAAAGAGTCCGATAGCTCCTGTCGCATTTCCTCCTAATTTTAAATCATTTACGATGAGTGAGGGTTGTTTATTATCATTTATATATAATTGAGCTTTTTGCCCTTGAACTTCAATTCTTAACTGTATCCATTCGTTTAGAGCCATATCTGCATAGGACTCGTATTTATTTTGAAATTCATTTCTCAATCGTTGATACTTATAATTCGGATAAGAAAAATATTGTATGGTCCTGTTTCTGTGTTCCTGATTCTCGGATCTTCCATTTAAAGGGCGAACATATATGCTTTCAAACTTAGAGTTTGAATCATTTATATGAAAGGCTATTCCAATAAATCCTCTGGCAAAATTCGGAGCATCATCTAAAATTCGACTTAACACCTTCACTTCTATGATCCCATTGGTAAAATTTACATTATTGATTCGTACATAAGTTGGTTCATCAAATTTTTTAATTGATGGATCCTTTACGACTCTTACCACTTTATCACCATCCATTTCTTCAAATGTCATAAATGTATTTATCGCTTTCAAATGGCTCGCCGTTAAATCTATAACTTTTTGTGCTTTTATTTCTGAAATATTTATAATCATAACAAAAAGTAGAAAATATGTATTTTTTATAATATTTATTTTCATCGAATTTCAATTTATTTAATTTATATAATTTTTATTATATGATAAAATTTAATCGATATATTTAAATGTCGAATTCCATTTATTATATAAAATACCTTGAGCTACATATAATTGTCCCATATACTCTAATGCTCGTGAAGATTCTAGTTTACCTGCATTATAGGTATTCCAACCTAAAGATTTAATTATTGTAGAAATTGTATTTTTAACCTCTTCATTATTTCCGGCAATAAATGCAGTACCGTTTTCTTTCAGTGAAGGCTGATACATAAGATGCGCACCAATGGTATTCATACCTTTAACAACATGCGATAATGGCAAAAGCTTTTGTACACTTTCTGACAGAGATTCGTCCTGAGATGAAATTAATTTTATTACTCCATTAGCCGGAGCTTCCGATGAAAATGCATTTATAATATCCCAAAGTATTTTTCCTTCAATATTTTTAATTCCAATATCCTTTATGGTTTCTATAAGCGCAAATCCGGGAATTGAAAGAAGTATAATTTCACTTAATGCAACAGCCTCTTGGTAGGAAACAATGGATAGGGTTTTATGAACTTGTTTTAGTTTTTCTATATTTTCACTTCTTTTTTCAAAATTTCTTGAACCAACTATTACATTATACTTTTCATTAATTAATCCGTTAATTAACGCTTGTGCAACATTTCCTGTTCCTAGTATTGATATTTTCATGTTTAAATATTTAAATAAGTTTATGATTCGAATTTAGCCCGAACAGCTTATGTTTACAAGCAGGATCGTAACGAACCACTAAAGTTAGAATTATTGATTATCAACTAATTATATGTTTGATTTTAACATTTATTTAACTAAGTTTATTACTTTATTATTTATAGTTGTATTCTATTGGAGAGTAATATGTATATTTGATAGAAAAATGAAAGCTCATAAACTCGATTTAAAATATCCCATCTGTCCGATAAGAAATATATTAAGCCGATTTAGCGATAAATGGTCTTTATTATTATTAGCTGTTTTATATACCGGAAAAACGATGCGTTACGGAGAAATAAAAAATGAACTTCCTGATATTTCTCAAAAGATGCTTACCGGCACGCTAAAAAATTTGGTAAAATATAACTTAATTAAAAGAAAAGCCTATGCTGAAATCCCGCCTCGAGTTGAATATAGTCTTACGGAAACAGGTATCAGTTTAATGCCCTCCATTCAGATGATGATCACTTGGGCTGAAAATCATTTTGAAGAAGTTTTAAAAAATAATAAAAACCACTAATCATAAAAGTTCATTATTAGTTTTTACTTTTTAAAAATTGAATATGCAATAAACTTAAACTCATAATTAATATGGCCGATACTCCACCTACAGAAGTGGCAATTAATCTGTCCATAGCAATTTCTTTACCCGAAGATCCATTAATAGCAAACATTAATACAGTTGTAATGGTTAAAAAGGTTGACAAAATTGCATATCTGTGGTTGGCAAATACATAGCATACATATAAAGATATCAGAATTTCCAATGCCATGATATATCTTGATGGAAACCACCATATTAAAAAAGAAGCTATAATAATTCCCAGAAGTGTTCCCATCAACCTTATACTTGCTTTTTTCAGGGTATCAATAAAATCAGGTTTCAAAATAACTAAGGCAGTCATAACAGCCCAGTAATAATATTTGATATCGAAAACAGTAATAAAGAAAAAACAAACTAATATGGTTAATGCAGTATAGATGATGGTCATATGAAAGCGTATTTTTTTATCAATATCTTCATATATGTTTTTAAAAATGATCAGAAGTTCTTCTGGGTTACTGATATTTCTTTCAAATGATGATTTCTCAATGAGAAAAATAATACAAATAGATTGAAATAAACCTCCTGCAAGAATTAAAACACCTCTATGCAGAGCGGCATAAATATCCCCCACATAATAGCCTCCTACAAAAAAAGCAATAGACCATTGTAAAACAATCCACCAAGCATTTTGATCGATAGTTCCCACACAAGTTGCTAAACAGGCTAATAATACACAACAGATTATATACCAAAAATAGAAATGTCCTATTAATGATCCCAATGCAGCACATATACTCATTCCTAGAACGGCTATGATCATGGGCGCGAAAGGATATTTTAATATTTTTTTATTTGCTCCATATCCCGCCGTCACAGCACCTCCTGCAGCAATACTTGCAAAAATGATATTATTGAAGATAAATCCGAAACAATAGATTATTAATATACCCGGTAAGGAATATAGCGCTATAATTAGGTCTTTTTTGTAATCTTTCAACATTTAAAATTAAAATTTTAAATTTTTTAAAATAAGTTGTTTCCGATTGGTATGAACTACTTTATATAAACTTTCTAAAATATTTAATTAGTAACTGAACCCAATGTACCCTTTTTTAAATTAATTTTTTTTCTAATTAAATAAGCATGAATAAAACTCGGTACGTCATGCATCCAATGAGGTAATAGTACAAGTATAAGCAAAACATCAACATAGGAAATATATCCCACAATTATAGTCAGATATAAAAAGAATCCACCGTAATTAAAACCCAGTATTGATATAAGCGCTAAAAATAAAGTTAAACCCCAAAATTTTGAAGAATACGCATGGGTACTAGCTTCTTTTCTGAATCGCAAGAAACTAATTAGCGCACTTATTCCTTCTAATATTACTAAACCTATAATAAATTTCAAATTGGCTTCTATGATCCCGGGTCGAACTATTCCTATTGAAGTTGCAAGAGACAGCCAAAATATAATATCTATAAAACTATCCATTCTTCTTAAATTTTCAGTTGCTACCTGATATTTTCTGGCAATAATTCCATCTAATATATCGGAAGTCAACCCCAGGCATAGTATTAAAACAAGCATGGGAACACATGCTTCCCCATAGTGATAAGATAAAATAATGCTTAGGGGAGCTAGTAAGAATCTGAATATCATAAGAATTTTAGGGACAATACGCATATGTCTAATATTAATCTTATGTAAACTCAAAAATAATGCAAATGCTAACTTTATTGATTTTGGATCTTTTTATTTTTAGATTTTAAATAACCGTTAAAACAGATGGCAGCAATCATGACAGCTGTTGAAATATAAAATACAGGACTCATTTTTTCTGAATCTTTCCAAATTAAAAAGGCTATTAAAATAGCATATACAGGCTCTAGGTTTATGGAAAGCATAAGTGTAAAAGGCGTAATGTGTTTCATCAGCTTCATGGTCATAACTAAAGGAAAACTGGTTAAAAGTCCGCCCAACACTAAAAGCCATAGGATATCCCAAGCTTTTATGGTAGCTATAGCTTCCCAATCATTGAACAAAAACATAAAAACCGTCAAGGTTACAAAAGCTCCTGCCATTTCATAGAAAGTTATTATTTCGGGACTTTCTTTTGAATGCATTATTCCGTTTACTACAGAAAATAAGGCCGACAGGAATGCACATCCGATACCAAGTAGTATACCTTTCCAATAACTCATTTCTGTATTAAAGATAAAAAGTATACATATTATAATAACTAAACTTAAAATTATTTCAGAAATTTTGATTTTTCGTTTGAAAAAAAAGGGCTCTAAAAAAGCTACAAATAAAGTTCCTGTTGATAGGGTTGAAGTGGCAATAGAAATGTTGGATATTTTAATGGATCCATAAAACAATGACCAATGTGTACCTACAATTACTCCACATCCCAAAAGTTGGAACATCAGCTTTTTGGAAATTTTAAAATTTTTTCCTTTTGAAAAATATAAATAACAAAATAAAATAAAAGCTGCAACTAAGGTCCTACCCCATACCAAAGGTATAGCATTAAGAGAGATAAGCTTACCAATTACACCGGTAAATCCCCAAATAAATACGATAATATGCAATTGAACTATTGCCGGTAATTTCATGAATAATTAATTTGTTAAATAGTGGATGCAAATTTAATCATCTTTGTTTAAATTTTAAAAAAAAGAGTCATTTAATAAATAATTTGTAATTTTTATAGATAAATATTCTAAAAAATTACATTATTCGCATTTCACCATCCATCTTTTAACCCATAAATAGATCGTATTTGGGGGAAGCAATAATCGGATATTTTAGTTAGTAGTTGAGGTTAGATTGGTAGTATGAGTTTATATTATCCATAAAGCAAGAATAAAAAAGGATGTATAGCGTAAGTAAACATCCTTTATACTAAACGATTACTATTTAATTATATTTCGTAATCGATAGCTACTCTTTGATCAACCACTGTTTTTATAAACTCCACCACTTTAAGATGTTCCGGATGATTTGCATACAAAGTAAGATCTTCAAAATTTTTAAATCGGGAATCTAATAGTATATCAAAATTTGACTGTGGAGCAATCTCCATATTGGTATTTACTTGGATATACTGTAACTCCTTAATACGATCTTTTAAGGCTTCTAAATCATTTTTTATTTTTAAAGCATTATTTTTTTTATCGCTTTCTTTAAGCTTCCACATTACAATATGATGTATCATTTTTACTGTTTTTTAAATTTATTTTGATTTTTTTTTTTAGATTTAATTTATTCAATCCAGTAGTAATTGCCAAAATTCAACATCTATCAACTGATTAAATTTCTTTCCTGATTCTTTAAAATTTCCTATCAGATTAAATCCTGTTTTCCGATGCAATTTTCTACTGGGTTCATTCGGTAAGGATATTACTCCTATAATGGAATGTATATCTATCTTTTTTGATTTTTCAATCAGGGCTGTAAGCAATTCATTGCCTATTCCTTGATGGGTTTGATTATAATCCAGGTAAATACTGTTTTCTAATGTTATATCATAAGCCGAACGTTCTCGCCAAGTATTCAGATATGCATATCCTAGTACTATTCCTTCTTTTTCATATACTATATATGGATAGCCTTTTGCCGATATTTTTTGAATTCTGTTTTCTATTTCCCGGGCACTAACTTTTTTTTCTTCAAAGGTAATGACCGTATTTTCAATATAATAATTATAAATTTCAGCTATTCTTAATGCATCGGATAGTTGAACATTTCTTATCATAATTTATTATTATTTTCTTTGTTTAAATTAATAATAATTTTTTAAAAATTTACATTTATTTACACCATCCTTCCCGATCAAGACTACGATATTGTATAGCTTCTCCAATATGGTGTGCTTGGATAATTTCGGATTTATCTAAATCTGCTATCGTTCTGCCCACTCTTAAGATTCGATCATAGGCACGGGCAGATAAACCCAATTTTTCAATGGCAGATTTTAGTAAATTTTTAGAGATGTCATCCAACAAACAAAATTCATCTAATTGTTTAGGACCTATTTGAGCATTATAATGGATTCCTTCCGCTGTTTTATATCTTTGAGTTTGAATTTTCCTTGCTTCTACCACTCTTGCCCTTATTTCTGAACTTGACTCTCCTTTCCTTTTATCCGACAAATCATCAAAAGGAACGGGTGAAACTTCCACATGAATATCGATTCGATCGAGTAACGGGCCGGATATTTTATTCATATATCTTTGCATTTCCTGTATAGTGCTCGTATTTTTAGGGTCATTTGGAAAATAACCGGAAGGAGAAGGATTCATGGAAGCAATCAACATAAAACTGGCCGGATAGGTGATCGTAAATTTTGCTCTTGAGATAGTTACAATCCTGTCTTCTAAAGGTTGTCTCATGACTTCCAATACTTGCCGATTAAATTCAGGCAGTTCATCCAGAAAAAGTACACCATTATGAGAAAGAGAAATTTCTCCGGGTTGTGGATAGCTTCCTCCTCCAACTAAAGCTACTCCCGATATGGTATGATGAGGATTGCGATAAGGTCTTACAGTCATTAAAGAAGATTCTGATCCTAATTTTCCGGCAACGGAATGTATTTTGGTTGTCTCTAGTGCTTCCGATAAGGTTAATGGAGGTAAGATGGAAGGAATTCTTTTTGCCAACATGGTTTTTCCACTTCCCGGTGGACCGATTAAAAGTACATTGTGTCCTCCGGCAGCAGCAATTTCCAAAGCTCTTTTTACATTTTCCTGACCTTTGACTTCTGAAAAATCAAATTGAAATTTATTATTATTCTCAAAAAACTCTTCTCTTGTATTTACTATGGTTGGATTTAATTGAATGTTTTTATCAAAAAAATCAATAACTTCTTTTATATTGTCAACTCCATAAACTTTGAGATCATTGACTATAGCGGCTTCTTTAGCGTTTTGTTTAGGAAGAAAAAAGCCTTTAAAACCATCTTCTCTTGCTTGTAATGCAATAGGTAAAACACCTTTTATGGGTTGTAAAGAACCATCTAAAGATAATTCGCCCATAATTAAATATTGATCGAGATGATCTCCTTTTATTTGCTCGGATGCTGCCAATATTCCAACAGCAATAGTTAAATCATAAGCTGATCCTTCTTTCCTTAGATCTGCAGGTGCCATGTTTACTGTGATTTTTTTACCCGGCATTTTATATCCACAGTTTTTCAAGGCTGCCGAAATTCGATGTGCACTTTCTTTTATTGCCATATCCGGCATACCTACCAACTGATACCCTACTCCTTTATCTACATTTACTTCAACGGTGATTAATTGAGCATTGACACCATAGACAGAACTTCCATACGTTTTAATTAGCATAAAAAATAGTTTTATCTGTATAAAGATAAAACTATTTTAGTTTATTTTAGATAATGTATAATGATGAATATCTGTTTTATACTTAAAATAATAATTATATTATTTACTGATCTGTTTAAAGATGATAAAAAAATATGCTGTTATTATTGGGATGCGGCATCGACTAATTGCATATACCAATTTCTAAGATTTTTTTGTTGTTCGGTATCTAATTTTTTTAAAACCCTTTTGTAATTTTCATCTATATCATTAGCTTTAAGTTGCAATTCTAAAATTTTACTATCATTACCTGCTTGAGTAGCTTCTGCTATTTGCTCAAAATATAATTTAGTTTCCTGAATAAAGTTGTCCACCTCTTTATTTTCAAATTTCGGAACTTTTTTAATTGGAGATAAACTTATCGTATCTAATAACGTAGATTGTACCACCAGAGTACTATCTTTAGATTGGGTCGTATTTGGGGCCTTCTCTGATTTTTTAGATTTGTTACATGAACTTATGCTTAAAGCAATACCTAAAAAAAATACGATATAAGATATTTTCATTTTCTAATTTTTAAATACTAATCAAAAGTACAATTAAATTATTCATTTTAATAGTGATTTTAAGTTTCAATTAATAAAACCTTAAATTATGAATAATAGTATGCTTTTATTTACTAACACAAAACCATATATTTAGCAATAATATCTTACATTTGCACCTGAATTTTAATATCATATATGCAATCAATTAGAAATATAGCAATTATTGCTCATGTCGATCATGGAAAAACAACATTAGTAGATAAAATTATTCAGTCTTGTAATGTTGTTGAAAAAAATGACGGGGATTTGATTCTGGATAATAATGATCTGGAACGTGAACGAGGAATAACCATTTTATCCAAGAATGTATCGGTTAACTATAAAGGTGTCAAAATTAATATCATTGACACTCCCGGACACGCGGATTTTGGTGGAGAGGTTGAACGTGTTCTTAAAATGGCTGACGGTGTATTATTGCTTGTGGATGCGTTTGAGGGACCAATGCCTCAAACTCGCTTTGTTCTTAGTAAAGCAATTGAATTGGGATTAAAGCCCATCGTAGTAATTAATAAAGTTGATAAAGAAAACTGCCAACCGGAACATGTACATGATCAGGTATTTGAATTGATGTTTAATTTAGATGCTACTGAAGAACAATTGGATTTTGAAACGGTATACGGTTCTTCTAAACAAGGTTGGATGTCTGGAGATTATAAACAACCTACTGATAACATTACATATTTATTAGATAAAATTATTGAATTAATACCGGAAGCACCTTATGTAGAAGGAACGCCTCAAATGCAAATTACCTCTCTTGATTTCTCAAGTTTTGTGGGAAAAATTGCCATAGGTCGTGTGTATCGTGGAGATTTAATTTCCGGTAAAGATTATACTCTTTGCCAGGAAGATGGTCAAAATAAAAAAATACGCATAAAAGAATTACAAGTCTTTGAAGGTTTAGGAAGAAAACCTGTTGAATCTGTAAGAAGCGGTGATTTATGTGCTGTTATCGGTATTGATGATTTTGAAATTGGTGATACTATTGCTGACTTAAACGAACCGGAAGCTTTGCCTCGTATTGCGGTTGATGAGCCTACGATGAGTATGTTGTTTACAATTAATACTTCACCGTTTTTCGGTAAAGAAGGAAAATACGTTACTTCAAGACACCTTAGAGATCGATTAATGAAGGAAACTGAAATCAACTTAGCCCTTCGAGTGGAAGAAACTGATTCCGAAGATAAGTTCAATGTTTTTGGTAGAGGTATTCTTCACTTATCTGTCCTTATCGAAACTATGAGACGTGAAGGATATGAATTGCAAGTAGGTAGACCAAAGGTAACTATTAAAGAGATTGACGGTGTTAAGCATGAGCCCTATGAACATTTAGTAATTGATGTTCCTGATGCTGTATCCGGCAAAGCTATAGAATTGGTTACTCAAAGAAAAGGAGAATTAAAAGTGATGGAACCTAAAGGTGATTTACAACATTTGGAATTTGATATTTCTTCTCGAGGTCTTATCGGATTACGTAACCTTCTTCTAACAGCAACTTCCGGAGAAGCCATTATTAATCATCGTTTTAAAGATTTTGAACCGGTAAAAGACATTATTCCGCAAAGACAAAACGGATCTATGATTTCATCTGAAACGGGACAGGCTTTGGCGTATGCAATCGATCGACTTCAGGATAGAGGTAAATTTTTTGTTGAACCGGGAGATCAAATATATAAAGGTCAAGTAGTCGGAGAACATAGTCGTGATAATGATTTGGAAGTAAATCTTATTAAAGGTAAAAAGTTAACTAACGTGAGAGCTTCCGGATCTGACCAAGCTGCTAAAATTTTCCCTAAAGTTGAATTTTCATTAGAAGAAGCTATGGAATATATTAAAGATGACGAATATCTTGAAATAACTCCTAAAAGCTTACGTATGCGTAAAATTTAATATACTTTTAAATAGCATTTTATATAAATAAAAATATCCTGAATATTTCAGGATATTTTTATTTTCATCAGAGAAATGGATTAATCCAATAATGCATTCATTTTTTCTGCTAGCTTTTCTTTTGGCTGAACCCCTACTACTTTGTCAACAACTTGTCCGTTTTTAAAGAATAAAAGTGTAGGAATATTTCTGATTCCATATTCTACTGAAACTTCTTGATTGGCATCAATATCAATTTTAGCAACTTTTACTTTTCCTTTAAATTCTTCAGATAATTCATCAACTATAGGTTTTAAACTTCTGCATGGTCCACACCATTCAGCCCAAAAATCAACCAAAACTGGTTCTTTGGAACTTAATACCTCATCTTTGAATGTTTGATCACTAATTTCTAAACTCATATTTGTATTATTTATATCTATATCTTCACTAATTTTTAAAGCAAAATTAATTTAAAAATTTCATTTTGCACTAGTAAAGAAATTGCATTTTTAATGATTTATGTGAATAAAAAATTAATATATATTAATTCTTGAAAATAAAATGAGCGCAAATTATTTTTTTACCTTAAACTTTAGCCTTAACATTATAGTAACAAGTTTAAACGTTTTATTAACAATTTTTACTTAAATCTATTAAATAATTTTGTATTTAAGAAAAATGATGTATATTTGCATCAATAATTAGTTGTTCTTTAATAAAGTTTTTTAGTGTTAATGAACCCTTTCATAGTTTCTATTGAAAGGGTTTTACATATAATAACGTTACATTAATGTTAAAATTTTTTTCCCTTATCCTAATCCCCCACTTTATTTTAACAAGTCATTAATCCTAATATTTCATTTATAACATATATAAATATTATCTTTTTTATATTTATACAATTATTTTAGCTTAATGAATAAAATCCAAAATAAAAAAGTAATATATAAAGATTTACTTCATGCTGATTATCTTAAAACTTGGAAGTTGCAAGAAAAATTACTCCAATATATTGTTTCAATCAAATTAAAAAACAAAAAATCAATAACTAACGAAATAAATCTTACTCCCAATTATTTTTTGTTTGTTTCCCATCCGCATATATTTACCTTAGGTAAAAATGGTAATTTAGACCATCTTCTTATCAGCAATATCAAACTTCAAGAAATTAATGCTCAGTTCATTAAAACCAATCGAGGCGGAGATATTACGTATCATGGTCCCGGACAAATTGTTGGATATCCTATATTTGATCTTGATAATTTTTTCAATGACATCCATAAATACATGCGCTTGTTGGAAGAAGTAATTATAAAAACCATAAATTTTTATGGAATTAAAGGAGAAAGATCTAACGGCGAAACAGGTGTATGGATTGATGTAAATAAACCTATGGCCAGAAAAATATGTGCTATTGGTGTAAAGGCCTCCCAATGGGTCACTATGCACGGTTTTGCCCTTAATCTATCCCCCAACCTTTCCTATTTTGACTATATTGTTCCTTGCGGCATACAAAACAAATATGTTACTTCTTTGGAAAAAGAGTTAGGAATATCCGTAAAACCGGATGAGGTAAAAAAAGTTATTAAAAAATACTTTTCTGAAATATTTGATCTTGAATGGATTTAATATTTATATTCTATAGTTTTTTATTATAATTACTATCTAAATGGATATTTCATCTTCCATAAATTAAATTCTTCGTCAATTTAATTAGTCATCTTATAAATTGATATAGTAAAAAAAGATAAAATTTTTTTTAGTAATATTTACATTGTGCTTTATATCTTTAAGAATTTGTTAATATAATTTTTAGATTTTAAATTTTTAAAATCTAAAAAAATTGAATTTCTACTTTATTTAACACTTTTTGTGATTTATTTAACTCTAATATTTTTTTTTGATTTATTTATTTAACAACATAAAAATAATGTTTTTTTGAATATTTAATCTATTTACATTTTATTATCACTTATATCGCACATTTGCAATATTTTTTATATTTTTGTTTGGAAAAATATCAAAAATATGGGTACTGAATCGGATAACCTGCATAATGCAGAAGGAAATGAAAAAAAGGTTGAATCAACTCAAAATTTAGAATCAACATATAATAAAAATTCTTCTAAGGAAGATTCTATTGATGAGCTAAATTCTGAAAATAACAAGGAGGATCAATCCGTTGAAGAAACAACCATTCCTGAAAAAGATTATGAATCTTTTTCATTAGAAAAACTCATTGATGAGCTTAAACATCTTCACAATCATTATCCAATTCAATTAATTGGAGAAAATATCAATTCCATAAGGGATATATTTTTAAAAAAATTTGATGAACATGAAACGGAACGAAAACAAAAGTTCCTTGATGAAGGTGGAGACGAGCTAAGTTATCAACCCGATCAATTCTTAAAAAACAAATTCAATTCAGCCTACCACGACTATAAAACAAAACTAAACTCATATTATAAAGAACAAGAACAAAACGAGCAAAATAATCTCAATAAAAGACTTCAGATTATTGAAGAATTAAAAGAGCTGTATACAACCCCTATGGAATCGATCAGTTCTTTTTTTAAAAAATTCAGAGATATAAAAGAAAGATGGCATAATGCAGGTAAGATTCCTAAATCAAGAGCCGGTGATGTTTTCAGAACATATTTTCATCATTTAGATAATGCACATGAATTCATCAAATTAAATAAGGAACTAGAAGAATTAGATTATGCACATAATTTGGAACAAAGAAGAGCTATTATTAGCAGAGCCGAAGAATTGACAACTGAGCCAAGTGTGCAAAAAGCATTAAATGAGCTGCAATATTTGCACAAGCTATGGAAAGAACAAGCAGAACCTGTGGCGGAAGAGTTTAGAGAAAGTACGTGGCAAGAATTTAAAGCAATAACTCAAAAAATTCACGAACGCAAATCTGAACTATTTGAAAAAATTAAAGAAGAGCAACAAGCGAATTTGGAGAAAAAACAAGCCATCATTTCTCAACTTGAAACCATAGCATCCGCTGAAAATCCCGATCATTCCTTCTGGCAAAATAATGTTAAGAAAATAGAAAATTTAAGAGAAGCTTTCTTTACTACAGGAAGAATTCCTAAAGAAACCAGTAGTGACACGTGGAGCAAATTTAAAAGTCTGCTTCATGAAATCAACAATAAGAAAAATACATTTTATAAAGATTTAAAAAAGATCCAACAAGAAAATCTTAAAAAGAAAAACGACCTATTGGAAATCGCTAAAGCTAATAAGGACAGCGAAGATTGGGAAGTTGCTTTAAATCTTTATAAAAAGATTCAGAATGAATGGAAAAATATTGGTCATGTTCCAAGAAAATATTCTGATAAACTTTGGGATGAATTTAGAGAAAATTGCAATTATTTCTTTAACCGATATAAATTAAGAAATAATAAAGTTAATGAAGAATGGATCGAAAATTTAAAAAGAAAACAAAGTCTTTTGGAAGAAATTTCCTCCATTTCTGCTACTGATAAAGAAGATGCCCTTGCTAAAATCAATGATTACAGCATTCAATGGAATTCAATAGGAAAAGTTCCCAGAGAGAATATGAACATCAATAAAGAATTTAATTCAGCTATTAAAAATCTTATTAAAAAATTCGATATTGATAAAAACATCATTGATGAAATTCAATTAAATATTAAAGTAGAAAATTATAAGCAATCTAAAGATGATAAAAAGCTGGATGAAGATCTACGAAAAATGAGAAAGCAAATTCAAGATTTGGGACATGAAATTGTTCAATTGGAGAATAATTTATCATACTTTTCAAATGCCAATCAAAACAATCCGCTTTTACAGAATACATTAAACAATATTGAATCTAAAAAAACTAAATTGGATGAATTAAAACAGACTTATTCAAAACTGGTTAATTTAAATTTGTCTAATAGCGATTCAAATTACGAAGATGGTGAAGGTATTTCTGAAGAAACCGGGGAAGAATAATCTATTTCACCGCTTATAAAAAGTATTTATGGGTAATAATGTCGATGAAGTCTACATGCGGCGTTGTATATATCTTGCTCAAAATGGTTTGGGAACCACTTATCCTAATCCTTTAGTAGGTTCTGTTATAGTTTACAACAATAAAATAATTGGAGAAGGCTGGCATAGAAAATCCGGTGAAGCTCATGCTGAAATTAATGCCATTTCCTCGATTAAAGATCAAAGTTTACTTAAAAAAAGTACTATTTATGTTTCCTTAGAGCCTTGCGCTCATTACGGAAAAACTCCTCCTTGCGCTTTAAAAATAAAGGATTTAAAGTTTAAAAAAGTGGTGATCGGTACTCAGGATCCAACGAGTAAAGTTAACGGTAAAGGAATTGAAATAATTCGCAATTCGGGTATAGAAGTAGTTACCGGTGTTTTGGAAAAAGAATGTAAAAGATTAAATAAAAGATTTTTTACTTATCATTTGAAAAAACGACCTTATATTATTTTAAAATGGGCAGAAACTTTAAATAAGAAAATAGATAACGGCAGAGATAGAAACTATCCGTTCTGGATCAGCAATCCGTTTTCAATACAAAAAACACATGTGTTAAGGAATGAAGAACAATCTATATTAGTCGGAAAAAATACTGCTTTAATAGACAATCCTAGTTTAACTACCCGATCTGTTTATGGTAATAACCCAATAAGATTACTCATCGATAAAAATTTAGAAATTCCTCTCAGTCATTCTATTTTTGATGACCAAGCTGAGACTTTTATCTTTACTGAAAAAAAATCTCAAAAAACTACTCATTTAAATTATTTTCAATTAGATTTTGACAAGGATTTAGTTCCTCAAATTATAAATGTTTTATACGACAAAAATATCCAATCGGTAATTATCGAAGGCGGTAAACAAACCTTACAACATTTTATTGATAAAGGAATGTGGGACGAAGCAATGATCATCACGTCTCCAAATATATTAAAAAATGGCACTAATGCTCCTATTCTTTTCGGAGATATTAGTTATCAAGAATTGGTGGGAGACAACCTTATTTCATATCTTAAGAATCCATCAACGATATACTAATCAATTATCTATAAATCAATTTCTTAAATATACATGGATGATATATTTATTTATAAAACTATTGATACTGAAATAACGGATGCTCTTTTAAAAATTAAAGGCAGTAAATTTTACGGGCTAATATTTAATGTCAATAATGAACAAGAAGTAAAGGATTATATAAAATTTAGTGAAACATTATATCCCAATGCAACGCATTATTGTTATGCTTTTCGAATTGGCATTTCGGGAGAGCTATTCAGAGCCAATGATGATGGAGAACCTTCAGGTACTGCCGGATTGCCTATTTATAATCAATTGCTCTCTTCAGGACTAACCAATGTACTTTTAATTGTAGTACGATATTTTGGAGGAACTAAACTTGGAGTTGGGGGATTGATAAAAGCTTATAAAGAAAGTGCTCAATATACTATTGAGTGCGCTAAAATCATTTCTAAGGAATTAAGTGAGAACTATGAGCTCTTATTTGATTATGCGTATCAATCTTCTGTTATGACTCTTTTAAAAAAATTATCGATTGAAATATTATCAAGCACTTTTTCCGATAAATGTTATCTTGAAGTAGAAGTCCCCATGAAAAATAAAGAATTATTTTTTGAAAAATTCGATTCTTATTTGGCCCAAAATTTTATTGCCATAAATAAAATTTTATAGCTCCCTTATCGAACTGAGCAACAAATTTTCTACCGATTTATTAATCCAAAATAACACTTATTTTCCTTCTTTAAAAGCCATAAAAAATCATCTTGTTTTTTGATTTCACAGACCTAAAATATAGCTATTTCTTTAGAAAAATGATGGATATTAAAATAAATAATTTGTTCAACAAAATTTCAATTCTATTTTTGCCTATTTGATGAATAAATTGTTTTTCACAACTATTGGCTCATATTCTGCAATCCCTTTATTGGCCTTAAATAGCTCGAATTTATACGATCCAAATTATTACTAATAATCAATATTCTGGAACTATTATTTTTTATCCAATTTATCCTATCTTGTTCTTACTTTTTAAGCTTTAATTCATCCAAGATAGAATACATATTTACTTACTAATAAATTTCTAAAAATACAACAGGTAATCCTCTTTTTTTTTCTAAAATAAATTAACAATTTTGTGATCTAAAAGGTGGGTAAAATTTTATCCTTTATTTTTTATACAAATTTAAAAAAATGTTAAATTCTGCGATTTCAATATGGGAAGCCTGTCTACAATATATCAAAGATAATATCTCTGAGAAATCCTATTTTACATGGTTCCAACCTATCAAGGCCGTAAAGCTTCAAGATAAAATATTAACCATACAGGTACCCAGTAAATTTTACTATGAATATCTTGAAGAAAATTACATAAAGATAAT
Source organism: Apibacter sp. wkB309 (assembly GCF_002964915.1). Taxonomy (NCBI): domain Bacteria; kingdom Pseudomonadati; phylum Bacteroidota; class Flavobacteriia; order Flavobacteriales; family Weeksellaceae; genus Apibacter; species Apibacter sp. wkB309. Next base: position 789,826 of record NZ_PSZL01000022.1, read on the forward strand.
AAAAAGTGCCTTAACCAAAAATTTGGGAAAAGATGCCAAATTGGTTTATTCCATTATGATGGAAAAAAACCAACAATCTGAAAATTCCTATACTGTTAACATTCCAAGTTCCCAAAAAGCACAAATAAAGGTTCAGGAAGTCGAAGCTCCCCTATTTATTGAAAGAGGAGTTAAAAATCCATTTATTATTCCCGGATTACAAAAATTAAAAATTGATAGTCAACTCAATACAAATTATACATTTGATAATTTTATTGAAGGAGATTCTAATCGTCTTGCCCGTTCTGCGGGAAAACAAATTGCTAAAAGACCCGGCGGTACTTCTTTCAACCCTTTATTTATTTATAGTAGTGTAGGTTTAGGAAAAACCCATTTGGCTCATGCTATCGGCTTAGAAGTTAAAAGAATTCAATCTGAAAAAACTGTCTTGTATGTTTCCATGGAAAAATTTTGTCAACAATTCCAGGAAGCTACAAAATCAAACAATAGAAATGATTTTATTCATTTTTATCAAATGATTGATGTGTTGATCGTCGATGATATTCATTTCATATCGGGCAAAAAAGGTACACAAGAAGTATTTTTCCATATTTTTAATCATTTACATCAAAACGGAAAACAGATTATATTAACTTCGGATAAATCGCCGGTAGACATTCAAGATGTTGAGCAACGATTAATCTCTCGATTCAAATGGGGACTTTCAACTGAAATACAATCCCCTGATTATACTACAAGGTTAGCAATTCTCCAACAAAAAATGGAATTTGATGGTATTGCGCTTTCTGATGAAGTTTTAGGATATATTGCTAAAAATATAAAAACCAATATTAGAGAACTGGAAGGATCTCTAAATTCCATAATTGCTCAGGCAACTTTCAATAAAAAGGAAATAACCTTAGATCTTGTTGAAAAAACACTTTCTAATCTTATTACTAATTCCAAAAAAGATATTACCATAGATTATATTCAAAACTTGGTTTGCGATTATTTTAAAGTATCAATTGATGCTTTACAATCAAAAACCAGAAAAAGAGATATTGTTCAGGCGAGACAATTAGCTATGTATTTCGCTAAAAAATATACCAATGCCTCTCTTTCTTCAATTGGTATTCAAATTGGTAAAAGAGATCACGCAACTGTATTACATGCATGTAAAACGGTTGACAACTTATTTGAAACAGATAAGTTATTCAAATCTTATGTTGACGATTTAAATAAAAAATTGACTTCTGATATATGAAAATATTAATGGTTTGTTTAGGTAATGTTTGTCGTTCTCCTATGGCAGAAGGAATTTTACGTTCAAAACTTCCCGATAGTTTTACTGTAGATAGTGCAGGTATAACCGATTATCACGTAAATGAAAAACCTGATAAACGTGCGATTCAAGTTTGTAAAAAAAACAATATTGATATTTCTCAGCTAAGAGGCAGAAAATTTATTACTTCTGATTTCGATGAGTTTGACGCCATTTATGTTATGGATCATGCCAACTACAGCGATATAATCTTCAAAGCAAAAAAAGAAGCAGATAAGAAAAAGGTTAAGCTAATTATGTCTGAATCTCCTACCGCTGTCAAACAAAGTGTTCCTGACCCTTATTACGGTGATATAGAAGATTTTGAAAATGTTTTCAACCTATTGAATGAAGCTTGTACTAGTATTGCTGAAAAACTTACAAAGGATTAATGGATAAGTTACTTACCCATTAATCGCTTCTACTGCTTCAATTTCATTAGGTAACATTTGTTTTAAAAGTTCTTCAATTCCATTTTTTAAAGTAAATGTTGAGGATGGACAACCATTGCATGCCCCTTGTAAAAGCATTTTAGCTACTTTCGTTTCTTCATCGAAAGAAATAAGTTCTATATTACCTCCGTCTCCGGCAATTGCAGGTAACACATATTCATCCAAAATATTTTTAATTTTAACTTCAATTTCTGAAAATTCTCTTTCCGTATAATCTGTAGTTTTATAGGTGGAAAAATTTTTTATGTTGCTGATCTCTTTTTCTTCTCTTAAATATTCAGAAATGGTATACCTTAGTTCCATAGAGATATCTTCCCATTGATAATCATCGGCTTTAGTTATGGAAACGAAATTATCCGATATAAACACTTCTTTTACGTAAGGAAAACTAAATAAATATTGTGCTAAAGGGACTTCTTTAGCTTCGCTTACATTTTTTAATTCAATTATTCCTTCAACTAAAATTTTGTTGGTAACAAATTTCATCACAGAGGCATTAGGTGTCATTTCAACATACACAGATATGGGAGTATTACGCGGCTGTAAAACAACTGAAGGATTTGCCAATAATTCGTCTTCAATAAGTTCTTTTACTTCATTTAAAACGATATCCCATTCTACCATATCATTTTTTTGAACAGCAATAAAATTTGCTGTAATAAAAATATGAGACACAAATGGCAATTGAAGTAATTCTTGTGCTATAGGAATATCACCCGCTTTTTTTATATCCGATATTTCATAACTGCCTTCTACTAATGTTGAGGGGGCAACGAATTTAATTATATTTTTATTGGGAGTTTTTTCAATTTTTAATTTCATGTCATTTAGTTTAATTCTTCAAAATTACATAACTTGCTAGTATCTATAAACAGAATCTTATAATATTATTAAAAAATATGGCGCTACTTAAAAAAGTATTAGATAAATTTCCCTCTATTGAAAATGATTGTTATTTATCAGAAACATGCGTAATCATCGGAGATGTGACCATAGGAAGCCAAAGTTCTGTTTGGTTTAATACTGTAATCCGTGGTGATGTTAATTTTATAAAAATTGGCTGCAGAGTAAATATTCAAGACAATGCAGTCATTCATTGTACCTATCTGAAACATCCTACCCTTATTGGAAATAACGTATCTATAGGTCATAATGCAATTGTCCATGGATGTACCATTCACGATGATGTTCTGGTTGGTATGGGAGCTATAGTCATGGATGAGGTAACTGTAGAAAGCAATGCAATTATTGCTGCCGGAGCTGTAGTCACCCAAGGTACATTTATATCACGTGGTGAAATTTGGGCAGGAATTCCGGCAAAAAAAATAGGTATGGTTTCAGATGATTTAATGAAAAATAAAATTCATCAGACGGCTTCCAATTATATTAAATATAGCAAATGGTATAGTAATGAAGATGATGATGATGACAACGGCATTTAAGGATTCGACGCAAAAACTTTTTAACTAAATATTCTTTTTATTAATAGTAAAGATTTAGATAAAGAAAATTTTATGATTTATAATATATTTTTAGTTGGATTAGGTGGATCTTTAGGTTCAATCATTCGTTATCTATTATCTCTTTATATCCAAAAATATTATGGAGGAATATTTCCTTTAGCTACTTTTCTTATAAATTGTAGCGGATGTATTGTCATCGGATTATTTTTAGGATTATCTGAACGATTTAATTTTATAAATAATGAAATAAAATTACTATTAATAACCGGTTTTTGTGGTGGATATACTACTTTTTCAACTTTTTCAGCGGAAAATTTGCAATTATATCAAAATCATCAATTCTTCACTTTAGCTTTATATATAGGTATCAGCATCTTTATAGGAATTTTGGGTGTTTGGATAGGAAATTTTATTTCTAAAATCTGATATACTACTAAATTTTTGAGTAAAAGTCGAATTATGATTGTTGTTTCTAGGAATGTTATGAAACCGGATTTTTAAGCTTAAATCTACTATTCAATTAGATTTTCTGCCCAAAAAAGAAGGGTAGATAGAGCTTGTAAGGAATGAAAAATAAGTATAAAGTTTAATTTGAAAATTTATAAATGACTTCCTTCTCTTCGTTTTGAATTTGGAATTCAAGATATTTAAAGCTGTCTCTAGGAATTACCCTAATCCATCGTTTGTAATTTAGAAACCATTCATTGCGTATGCTTTTAATGCCTTTAGTTAAATATGCTGCAACAAAAGGATGTGTATGCAAATACAATTTGCCTTTATTAGAAACTATGGCATTTAAGATTTGTTGTTGAATTTTATCTACTAATACAATAGGAGATTCTACTTTTCCATTAATATTAGGGTTTTCCTCTGTTGTATTCAACTGTTTTTGAGGGCGTACTCTTTGTCTGGTGATTTGAACTATTCCAAATTTACTTGGAGGTAAGATTTTATGTTTTGCTTTATCATCTTTCATTACCTTTTTTAGATACTCATAAAGATCTTTTTTGTGCTGAGATGAAGTAAGATCAATAAAATCTATAACGATGATTCCTCCGATATCCCGTAAACGTAATTGACGTGCAATTTCTGCTGCAGCTAATTTGTTGATATGTAAGGCTGCATCTTCTTGGGATTTTTGATTGGCTGTAACGTTCCCTGAATTAACATCTATAACGTGCATGGCTTCAGTATGTTCAATTATCAAATATGCGCCTTTCGATTGATAGATATTAACATGCTTACCAAACAATTGTTTTATTTGCTTATCTATATTGTAATATTCAAAGATGGGAATATGGGAATCGTAATATTTAACTAACTTAGATTTTTCGGGAGCTATACTATTGAGGTATTCTTTCATCTCTCCGGCCAGTTCCTCATTATCACATACAATACTAACAAAATCTTCATTTAAATTATCCCTAAGAATTGATGAAGCTTTATCTAATTCTCCCAAAATTTTAGCAGGTGCTTTGCTTTTTTTAATATTACGAAAGCACACATTGTTCCATTTATTTAAAAGATTAGTTAATTCCGATTGTAATTCTTGAGCGGATTTACCTTCTGCTACCGTTCTAATAATAAGTCCGAAACCATTAGGGCGTATTTGTTCTCCGATTTGTTTCAACCTGTCTTTTTCTTCAGCAGTAGATACATTTCTTGAAACTGATGTTTTGGATGCAAAAGGAATCAATACAAGATACCTTCCGGCTAAAGAAATTTCGGAAGATAATCGAGGACCTTTGGTTGAAATAGGCTCTTTGGTAATTTGTACGAGTATATCCTGATTAGGAGTTAGAACATCTTGTATAACTCCGTCCTTATTTATATCTTCTTCAAAAGGGAACGAAGTTAATTTGGGGGAATTTATTTTACCGGAAGATACTCCTTTACAATATTTTAATGAAGATTTAATTTGTGGACCTAAATCAAGATAATGTAAAAAAGCATCTTTTTCGTATCCGATGTTTACGAAACAAGCATTAAGACTTGGGGCAAGTTTTTTTACTTTGCCCATAATAATATCTCCAACCGTAAAATTATTTCCTATTTCTTCTTCATGAAGTTCTTGAATCCTCCCTCCTTCTAATATTATAATTCTAACTTTTGAATGTTCGTATGATACTATTAATTCTTTACTCATCTTTTACATTAATTATCCACCCTTATACACATTCATTTTTGAACAAAAACATTCTTTACCTATTGTTTTTGAGTTTAAACTTTGGTAAAGAATGTACAAATATCTTAAGTAAAAAAACCTTAGTTTTATGTTAGAAGAAAATTATTTATTTTTCTTTTTATGACGGTTTAATCTTCTTCTTTTTTTACGTTTATGGGTCGCTACCTTATGACGTTTTCTTTTTTTTCCGCTTGGCATAGTGTTCTTTTATTTATTAATTATTACTAATTTTTGACTTTAACATTTGTTTTTACGTCTTCAACAAAAGACTTAGCTGGTTTAAAAGCAGGTACATTGTGAGCCGGAATCTTAATAGTTGTATTTTTAGAAATGTTTCTTCCTGTTTTAGCTGCTCTTTTTTTAATTAAAAAAGTTCCAAAACCTCTTAAATAAACATTATCACCCTTAGCCATAGCAGTTTTAATCTCATCCATAAAAACCTCCACGACTTTTTGAGTTTCAACTTTTTCAAGACCCAGTTTACTTGAAATCGAATTTACGATATCTGCTTTTGTCATACTTTTAATATTATATTATTATACTTCTAATTAAATTTTGAGTTTGCAAATATAATATTATTTTTGGAAAGTAAAACTTATAAACATTTAAAAGTGTGAATTTTATTAGTCTTTTACAGAAATGGTATAAAATTAATAAACGCTTGCTGCCATGGAGGGAAACTCTTTCTCCTTATAACATTTGGATTTCGGAAATTATTTTTCAACAAACTCGTATTAATCAAGGATATGAATATTATTTAAATTTTATTCGACGGTTTCCTAATGTTGAAGTTCTGGCAAATGCCTCCGAAGATGAAGTATTAAATTCCTGGCAGGGATTGGGGTATTATTCTAGAGCGCATAACTTACACTTTACCGCAAAATACATTGTAAATGAATTAAATGGTATTTTCCCTAATTCTTATAATGAAATAATCAAACTTAAAGGAATCGGAAAATACACTGCAGCTGCCATAGCATCAATATCTTTTAATGAAAAAGTGCCTGCCCTGGACGGTAATGCTTTTCGAGTATATTCCAGAGTTTTTGGCTCAGAAAAAGATATAAGTAAAAGTAGCACTTTTACCTACTTTTTTAATTTAATTAAACCTTTAATGCCGGAAAATCCGGGTGATTTCAATCAAGCGATCATGGATTTCGGTTCAATGGTCTGCACACCGTTACATCCAAAATGCGATCAATGTATTATTCAGGAGGAATGTTTGGCCTATACTAATAATTTACAAAGCGTTATTCCTATTAAATCTTCCTCGGTTAAAATTAAAGAAGAAAATATACATTATGCCTATCTTTTTTGTAAAAATTTAACATTAATAAAAAAAAGAAATAACAATTCGATTTGGAAAGGGCTATATGAATTTCCCTTATTTGACCAAAATTTTAAGAGTTACCAAATTATCCATAACCATCAGATCAAACATAAGCTTAGTCATAGATTGTTAACTATTACCATTTCAGAAATTGAAATTGATGAAAATGATTTTTATCAAGTCGCCCATAAAATAAATGCTATAATTTTGAATAAAAACAACTTAAAAAGCTACGCTTTTCCAAAACCTATGGAAAATTTTTTATTTTATAATTAAATTTTTTATTATTTTTGCTCATCAATGCGATCAATTTATATATAAAAATGAGTACATCTATTAATAAAGTAATTTTAGTTGGGAATTTAGGTACTGACGTAAAATCTTATAGGTTTAGTGATGGAAATATTGTTGTTAACTTTCCGGTTGCCACATCTGAAAGTTATATGAATAAAGAAACCGGAGAAAAAGTAGATGTAACTGATTGGCATAATATAACGGCAAGAAATAAACTGGCAGAACTTTGTGAAAAATTTTTGAAAAAAGGAAGTAAAGTTTACATTGAAGGAAAACTTAAAACCCGTAAATTTGATGATAACGGTATTACTAAACATATTACCGAAGTTATTGCAGATAATATATTATTTTTATCCAACTTATTGGGTAAACAACCTGAAAATGAAGACATAATTCAACATGATTTTTAAACTTCAAAAATACTTATAATAAAATTTCAATTTATATGGACGAGCCCGGGCCCACGAGTGTTTCATTAATTTATATCCTCTTATTTTATATTTTTCTCTTCTCCTATTATTTTAAGAGAAATAATTTCTGTAAGTTATTTAGCAAAAATCTACAGGTATGTGCATCAACTACTTTAGCATATGCTTTATCCCCTCAAAAATATTCTTTTTACAAGATAAAATATTTATATAAAAAGTTTCTATTCATAGGTAATAGATGGGATAATACACGTATTGTATCTAAAAATTCGTTATATACATTATTTATTTAAATACCAAATTTATTTATTAGATGAGTAATTCATTAAAAAAATTATATATTTTATATTTTATTATTCTATTTTCTTTTTTAGTACTTAGTTGTAAGAAAGAAGAATATTTACCTAAGCCAATCGGCCAGGTAAGATTAGAATACCCTGCACCCAATTACATACTTTTTAAAAAAGAAAAATGTCCTTTTGAATTTCAGTATTCAGACCTTACTAAAGTAGCGGATAAACACAAAAATTGTTGGTACAATTTTAGTTATCCATTCATGAAAGCAACTCTATATTTAACTTATTCTGAGGTTAACGGGAATTTAAATTCGCTATTAAAAGAAGCTCAGAGACTTGTATATGAACATACCATAAAAGCCAATTCTATAAAAACCAAATCATTTTCCTATCCGGAAAAAAAAGTATTTGGGAATCTTTATCGATTGGGAGGCGAATCTGCTTCAAATATTCAATTTTATGTAACAGACAGTATTAAACATTTCCTTTCAGGAAATTTATATTTTAAAGTTCAGCCTCGGCCTGATTCTTTACAACCTGCTGTTGAATATATTGAAAAAGATATTATTAAAATGATTGAAACAACTACCTGGGAATAAACTTAATTTTTTTTATATTAAAATGTTAGAAATAGGAATTCTTTTATTATTAACTCTTTTAAATGCCTTTTTCGCTATATCTGAGATTGCCTTAGTATCAGTTAAGAGGCAAAAAATTGAAAATAAAGTAAAAAAAGGAAATAAAAAGGCTCAAATAGTACTCAGTCTTTTAGAAAAACCGGAAGATTTTTTATCTTCTATTCAAGTGGGTATAACTTTGATCGGTATTGTATCGGGTGCTTATGGTGGTGCTACCTTAGTAAAATACGTTACTCCATTTTTTGAGCATTTCTCATTGACAGCAACCCATGCTAATGAACTTTCTTATATGGTCATTATAGCATTAATTACTTATGTATCCATAGTTTTGGGAGAGTTGATTCCTAAGACTTTCGGCATGAGAAATCCTGAAAAAATAGCGTTGACTGTTGCTCCAATTATCAAAGTTTTTTCAATGGCTTTGTATCCGTTTGTTAAAATCCTTTCATTTTCAACCCATGTATTTAACAAGATATTTAAAATTTCAAATGTGGAAGGTGAAAAAATTTCTGAGGACGAATTAATTTATATGCTTAAGACGGCAAGTTTACAGGGGGTTTTAGAAAAAGAGGAAAGTGAATTGCATCAGAACGTTTTTGCTTTTTCAGAACAAAAAGCAAAAAGTTTAATGACATACCGCAAAAGAGTTGAATGGATTAATTTAAAAGATAGTTTCGAAGAAATTGAAAAGCAAATTAAAGACAGCAATTTTACCAAATTTCCCGTATGTGACGGTAATTTAGATGAAGCTAATGCCTATTTGGCTATAAAAGAATTTTATGAAAATATAAACACTCCAAATTTTGATATAAAAACCATTTTAAAAACTCCGATCTTCATTCATGAAAATATGCATTCTGTTGATATTTTACAAGAATTCCGTAAAAATAAACAGCATATGGGTTTTGTTGTAGATGAATATGGTACTTTTCAAGGTATTATCACTTTGCAAGACCTTATTGAAGGTATTGTGGGTGACATGCCTGAGAGCGATGAAGAAGAGACAGAAATTGTGCAACGTGAAGATGGTTCATATTTAGTTAACGGAAATATAGGAATTAGAGATTTAAATTCTTTTTTTGATGATACTATTATAGAATTAGACGATGATGAATATGTTACGTTAGCCGGATTTATTATTTATCACATGGAGTATATTCCTGAAGTTGCTGAAAAATTCAATTATAACGGATTTTCATTTGAAATTGTAGATAAAGATGCATATAGAATAGATAAAGTATTAATGGAAAAACTTAATTCTACGGAGGAAAACGAGGAGAGTTCCGCTGAAGATGAGATTACTGATTAATACTATTTTTTATGGTTTACTTTATTTATAGTTTGCTCTTTATTGGATTTATTATTATTTCATTTATGCTTTATCGGTTTTTACTAAAAACTACCGATATAATGAAGTATATGTTTTTCATTATTTTATACATAGTCGGTATATTACTATTTTTTCAGGCAGCAGAAATGATTATTATCTATTGGTATGATCCCATACCTGCTAAGTATTTAAATTTTATGTTCTTAACCTATCTTTTTGCTACGATGATAGGATTTTTAAGTATTTCAATTATTACTATTAAAAAGTTAAAAAAGAAATGAGTTATTCATTTGATTTATAGATTTTAACATAAAAATTTTCATCAACATAAAATTTATTGGTTAAATCCTTAGATTTGACGGATTTCCAATTTTCTGTAGGTTTGATTTTACCTATGGACGTGTTTATTTCCATTGAAAAGCCTTTAACAACGTTTGACCATTTATAAAATAAGGTATTATCTTTTATATAATAATTTAATACGGGTATATCTATAGTTCTTAAATATTGGTCAAAAATTTTAGAAAAATTAATTCCTGATTTATCTGATATATAATTTTCTACTTGACTCGAAGTAACAGTTTGATGATAAAAATCTTGGTTTAAACCTCTGAGTATATTTCTGAACAGTTCATCATTTCCTATAATTTGTCTAATGGTATGTATCATATTGGCTCCTTTATCATACATATCTATACTCCCTTTTTTATTTTTAGAATACGTTCCTATAATGGGAATATCATTTTTAATATTTTTTCTTTGTCCAATTATATACCTATTTGCTTTTTCCTTTCCATAAAAATATTCAACAAATAACGTTTCCGAATAGGTAGTGAATGCTTCATGTATCCACATGTCTGCAATATCTGCATTAGAAATATTGTTGCCAAACCATTCGTGTCCGGATTCGTGAACTATAATAAAATCCCACTCCAACCCTATACCCGTGCCGCTTCTGTCTTGACCTAAATAGCCATTTTTATAATTATTGCCGTAAGCAATTGCACTTTGATGTTCCATGCCCAAATAAGGCGCTTCAACGATCTTATAACCATCCTCATAAAAAGGATACGGGCCGAACCAATATTCAAATGCTTCAAGCATCTTTTTTACTTGTGAAAATTGAAATTTAGCTTTATTTAAATTTTCAGGCATAACCCAATAACTTAATTCTAAATTTCCTTTTTCTCCATTATATTCATCTTTAAAATTTACGTAATCTCCTATATAGGGAATTATATTGTATGAAATTATGGGATTAATCACCTGCCATTTAAAATAATTTTTTTGTGATTCATTCCAGTTACCTATTAGTTTCCCATTGCCTATACCTTTTAAGTGGTTATTGGTAACAATAGTTAAGGTCATTCCTTCATCCGGCTCATCTCCCAAATAGCCCTTGCATGGAAACCATACACTGGCACCAATGCCTTCACAAGCAACAGTCATCCAATCTTTACCATTTCTATCTTTAGAAAATATCCAACCTCCATCCCAGGGAGCATTTTCTGCAATTTTAGGTTTTCCGCTAAAATAAATAATGAGTTCCTGATCGACATTTTCTTTTTCTGCATTGCGACTTAAGTCTAAATAGTAATAATTCCCTTTTTTTATATAGGGTACACGGTTATTTTTTACAGTCAAAATACTATCAATATTCATTGGATTTTGTAAATCAATTTGAATAATGTCAGATCCTTTATTTAGGAATTTGATTTTATTTGATCCTTTTAAAAATTTAGTTGTAAAGTCCGGTTCAATGATTAGATCATAATGTTTTACATCCCAATGATCTACATACTTAATTTTATTATTCTCTATCGAATCTTTAAATATAAATAAAGCTCTTTCTTGAGCAACAAAAATTAGAGGGAAGAATGAAAATATAACGTGTTGAAATTTAAGAGATTTCATAAAGAATACTTTAACGATGTATCTATTTACTAAACTAATTATATAAAAGAACGTATAGGATGTAAGTATCTTGTAATTTTCTTTAATTATTGTAAAATAATTTTAGAACAATGGAAAGTTTATTATATGTATTGGTAAAAAAATATTAGACACTAATGAACTTCACTCTAATTTAATCGTATTTCACATTTGAAGTTAATTTGCTTACTATTTAGTTAATTTCTTTTAGTAAATGCTTATTATCTATTTTGATGAAATATAATTAAGCAGTATACATTAAATAAACACTGTTAAATTCTAATTTCAATAAAAAAAGTCATTAAAAACAAGCTATTTGACTCGTTTAAAATGACTTACTTTAGTGACCGCGGAAGGAGTCGAACCCTCAACCTTCAGAGCCGTAATCTGACGCTCTATCCAATTGAGCTACGCGGCCATTTATTTTGCGTGCAAAGCTAATAAAATTTTTTTTTCTATTAAAATCTTTTTGAATTTTTCAATGAATTTTCATTATTCTTTCAAATCTTTTTATTTAATAATACTTTTTTTAAAACTCTGGATATAGGGGTTTCTAAATACTTATAGCTTAGTAATGAAAAAATGCAAGCTAATGAAGCAATAAGTAAAGGTATGAAAAGTATTTCCTTTCCTAAAAAATCATAGATACTATTTATGGTAGCCACTCCAATATGATAGTGAATTAAATACAAAGAATATGAGGCAACACCCAATTTACAAACCCATTTATTATTTAAAAAAGAAAGATATTTTGGAAAATAAACGAAAATTAAAAACAATAACAAAATGGAAAGGTAAATAAACAACAGCTTTATATCTTTCCCCCAAATGGACAAAATAAATATCAATATAATCATTATGCTTATGTTCTTATATTCTTTTTTATTGTTGTATAATTTATATAAAAAAAGCCCCACAAGAAACCATAAACATTCATGAAAAAAAATAAATCCTCTACTGACAAATTTATAGTATTTAATTTTTTCCGGTGATATAAAATTTTTCAAAATATCATGTCCTATTTCACTTGAAAATAAAAGAAAAATCGGGATACCTATTATACAAGTCAATATATAATTTCTTATCATTTTTTTAGGCGATAGAAAATATAAAAATCCTATTAAAAAATAAAAATTCACCTCAACCCATAAGCTCCAATATGCATTATCTATATAGTAATATTTGGTATAACCGACGAATATATCTACGAAGTTTGGATCTATAAATGTATTAGCTATGTAATAATTAATTATATTTTTAGAACTATAATATCCTTCGCCTTTGTATATATAACTAAAAAATAAGAAAGTACATGTTGAACAAATAAACATCCCCGGAGCTAACCGAATATATCTTTTTTTTAAGAATTGTAAATAATTTTTAGAATTTTCCAATGAGATAGAAATAACAAAACCGGATATAATGAAAAAGATTTGAACCCCTAAATATCCTTGATAAGCTAAAAATTTAACTATTTCATTTTTTGAAAAATTATAATAATGTCCTAAAACAACCATTCCTATAGCTAACACTCTTAGTCCATCTAATATAGGCACTCTTGAATTTTTCATGATTTAATTTACTTATGGCAGTTAGATTTTAATTATTTTTTACTAACCTTAAAATTTCTTCAGGTCTTTTTACTATGTATTCGGCTCCATATTTTTTAAGTTCTTCTTCGGATCTAAATCCCCATAGAACCCCTATACTTGTTATGCCTGCATTTACAGCTGTTTGCATATCTGTTCCGGTATCTCCAACATAAATTATTTCTTCTTTATTTGTTATACCTAATTCATTCATAATGTCGTAAACAATCTGTGGATTCGGCTTCATGGGAACTTTAGTTCTTTGTCCAAAAACAGATGAAAATTTTATTTCACTAAAATATTTTTTTACTAATGCTTGAGCACCTTCCATAAATTTATTGGATGCTACTGCCAGTTTTATATTCATGGAACTCAGTGATTTTAACATTTCAATTACTCCGTCATATGGTGCTGTCTTTATAGCTGAGTGCTTAGTATAGTATTCAATGAATTCATCTTTAATTTTTTCAATTACCTCAAGATCACTTTTTGATTCGGATGGCAAAGCTCTTTCAATCAATTGAGTCATTCCATTACCGACAAAATTTTTGTATGAATCTAAAGCATGTACCGGTAAATGATTTTTTTCTAAAATATAATTACACGAATCAGCTAAATCATTTAGCGTGTTAAGTAAAGTTCCGTCTAAATCAAAAATAGCCAACTTAGTCATAATTTTATTTTTTTATTTTACAAATATAGTTTTAAACAGATAGTTAAAGTCTCCCGTTAATGACCAATTTTTCACATAATCTTTATTTATATTAATTTTATCCTTCCAAATGATCGTATCATTGTATAATTGTGGATTTTCAACTTTAGATAAAATTTCCTCTTCATTTCTGTATTTTAGTTGAGCCGGACCTGTAATCCCCGGTTTTACGGAAAGAATAATTTTATCTTCCCCTTCTAATTTGTCCGCATAACCCGGAACATCGGGCCTGGGACCCACCCATGACATATCACCCATAAGAATATTTAAAATTTGGGGTAATTCATCCAATTTATATTTTCTTAAAAATTTACCTAATTGGGTGATTTGCATATTATGTGTGGTGACCGTTGATGTATATACCCCTTTCATCGTTCTAAATTTGAACAAATTGAAATGTTTACCGTTTTTACCTATTCTATTTTGAGTAAAGATTCCAATCATACCTGTGTCAAATGTAACCGCAATAAATATAAATACCATGGGCACAAGAAAAATAATAAAGCATAATAATGCTAATAAATAATCTGCTATAATTTTATTTTTCTTCATACTATTTATTATACAAAATTATAAAAGAAAAAGGATTTCTTACGAAATCCTTTTCCTATTAAGCACCTTTTAAAATAAACATTGAATAAATATTCTAATAACTATTAAAAAACTTTTTCACCGTGTTGTGTTATATCTAAACCTAATTCTTCTTTATCAGGATCAACCCTTAATGGAATAATTTTATTTACAATAAATAATAATAATAACGTTCCAAAAAAAACAAATATGGAAACGGCAATCATTGCTATAAAGTGATTAACAAACAATGAGGTCTCTCCAAAAAACAATCCGTTTGAAGGAATATCTTCATTTATAGACTTATCCGCGAAAACTCCGGTTAAGAGCATTCCTACCATACCTCCCACTCCATGACAAGGAAAAACGTCTAAGGTGTCATCTACCCCGTTAGTATGGAAAAATTTAACCATGTAAAAACTAATCACGCTGGCAATTAATCCGATAAACAATGAATGTCCTAAAGAAACAAATCCTGCACCCGGGGTTATAGCTACTAAACCCACTACTGCTCCTACACAAACTCCTACTGAAGATAATTTTTTTCCATTTATTTTTTCTAAAAATCCCCAAGTTAAAGCACTTAAAGCAGAGGCTGCCGTTGTATTTGCAAAAGCCAGTACACCTAACTCATTAGCCGCAAACGATGATCCCGCATTAAATCCAAACCAACCAATCCAAAGCAAACTGGCCCCTAAAATTACATAAGGTATTTGTGCAGATGCTAGAGTTGTATCTCTTCTTTTTTTCAAAAAAATAGCACCTGCTAATGCCGCCCAACCGGAACTCATATGAACTACTGTGCCTCCGGCAAAATCCAATATTCCTGCCTTTGCCAATATTCCTTCCGGATGCCATGTAGCATGTGCCAGGGGGGAGTAAATAAAAATTGAAAACATAACTATAAATAATAAATAACCCCAGAATTTTATACGTTCTGCAACACCTCCTGAAATTAATGCCGGAGTTATAATGGCAAATTTTAATTGAAAGAGGGCAAATAAAAGTATGGGGATCGTAGGCGCTCCTACCCAGGCAGAAGTTGTTCCAATTCCTTGCATAAACATATGAGGTAATGGATTTCCTATGATACCCCCTATATCCGGTCCAAATGCCAATCCAAACTCGAAGATAAACCATAAAACGGTTATTGTCACCATTGCTATAAAGCTCTGAAATATAGTGCTTATTATATTTTTACTATTGACCATTCCTCCATAAAAAAAACCTACTCCGGGAGTCATTAAAAAAACAAGCACTGAAGCTACTAACATCCAAGCTACGTCAGCAGAATTAAAACTTATGCCTTCTGCAACAGCCTTTGAAGACTCTGCTGAAAATAACGTATTTGAAAAAAGGCTTACTAAACCTACAACAATTAAAATTAAAACTAAAATATATTTTCGCATACCCAATATTTTATACAGCAAAAATATAATTTTTTAATTAAAAACAAAATAAACATCTATTTTTTAACGGGTAAAAATTGAAAATATTTATAAATTTTAAGATAAACCCCTATTTTTTAATATTACCATTTTTTTTTAATTTCAGCTATATATTATATTGGGTAAAAAATTTAATTTAATAATTTGATTATTTAAATTGTTTGATAAATTTATTTATCTCTTATTTAAAGAACTATTCGTATATTTTATTTAAAAAAATTTGTTACCCTATAAATTCATACAATTTAAAAAACTATAAAATTATATCAATAAACAGATGCAACCACTAAAATTAAATTTATTTTATATAATTTTTTTAAAAATTTTTATAATATTTGTGATTCATTCAATAATATTTTAAAATTAAATCCACATGTTCTTTTCAAACTAGACTTGCAAAATTCTTTTAAAAATGTATCTAGCATTAAATATTTCTCACAACAATATCAATTCTATAAATATTATTACATATAAATTATTATATAATTATATATAAAAAATATTTAGATAAATATTAATATATTTTATTTCTATATATTAAAAAATAATATATATTTATCTGGAATTAAAAACTATATTAATGAAAATTATAAACAACTGATTTAAAATGAATTACTAATTTTTTAATAACAATTTTTATGAAAAAAATTCTTTTAACACTTAGCACTATTTTAGCGCTATATTCATGTAATAATGAAGATTTACATGATGGATCATCACCTTCCCATTCTTTGAATGATAAGAAAATTATCAATCAGTCCGGTTCTATACAAGGAGTAACCTATTCATTTGATAATGTGGAAGTAAATCCTAATTTAGTAACCTTGAATACGGAAAATAGTTCTATTCTTAGTACTAAAGAGGAGTTATCTAGAGGATTTATTAGCTTGAATAATATATCTGAAAAAATCGGAAAAGAATTAATCCCGGGTAACACGGTTTATTTAATTACTCAAGATTCGACGTATATAAGAAATATCACCTCAATTAATCAGAAAAATGATATTTATAATTTAGAAACAACGGATGCCAATATTGGCGATGTTTTTGAAAACGGTACGTTAAGCTTATCTTTAAATATTGATGATACTAACAAAAATAAGAATAGTTCTTTACTAGCGCTTAAAAATGCATACGATAAAGATTATGTTTTTCATCCTTTGATTTTTAATAAAGAATTTCGTGTAAAAGGACTAATTTTTAATCCGGACAGTAAATTAACCCCTTCAATTGCTGTGAAATTAGGTTTTGACAAATCACGCGTTATACCTAGCGTAATTGAGATGTATTTTAACAGCCATACAGAATATAACCCAACTATAACTTTAGATAAAGATGTTAAGGGTAAATTTTCTCATGATTTTATTGATAATGTCCCACAAATTCTTATCGATTATTTAAAAAAGTATAGTGTAACTATTAAAATTCCTACCGGCAAATATTTAGGAGACGTTCCGGTTAAAATTAGTGTAAACCAAATTAATTTTCCAACTGAAATTGAAGCAAACGTTTATAGAGGATCTAACGTGAGCTTTAAAGCAGAAGGTAATGTAAAATTAGGAGTTAAATTTACACTTAATAATAATCCGGATTATATCTATGAAAATGGAATTCAAAAAATAGACGGATTTAATAATAATTTATACGGAGAAGTTTTAACCGACATGAAATTCATCATCATACCTCAAGTTCAAGTTTTCCAATCTAAATTAATTGATGTTAAAGGTAAAATAACTGTAGGACTTAAAACTTCTAATATCGGTAACGGAACTTCTTCAGATGACTCTAAAAGTTTTTCACAAGGAACCGTTTATACTTCTGCGGCATTCACTTTTTCAAGTTTAGGTTTACCTGCCTATAGCACCGATATTTTCAAAAAATCAATAAATATATGGAAAAAAGGAGAATATATTAATTCTGTTTCTTTTTCAAATTTTAAAGCGGGTAAAGCAACCATTGTACCATGTAGCGGTTTGACCTCTTTTGGATATGATGTTTTGTTAGATTATAAATACAGCTTACCAGGAAAAACAATTTCCGGTGATTTAGAAATAACTTATGATGTATATGCTGATAATGGTACTCTTCTTGAGTCTAATAAAACAGTTAAAGTATTACCATATAATATAACTTCTAACTCATTTAAATTCAATATGTGTATTCCTTTCAGAAAAATCAATTTCTTCAATATATCTAAAATTAGTTATGTTAAAAATATAACTATTAAAGATGCTAACGGATATATAGCAAATGGAATATTAGACCCATTGACCGGAAGCCCGGTTACTGAAATTGCATTTGTAAGGTAATTTTTCTTAGTAATATATTTGTAAAGGTAGACGCTCATTGTCTACCTTTTTTTATAGAACTAGTATTTCCTCAAAAAAATCAAAACGTATAATATCAAAAAATTATCAATATTTAAATTTTTCTTAAGAAGTATAAGTTATCATGAAGAATTTTTGAAAAGAATAGTAAATAAATACGGTAAACATTTTAAAGGACTTACAGATTATTACTAAATTTGCACGATAAAATTGTTATTATGCAACTTTCAGAACAAGAACTAATTCGAAGAGAAAAATTACAAAAACTTAAGGATGCGGGTGTCGATCCATATCCCGCTGCAGAATATAAAGTTACGCATACTGCCCAAGAAATAAAAGATCAATTTAAAGAAGGAGAAAAGGTTGTGATTGCCGGAAGACTTATGTCTAATCGTATTCAGGGAAAAGCGGGATTTTCTGAGCTGCAAGATACCACCGGGCGTATTCAGCTGTATTTTAACAGAGATGTAATTTGTCCCGACGATGATAAATTTAAATATAACGATTTTTATAAAAAATTGCTCGATTTAGGTGATTTTATAGGAGTTGAAGGAGAATTATTTGTTACTAAAATGGGCGAAAAAACCGTAATGGTTAACGATTTTAAACTTCTTTCAAAGGTATTGCGACCGCTTCCTCTACCTAAAGTTGATGAAGAAGGAAAAGTCCATGATGCATTTAATGATCCTGAATTAAGATATAGAATGAGATATGTTGACTTAGTAGTCAATCCCCATATTAAAGATATTTTTATTAAACGGACTCGTCTGTTTAATGCAATGAGATCCTTTTTTAATGATAAGGGATATTTTGAGGTTGAAACCCCTATACTTCAATCTATTCCCGGTGGAGCTGCGGCTCGACCGTTTATAACCCATCATAACGCTTTAAATATTCCATTATATTTACGAATTGCAAATGAGTTATATTTAAAACGTCTTATTGTTGCCGGTTTTGAAGGAGTGTACGAATTCTCTAAAAACTTCAGAAATGAAGGAATGGACAGAACACATAATCCTGAATTTACTGCAATGGAAATTTACGTTGCTTATAAGGATTATAATTGGATGATGAAGTTTACTGAACAATTATTGGAACATTGCGCCCTAGCAGTTAACGGAACTACCCGAGCAACATTTGGAGAGCATGAAATTGATTTTAAAGCTCCATATGCCCGGATTTCCATGACCGATGCTATTAAAAAATTTACGGGTTTTGATATAACAGGAAAATCTGAGGAGGAATTGAGAAATGCAGCAAAAGAAATGGGTGTTGAAGTTGATGAAACTATGGGTAAAGGAAAAATCATAGATGAAATATTCGGAGAAAAGTGTGAAGGTAATTTTATACAACCAACCTTCATTACTGATTATCCCAAAGAAATGTCTCCACTAACCAAACAGCACCGCGATAATCCTGAATTAACCGAACGTTTTGAATTAATGGTTTGCGGAAAAGAAATTGCTAATTCTTATTCAGAATTAAATGATCCCATAGATCAAAGAGAACGTTTTGAAGAACAATTAAAATTGTCTGAAAAAGGAGATGATGAAGCAATGTTTATTGATCAGGATTTCTTACGTGCATTGGAATTCGGTATGCCTCCGACTGCTGGCTTAGGTATAGGAATGGATCGATTAATTATGTTCCTTACTAATAATCCGTCTATACAAGAAGTATTATTTTTCCCGCAAATGAAACCCGAACAAAAAGCATCTTCCATCGAACATTCTGAGGAAGAAAAAATTATCATCAAACTATTACAAGATAATAATTCTTCTATGGAATTAAATGAATTAAAATCTCTGGCCGGACTAAGTGGAAAAAAATGGGACAAAGCCATGAAATCGCTTTCTAAACATTCATTGATTACTGTTACTGTTACTAATGAAAATAAAACAGTTGAATTAATTTCATAAAAATATTTTGAAATAACATTTATAAGGCTATCTTTTTAGATAGCCTTTTTAAATTAAAATATATCGAATTTAGAACCCTTACATTCTATTATAAGTCAATTTGAAAAAATGAACTAAAAAAAATGTTTTTATTTACCACTAAATCTATAGGAATTAGATGATATTAAATTCATATTTATTATCTTTGTTTAAAATCAAAATAAATAAATGATTATGGAAACGATATTTAAAAATAAAAGTCAAGAATTACTTAACAGTATAGAAAATCTAAAATTGAGTAACTCTGATTACGAACAAGTTGCATCAGAATTATTTAAATATAATTTTAATGATTACGAGGCAGCTTTTTCTATTAATAAAGTAAATGTTCCGGAAGGCAGTTATGTTCGTTTACCTATTTTTGCTAATAAATGCTGTGCGATTTTAATGCTTTGGGGGATAAATAATAAAACAGCCATTCATGACCACTTAAACTACGACGGATTAATAAAAGTTTTAAAAGGAAATCTTACAGAAGTTAGTTACTTGGAAGATAAAAATTTCATAGTATACGAAGGGGAAGGCGTAGCTCCTGAAGGTGCTATTTTTCCTGAAGATTTAGGAGGTATTCATTCGGTAGTTAATAATTCTTCGGAAATATCTGTTAGCTTACATATCTATCATACTCCTCAAACTTCTTTAAAAGGTGTTAGAATTTTTGATTATGAAAATAGAAAAATAGCCATCTTAAATGATAAGGCTACATCTTGTTCATGGAATTTACCTGAAGATAATTACGAGAAAATCACTCAATTATAACTAGTATAATTTTAAAATATTTAAATTCTAACTCAGATTGAGTTAGAATTTTTTAATTAAATATTAATTCTTACCCGTCAATTTTAAAGCCTAACCAAGAATTCAATCTCTACCTTTTCAGATATTAAATCTAAACTTATATTTTCTAAATTTTTTTGAACTTTACAACTTATAAAGTTTAGCAATAAAAAAAGCTATTTCATTTAAATGAAATAGCCTTTTAATCTTGTTAATTGTAAAAATTATTGTAAAAGTTTTTGAAGATTTAAAGCATCTGCATTTTGAGGATCCACAGATAATGTTTTGTTCAAATAAGTTTCTGCTTTATCTTTATTTCCTTCATGATATTCTTTGTAAGCGAAAAATGTATAGGCAATAGCTAAATATGCTTTTTCATTGGCTGAATATTCTTTCTTCGGTTCAACCATATCAATATATTTTTGGAAGGCTTGAGCTGTAAGACCGCTTTTATCACTCGAATCATACGCGTATAATGCCATACCTTTTCCGGCATAAGCTACTTCCCAGGTAGGAATTAGAGAAATCAATTGATCCCATGAAGCAACAGAGCCTAAGTAATCTTTAGCTTCGTATTGTTCTAAAGCTAAATTATACCATGAAGTTGTATCGTTGGCATCAGCCGCAACCGATTTTTTCAAAGCCTCGATTTTGGAATTAGTTATAGATGCTTCTGTTTTAGCTCCCGGTTGTAAGGATAAAAGAATTGATTGGTAATCGTAAGTTTTATCTCCTTGACCGATGGCTTTGGTTAGATTTAATATCGCGGTTTTAGTTAATTCCTCTTTTTCTTGACCGCTCGCAGTTTTAATTAATGAGGATTGTATTTTTCCTAAAACTCCATAATCCGAACCTTCTCTTTTTGATTCTGGAATGGTTTGTAAATATTGATTTATATTTTTATAGGCTTCGGAAAAATCAGAATTTTCAATTAAATCCAATGCTTTTAACTTAAATTTTAACGGATCGGATATATCATTCCAATTTTTAGTCAGTAAATCTAAAGACTTTGCATAATCTTTAATAAAATAGGAAACTTTAGCTAATTCAAATTGTGTTTCGGCATCGTTGTTCCCTGACAAAGAAATATATTTTTGTAAGTTTTTAAAAGCTTCATTATAATTACCGCTTCTCACATTAAAGTCTGACAAATATTTGTATGTTAAGGGATAATTAGGATTAGCTGCTATGGCCTTGTCAAAATTTTCTGAAGCTAATTTTCCTTGTCCGTTGGTTCTCCCCCATATGTTTCCTATTAATGCATAAGGTATGGATTTATCTTCGGCAATTCCTAAGGCTTTAGTATAATTGGAAACTGCCTTACCCGGATCTTTTTTTTCAAAATAGGCATTTCCTAATACTATATAGTATTCGGACTTATCTTTATTCTTAACCAAGTCTAATAACTTTTGGCCATATTCGATACTTTTATCATAATCCGTACTTTGCGGCTTATTGGTAAATAATTGATAGGCTTTTGATATTTGATATAATACATCCGCATTTTTGTACTTTGATCCTTTGGCGATGGATTCAAAATCTGCATTTGCTTCCGATTTTTTTCCTTGATATAATTTTATTGTCGCCAATCCGATTTTGTTTAAATCAGATTTTGTATCTAAAGCCAATCCTTTATTAAAATTTTGTGAGGCCTGTTCTATATCAGGTTTAGAAATTGATAAATAATATGCTCCTAAATAATAATAATTGTCTGACGATGGTGATTGAGCTGCTAATTTTTCAAAAGTATTTTGGGCTTTGCTATATTGATCATTTCCTAAATACTTAATGCCCTCTTGAATACTTTGTGCATTCATAAATCCTGATAACATCATAGCAGAGATTACAAATGTTGCACCTATTTCTTTTTTCGCGTAATTCATTCTAAGTCTTTATTTTTTTTCTTATTTATTTTATTTTTAACTATTATTTGTATTTAAATAGTATTAAGCTTATTTATTTTTTTTAAACAATTTTTTCAAATTTACCTTCCATGAAGTTCAATCCTTCTTTCATACAAATAATAGGGTTGAAGTCCTGCCCTTTTAACAATAAGCTGTCCTCTCTGAGAGCCACAAAATCTTGAAAAACTGCTCCCTATTTTAAAACTGTTTTCAGCATTTAATAGAAAAACTCTTTTGGTGAAAGGGTATATACCTTCACGCAAATTAGGCACCGTTGGATTTATTAATTTACCATCCGTTCTTCTTATAGGCAATATTCTCACTTTTGAAAGGAACTCCTTCACTTCATTACTATTTTCTTCACTTAATACATCCAAACCAATAATTCCTATATGAGAGCTATTTTTACTAATAAATTGGATTACCTCTTTTCCATTTGAAAAAGAGTTAATTTTTTGATTTTTAGTCAGATTAAACCCTAATTTTTTTTTTAAATTATTAAAATTACTTGAATTTCCTCCATCAAATACAAATTTACTATCGTTTGAAATAATATTTGATTTTAAAGAACTTTGGTCAATTTCTTTAATGGAACTTTCTTTTGACACAACAAAAATGGTTGCATCACACGCTATTTGTGTGGAAATATAAGTAACGTTAGTATGATTGTATAAAATTCCGGCTTCTTCTGAAGATAAATCCCTGGTAGTCATTGCTATGGGAACCTTACCATTCAAAAGATCACCGATCACTAAATCTTCAACTTCCGGCTTGAATAAAATTTTTGTTTCGGGATAAGAGGATTGAAAAACTTCAACTAAAGCAGAGCCTAAATTCATAAGTGACGGATCAATAGCTAAAGTTATATTTCCTTGCCTATACGCTTGTTTCTTTTTTATATCTTCTTGGCACGAAATACATATAATAAAAAAAGCTAAAAATACTATGGATCTGATTATTAATCTATTGTTCATTTTGTCTAATATATTTAGTCGCTCGGTAAGCTCTAAAAAATCCGTAAACTATTAATAATCCCCCTAAAATCCAAGAGTATTCCGGTTCTAATTCAATAAAAAACTTTTTATAAACAATAATTAATATTCCTATTATAAAATACCCAATTCCAATAAATATGGAAAGTGATTTATAACTTAGCTTCATACTTCTTTTTTTGAAGAATTCTAAATAACAAATATAAAAATATTTATTTACTTATTTTTGCAGTTACTATTCTTATAATCTTTTTAAAAAATAAATTATATGGATTTTGTTATTAATACATTTTCAGACTTAGAAGATGTTGCTAAAGAAATAATTTCAAATTCAAAATATAAAATTTTTACACTTAAGGGAAATTTAGGTGCCGGAAAAACCACTTTAATAAAATATTTATGCAAAACACTTGAATGTCCGGATAATATAACCAGTCCTACTTTTTCATTAGTAAATGAATATCTGTGTCCTACTGGTAGAATTTATCACTTTGATTTATATCGAATTAAATATATGGAAGAATTAATAAATATTGGTTTTTATGAATACATTGATTCCGATAATTATTGTTTTATAGAATGGCCGGATATATGTGAAAATGAATTACCTGAACATCATAAAATTTTATTAAATTTGATGGATCAAACCAGGCATTTAACATTTAACTAATATGGGTATTTATACACCTTTTTCTGAAGAAGAGCTGATTCCCCTGGAGGAACGAATTGAAGTGATAAAAAAAGGAGGAAAATGCAGTATTGGTATTCCTAAAGAAGATCATTTTATTGAAAGCAGAATTGCTCTCACTCCCGATGCTGTATCGGTTCTAAGCTCTAATGGTATTGAAATTATAATGGAAAGTGGAGCCGGTTTAGGGGCTCATTATTCCGATGCTTTATATTGCGAAGCAGGGGCAAAAATTTCATACGATCCTAGAGAGGTTCTGTCTCAACCCATCATTTTAAAAGTTGAACCTTTATCTACAGATCAGATAAAGCACCTGCAGCCAAACTCCTATTTGATTTCAGCTGTACAAATAAATACTCAATGCAAAGAGTATTTCGAAGAACTTTCTAAAAAAAAGATTACGGCTTTAGGATTTGAATATATACGAGACAGCCATAATGAATTATCCATTGTACGACTTATTGGTGAAATAGCAGGAGTTTCCAGCATACTTATCGCCGCTGAATTATTATCTTCAACTCATGGGGGAAATGGACTTTTACTAGGAGGAATAACCGGCGTTAGACCATCCAACGTAGTAATTATAGGAGCAGGAAATGTTGGAGAAAGCGCCGCACGTTCGGCTTTAGGATTAGGGGCCACCGTAAAAGTGTTTGACAATTCTCTTACTCGACTTAGAAGACTTCAAGAATTACTGGGAAGACGGTTATATACGTCTACGATAGACCCGAAAGAGCTCAGCAAAGCGTTAATTCGCTGTGATGTTGCCATTGGTTGCTTAAAGGGAGAACTTAGGGCTCCGATTATTGTACCAGAAAATACTGTTAAAAGAATGAAACCGGGATCAGTTGTCATTGATATAAGCATCGATAACGGAGGCGTTTTTGAAACTTCAGAAATAAATGCTAAAAATGAAGCTTTTATTAAACATGAAGTCCTACATTATTGTGTTCCCAACATCACTTCTAAATTTGCAAGAACCGCTTCAAAAGCTTTAAGTAATTTCTTTTTAAGTTATTTTCTCAATCTGAATAATCAAGGAGGATTTGAAGCTATGTTTAGAAAAAACCGTGGAATTTGTCAAGGCATTTATATGTACAAAGGCAGAATAACTAATAGACAGATATCTTCTTGGTATGACCTACCCTACCAAGACATTCACTTACTAATTATTTAAGCATGTCATTTTCTAAAAGATTAAGACTCTATCTTACGGGTTTTTTTATGGGTCTTGTATTTATATTATTTGTATTTGGAAATAAGGTATTTTCATGGTCATACTTGCCCAATGACAGGGTTTTAGCTGAAATAAAAACTAAACCATTAAAGTTTTCAAATCAAAGTCTGGAAAGTCTTAAACTAAAAAAAATATCTCTCAATTTTATAAAAGATACGGTTCTTAGTAAAGGTAAAATAAATTTTAAGATGAGTAATGCTCAAGCATTGCCTTGTCCTCATTATGTTCTTCATTATGAAAGCTTAAAAGTTACATTTACTAAATGCAAAGACACGGTAGTCATAAACACGATTGATTAATCCTATTAAGGATTTTTTAACATAAAATTCCGTTTGTACAATTTTTTCCTATATTTACAATCTAAATGTAAAACAGAATATATGAGATGGTTTACTAGACAGAAAAAAAACATCAGTACTGACATTAGCGAAAAGAGAGAGGTTCCTGAGGGATTATACTATAAAACTCCATCCGGAAAAATTATTGAAACAGATCAATTAACAGCTAATTTCTATGTAAGTCCGGAAGATGATTTTCATGTTAGAATTGGTAGTTCCCAATATTTCCAGATTTTATTTGATAATGGTAAATTTAAAGAACTTGACGTAAAAGTTCACAGCAAAGATTCTTTAAATTTCGTCGATTCCAAACCGTATAAAGATCGATTAAAGGAAGCACAATCTAAAACTAATTTAACTGAAGCCATAAGAAATGCTGTAGGTAAAGTAAATGGAAAAGAAATTTATATTTCTTGTATGGACTTTAGTTTCATCGGAGGATCTGTGGGATCTGCGGTTGGAGAAAAAATTAGAAGAGCCATCGATTACTGTATTAAAAATAAATTACCTTATGTAATTATAAGTCAATCCGGAGGTGCTAGAATGCAAGAAGCAGGGCTATCTTTAATGCAATTGGCGAAGGTTGAAGCTAAATTAGCTCAATTAAGTGATGCCGGACTTCCTTATATATCTGTACTAACCGATCCAACCTTTGGAGGAATAACCGCTTCATATGGTTCTACCGGTGATATTATAATTGCAGAACCCGGCGCATTGATCGGATTTGCAGGACCAAGAGTAATTAAAGAAACTATCGGAAAAGATTTACCTCCAGGTTTCCAATCTTCTGAATTCCTATTAGAAAAAGGCTTTATAGACATTATAGCACACAGAAAAGATTTAAAAAATACCATTTCACATTGTGTTGACATGTTAATGAATAAAGAAGTTAAATAAAATATAAAAAACAAAGAAAAAGCTAATAATTATTAGCTTTTCTTTTTTTAATCCATTACCTAAAAATTTATAATCTCCTCAAATAAATGACCCTTAATTATATTTGGATTGCCTTTATTATCTTATCTTTTTTTGTAGGAATTCTTAAGTTCCTGTTTTTAGGAGATACGGTAATCTTTAAACATATGGTTGACGGGTTATTTAGTACTACTAAAGTAGCAGTAATGGATATAGCTTTACCTTTGGCAGGAATGATGACTTTCTGGTTAGGAATAATGAAAATTGGTGAAAATGCAGGCGCTATACGTTTTCTCTCTAAACTGGTTTCCCCTTTTTTTTCCAAATTATTTCCTTCCATTCCCAAAGGTCATCCTGCAATAGGAAATATGATGATGAATTTTAGTGCCAATCTTCTTGGGCTGGATAATGCCGCCACTCCTTTAGGATTAAAAGCAATGGACAGTTTGCAAGCGCTGAATACTAAAAAAGATACTGCAACGGATGCACAGATCATGTTTTTAGTTTTGCATACTTCTGGACTAACTTTAATCCCGACTTCCATTATGCTCTACCGTTATTTAAATGGTGCACAAGATCCTACCGATATATTCGTACCATGTATTGTGGGAACTTTTTGCACAACTTTATTCGGTATAATTATAGTAGGAATTAAACAACGCTTAAACTTATTTAGTCGCCAAATATTGATCGGTCTACTAGGGGCTCTAGTACTGATTTTTGGGCTTTCCTATTTCATAAAATATTCCACAGATTCTCGGACAAAATATGCTGTCGAGTATGTATCTCATATCAACCCTCAAACTTTATCGATTGAAAATGTAACTGTAGAAGATTTCGTTAAATTATATCCTGATTCATTTCAGAAAGAGATTAACATAAAAGATAAAAAAATAACACCTGAGTTGATCAGTAAAACTAACCAAGAATATATAAATTTTGAGCGTGGTACAGCCTCTCGAGTGATTAGCAACGTACTTTTATTACTAATTCCCGTTGTATTTATTACAGGCGCTTTTATAAAAAAAATAAATGTTTTTGATAGTTTTATTGATGGTGCTAAAGAAGGTTTCGGAGTATCTGTAAAAATAATTCCTTATTTAGTAGCCATGTTGGCTGCTATCAGTTTATTGAGAACCAGTGGTATAATGGATTATCTAATTGATTCTATTTCTTATTGCTTATCCTCGTTACATATCAATACCGATTTTTTACCTGCACTCCCTACTGCTTTAATGAAGCCCCTTAGTGGGAGTGGTAGCCGTGCATTGATGATTGAGGCCATGCAAAATTATGGTGCTGATTCTTTTGTAGGAAGACTTACTTGTATATTTCAGGGAAGTGCAGATACTACTTTCTATATAGTTGCTCTTTATTTTGGAAGTGTTGGTATTAAAAGAATTAGATATTCTCTTTCTGCAGGTTTGCTGACCGATTTATTAGGCGTAATCACAGCCATTTTTATTACCTATTATTTTTTTGGGTAGCCATTAATTATAAATATGTTAATTTTTTTAACACAACATCGAACTCCTATAACAATATTTTTCTTAATTAAATATTAATATCTTTGCACCTGTTAATATTTAATTTTTCTTTGTTCCTATGAATGATTTTAGTTGGGGCCAATTAGTTAATCCGGAGTTTTATATAAAGTTAGGCGGTATTTATTTAGTTTTATTTATAGTTTTTGCTGAAACGGGTCTCTTTGCCGGATTTTTCCTTCCCGGAGATAGTTTATTATTTCTCTCAGGTATATACAGTAAGGAATTAATTCGAGAAATTTTTTATATTGAATCAGATTTTTTAAGTGTTTTTTTATTATCGTGCCTAATTTCAATTGCCGGTATAATTGGTAATGAAATAGGTTATTGGTTTGGAAAAAAAAGCGGAACTTATCTTTATAATAAAAAAGATACCTTTTTATTCAAAAAAAAATATCTTTTCCAAGCAAAAGAATTTTATGAAAAACATGGGGGAAGAGCCATTATTCTTGCTCGGTTTCTACCTATTTTGAGAACATTTGCACCTATAATTGCCGGAATTGTTCAGATGAATAAGGGTAAATACTTATTGTATAATGTTTTGGGATCAACGGCTTGGTCTTTTTCCTTATTATTTGCGGGACATTACCTTTACCAAATATTCCTTAAGGAATTTAATTTCGATTTGAAACGTTATATTGAAACTATAGTATTAGTAATGGTTATAGTAACCACCGCCCCTGTAGTAGTTAAGTTATTTTTCCAAAAAAATAATGATATTTCAGAAAATTAATGTAAAAAACTAATAGATATATATAATTTTTGAAATTATATATATCTACCGGCAGCTTTTAATTGCAATAAATTACTGACTGTTTAATTTTATTTAATTCAATAATTTTTATACTTTTTGAAAAGTTTAAAATTAAATTTATAGTATAATCGGAAGGACCTCTCCTTTCATTTGACAAATTAATAGATTTTTTGTACATTGAATATTGTTCTTTACTAGTTGTTATAGTATAGATAACGATATTAAATTAAATTTTATTATTGTAAATGAATGTTAAATTTTTGGTCTCAATTAGTTTTCTTAGATTTAAAATTGCATATCTCATTCTTCCTAATGCCGTATTAATCCCGACATTTGTTTCTTCTGCAATTTCTTTGAAGCTTAAACCTTTATAAAAGCGTAATTCTAAAACTTCTTTTTGATCTTCAGACAGCTCATTTATAAGTCTTTTAAGATCCAGGTTAATTTGCTCATTTATTATTAAATCCTCTATGGATAGTTCGGATACTTTTACAAAATCAAATATATTATAATCCTCATTCTGTCCACTGGATTCGTTAATTATTTTCGTTTTATTCGAAACCCTAAAATGATCGATAATTAAATTATGTGAAATTCTCAAAACCCATGGTAGAAACTTCCCTTCTTCGTTATATTTTTTCTCCTTAAGAGTTAATATAACTTTTATAAAAACATCTTGAAATAGATCTTCAGCTAACTCCGGGTTATTAACCTTTCGATTGATATAATTATATATCTTTAACTTATGCCTATCCAACAATGTTTTAAGAGCATTTTCATTTCCATTAATATAAGAATGAACTAATTCACAGTCAGTTCTTTTTATCATCACTTATGATATTTGTTAGTTAATAGAGTAAAATTTTATTCTATATATCTAATAATTTCAATTTTCAACCAAGACAACTTCTTAGGGAACAAATGTATATATAAAATTTTAAAAAAACCTAAAAAATGTTAATGAAATTATAATATTTTATTCATGCAACATAAAATTGATTTATTTTTTTCTTATTTATATTGCAAAATCCTACTATTACTATCAAAACTTAAATATCATGAAGTAAAATCAAAACTTTTTCATTAAGCAATATAATTTTTAAAATATAGAACAAATTTATATATTGCAACTTGAAATCTAAATATTAATATGAATAAGATAAAATACCAATTAGAATTTGCTATGAAATGTTCCACTACTCTTTTGTTTGAATATATTGGAACTTCTTCAGGTATGAGTGAATGGTTAGCAGATGACGTAATTGAAAGAGGAGATAAATTTACTTTTGTATGGGGAGATCAAGAAGAATCAGCCAACTTAATACGATATAAAGAAGAATCATTTGTGCGTTTCAGATGGGAAGAAGATGAAGGAACCAAATATTTTTGGGAACTTGCGATACATGTTGATGATGTAACCAGTGACGTAGCTCTTGTAATTACTGATTTTGCCGAAGAAAGCGACTTAGAACACTCTAAATTATATTGGGAAAATTTAATTGAAGACCTAAAAAAGATTATAGGTTCTTAAATAATAATTAATCCCCGTATTAGGGCCAACAAAAAAACTACTAACACAAAAAAATACTAATTATTTAGTATGAAAATTATTTTCAATCAAAAATGTATTGAAGAAAATCAATTAGTAATCAATTACACTGAAAACAATTATTTTTCCGGGGATTTTGTAAATGGTTTCTGTTGGCTATTTCAAAATAAACTCCTTTATTGGGAATATGTATATTTCCAATTGATGGCATCCATGAGAAAAATGAGGATAGATATACCTCTAGCTTTTACTCCTGAATTATTTGAAAATCAAATTAAAATACTCTCTGAAAAATTAAACACCACAGAAGGTAGAGTAAAAATAACAATTTATAGAAATATCCAAAATCATCCCCCTTCATTTATAATACAAATTGTACCCCATAAAAATTTCTTTGTAACTACTGAAAATGAAGTTGATGTTTATAAAGAAGTTCTTATATATCCCAATTTATTGTCTGATTTATTAATTTATCAGCCTCTTAATAGCATAGCAGAACAATATGCAATAGAAAATGAGTTACAGGACGTTATTTTGCTGAATAGTGAAAAAAGAATAGCTAGATCTGTATTAGGCAATATATTTTTAATTCAAGATAATATAATTGTTTCCCCTCCTTCTACTGAGGGAGCCATCCAATCTGTTTTAAAGAAAAATTACATCCTTTTTCTACGAGAAAAAACAAATTACATCTTTAAAGAAGCCCCAATATCTCCTTTCGAAGCTCAATCTGCAGATGAATTTTTTATTCTTAGTGATGAAAATGGATTACTGCCCGTTACCCGGTTGAGA
Organism: Apibacter sp. wkB309; assembly: GCF_002964915.1. Lineage (NCBI taxonomy): Bacteria > Pseudomonadati > Bacteroidota > Flavobacteriia > Flavobacteriales > Weeksellaceae > Apibacter > Apibacter sp. wkB309. The sequence continues at coordinate 821,568 of NZ_PSZL01000022.1, forward strand.
AAAAAAGTTTTTAAGAAAGATCAGACCCGCTTATTGACAAAAAAATTCATCGGTTATTCTTTAGAATAGTTGGTAACTTAAAACATCTGTTTTTTTTAATAAAAAAAGGTCGCATAAGCGACCTCAAACTAAAACCACAAAAAAATGAGAAAGCGATTACATTTAAGTAATCATGTCTTGAAAGATCATTAAAAATCTTTTTAAAGATATCTCTTACTTTCTTGATGCAAAAATAATCTAATTATGGTTCTATAAAAGGTTTTATTAATAAAATTATTTTATAGTGTAAATAGTACGTTTTTTATTACCCCTCAATTTTAGATAGATAAACACGCTAAAGTGTAAAATAAAATTTAAGCTTGTACTATAAAAATGGTGGGTTCTTTGTGAAAATTTGGTTTTTTAGCTTTCCAATCTTTGCAATATAATGTTTTAATAGACTCGTTAGGAAGAGTAACATTCGTGGCAATACATAAAGAAGTTTTTGGATTTAAGTATTTAATTAAGTCATCAAATAACGCTTGATTGCGATACGGTGTTTCCATAAAGATTTGTGCAGATCCTTGATTTCTGCTAACCTTTTCAAGATTTACTATTGTCTTTTTCCTTTCATAGGAATCTATGGGAAGATAACCGTTAAAAGCAAAATTTTGACCATTCAAGCCACTGGCTATTAAAGCTAATATAATGGAAGAAGGACCTGTAATAGGAACTACTCGAATATCGTGTCTGTGACACCAAGAAACTAAAATATTACCCGGATCTGCTATGCAAGGTAATCCCGCTTCTGAAATTAATCCAACATCCTCCCCATTTTTCAAAGGCTGTGAAAGATAATCCAATTCATTTTCCGTGGTTCTTTTATCTAATATTGAAATACTTAATTCGCTTTGAATTATATCCGGACACAAAAATTTAATAAATTTTCTAGCCGATTTTTGATTTTCAGCAACAAAAAATTTTAACGTATGTAATAGTTCGATTTCTCTCGGAGAAAATATATCTTTGGGAGAGGTTTCACCTAAATAGGCAGGAAGTAAATATAATACAGCCATAATTATTTTTTACTAAACTTTTTTCTTCTTACAAATATAAAAGCCCCCCCTACGATACTGACTAAAACGATAGGAACCCCTAAATTTAACCATTGCCAATATGATTTTTCCTGAACAATTAGAGGCTTATTCAGCATTCTCATTTGTACCGTCCTGTTTCTTAAAAGCATTAAACCGTGATCATCTAATAAATAGTCCAGGGCGTTTATTAAAAATTCTTCGTTTCCATAAGTAATACCTGTTGAATAATCAAAACCTAAAGGCAAGGGTTGACCTTTTATCACCTGATTTCTTGCTATGTCTCCATCGGATATAACAATCATCTTATTATTGTTTGACCGGTCCACAAAATTTTTAATTCCGCTAGACTCTATCCTATCCTTGTATGCCGAGGTAAATTTACCTTCAAGCAAAACTCCCAATATCTTAGGACCTTTATTGTATTCGTTCCAATTTACGTTGTCTCTTTCAAATAATTTTGCTTCTTCAAGTGATATATAGGAGGGTACTCCTTGAAGCGACGTATAGGAAGAACTTTGATAGAGAATTGTTTTTTTAACTCCGGGAGTATCTAAGGTATCTATGGAAGTAGGAAACTGAAAGGATACCGGATTAATGTTTTTGGTTATCGGATGATTATTCAATGAAAATCCCATAGGAAAATATACCCAAGGTACTCTTGCATTTTGTGCATTTCCTTGTATTTCTCCAACCTGTAAATTTATATAGGTAGGATTTTTTATATCCTTAACAATTCCGGAATTTATCCTTACTCCGTAAGAAAATAATAAATCAGTTAAATTAAGATCATACGGATAAGCCAATATTTTACTGGACTTAAGCAAAGTATCCATTTCGGCATTAACTTGATCAATTGCCCATAGTGTTTTACCTCCACTCATGATATATTGGTCAATCGTTAGTTTTTCCTTATCAGTAAAAGCTTTTCTTGGTTTGGCAATCAGTATGGCGTCAAATTTCTTAAGAGTTGGTAAATCCTGAAGTGACAAGGTCTGACTATCTTTAGGAAAAATAGGTCCGAAGTTATAACTTTGATGAATCCTGTTAGCCAGGCTGAACATTTCCAATCGGTTCAGTTCTTTTTGATTTACTAAAATACCTACACTTTTCAAACGTTTATTGGATAACTTATCAATAGCACTGATAAAACCGTATTCCAGGTTTTCTATAGATTTAGCCATTTGCTCATCTCCTGTTATTCCTGCCTGAGAAATTATTAAGGGGACTGTTTGCCCATTGCCTTTATATTTTATGGTAGCATAAGGAAATAAAATTAGTTGAGATGATGCTCCATCTTTTTCAACCCGCAGAGCCGAAGGAGCCATACCCATAGCTTCTAATGTCTCTTGTGATAATTTTTCCTTTATTGGATCTATTAATTGAAAATTAATATTGGAATTTAACCTTTTAAATTCGTCCAGCAGACTGAGAGTTTCAGACTGCAGTTGTTTAAAATCTGCAGGAAAATCTCCTTCTAAATATACATCAATCTGCATCGGCTCATCAATTTTTTTTAATACTTGACGTGTACTTTCAGTTAACGTATATCGTTTATCCGAAGTTAAGTCAAACCTTTTATAAAAAAAACCACTAGCCAATATAAGTCCTGCAATAAGTAGGAATACTAAGCTAATATTTATCTTTTTTAAATATCTCATTACTTTTTGCTGTTGATTATTCGAATCGATAATAAAAGAAAAACAACTATTACAAAGATAAAATAACCTATATCTCTTGTATCTACAATCCCTTTGGTAAAACTGGTATAATGTTGAAAGAATCCTATTTTTTGCAAGGTATAATCTAAATTTCCTAGCAGATTATACGATGCCAAATTTTCAAATCCATAAAAACAAATAAAACAAAAAAAGACACCCGTTACAAACGCTAATACCTGATTTTTTACTAAAGAAGAACAAAAAATACCAATTGAAGCAAAGGTCATAGACAAAAAGAGTAATCCGATATATCCGCTAACAATGATTCCTGAATCTATATTTCCTTTCGGTAAACTCAAATAATTAATCGTATAAACATAGGTAAAAGTAGGAAGTAAAGAAAATAAGACTAAAATCAGAATCGCCCAATATTTACCTAAAACAATAGATGAAACAGACAAAGGTTGAGAAAATAACCAGACCAAAGTACCGTTTTGCTCTTCTTCCGCAATGCTTTTCATTGTCAAGGCAGGTAATAGGAACATCAGCACCCAGGGAGCAAGTATAAAAAAGTTATTTAATGTAGCCAGTCCTACATTGAAAACATTAAAATCATTATCGAAAAACCATAAAAATAACGAACAGATTAACAAGAAAGCAGCCGAAACAATATAAGCTCCTAATGTTCCAAAATATGCCCAAAGTTCTTTTTTAAAAATTGAAAACATACGATTCTTACTTTTTCTTTTTTCTGTTAACTAATTTTACAACCAACATAATTACAAGAACCAGAACAATAAAACTGATCAATAAGCTTAGCCACATTCCCATAAAATATTGTTTAAAAATAACTATAAATATTACGGCAAATAAAATAATAGTAGCAACTTCATTCATCATACGGAGCTTAATAGAAGTCGTATTGAATTTTCCGGCCTTTATTCTCCTAATACACCTCCAACTCCAGTAATGATATAGAGCCAACGCTCCAACAAATACCAGCTTAATATGGAACCAAGGTTCTCTTAAAATGTAAAAAGTAATATCCCCGCGGGTATTAATCATCATTAATGTTCCGGTAATAAGCATTATAATTCCTGCCGGTACCGTTATGATATCCCATAAACGAGAAATCATATATATGTATTGCTTTCTAAGAATCTCACGCTCAAGCTCCGGTTTTTCATTGGTATCTATAAAGTAAACAAATAAACGTATTAAGTAAAAAATCCCCGCAAAATAGCTTACCATAAAAATAATGTGAATCGCTTTTAAGGCAAAATAACTGGGAATATCAGGAATATGCATTATACAATCAATTTTTGAATGCGAATTTAATAAATTTAATATTATCAATATTTTAATATATACCCCTGTGAACTGGTTACATAAACACATTGAATATATTTATGCTAAAATCATAGTTCCTTAAATAATTACTAAAACTTTGGTAATACAGAAATAAGTAAACACTATTTAACCATCCTATCAATTTCATGAATAAAATTGTAATTTAATTAGTATTATACTGAATAAATGTGAAATTTTAGGCATTTTTTTTGAAAATAATTTTAAACATATGTTTTTAAATAGCATACATTAGTATCAAAAAATTACATTATTATTTTAATTAATCATTTATATAATTCTGTTTATGAAAAATGCTTTACATCCTAAGAAAAATGTTGCCGTATGGGTAGGAATCATTTCAGGAATCATTTCAGGTTTTATCAAATTCGGTTGGGAAGTTCCATTTCCTCCCCGTACTCCCGAAAGAGATATGACCAATCCGCCGCAACACCTCCTGGAACAACTGGGAATGTCTCATGACCTTTCCCATCTCATGTATTATTTTAATGATAATCCGCGACCGATCATGAGCTTTATTATTCACTTTTCCTTCTCAATTATCTGTGCAATATTCTATTGCCTAGTTGCAGAATATTATCCTAAAATTAAATTATGGCAGGGAACTGCCTTCGGAATATTTATTTATATAATGTTCCATATTATTATAATGCCAATACTGGGAACGGTACCTGCCCCGTGGGATCAGCCTTTTGCAGAACATTTCTCAGAATTTTTCGGACATGCGTTCTGGACCTGGATAATTGAAATTACGCGTAGAGATTTACGAAACCGAATTACGAAACAACCGGATTCCGAAATTCCTCTTACCTCTCCTTTCAGGTAAAAATTTTATATTTCAATATACATGTAAAAAGGAGCATATTTTTATGCTCTTTTTTTTGCCTTATTTACCTAAAAAAAAATCAAAACATTTCTATACCTTTGTTTTAAAAATAAGACATAAAGAAATGAAACCCGGAATTCCTAAAGGCACCAGAGATTTTACCGCTAAAGAATTACAAAAGAGAAGATACATAATTACTAAGTTGCAATCCAATTTTGAAAAATTTTGCTTTCAACCGTTGGAAACTCCTTCTTTTGAAAATTTAGATACATTAACCGGTAAATATGGAGAAGAAGGAGATCGTTTAATTTTTAAAATATTAAACAGCGGTGATTTTCTGGCTGAAGCGAAAAAAAAGAATCCGGATATGTCTCAATGGAGTTCCAAAAATATAATCGGTTCTATTTCAGAAAAAGCTTTGCGGTATGATCTTACCGTACCTTTTGCACGTTACGTTGCCATGAATCACGGGCAACTTCCTCTACCTTTCAAAAGATACCAAATACAACCGGTGTGGAGAGCAGATCGACCTCAAAAAGGACGATACCGTGAATTTTATCAATGCGATGCCGATATTGTCGGTTCAGCCAGTTTGTGGCATGAAGTAAATCTTACTTTATTATATGATTCGGCTTTTTCGGATTTACATATTCCAATTGAAATTCATGTAAACAATCGAAAGTTATTGGCAGCTGTCGCTCAATATGCATCTATCGAAAATCAATTAATCGATTTTACCGTTGCTTTGGACAAGTTGGACAAGATTGGTTTAGATAAAGTTTTAGAAGAAATGTCAACTAAAGGTATTGGACAAGATTCTTTACAAAAACTTATTCCGATTATTGAACTTTCAGGAACTTTTGAAGAAAAAATTTCTCAACTTAAAGATATACTCACAGATATTGAAATAGGGCAAGAAGGTATACAAGAAATGGAATTTATCTACAATCGGGTAAAAGAAATTGGTCTTACCTCTGCAGAACTGATCTTCAACCTCACCCTTGCGCGAGGTTTGGATTATTATACCGGAACAATTTATGAAGTGAAAGCTAAAAATATCTCCATGGGATCAATTGGCGGAGGTGGACGATATGACAACCTCACCGAAATATTCGGAGTTAAAAACATGCCGGGAGTAGGTATTTCTTTCGGATTGGATCGAATATATTTGGTTATGGAAGAACTTAATCTTTTCCCTGAGGCTACATTACATCAAAAACAAATTCTCTTTTTCAATTTCGGTGAAAATGAATGTCTTCAAGCATTGAAACTAATTAAAGAACTTAGAAGTAAAAACATTGCTTGTGATTTATATCCTGAAAAATCTAAACTTCAAAAACAATTTAGCTACGCAGAAAAAAAGGAAATATCTTTTGTAGCCTTTTATGGAGAAGATGAAATTAATACGAATACAGTAACACTTAAAAATATAAAAACGGGCGATCAGAAAAATTTATCTATTGATGAAATTGAAGAATTTTTATCTTAATTTTAATTAATTTTACCTCAAATGATTTACGAAATTACAGTTATGTAGCTAGTAATTAAACACATAAAAGCTTTTAAAACTGGCATATTTTTAGATTGGTTTTCTTTGTTAATTAATTTTATAAAACCAAAATAATAATGAACAAGTTTTTAACCTTAGCATTTCTATTAATGCTGTCCACATCTGCCTTTGCTCAATCCGGAAGAAAAGAAATGAACAAAGAATACGGTAGACAATATAAAGAGATAGGCAAAAATCAAAATTTATCCGGATACGAAAAAGCACAAAAAAAACGTGAACTTTCACTTCAACAAAAACAAGATAATTTAAATTACTCGAACTCTCATGATCATGCATACGATCACCACTCAGAGCTTGCCGACAAAAAGAAAAAAGAATTAGACGCTCAAATTGATCAATTAGAAGAAAGACATAAAAGAGATAAAGAAAGAATTGAAAATAACCGTCAATTAAGCAAAAATGAAATAAAAATTCAAAAAAACGAACTTGAAAGAACATATAAAGATAAAAAAAATGCATTAGTTAGAGAAAAGAAAGCAATTAAGAAATAAATTTTATTAATGAAATAAAAAATAATTTCTTTATTTAAAAAATTGCATTTAACTTTATCTTATGAAATATTTTAAATTACTATTTTTTCTTTCAATGCCTTTTTGTGTTCTACAAGCGCAAATGCAAAGTTTAGAAAAAAAAATTCATTCCATTACTAAGAATAAGAAAGCCACTGTGGGAGTGGCCGTAATTTTCGACGGAAAAGATACCTTAACAGTTAATAACGATATGGAGTATCCGGCGATGAGCGTTTTTAAATTTCATCAAGCACTTGCTTTGTTGGACTATATGAACAAAAATTTACTTTCTTTGGAATCTAATATTTATCTGAAAAAATCAGACATAAAAAAAGATACTTACAGCCCTTTAGCAAAAGAGCATCCTGAAGGCAATTTTACTATTCCTATTGGCGATTTGTTAAATTATACGGTTTCCAAAAGTGACAACAATGCCTCTGATGCTTTATATTATTATATGAACGGTACTAAAATGACAGATCTGTATTTACGTACACTAGGAAGTAAAAATTTTTCCATTCAAGCAACCGAAGAGGAAATGAGCAAAGATTTTAATAACCAATATATAAATTGGACGACTCCGTTAGAAGCTGCCCGTTTATTGGATATTTTTATAAATAAAGATATCTTTTGTAAAAATTATAAAGATTTCTTATTCCAAGCAATGACAGAATCTGAAACAGGTTCGGATAAGTTAAAAGCTCTTTTACCAAAAAAAGTTTTAATTGGACATAAATCCGGCAGTTCTTCCAGAAATTTGGAAGGTTTAAAAGCCGCCGATAACGACATCGGTTTTGTTTATTTACCCAATGGGAAACAATATTCTATTGCAGTATTTATTAAAGATTCCAAAGAAGACGACAAAACCAATGCTCGAATGATTGCCGATATTTCTCAGGTAGTATATAACTTTTATAAAAATAAATAATTTTTCATTTTAAAATGTTACATATATCAAACCGGAATGATTTTAAAAATCATTCCGGTTTTTTAAAACTAACAATAACTAGATATTACGCTATTTCCTTTCTAATTTCATCCAAAAATTCCAATTCGGAACGTGGAATTAATTTTTTAGCTATATCCAATAGATTATATATATCTGTACGCACCTCTTCTTCTAATTTATCTTCTTTAAAAAACAACGATTTTTGTGAAATATGAATAATGGAGTAAAGCAAAGCTCCCAACTGCACATAATTTTCAAACGCAACTCCCGATCCAAGATCCTCTGTTCCTTGAGAAGATTGTAAATAATGACGCGCTTTATCAAGCCAAAAATCTTTAGTATCTGTCATTCTCATTTGTTATTATATTGTCAAAATTAGCTCATTATTGAGATGGTATTTTACAAGTACTTACTTGTATAATACAATTAATGAGATGTATTTCACAAATACATTATTTTTAGCCGTATTTTTAGTATTTTTGTATACATAAATAAATAGTAACACAGAATGAAATTAGATATTGCTCCTCAAAAAACACATCATGGTAGAAATATCAAACGATTGCGCGAAATGTTAGGTATAAAACAAGAGGCGATCGCTATTGATTTGGATATTACCCAACAATCCGTTTCTGAACTTGAGCAAAAAGAATTTATCGATGATTCTACACTAAAAAAAGTAGCCAAAACTCTTAACGTTCCGATTGATGCTATTAAAAATATGAATGATGAAGCTACTTTCAATTATATAAACACTTTTAATGATAAAGTAGAAAGTTCATTTTTAAATAATCCAATAAATTGTACCTTCAATCCTATTGATAAAATTGTAGAACTCTATAACGAAAAGGAGGCTTTATACGAGCGCATGCTGAAAGAAAAAGATGAATTATTGGAAAAGTTATTGAATAAATAAAGGATTTCAATTTAGATAATAATTTAAAGAGGTTTTAGTGTTAAAATCTCTTTTTTTATTTTACTGATTTTATTCAAATCATTTGTTTTATTTAACTGAATTGATAAAAAATAAAAAAACACTCTCAAATAATATTGAAAGTGTTTTTTTAATCTGATGTTATAACTATTTTAACTGTGAATTGCTCTTTTTTCGGTAGCTTCTAAGGCAGCCTCTTTTATGGCTTCAGCATAGGTAGGATGTGCATGGCTCATTCTAGCGATATCTTCAGCAGATGCTCGATATTCTAATAAAGTCACGGCATCCGCAATTAAATCGGCAGCACGAGCGGCTATCATATGAATTCCCAATACTTCATCGGTAGCCTCATCAGCCAATATTTTTACAAATCCGTCCGTATCGCCACTGGCTCGAGCCCTTCCTAAAGCACGAATGGGAAATTGTCCTATTTTGTAACTACGCCCCTCCTTTAATAATTGTTCTTCAGTTTTTCCTACTCCCGCAACTTCCGGCCAGGTATATACCACAGCGGGTATAAGATTATAATCTATATGAGGTTTTTGTCCTGCTAACTGTTCGGCAACTAAAACTCCTTCTTCTTCCGCCTTGTGTGCCAACATTGGTCCACGAACCACATCTCCTATAGCATATATATTCGGAATGTTCGTTTGCAAATGTTCATTTACTTTTATTCTTCCTTGATCATCCAATTCAATACCTGCCTTTTCCAATCCAAGATTTTCAGTATAGGGTTTCCTTCCGACAGCGACTAAACAATAATCACCCTCAAACCTGATTTCCTTGCCGTTCTTTTCCACAGCTTGAACAAATATTTTATCTCCCTTACGTTCTATCTTGGTAACTTGAGTGGATAAAGAAAATTTCATTCCTTGTTTTTTTAACACTTTCAGTAATTCCTTAGATAAACCGCCATCCATAGTAGGAATTAACCGGTCTAAAAATTCAATGACGGTCACTTCTGCTCCTAACCTTTTGTATACAGATCCTAGTTCTAATCCGATAACTCCTCCCCCGATAACCAATAAATGCTTAGGTATTTCTTTAAGATTTAATGCCTCTGTCGAAGTGATCAAACGTTCTTTATCTGCGGGAGCAAACGGAAGGTTTGCAGGTTTGGAACCGGTTGCTATGATGAAATATCGAGCTTCAAGGATTTTTATATTTCCTTTTTCATCTTTAACTTCCAATTGATTGGGAGATTTAAAAGAACCCAAACCATGAAAAACCGTAATCTTATTTTTATCCATTAAATAATCGATTCCTTTACCTGTTTGTTCAACGACTTCATTTTTCCGTTGAATCATTCTGCTAAAATCAATCGTTGGCTTAGTAATTTCAATCCCGAAGTCTTTAAATTGGTGTAAAGCTTTATCATAAAGCTCGGAAGCATCTAGCAAGGATTTAGAAGGAATACATCCCACATGTAAACAGGTGCCTCCTAAATGGGAATATTTTTCGACCAATGCGGTTTTAAATCCTAATTGTGCACAACGAATGGCTGAGACATACCCCCCGGGCCCCGATCCAATGATTACTATATCGAAATTACTCATGATTTATTTTTCTATTAGGTTGGAATTCAAAGATAAAAAATATACGTTCAATTTATACATCTCACCTAAACAATTTTATAAATTTAAAATTACTTAGCCTATACCTTTACATAATGTATTAACCATAGTTAAACAGTAAAAGGTCTTAATCGAAATTATTTCCATTTCCAATCTAACATTCTTTTATACGGGATCGATTTTGATTCAGCTAAATCAGTAAGAGTTTTAGTAAGTGTGTCTTTAGTTTCAATTTGAGATTTAGGAATAATAATATTTCTTCCCCTGTCTAACTTTATAAAAAAATGCGAAGGAATTTCATAGATTAGTTCTATACCGGAAATAGGTATTTTTCCTTCATTTTCACCGTTGGAAAGGATTATATCATCCGTTGTAAAAGTAAGTCCAATGGTCTCTAATTGTGTTTTATTAAAATTTCTATAAACAAAACGTTTATAAAATCTTTTATATATCCAACGAGAATAAATCGGATAAATAAATATAAAACCAATTCCAAATACTCCAAAATAAGCGGCTAATGCATAGTTTTTTAAAAAAACAAAAATTACAGCAAGTACAAAAAAAGCGGAAGTCCATAAAAGTAGGCCTTTTTTCCTTTGTTGTTTTACTATTTCATTCATCGAAGCACTAAAAAGCTGATGAGTAAGATAATCATCTGCTGAAATTTTATAAGTATATGTATAATCTTTCATAATTGTAAATGTATGAAATCCGTCGTATTTATGTTAGTGATTTAATAAGTAAGAATTAAATTAAATATGTATAAATAAATATTCCTATCTTCCTATATTATAAAAATTAATTTATAATTGAAAATAGTAAAAGATAGGAATAAGTATATGTCCCGTTAGTAACGGAAGCATATTATGGTTATATTTTCTTTAAAAGAGATTTTAATTCAACATTCTCTCCTAAAATAGTTCGTAAGGAATCTACTGAAACTCTTTCCTGTTTCATAGTATCTCTGTTTCTTATAGTAACCGTATGATCGGAAAGCGTGTCATGATCTACGGTAATACAGTAAGGAGTACCGATAGCATCTTGTCTTCTATATCGTTTACCAATGGCGTCTTTATCTTCATACATTACATTATAATCAAATTTCAAATCATTGAAAATCTTTTCTGCATATTCCGGCAATCCATCTTTTTTAAGTAATGGAAATATAGCTACTTTATTAGGCGCTAAAGCAGGAGGCAAACTTAAAACAACTCTTGATGAGCCATCTTCCAATGTTTCGTCTTTTAAACATTTAGATAAAAGAGCTAAAAACATTCGGTCTAATCCTATAGAAGTTTCCACTACATAAGGAACATAACTTTTATTTTGTTCCGGATCGAAATATTGAAGTTTTTTACCGGAATATTTTTCATGTGCCGATAAATCAAAATCGGTTCTGGAATGGATACCTTCCAATTCTTTAAATCCGAATGGAAAATTAAATTCAATATCGGTGGCAGCGTTTGCGTAATGGGCTAACTTTTCATGATCGTGAAATCTATAGTTATCTTTACCCAATCCTAAAGCTAAATGCCAATTTAAACGTTTTTCTTTCCATTCTTTAAAATAAGACAGCTCTGTGCCCGGAGGAACAAAAAATTGCATTTCCATCTGTTCAAACTCTCTCATCCTAAAAATGAATTGTCTAGCCACAATTTCATTTCTAAACGCTTTACCAATTTGTGCAATTCCAAAAGGTAATTTTTTTCTTCCTGTCTTTTGAACATTTAAGTAATTTACAAAAATTCCTTGTGCCGTTTCAGGCCTTAAATATAAATCGGTAGCAGAATCAGCAGTAGAGCCTAATTTTGTCCCAAACATTAAATTAAACTGACGAACTTCTGTCCAGTTTTTAGAACCTGTTTCGGGATCACCAATTTCCAGTTCTTCGATTAAAGCTTTAGTATCTGCTAAATTAGTTTCCAAAGATTTAGCTAATCTTTGTAAGATATCTGCTTTTTGTTTTCTATATTCTAAAACTTTAGGATTAGTAGTCTCAAACTGTTCCAAATCAAAAGCTTCTCCAAATCGTTTTCTTGCCTTTTCAATTTCTTTTTTTGCTTTATCTTCAAACTTCTCCGCAAAATCTTCCACTAAAACATCCGCACGAAATCTCTTTTTACTGTCTTTATTGTCAATTAACGGATCATTAAACGCATCAACATGCCCTGAAGCCTTCCAAATTGTAGGATGCATAAATATAGCAGAATCCAATCCCAAAATATTTTCATTCAACTGCACCATTGCTTTCCACCAATATTGTTTAATATTATTTTTTAATTCAACACCATTTTGACCGTAATCATAAATGGCTGATAATCCGTCATAAACTTCACTGGAAGGAAAAACAAACCCATATTCCTTGGCATGGGCAACTACCTTTTTTAAAACATCTTCTTGAGATTTCATATATATACTTGGTTAGATATTTATATTTAACGTTCAAATTTACTATAAAAAATGAGATATTACCCTATAACTGTTATATACCTCTATAAAGGAAAACAAAATATTTCTAATAATTCAACCGAATCTTTCGTTGATATTAAAAATAAATTTGCGTTTGCAAATTATCTTCATATATTTGCACTTCGAAATAAATGAAGAACAAAAAAGAGATGTTATTATGTTAATTATTCCAGTAAAAGATGGAGAGTCTATTGATAAAGCTCTAAAAAAATATAAAAGAAAATACGATAAAACCGGTGTTGTTAAAGAATTAAGAAAAAGACAACAGTTTATTAAGCCTTCTGTTACTAAAAGACAACAGGTTATTAGAGCAGCTTACAAACAAAGATTGCAAAGTCAAGAAGAAGCATAAGAAACTTTTTCTATAAAATATTAGCCTATTTTTCGAAATTATTTTTAATTTTGAAAAGTAGGCTTTTTATATGTTACAAAAATTTCTTGAATACCTTACCTTAGAGAAGCATTATTCTCCTCTTACCATACAAAGTTATGAAAGAGATTTGCTGGATCTTCAAAGCTTTCTTTTAGAATCTGAAAGCATTTCTGATGCAGAACATGCTACTGCCAAACAACTAAGGAATTTCATTATTCATCTATCCAATAAAAATTTATCGGAAAATTCCATCAATAGAAAAATTTCTTCTATAAGAAGCTTTTTTAAATTTTTGCTTAAAATTGGTTATTTGGATACAAGTCCAACCCTACACTTAAAAAATCTTAAACAAAAGAAGAAAGTTTTACTTCCTTATACTGAAGATGAAATTTATTCAATCGAAACTTATATAAATTCTTGTGAGGCAGGAAAAGATAATTCAGATTCCTTTGAAACTCTTAGAAACCATCTCATATTTGAGATATTTTATCAAACAGGTATCAGAAGAATGGAACTCCTGCAACTTAAAACTTCAACAATCGATTTAAAAAATCACACGATTAGAGTTACAGGAAAAAGAAATAAAGAAAGATTAATTCCTATAACTCAAAAATTATCAGAGCAAATAAATGCATTTCTAGCCTATAAAATCAATTTTGGTATACCTTATGAATATTTATTTACCAATAAAAACGGTAAAATTTTAAGTGAAAAGTATGTATATAACCTAATTCATAGGTATGTTAGCATGGTAACTACTAAGGATAAAAAAAGTCCGCATATGCTCCGTCATACCTTTGCAAGTCATCTCTTACACAACGGAGCCGAAATCAATTCCATAAAAGAATTATTGGGTCACAGTAGTTTAGCAGCTACACAGGTTTATACACATAATACAATAGAAGATTTAAAAAAAGTATTCAACCGGTCCCATCCTTTTGGGCTTAAAAATAAAAAAGATGAAAATTAACGTACAAGCAGTAAATTTTAATGCACAAGACACCCTATTGGCATTTTTAAATAAAAAAGTTTTAAAATTAGATCAATATTACGACAAAATTATCAATGCTAATATATTCCTAAAATTGGAAAACGTTGGAAATAAAGAAAATAAGACTACGGAAATCGTTTTAGAAGTTCCCGGTGATGAATTAGTAGCTAAAAAAACGTCCCCAACATTTGAAGAAAGTATTGATTTAGCCTGTGAAGCCGCTAAAAAGATGATACTCAAAAGGAAAGAAAAAATGTAGGTAAAAAATCATATTTTTTTTTCATAAAAATTTGGAAATATTAAAAATTTATCTACCTTTGCAATCCGTTAGACGAAGATAATGATCTTAGAAAAATAACGAAATATTTTCTTTGAAATAAAAAATTTAACGCCGGTATAGCTCAGTTGGCCAGAGCACGTGATTTGTAATCTCGGGGTCGTGGGTTCGAATCCCTCTACCGGCTCGTTTTTGAAGGGGAGATACTCAAGCGGCCAACGAGGACAGACTGTAAATCTGTTGGTTTTTACCTTCGGAGGTTCGAATCCTCCTCTCCCCACAAAAAAAATTAAAAAAAATTTTGTAATTCAAAAAAAATTTCTACCTTTGCAACCGAATTACAAAGGTAATCAAAAAATAAGCGGAAGTAGCTCAGTTGGTAGAGCGTCAGCCTTCCAAGCTGAATGTCGCGAGTTCGACCCTCGTCTTCCGCTCAATTTTTTAACAGCCGATGTAGCTCAGGGGTAGAGCGCTTCCTTGGTAAGGACGAGGTCACGGGTTCAATTCCCGTCATTGGCTCTCAATTATCCAAACATACAATCACAAATTATTAATAAGCCTAAACTTTCTTAAAGACATATTTACAAAACAGTTGTTTATAAAAAAGTATTTATTTTTTATAAGCTATTGTTATTTAAAAAAAATTGAGTATATTTGCACTCATTTTTGGAAATATAAACAAACATATTTATCATGGCAAAAGAAACTTTTCAGCGTACCAAACCACATCTTAATATAGGTACAATCGGTCACGTAGACCACGGAAAAACGACTTTAACAGCTGCTATTACAAAAGTATTAGCAGAAAAAGGGTTAGCAGAAAAAAGAGATTTCTCTCAAATTGATGCAGCTCCTGAAGAAAAAGAAAGAGGGATCACAATCAATACTGCACACGTAGAATATCAAACAGAAAACCGTCACTATGCACACGTTGACTGTCCGGGGCATGCTGACTATGTAAAAAACATGGTTACCGGTGCTGCTCAAATGGACGGAGCTATTCTAGTAGTTGCTGCAACAGATGGACCTATGCCTCAAACAAGAGAGCACATCTTGTTATGTCGTCAGGTAAACGTACCTAAAATCGTTGTATTCATGAACAAAGTGGATATGGTTGACGATCCTGAATTATTAGACTTAGTTGAAATGGAAGTAAGAGAATTATTATCTTCTTACGATTATGACGGAGATAACACTCCTGTTATCCAAGGTTCTGCTTTAGGTGCACTTAACGGAGATCCAAAATGGGTTGCTACTGTTGATGAATTAATGGCAGCAGTTGATAACTGGATTGATTTACCGGTACGTGACCAAGATAAACCATTCTTAATGCCAATCGAAGACGTTTTCTCTATTACAGGTCGTGGAACTGTAGCTACAGGACGTATTGAAGCCGGAGTTATTAACTCAGGTGAAGCTGTAGATATCGTTGGTATGGGAGATGAAAAATTAACATCTACTGTAACCGGAGTTGAAATGTTTAGAAAAATATTAGATAGAGGTGAAGCCGGAGATAATGTTGGATTATTATTAAGAGGTATTGAAAAAACTGATATCCGTCGTGGTATGGTTATCGCTAAACCGGGTTCAATCACTCCTCACAAAAAATTCAAAGCAGAGGTTTATATCTTAACTAAAGAAGAAGGTGGACGTCACACTCCATTCCACAATAACTACCGTCCTCAATTCTACGTTAGAACTACTGACGTAACCGGTACAATTACTTTACCGGAAGGAACTGAAATGGTAATGCCTGGTGATAACTTAACTATTACAGTTGAATTACACCAACCAATCGCACTTAATAACGGTTTAAGATTCGCTATCCGTGAAGGTGGTAGAACTGTTGGTGCAGGTCAGGTAACTGAGATTTTAGATTAATTTAATCATAACAAAAGAAAGAACTTAAAGTTCTTTCTTTTTTAAGCGGGTGTAGCTCAGCTGGTAGAGCAGTGGTCTCCAAAACCAAAGGTCGTGAGTTCGAATCTTTCCGCCCGCGCAAAATAATAATAAATGAACGGACTCATTAAGTATTTAAAGGGCGCAATAGAAGAATTTAAAGATCACGTCGAGTGGCCTAAATGGTCCGATCTGCAATCCTCAACAACTGTTGTAGCGATTACATCGATCATTTTGGCTATGTTCTGCTTTGGTGTAGATTGGATTTTTGCTAAAGCGCTTCAGAATATTTATTCTATATTAATAGGATTAAAATCTTAATATTAGGAAGCGATGGATGAAATGAAATGGTATGTACTGAAAACGATCAGTGGGCAAGAATCTAAGGTGAAAATGTATATTGAAAATGAAGTTTTAAGATACGAACATCTTAAAAAAAATCTTGGCCAAGTAGTTGTACCTATGGAAAAAGTAGTACAAATTAGAAACGGAAAAAAAATTCGTAAAGAAAAAGTCTATTATCCCGGCTATGTTATGGTTGAAGCTAATTTAATTGGCGAATTACCACATACTATAAAGAATATACCCGGCGTAATTAGTTTTTTAAGTGCTACTAAAGGAGGAGATCCACTTCCAATGAGACGAAGCGAAGTGAGTAGAATGTTCGGTAAAATGGATGAATTATCAGAATCTGAAGATACCGTAAACATTCCTTTTGTATTTGGTGAAACCGTGAAAGTTATTGATGGTCCATTTAATGGTTTTAATGGAACCATCGAAAAAATAAATGAAGAGAAAAGAAAATTAGATGTGATGGTGTTGATTTTCGGAAGAAAAACCCCCATTGAATTAAGTTTCTCTCAAGTAGAAAAAATATAGGCTGCTTCCACAGATATAAATAAAACATTTTTAAGTAAAAATTAAAATGGCAAAAAAAATTTTTAAAATGGTAAAACTCCAGGTGAAAGGAGGTCAAGCAAATCCTTCACCACCAGTAGGACCTGCATTAGGTGCTGCCGGGGTTAACATTATGGAGTTTTGTAAACAATTTAATGCCCGAACACAAGAAAAGCAAGGACAAGTATTACCGGTTATCATTACTGTATATGAGGATAAATCTTTTGACTTTGTAGTTAAAACTCCTCCTGTAACCGTTCAACTTTTAGCAGCTTCTAAAGCTAAAAAAGGTTCCGGCGAACCAAACAGAGATAAGGTAGCATCCGTTACTTGGAGTCAAGTACAACAAATTGCTGAAGATAAAATGGTAGATTTAAATTGCTTTACTATAGAGTCAGCAGTTAGCATGGTTGCAGGTACAGCAAGATCTATGGGTATTAGAGTAACTGGGCAAAATCCCTTTAATAATTAATTGTAGGAATCATGGCAGTTTTAACGAAAAAACAAAAAGCAGTAGTTGCTAAAGTAGATAAATCAAAACTTTATACATTAGAGGAAGCTTCCAATTTAGTTAAAGAAGTTAATTATACTAAATTTGATGCATCCGTTGATATAGCTGTACGTTTAGGAGTAGATCCACGTAAGGCTAATCAAATGGTGCGTGGAGTTGTATCTTTACCTCATGGTACAGGTAAAGAAACTCGTGTTTTAGCTTTAGTTACTCCCGATAAGGAAGAAGAAGCTAAAAACGCAGGTGCTGATTATGTAGGTTTGGATGATTATCTACAAAAAATAAAAGATGGATGGACAGATGTTGATGTAATTGTTACTCAACCTCAAGTAATGGGTAAATTAGGTCCTTTAGGAAGAGTTTTAGGTCCTCGTGGATTAATGCCCAATCCTAAAACCGGAACAGTTACCACTGAAATAGGAAAAGCAATTTCAGAAGTGAAAGCAGGTAAAATAGATTTTAAAGTAGATAAATATGGAATTGTACATGCTGCAATAGGTAAAGTATCTTTTGATGCAAAAAATATTCAAGAGAATGCACAAGAAATTATTTCTACTTTAATAAAATTAAAACCTCAGGCAGCAAAAGGAGTTTATGTGAAAAGTATATACCTATCGTCTACTATGAGTCCGGGTATTGCTATTGATCCTAAAGGTATTAACTAATTTTAATTTTACCAAAACATGACAAAACAAGAAAAAACAGAGGTAATTAAAGAATTACAGGAAGTACTTGAAAGTACAAATGTATTATATATAGCTGATACTGATGGATTAAATGCACAACAGACTTCAGAACTAAGAAGAGCTTGTTTCAAAGGTGAAATTTCAATGAAAGTTGTTAAAAACACCCTTCTTAGAAAAGCAATGGAAAATGTAGAAGATAAAGATTTTTCAGGTGTTTTTGAAAGTCTAAAAGGAAACTCTACTATTTTCATTTCAGAAAAAGGAAATGCTCCGGCTAAATTAATACAAAATTTCAGAAAGAAAACTGAAAAACCATTACTAAAAGCTGCTTGGATTGATTCTGCAGTATTTGTAGGAGATGCTCAATTAGAAACATTGGCAAATCTTAAATCCAGAGAAGAGCTTATTGGAGAAATTATTGGATTACTTCAATCTCCAATTAAAAATGTTGTTTCTGCCCTTAAATCCGGTGGAAATACCATTGCCGGTTTGGTTAAAACCTTATCTGAAAAAGAAGAATAATTTCACACTCATAATAAATAGTTGTTAAACAAAAATTAAAACAAAATTAAAAATGGCAGATTTAAAACAATTAGCTGAAACTCTAGTAAATTTAACAGTAAAAGAAGTTAATGAATTAGCTGAAATATTAAAAGAAGAATACGGTATTGAACCTGCTGCTGCTGCTGTAGCTATGGCTGCACCTGTTGCTGGTGCTGATGCCGGTGCTGCTGAAGAAAAAACAGAATTCGATGTTATTCTTAAAGCTGCAGGAGCTAACAAATTAGCTGTTGTTAAATTAGTTAAAGATCTTACAGGTAAAGGTCTAAAAGAAGCTAAAGATGCTGTAGATGGAGCTCCTACTCCAATTAAAGAAGGAGTAGCTAAAGACGAAGCAGAAAGTCTTAAAAAACAGCTTGAAGAAGCTGGAGCTGAAGTTGAATTGAAATAATTCATTCTACCTAAAAATAAAGGTTTAGGCCTCCAATTTAACATTGGTAAGGTCTAAGCCTATTTGTGTTTTAAAGATTTTAATATATCATATGAGTAAATCATTGGCGTCAAAAACTCAAAACCCTAAGAGATTTAGTTTCTCTCACTCTAAAGGACAAATTGAATTTCCTGATTTCCTGGATATACAGGTTAAATCATTTCAGGATTTTTTTCAATTAGAAACTCGTCCTGATCAAAGAAAAAACGAAGGACTTTTTAAAACGTTTACTGAAAATTTTCCTATTTCCGATACTAGGAATCAGTTCGTTTTAGAATTTTTAGATTATTTTGTTGATCCTCCAAAATACTCTATTGAAGAATGCATTGAAAGAGGATTAACTTATAGTGTACCACTTAAAGCACGTCTTAAATTATATTGTACCGACCCCGAACATGAAGATTTTGAAACAGTAGTTCAAGATGTATATTTAGGGCCTATTCCTTATATGACACCAAGCGGTTCGTTTATTATAAACGGTGCTGAAAGAGTTATGGTATCCCAATTACATCGTTCACCTGGTGTATTTTTTGGACAATCTTATCATGCCAACGGTGCTAAATTATATTCTTCCAGAATTATTCCATTTAAAGGATCTTGGATGGAATTTGCTACCGATATCAATGGCGTGATGTATGCTTACATTGACAGAAAGAAAAAACTTCCGATGACAACCTTGCTTCGTGCAATCGGTTATCAAAGTGATAAAGATATATTAGAAATATTTGATCTTGCAGAAGAAGTAAAAGTAAATAAATCCAACCTAAAAAAGATGTTAGGAAGGACTCTAGCTGCAAGAGTTTTAAATACTTGGTTCGAGGACTTTGTTGATGAAGACACCGGTGAGGTGGTTTCTATTGAAAGAAATGAAATTATCCTTGACCGTGAAACTGTTTTAGAAAAGGAACATCTTGATTTAATCATAGATTCCGGAATTAAAACTATTTTAGTTCATAAAGAAAACAGCAATGAATTCTCAATAATTCATAACACATTACAAAAAGACTCTACCAATTCCGAAAAAGAAGCTGTAGAATATATCTATCGTCAATTACGTAATGCTGAACCACCTGATGAAGAAACGGCTAGAGGAATTATCGATAAATTATTCTTCTCTGATGCTCGATACTCTTTAGGTGAAGTAGGTCGTTATCGTATTAATAAAAAGTTAGGATTAAATATATCAGAAGATATTCAAGTTTTAACAAAAGACGATATTATCGCAATTGTTAAATATTTAATTGAATTAATCAACTCAAAAGCTGAAGTTGATGATATCGATCACTTATCTAACCGTCGTGTTAAAACTGTTGGTGAACAATTAGCCGGTCAATTTGGTGTAGGTTTAGCTCGTATGGCTCGAACCATTAAAGAAAGAATGAACGTTCGTGATAATGAAGTGTTCACTCCTATTGACTTGATCAATGCTAAAACCTTAACTTCAGTTATCAACTCTTTCTTTGGAACCAATCAGTTATCTCAATTCATGGATCAAACCAATCCACTATCTGAGGTTACCCATAAAAGACGTATGTCTGCATTAGGTCCAGGTGGTTTATCAAGAGAAAGAGCCGGATTTGAAGTGCGAGACGTACACTACACTCACTACGGTAGAATTTGTCCTATCGAAACTCCGGAAGGACCGAACATCGGTTTGATATCTTCTTTAGGCTGTTACGCTAGAATCAATGACTTAGGATTTATGGAAACCCCATACAGAAAAGTTGTTGACGGTAAAGTAGATTTAGAATCTGAGCCTCAATATTTAACTGCGGAAGAGGAAGAAGGAAAAATTATTGCTCAAGCGAACATCAATATGGACAGCGACGGTAAAATTCTTGATGAGAGAATCGTTGCCAGAGAGGAAGCTGATTATCCGGTTGTTGAACCTGATAAGGTGGATCTGATGGATGTTGCACCTAATCAAATTACAGGTATTTCCGCTTCATTAATTCCTTTCCTTGAGCACGATGATGCGAACCGTGCTTTGATGGGTTCAAACATGATGCGTCAAGCAGTACCCTTATTGAAACCTCAAGCTCCAATTGTAGGAACCGGTTTAGAATTTCAAGTAGCTAAAGATTCACGTATCTTAATTAATGCAGAAGGTGAAGGAGTAGTAGAATATGTAGATGCTAACATTATTACTATTAAATACGACAGAACCGAAGAAGAAGAATTAGTTAGCTTTGATTCTGCAAGTAAAACATATAAATTAACGAAATTCAGAAAAACCAATCAAAGTACTTCTATAACGCTTAAACCAATCGTTAAAGCAGGTGATAGAGTTTCTAAAGGTCAAGTTTTAACTGAAGGTTATGCTACTGAAGATGGAGAACTTGCTTTAGGTAGAAACCTTCTAGTAGCTTTCATGCCTTGGAAAGGTTATAACTTTGAGGATGCGATTGTTATTAATCAAAGAGCAGTTAGCGAAGACTGGTTTACTTCTATTCACGTAGACGAATATTCTTTAGAAGTTCGTGATACCAAATTAGGTATGGAAGAACTTACACCGGATATTCCAAACGTAAGTGAAGAAGCTACTAAAGACCTTGATGAAAACGGTATGATCCGTATTGGAGCAGAAGTTAAACCCGGAGATATTTTAGTAGGAAAAATTACTCCTAAAGGAGAATCTGACCCAACTTCAGAAGAAAAATTACTTCGTGCC
The DNA here is from genome assembly GCF_002964915.1 of Apibacter sp. wkB309. Classification (NCBI taxonomy): domain Bacteria; kingdom Pseudomonadati; phylum Bacteroidota; class Flavobacteriia; order Flavobacteriales; family Weeksellaceae; genus Apibacter; species Apibacter sp. wkB309. Next base: position 843,797 of record NZ_PSZL01000022.1, read on the forward strand.
ATATTCGGGGATAAAGCCGGAGATGTAAAAGATGCTTCTCTAAAAGCAGAACCTTCTTTAAAAGGTGTGGTAATTAATAAAAAATTATTTACACGTAACATTAAAGACAAACGTAAAAGAGGGGACGAAAAATTAAAAATTGAACAACTAGAAGCTGAATTTAAAGTTAAGCTTAATGATTTAAAAAATCAACTATTAGAGAAATTATATGTCCTTCTAAATGGTAAAACTTCTCAAGGAATCTATAATGATTTAAATGAAGAAGTAATACCAAAAGGAGTAAAATTCACTCAAAAGCTTTTATCTAGTATTGATGACTATTTTAATTTAGCCGGAGAAAATTGGACCTTAGATGATAACAAAAACAATTCTATTAAAGAATTGCTTCACAACTATAAAATAAAACATAACGATTTACTAGGTTCTCTAAATAGAGAAAGACATACTATTTCTGTTGGAGATGAATTACCGGCCGGTATCGTTAAATTGGCAAAAGTTTATATTGCTAAAAAACGTAAACTAAATGTTGGAGATAAAATGGCAGGTCGTCACGGTAACAAAGGTATTGTTGCTAGAATTGTACGTGATGAAGATATGCCATTCCTAGAAGACGGAACACCGGTAGATATTGTCCTTAACCCATTAGGGGTACCTTCCCGTATGAACATTGGACAGATTTATGAAACTATCTTAGGATGGTGCGGTAAAAAATTAGGTAAAAAATTCGCAACTCCTATCTTCGATGGAGCTACTTCCGAGCAAATCGATGAACTTACAAAAGAAGCAGGAGTACCACAGTGGGGAACTACTTATTTATATGATGGCGGAACCGGAGAACGTTTTGAGCAAAAAGCAACTGTGGGAGTTATCTATATGTTGAAATTAGGACATATGGTTGATGACAAAATGCACGCACGTTCAATCGGACCATACTCATTAATTACTCAGCAACCATTAGGAGGTAAAGCTCAATTTGGAGGTCAGAGATTCGGAGAAATGGAGGTTTGGGCTTTAGAAGCTTTCGGAGCATCAAACATTCTAAGAGAAATTATAACAATTAAATCTGATGATGTAATAGGTAGAGCTAAAGCCTATGAATCAATTGTTAAAGGTGAACCAATGCCGGAACCGGGTATACCTGAATCATTTAATGTATTCTTACATGAATTACAAGGTTTAGGGTTGGATGTAAGATTGGAAGAATAAATATTTCTTTCTTAACTCTTAATAAATTTAAATTTTTTTCAATTTAATTGATTACAAAATAATGGCAGTTAAACAAAGAACTAGCAAATTTAGTAAAATTATAATCGGATTAGCTTCTCCGGAAAGTATATTACAACAATCCAGAGGAGAGGTTTTAAAACCTGAAACAATCAATTATCGGACTCATAAACCTGAACGAGACGGTTTGTTTTGTGAAAGAATATTCGGTCCGGTAAAGGACTACGAATGTGCTTGTGGGAAATATAAAAGAATACGTTACAAAGGAATTGTTTGTGATCGATGTGGAGTTGAAGTAACGGAAAAAAAAGTTAGACGTGAAAGAATCGGACATATCAACTTGGTAGTGCCTGTGGCACATATCTGGTATTTCCGTTCTTTACCCAATAAAATTGGATATTTATTAGGTATTCCATCCAAAAAACTGGATATGATTATCTACAACGAACGTTTTGTAGTAATTCAAGCCGGGATAGCTAAAAAATTGAATGGTGAAGAATTAGAACATCTTGAATTTTTAACGGAAGAAGAATATTTAGATATATTAGAAACTCTTCCAATTGAAAATCAATATTTAGATGATTCTGATCCAAATAAATTTGTTGCCAAAATGGGAGCAGAATGTTTGGAAGAACTTTTAAAGAGAACAGATTTAGATGCTTTATCTTATGAATTAAGACATAAAGCCAATAATGAATCTTCCAAACAAAGAAGAACAGAAGCGTTAAAACGATTACAAGTAGTTGAATCTTTCAGAGATGCTAATTCCAATGGTCGCATTAACAGACCGGAATGGATGATCATGAGAGTGATACCTGTAATTCCACCGGACTTACGTCCGTTAGTTCCCTTAGATGGAGGGCGTTTTGCTACTTCTGACTTAAATGATTTATATCGTAGGGTTATTATCAGAAACAATCGTTTAAAACGATTAATCGAAATTAAAGCCCCTGAAGTTATTTTACGTAATGAAAAGCGTATGCTTCAGGAAGCTGTTGATTCTTTATTTGATAATACCAGAAAATCATCTGCGGTTAAATCTGAATCTAACAGACCTTTAAAATCTCTGTCTGATTCTTTAAAAGGAAAACAAGGACGTTTCCGTCAAAACTTATTAGGTAAACGTGTGGATTATTCTGCTCGTTCGGTAATTGTTGTAGGTCCTTCCCTTCAACTTCATGAGTGCGGACTTCCTAAAGATATGGCTGCAGAGCTTTATAAACCTTTTATCATTCGAAAATTAATTGAAAGAGGAATTGTAAAAACTGTAAAATCTGCCAAGAGAATTATTGAAAGAAAAGAGCCGGTAGTTTACGATATCCTGGAAAATGTAATGAAAGGACATCCGGTATTATTGAACCGTGCCCCTACTCTTCACCGTTTAGGTATTCAAGCATTTCAACCTAGAATGATTGAAGGAAAAGCTATTCGTCTTCACCCATTAGTTTGTACTGCGTTTAATGCAGACTTTGATGGTGACCAAATGGCGGTGCATTTACCTTTAGGACCGGAAGCTATTTTGGAAGCTCAATTATTGATGTTGGCTTCTCAAAACATTTTAAATCCGGCTAACGGATCTCCTATTCAAGTACCTTCACAAGATATGGTTTTAGGATTATATTATATGACTAAATCATTAACACCTACGGATGAAATTAAAGTTAAAGGACACGGATCTATTTTCTATTCTTCTGAAGAGGTAGACATTGCTTATAATGAAAAAGCAGTAGATTTAAATGCTATCATTAAAGTAAAAGCAACAGTTGTAGAAGGTGAAGAATTAGTTGAAAAAATGATTGAAACTACTGTGGGACGTGTGTTATTTAACAAAATCGTACCTAAAAAAGTAGGTTTCATCAATGAAGTGTTGACTAAAAAATCATTACGTAACATTATCGGTACCATATTACAAAGAACCGATTTCCCTACTACTGCTAAGTTTTTGGATGATATGAAAACCTTAGGATATGCTACTGCATTTAAAGGTGGATTATCATTTAGCTTAGGAGATATTAAAACTCCTGAAGAAAAGAAAATCATGATTCAGGAAGCGAATGAACAGGTTGACGGGATCAGAGCTAACTATAATATGGGATTAATTACCAATAATGAAAGATATAATCAGGTAATTGATGTATGGACTAATACCAATGCACGATTAACAGATTTAATCATGCAACGAATGAAAACCGATAAAGGTGGATTCAACTCTGTATATATGATGCTTGACTCCGGTGCACGGGGATCTAAAGAACAGATTCGTCAGTTAGCAGGTATGCGTGGATTGATGGCCAAACCTCAAAAAGCGGGATCTTCCGGAGGTGAAATTATTGAAAACCCTATTATCTCTAATTTCCGTGAAGGACTTTCCATCTTAGAGTACTTTATTTCTACTCACGGGGCTCGTAAAGGTCTTGCAGATACCGCATTAAAAACCGCTGACGCAGGTTATTTGACTCGTCGTTTAGTGGATGTGGCTCAAGATGTTATTATTAATGAGCAAGATTGTGGAACTTTAAGAGGTATCGAAATTTCCCCGTTGAAAAAGAATGACGAAATTGTTGAACCATTATCTGAAAGAATTTTAGGACGTGTATCTCTTCATGATGTATACCATCCTGATACAGATGAGCTATTAATTGAAGCAGATCAAATGATAACTTCCGAAATAGCTAAACTAATTCAACAATCCGGAATTGAATCAGTAGAAGTTCGTTCGCCATTAACTTGTGAATCTAAAAAAGGTATTTGTGCTAAATGTTATGGTGTAAACCTTTCAACCAATAAATTAATCAACAAAGGGGAAGCGGTTGGAGTTATTGCAGCTCAATCTATCGGTGAACCGGGTACACAGCTTACCTTAAGAACCTTCCACGTGGGAGGTACTGCAGGAAACGTTGCAGAAGTTAGCAGCATTGTTGCTAAAAGAGACGGAAAAGTTGAGTTTGATGATATTAGAACTGTTGAAAGTGAAGACGAAAACGGAAATAAAGTTTCAATCGTTGTTTCTCGTTCCACAGAATTTAAATTATTAAATGCGGAAGGAAACATTCAAATGCTTACCAATATCCCGTATGGTTCTACTTTATTAGTTGAATCAGGTGATGAAGTTAAGAAAGGAGATATCATTTGTAAATGGGATCCGTATAATGCAATTATACTTTCAGAAACTGCCGGTAAGATCGAATATGAACAAATTGAGCAAGGTTCCACTTATCAATTAGAAATAGACGAACAAACCGGATTTGAAGAAAAAGTAATTTCAGAATCTAGAAATAAAAAATTAATTCCTACCTTAAAAATATTAGATACTAAAGGGAATGAGTTAAAATCAATTAACTTACCGGTTGGTGCACACCTTATCGTAAATGATGGTGAAAAAATTAAGGCAGGTAGAATTTTAGTAAAGATACCAAGAAGATCAGCTAAAGCCGGGGATATTACAGGTGGTTTACCACGTGTTACCGAGCTGTTTGAAGCACGAAATCCTTCTAATCCGGCTGTTGTTTCAGAAATTGACGGTGTAGTTAGTTACGGTAAAATTAAGAGAGGTAATAGAGAAATAGTTATTGAGTCTAAAACCGGTGAAATTAAAAGATATTTGGTTAAATTATCTAATCAGATTCTTGTACAGGAAAATGACTTCGTACATGCTGGAGATGCCTTATCTGACGGTGCTATAACTCCTAACGATATTCTTAACATCAAAGGGCCTACTGCCGTTCAGGAATATTTGGTAAATGAAATTCAAGAAGTATACCGATTACAAGGGGTAAAAATCGATGATAAACATTTCGAAATTATTGTACGTCAAATGATGACTAAAGTAGAAATTGTTGATTGCGGTGATACTAAATTCTTAGAAGGTAATCTTGAACATAAAATTGACTTTATTGAGGAAAATGATCGTATTTTCGGAATGAAAGTTATTACTGATCCCGGAGACAGTTTGGAATTAAAAGCCGGACAAATCATTACTTCAAGAGAACTTCGCGATGAAAATTCTAAATTGAAACGTGAAGATAAGAAATTGGTAGAAGCTAGAGAAGCGCTTCCGGCTACTGCCAGTCCTGTACTACAAGGTATTACAAGAGCCTCTTTACAAACCAAATCATTTATCTCTGCAGCATCTTTCCAAGAAACAACTAAAGTTTTAAATGAAGCTGCTGTTGCCGGTAAAGTTGATTATCTAAACGGATTGAAAGAAAATGTTATTGTAGGACACAGAATCCCTGCCGGTACCGGTTTAACTGAATATCAACACGTAGTTGTAGGTTCGAATAAGGAATTTGAGGAAATGATAACCGAAAAAATTTAACCAAAAACTAATTCGAAATGGAAAATCAAAATCAGAATCAACAAGACTTAAATATTGAATTGACGGATGAAGTAGCTTCCGGGGTATTTTCAAATTTGGCATTAATAAATCATTCTCCGACTGAGTTCGTAGTAGATTTTATACAAATAATGCCGGGAGTCCCTAAGGCTAAAGTTAAATCAAGAATCATTTTAACTCCTGAACATGCGAAACGATTATTAACAGCTTTAACTGATAATATTCAAAAATTTGAACAACAATTTGGTGCAGTTAAAGATGATACCTACCATTTAAATTTTGGTCCTAAAGGTCAAGCATAAATAGTCTAAAAGTCAACAAATTATTTATAATAATAATGAAGCCGAGGTAAACCCTCGGCTTTTTTTATTAATGGTTTAATAGTTTACATCATAAAAGGCCGATATTTTTATAATATAGACAACTAAATAAAGGAATTAATTTGTGAATTATGTAATTATTTAACAATTATTTTACGATAATTAAAAAATATATTATATATTTGAAACGATAAATTAATGTATTAGATATGAGAGTAAACCGAATTTTCTTAGGATTTTCGTTTATCTTCTTGGGTTCGGCTTTTGCCTGGGCTCAGATGAAAACGATTAGCGGGAAAGTTCTTGGGAGTGACGGTCAGCCACAAGCTGATGTTTCTGTTACGATACAAGGATCTACCAAAAAAACGTATACTGACGACTCAGGAAATTTTTCAATTGATGCTGAACCCGGACAAACCATCGAAATTTTATCATTTGATGACGAAACTGCAAGTTTTATTGTTAATGATCAAAGTTTCTATGATGTGGTTCTACAGCCTCTAGTTACAGAAAACAAAGAACCTGCTGAAAAAAAGGAAACAGTAATTGAAGGAGTCGTGGTAACTGCTTTAGGTATTACAAGAGAAAAAAAGTCGTTGGGTTATGCGACTCAATCAGTAAATGGCGACGATCTTTCCGTTACCAGGGAAAGTAATCCAATTAATTCACTTTCGGGAAAAGTTTCGGGATTGCAAATCGTTAATAATAGTGGAACCATGGGAGGTTCAACACAAATCAGATTAAGAGGAATGAGGTCTCTATCTCAATCCAATAAACCTCTTATTGTTGTAGACGGTATTCCTTTAATTGATCAAAATATCAATGATAAAAACACTGAACGAGGTGCCGGTGGTATTGATTATGGAGATTCATTCGGTGATATTAATCCCGACGATATAGCAAATATTTCTGTACTTAAAGGAGCTACTGCCGCGGCATTATACGGATCCAGAGCAATGAATGGAGCTATAATGATTACTACAAAAAAAGCAAAAAGAGGTAAAACTGAGATTGTCTTTAATTCAGGTGTTGTATTTGACAAAGTTTACAAAATGCCTCATCAGCAAAAATTGTATGGTGGTGGCGGAAGCAAAACATTTGCAACAAAAAATATTAATGGTGTGGATTATCTGGTGGTTGACTATAGAACCGATGAATCTTGGGGGCCAAAATACGATCCGAATGTTAAAGTTTTACATTGGAATGCATTCGATCCTGAATTTTCAAATGATTATTTAGTTGCAAAACCATGGATATATCCTAAAAATGATTACAAGAAATTTTTCAAGACCGGTGTAACGTACAATAATGGTATTTCTTTTAGCAGAAGCGTTGAAAATACTAATATCAGATTGGGATATAATAATACTAAATCATCCGGAATAACTCCAAATTCAGACTTAACCAAAAATTCATTATCCATGAATCTGAATTCTAAATTATCTGATGATTTAAAAATAAATGCTTCTGCAGCTTATACTTCTACAAGAGGTTTCAACAGACCTGAAGTGGGATATGACAATAACAACATTATTCAAAAAATGTTTCATTTTGGTCAAACCTCATTAGACTATAATGATCTACAAAAATATGAGTTAGCAGACGGTACACAAAGAACTTGGAACAGAGAATCTTGGGATAATCCAAAACCCGCTTATTCAGATAATCCTTATTGGACTATAAACAAAAATACCAATAAAGACAATAGAGATCGTTTGTATGGTACTGCCGGTTTAATTTATAATTTAACAAAAGATATGTATGTAAATGGAAAGGTAATGCTTGATACCTATACTCTTCATACAGAAAACAGGACTGCTGTTGGATCACATGCTCTTTCTCAATTTAAAATTTCAGAGAGAAAATATACTGATCTAAATTATGAAGCAACTTTACATTATGACAAAAATATAGGGAACTTTTCACTTAATTCTTTTGCCGGAACTAATCGAAGGGAATACACATATAGAAGAATGAATGGGAAAACTAAAGGAGGGCTAATTATAAGAGACTGGTATAATCTAAATAATTCATTAGAGCCGTCTTTAGTTATGAATGAAAAAGAGAAGAAAAGAGTAAACAGTTTGTTTTATTCATTTAGTTTAGGATATGACAATTTTGTATTCTTAGAAACTACCGGTAGAAATGACTGGTCTTCTTCATTACCTTCTAAAAACAATTCTTTTTTCTATCCATCGGTAGCAACCAGTTTTGTAGTTACTAGATATCTTACCAGCAATTGGTTGGAATTTTTAAAAATTAGAGGGGGATATTCTGAAGTTAGAAATGATACTGACCCTTATCAACTCATCAATACATTTTACAATATAGATGAGGATGAGGATCCGAATTATGGCAGCTTGTATTTAAAAGATCCTTGGTTTTGGTTAACAACTGTTGCTAAAACAGATAAATTAAAACCCGAAAAATTGGAATCTTTTGAATTAGGGGTTGAGTTTCAAATGTTCCAAAGAAGATTAAATGGGGATATTTCATTATATCAAACTACCACCAAAGACTTAATAACTAAAGTACCTTTAGACGGTTCTGCCGGTTTCAAATATGCAATGATGAATGCCGGAAAATTAGTTAATAAAGGAATAGAAGTTTCATTGAATATAGTTCCAATTAGACAAGAGAATTTTAGATGGGATTTTAATTATAATTTTTCAAAATCTGATAATGAAATCAAATCTTTGAGTGAGGATTTAAGTTCACTAACCATAGCTAAAGCTCCATTTAATGCTTTTGTCGTTGCACTACCCGGGTATAGATACGGACAAATTTACGGGACAGACTTTGTTTATAAAGATGGAAAAAAAGTAGTAGGTAGTGATGGGCTATATCTGAAAACCGATAAAAACGTACCCTTAGGATCAATACTTCCCGATTTTAATATGAGCTTTAGAAATTCCTTCACTTACAAAAATTGGAATTTAGGATTTCAAATTGATTGGCAAAAAGGCGGTAAATATTTTTCAACTACTCATATGTGGGGTATGAGCTCCGGAATATTACCTGAAACTGCTGCAAATGGAATTAGAGAAAACGGTATTATTGTAGACGGTGTTAAAGAAAATGGAAAACCTAATGATATTAGAGTTTCGGCAACAGAGTATTCTAAGCATTTTTTTAGTGGACCTAGTGCACAAAATGTATTCGACGCGGATTACATCAAACTGCGTGAATTGTCAATAGCTTATTCTCTTCCCTCTCAATATTTAGGAGATTTTATTAATTCCATAACATTTTCTGCCTTTGCAAGAAATTTATTTGTATGGGGATTAGATTGGAAATCCATGGATCCTGAGGTTGCTAATTATGGTAGTGGAAATGCTTCAGGAATTGAAGGGGGATCGATGCCTACAACCAGATCATTTGGAGTTAATGTGCAAGTTAAGTTCTAAATTAAAATATTCAATATGAAAAAAATAACCATTTATATAGCTTCTCTAATTTTTCTATCTGCCACTGTATCTTGCGACAATGATTTTGAAAACATCAATACCAATCCCAATAATCCGGAGAAAGTTCCCGGTTATACTACTTTTAGATACGGTAGCCGATATTTCATTGATAACACTCGAGATGAATGGGGATCCGGAAGAATGGTTCTTCCTTGGATACAGTATTGGTGTCAGGTAAATTATACGGAAGAAGATCGATATCAGTATAGAGACGGAGCTAATCAAAACTTATGGAAAGATTATTATCGCGCTGCAGAAAATCTTAAAACCTCCATTGAATTAGTAGAAGCCGATCCGATAAGCAATGTGCAATTTGGTGCTATAAACAATCAAATAGCTATCGCAAGAATAATGTTAAGTTATTTATTTATACAACTTACAGATACCTACGGAAATGTTCCTTATTGGTCTTACGGGGGACAATCTAATCCGGATTTTCAGGCTTTACAGGTTGAAAAATATAAAACTCCAAAATTTGCTTCACAAATAACCATATATAAAGACATTTTAAAAGAATTAAAAGAAGCTTCCGGCCAACTTGATCCTTCTGAAAAAGTCACTACAGGAGATCACATGTATGAAGGTAATGCGGTAAAATGGAAAAAATTTGCCAATTCATTACGTCTAAGATTAGCTAATCGTTTAAAAAGCGTTTTACCTGAAGCCTTAGCCGAAGCTAATGATGCGATTTCAATGGGTGTATTTACATCTAATGATGATAACGCAGTATTTGCGTATGGAAATACTACATCTGATGCTAATCCAATGTGGATGGCTTATTTTGTTAAAAATAGAACTGATTTTGCAGTAACCAATACTTTTATTGAATTATTAAAAGGAAAAACAGGTAATTTTTCTGCTGATCCAAGACTTTATAAATTCTCCTCTCCTAAAAAAGCAAGTATCGATGATGTAAAAAATAATACGTATATATCATCCACTAATTTAGATGATTATGAAGGAATGCCTTATGGTGTTAAAAGCGAAATGGCATCTGAAGTGTTCACCTCCAGCACTATTTCTTTCCCTAGTTATGACGTTTTACATATTAACAGAGGTGAAGTACTTATGGAATATGCTGAAGTTGAATTTATATTATCCGAATTAAATAATTGGGATCAAGCACATTATGAAAGTGGTGTAAAAGCTTCGCTTGATAAGTGGAATGTATCTGCTGCAGAACAAACAGCCTTTTTAAGCATTTTGCCGCCGGCAAACGAAGAAAATGTACTAACACAAAAATATATTGCACTTTATATGCAACCTCATGAGGCATGGGCTGAATATAGAAGAACCGGGTATCCTAAAACTTTATTATTACCTAATCAATCGCATACTCTTCCGGCGTATAATAAAACTCCCGAAGGAACTACCTATACTTTTATACCTTTAATCAATAATATGACTGATCTACCGACTCGTATTCCTTATCCTTCTCATCTTTCTACACAGAATTCAAAAAATTATAATGAAGCTGTTAAAGGATTGGGAGGACCTGATGATATGAAAACAAAATTAGTTTGGGATGTAAATTGATACTTAGTTAAAATTTCATATATAGATAACGCTCTGTTTAATTATAAACAGAGCGTTGTTATATTTATAAATCGATTTTTTAAATTTAATATTCTACCAGTAATTTAATATCTTGTGTATACTTTTTTAACTCATCTAGACCTCCTAAAAAGGAAAGTCCCAATATAAAGCTAAATTGAGAGACTACTGCATCACAATTTTGAACTAATTTAGCACATGCAGAAGCTGTTCCTCCTGTTGCTAGAACGTCATCATGAATTAGAATTCTTTGTCCCGGCTTAATGTGTCCTTTTTTAACTTCAATAATTGCTGAACCATATTCTAAATCATATTCTTGGGAGATTATCGGAGGAGGCAATTTCCCTGCTTTACGTACCAATATAAACGGCAAACCAAGCTCCCTGGCAATTTGAACTCCGAATAAATACCCCCTACTCTCAATACCACAAACTGCATCAATTTTACCTCTACTTAAATCAGCAAAAGCTTTTACAATTTTGGTACACAAATCTGCATTTAAAAATATGGGAGAAATATCTTTATATTGAATGCCTTCTTTTGGAAAATCTTGAACTCTATCAATATGTAAATCTATTTCTTGGCTTAAACTTAATTCTTTCATTCAATTCATTTTTAATTTTACTTAAAATAATCTTATTTCCAAGTATCTTCTTTTATTTCTTTAGTTTCTGTATTTGTTATTAACCAATTATCTTTAACTTTTTTTAGTATAAAATTTTGAGTTAAAGTTTTTATTTTTCCATTAATGTCTTTGATCTGATATTGTACATTAACAGTTTGTTTATCATCATTCTTTTCTTCTAATTGTGCGTTTATTAAGTTAGTAGCAGCAATGGTTCCAAATCCATTGGTTGTAGACGAAAATTGATCTAAAGAAGTCCATTTAGGATTCTGTGCTAAATTATAAGCTTCGGAATATTGCTTATCACCAATTAATTGTATAAATTTTTTAACATTGTCCAACGCAACTTGTTTATTAATTTCATCCTCTATAGGAGTGGATGCATCTCTTGTTTTGGATAAATCTATAGGAATACCCGACAGTTTACCGTATAGGTATTTATCTTCGGCATTAATCTTTATTTCAACATCCAGGGAAGATGTTGCCAATTTTTTGTTATCAAACATAAAAAAAGGAATTTTAATACCTTTATTTAATGAGGGATCTCCCACTGCCGAAGAATTAATTTCTCTATCGATTACATAAATAATGGTACCATTGTTTATAAATGATATGGATAAAGTTAATGGTAAATCAGCATAAAAAATTTCTGCTCCTGAATCATCGATTAACTCGGGGTATAAATAAAATCCATCATTGATGGTTTCATCTTTGCTAATCGGAGAATAACGAATATTAATCCGTGTTGCTTTTTCTATTTGTTTTAGTTTTTGTTCAGCTTCTGTTAATGGCTTTAAATCATTATCGAATACAGAAGGATCTACTGAGTTCATGGAAGTGCTGGACCAAGGGATCTTGTTTTTCTTTGCTATATCCTCTGCTATATCGAAAATTTGTTCGGCATTTTTACCATTAAGTAAAGTATAGAGTTGTTCCCATCTCTTATTTTCATCGGATCCTTCAGTTTTAAACTTATAAATCAGTTTAACCGCTTCTTGAATTTTATCCTGTTGTAGGATAGTCAATTTGGACGAGATAGATTTTACACTTTTAGTAAAGGTTTCCTTTGATGTCCCGTCAATTACCTTATATTCTTTTTCACAAGAAGAACATAAGAAAATAAAGGTGAGCCCTATCAAAAATATTTTTCTCATAAAAGTATGTTTGTCACAGGTAAAAATACATTAATTATTTTTAACGATATACCCCGATATTTTTAATGATGAAAGATTTTTATAAGTAATTAGTGCTTTGGTTTCATAATCTATGATATTCAATCCGGCATATTTGGCAATGGCGTGTCCACCGGCAATATCCCAAAAATTAATGGGACTTAACCGTGCATATTCGTTTGCTTTTCCTTCAGCTACCAGGCCGATTTTAATAGCACTTCCCATCTGTAAAACAACAATTTCTGAATGTTGTAATTTTAAGTTTTTTATATACTCTTCATCCACATGACTATAGTGGGAACGACTTGTTAAAACGGTATATTTTTTTAAATCGGGTTTTAAAGGTAAAGTAACGGATTGTTCCAGTAGTTTTTCCGTAAGATCATCTTCATTCAGTAACGCATATAAATCTTCATACTTTCCATTCCATTTATAGCTACCTAATCCTTCCGCAGCAAAGTAAAACAATCCCATAGAGGGAGCCGCTAAAACTCCGAGCAGAGAAGTTTCGGGAGTCAGTAAGCCAATTGAAATACAATATTCTCCAGTTTTATTCACATATTCTTTAGTTCCGTCAATTGGATCTACACACCAATATTTTTCCCAACTTTCCATTACCTTTTCCGATTCGTGCTCGGTTTCCTCACTTAAAATAGGAATTGATGTTTGTTTTAAATAAGTGGTAATAATTTCATTTGACTTAAGATCACCCGTTGTTACGGGTGATTGATCTTTTTTTAAGGAAACTGAAAAGCCACCCTCATATATTTTATGGACTTCTTGAGAAGCTTCTATAGCAGCTTTTAGCGCTATATTAATTAGTTTTTTCATTAGTATGAATCATTTGTATTACCTTTTTGAGATAAGGCTTTTGCCGATGAAGTTCCAATTCTTTTTACTCCCATTTCAATCATTTTCACTGCTTCGTCATAGGTTCTAACTCCACCAGCTGCTTTTACCGGCAAGGGTTGAGAATATTTAAGCATAATTTCCATTGCATGGAACGTCGCTCCATTTGGTTTTCCTTCTTCTGCTTGGTAAAAACCGGTGGAAGATTTCACAAAAATGTTACCAAAATCATTCTTATCAAAGTTTTCTTGAGCCCAGGTGGAAAAATAAGTGCAAATAGATTGGATTTGTTCGTCAGTTAATGCCGCAATCTCAATAATCCATTTAACCACTTTGGATGCTTTTAAACCTAATGACGTTCCGGTAATAAATTCTTGTTTAATTAAATCGATATCTCCCTTTTTAAAAGCCTCGTAGTTGATTACATAATCCAACTCATCCACTCCATCTTCAATAGCTTTCTGTGCCTCTGCGATTTTTTCAGTTAATGAATAGGTACCTTCATGAAACCCAATGACGGTTCCTACTTTTACCTCAGAATCAACTTTTTGAATCATTTCTTTCACTTTTTTAATGTATTCGGGACGAATCATTACTAAATAAAAATGATTTTCAATTGCTTCTTCAGTAAGTTTTTTAACTTCTTCCCAAGTTTGTTCTTCGGTTAATCCACTTTGAGAAGGTAGCTTAAGGTAAGTTGAATCTAAATACTTTGTTATATTCATTTATCTTATAATTTTTAATTGTGTTTTTAGGGTATAATTTGTCGTGAAATACTTTGTTCTAAAGAAATAATAGTTTCAGTCCTTTCAATTCCCTTAATATTTTGTATCTCATTTCTTAAAACCGACATGAGATGATCATTATCTTTACATAATATTTTGATGAAAATAGCATAATTTCCTGTTGTAAAATGTGCTTCGATAATTTCAGGAATTTGCACCATGCTTTTAATGGCTTCTTTGTACTGAGCTGATTTTTCAAGAAAAATACCGACATAAGCGGTAGTTTTATATCCTAATAATTTATAATTTAAAGGGGTAACAGGATCTTCTATGATTTTTGCTGCTTCCAGTTTTTTAATTCGTTGATGAATTGCTGTGGATGAAACTCCTACCTGTTTTGCTATTGTTGAAACCGGTATTTTCGAATTCTCCATTAATGCTTTTAAAATGATTTTATCAATACCGTCTAATTCTACTGTATGTATATCTGATATTCTCATTTTTCGGTAAAATTACAAATACTAAATTAATATTATACAATTTTATATTTTATCTTTTATTTTTTTAACAATTTCTACAAGATTTAAATTATTTTTACTTTTTGCCCTTGTATTTAAAAATAAGTACCTTTGGGATTAATAATTTTAAATAGCTGTACATGCAGGACAATATGCTTAATCATCCCGGATTAATTACCATATTCGCGGTTTCGATTATTATTATGCTACTTCTTGACTTAGGAATTCTCAATAAAAAATCTCATGCTGTTTCTAATAAGGAAGCTGCGATATGGTCGGTAGTTTGGATATCATTAGCCATGATTTTCAGTGGGATTATTTATTTTGTTTTTAAGGAGGCTGATGGATCAAAATTCGCCCTTGAAAAATTCTCTCAATTTCAATCTGCTTATTGGATAGAAAAAGCACTATCCGTTGACAATCTTTTTGTATTTATAATGGTCTTTGGATTTTTTAAAATTCCAAAAGAATATCAACATAAAATTTTATTTTGGGGTATTATTGGTGCCTTGGCTTTCCGCGCCGTATTTATTTTCTTAGGTGTAGAAATGATTAATAAAACCTATCTTCCACCTTTTTCCGTCGGAAATTTTCATTTTATTTTAGACCAACAAAGTGCGGAACATGCCGATTATAGTCAAATGCTGTTTTTCAGACCTAATATAATTTTAACTATTTTTGGATTCTTCCTTATTTATGCCGGTATTCATTCTTGGACATCCAAAGATGATGACAACTCCGACAAAAAAAATCTAAATGAGAGTTTCGGTGCTCGTTTTGTAAAACGATTTTTTAAAGTATCTGATGAATTAGACGGAAGTAAATTTTTTACAGTCAAAAATGGGATTAAAATGGCAACCCCTTTATTTACTGCTCTAGTTATCATTGAATTTACAGATTTAATTTTTGCCGTGGACTCCATACCTGCTATCTTCGCTATTGCACCTAATGATCCGTTTATATTATATACCTCTAATATATTTGCCATTTTAGGTTTGCGATCTCTTTACTTTTTACTGGCTAATTTTATGTATATGTTCAGTAAATTAAAATATGGATTGGCTGTGATCTTAAGTTTTATAGGAGTTAAAATGTTGGTAGCTCCTTTTATACATATTTCATCTATAGTTTCTTTAGGAGTTGTGGCAGGAGTACTTGTAATTTCAGTATTGCTTTCATTAACTTTTCCTGAAAAAAAAGAAAAAAATGTTTAATAATTTAAAATAAAAATTAGAATTTACAATGAATAAACCTATTTCGGAATTTATTGAAAAATATTTTTTACATTTCAATTCTGCAACCTTAGTAGATGCTGCTAAAGGTTATGTAGCTCATCTTAAAGATGGGGGTAAGATGATGATTACTATGGGAGGTGCCATGAGTACCGCTGAATTAGGAAAAATTTTGGCTGAGATGATTCGCCAAGATAAGGTATCCATTATTTCTTGTACGGGTGCTAATTTAGAGGAAGACATCATGAATTTGGTGGCTCATTCCCACTACAAGAGAATTCCTGAATATCGCGACCTAACTCCTCAACAAGAATGGGAATTGCTTGAAAATCATTTAAATCGCGTTACAGATACGTGTATTCCGGAAGAAGAAGCTTTTCGACGTATCCAACAACATATTGAAAAAATATGGAAAGACGCAGACGATAAAGGAGAAAGATATTTCCCTCATGAATATATGTATCAAATGCTTCGCTCGGGAGTATTGGAACAATATTACGAAATAGACCCAAAAGACAGTTGGATGTTGGCCGCTGCTGAAAAAAACTTACCTATTGTTGTTCCGGGTTGGGAAGACAGTACTATGGGTAATATTTTTGCTGCTAATGTGATTAAAGGAAATTTAAAAGCTTCAACCATGAAAAGCGGTATTGAATATATGATATATTTAACCGAGTGGTATCGAAACAATTCGGAAGGTAAAGGTGTAGGATTTTTCCAAATAGCCGGAGGAATATCCGGAGATTTTCCTATTTGTGTAGTTCCTATGATGTATCAAGATTTAGAGTGGGAAGATGTTCCGTTCTGGAGCTATTTCTGTCAGATATCTGACTCAACTACAAGCTATGGCTCTTATTCGGGGGCTGTTCCCAATGAAAAAATAACCTGGGGGAAATTAGATATTGATACTCCTAAATTTATTATTGAGAGTGATGCAACTATTGTAGCTCCGTTAGTTTTTGCTTATATTCTCGAAATGTAGTAAGATAAAATTATTAATTTATACTATAAAAAAGTTCGGAATTTTAGTTCCGAACTTTTTTTTAATACTATCTTAAAAGATTACGATACCATTCCCAAAGAACTATTCCGGCACAAACGCTTACATTTAAAGAGTGTTTTGTTCCAGATTGAGGGATCTCAATAAAAATATCTATTAAATGGAGAATAGAATCACTGATCCCTTCAACTTCATTTCCGAAAATTAGAACATACTTTTGTTCCTTGTTTATTGGATAATCTTGTAATAAAATGCTACCTTTCACTTGTTCAACTCCTACAATAATATACCCTTCGTTTTTTAAGTTAGTTATTAATTCACTTATATTTTCCTGATGCTCCCATTCAACGCTTTCCGTAGCACCCAAGGCTGTTTTTTGGATTTCACGATGAGGAGGGCACGGCGTAATTCCGCATAAATAAATTTTCTCTATAGCAAAAGCATCTGAGGTTCTGAAAAGCGATCCAACATTATGCATGGAACGAACTTGATCCAGCAATACTATCACGGGAATTTTCTCACTTTCTTTATAATCTTCAAGGGATTTTCTGTTTAACGATTCTAATTTTAATTTCTCTACTCTTTCCTGTTGCTGCATATTTTCAGTAATGTTGATTGATTTTTAGAAGTTACATATATTTTTTTACCTTTTCCTTACTACCGGTAAAATTTCATTTTTCGATAATGCGTATTTTTCCATTTCACTTTCGGGTAAAGTTTCATAATACTTTACTTGCTCTACTTGAAACCCCGCGTTTTCTAAACGTTCAAAATAATCCAACCCATACCATCTCACATGATCATATTGTCCGAAATGTTTTTTTCTTTCTTCTTTGTCTGTGATAGAGAAATCTTCGTATGTTTTGTCATATCCATATCTCATAGGCACTTGAAAAATTCCCCATCCTCCCGGTTTCATCACCCTGTATAATTCTGACATTGCTTTACGATCATCTTCTATATGTTCCAAAACATGATTGCAAAAAATCACATCAAATTCATTATCTTTAAAAGGCAGGTTCAAAATATCCGCTTTAACATCTACAATAGGAGAATAAAGATCAGCGGTTATATAGTCTAAATTTTTTAATTTTTTAAACCTTTTTAGGAAGCATTGCTCCGGAGCAATACTTAAAACTTTTAAATTAGCTGAAAAAAAATCAGTATCTCTTAGCAAATACAACCACATTAACCTATGTCTTTCAAGAGATAATGTCCCCGGTGCTAAAGCATTATTTCTAGGTTTACCGTAACCGTACGGCAAAAATTTTCGATATTTTTTACCATCTATTGGGTCTACAAATTGATCTCCTTTGTAAAACCACGCAAAAAAAGGAGCAAAGAAATAGCTGAATTTAATAAGAATCGGTCTGGGCATTAAATTCAAAAAAAACTTAAATACTTGCTTCATTAACTAAATTAATTCTGCGCGGGTTGGTATAAAAATTCATCTTCTTCATTGGAAGTAATGCCTAAAGCATCATATATGTATTTATAGGTAGAAAGTAATTTAGGCTCTCCATTTACTACTGCAACATCGTGTTCAAAATGACAAGATGGTTTGTTATCCCGCGTGGTTACTGTCCAACCGTCGTTATGGAATTTAACTTTATAAGTACCTAAATTGACCATCGGTTCAATTGCTATTACTAACCCTTCTTCTATTTTCGGACCGCTGCCTTTTCTTCCATAATTGGGAACTTGCGGATCTTCATGCATTTCTTTACCTAAACCATGACCTACTAATTCGCGTACTACTCCATATCCTGCATTTTCACAAATTAACTGTATCGCAAAACTTATGTCCCCTATTCTATTTCCTGCTTTGCATTTTTTTATTCCTGCATATAAGCTTTGTTTAGTAATTCGCATCATTTTATCAACTTCAGGATCAATGCTTCCTACAGAAAATGTATACGCTTGATCTCCGTAAAATCCATTTTTTAAGGCTCCACAATCAATGGAAATTATATCTCCATCTTCGAGCGGCTTATTATTAGGTATACCGTGAACCACTTGTTCATTAGGAGACATACATAATGTATTAGGAAAATCATACAATCCTAAAAAACCGGGAATAGCACCGTGATCTCGTATATATTCTTCAGCAATTTTATCTAAGTGTAAGGTAGTCACTCCGGGTTTAACTTCTTTAGCCAGTACTCCCAAAGTTTTAGAAACTAATTGAGCGCTTTCGTACATCAATTCAATTTCTTCTTTTGTTTTTAATTGTATCATAATTTAAAAATTCTTGAAAAAAAACCTCTCTTATTTTTATGTTTTCTTTTTGAATAAGCCAACACTTGTCTTCCCTCTACGCCAAATTCTATCTTTTCCTTTATAATTTCATAAACTTCTCCCCATCCGGGAAATCCACCTAAATTCCTGTCATCAATGAAATAATCGGCATTTATTTTTCTACTTTGGGTCTCTCTATCAAATATTTCTCCTTCAAAACTAGAATTGACTGCATAAAATTCAATTCCGTTTTTATAACAAAATTCTACGGCTTCATCTAATCTCTTACCATGTCTATAAGTCCAAAGAATTAATCGAAAACCTCTGCTCTGAAGTCTTTTCATTGTTTCAAAAGCAAAAATCATCGGTTTACCAATTTCCGGATATTTATCTTCTACAATTGTTCCATCAAAATCAATAGCTATAATCTTATTATTCATATAAATATACTACAAGTTAGTTCTGTTTACTCTTTTAAGTTTAGTGTTCAAATTAGTGTTCTAAATTGTCATTAATTTTCCAAATTTACAAGTTTTTAATCAATAAATTTTTTGTTATCCACTTGGATATAAGCCTGAAATAATTAAAGAAATCATTTATATCAAATTCGGTTATAATTTTTATAATTTTTGGTATAATATTAGATGAGAAAATTTTTAGTTCTGAAATATTAATTAAAAAAATAAAGGTCTATGAAATTAAAACTTTTAGTTATGACTGCTTTTTGCATCTTACTTTCCAGCTGTGCATTAACTACTTCCTATGATTTTGATAAAACGGTTGATTTTTCAAATTATAAATCTTTTACCATTTATCAACAGGGTATCGATAAATTAAAATTGAATGATATTGACAAAAGTCGTATCATCCGTGCTTTAGAGGATCAATTAAAAAGCAAGGGGTTAACCGAAAGTGCCGACGGAGATTTGATCGTCAATGTTCTTGCTTCATCAAAAAAAGTTATTAACGTTGATAATGATCCTTATTGGAACGGTCCGTGGGGATGGGGATATTATTGGGCTCCTTCCAGTACAGTTTATGAAACTCGTGAAGGAAAACTAACGTTTCATTTAGTGGATGCTAAAAAAAATATTCTAGTTTGGGAGGGTATGGTTGACGGTTTTGATGTTGGTAATATCAAAAATAAAGATGAACAAATAAATAAAGCCATTCAAAAAATATTTAATTATTATCCGCCTAAAAAGAAAAATAACTCATATTATTAAAAAAGATAAACACATTAAAGCCTCAAAATTTAAATTTTGAGGCTTTAATTTATCTAATCTAAACTATTTTTTTTACTAATAATTTATGTTTTTTGATATCTATTATCTAGATATTAACTCCCATTGCTAAACGAGATCATCCTTTTAAATTAGTTGCAAAAAATTTTTCCTCTAAATTTATTAATAAGACTTTTTATAAAACTTTTGTAGGAAATTAATTAAGTACTCATATAATTTCCCAAAAAATCTTTAGTCTTTCAAGTTTTTTTAATATTTACCCTATCTGCCAAAGTGACATAATGATTGGAAAGGATTTATCTATGTCAATAGGGATATGAAAACCTCACACTATAAGTAAGAACTCTACTCTTTTTGTCTCAAAATTTAGTACAATATAGCTGCTTTACGGTAACAATTGTAAGACTTCTTCCAAAGTAGAGACTCATTATTTGTTCATAATTTTTTAAAAAAAATTATACTTCTGAGGATTTACTATGTGTTTCATTTTCTATTAATTTTTATAATAAATGAGATAATTTTAAACTAGCTAAATCATTATTTTTTTATGAAAATTTGTAAAAATTTTTCAATATTTAAACAAGAATTAAAAGATATTTATACTTTTGCACTTGATATCATTTCCCTTATTTAAAAATTCAAAAAAGCCGGAATGAATTTTAACACATTTTTTCGTAAAAAAAATATATCTGATTTACAGAATACAACACAAAAATCTGAATTAAGCAGAGTATTAACTGTAAAGGATTTAACTTTTTTTGGAATTGCTGCGATTATAGGCGCCGGCATTTTCAGTACCATCGGAAGAGCCTCTTATGAAGGTGGACCCGCCATTTCATTACTCTTTATCTTAGTGGCTGTTGCTTGTATTTTTACCGCATTATGTTATGCGCAATTTGCCTCTATGATTCCGGTGAGCGGCAGCGCTTATACTTATGCTTATGTTTCTTTAGGTGAAATATTTGCTTGGACTATCGGGTGGGCTTTAATACTTGAATATGCTGTATCAAACATGGTGATCGCAATCTCTTGGTCGGGATATTTTGTCTCTATGTTACAAGGTTTTGGCATTCATTGGCCTGATTGGCTTTCCATTGATTATTGGAATGCTCACAGAGCTTATCTTGAATATCTGGCACATCCTCAAAGTCTATCCCAAAATGATGTTAGACTATCGGAAATATATCAATCTGCTCCGGAAATTGCCAACATAAAAATAATATTTAATTTACCGGCGGGACTAATTACCTTACTAGTTACCACCCTGGCGTACGTAGGAATTAAAGAATCTACCCGTGTAAGTAATGCTTTAGTTTGGATTAAGTTATCTGTAATCATAGGTATTATTTTGATTGGTGTTTTTTATATAAAACCGGATAATTGGTCGCCTTTCTTTCCTAATGGTTTAGGAGGAGTTATGGGAGGAGTGGCTGCCGTATTTTTTTCTTTTATCGGGTTTGATTCTATATCAACTACAGCTGAAGAAGCTAAAAATCCACAAAGGGATTTGCCTCGCGCCATGCTATATTGTATTATAATTTGTACCGTTTTATATGCTTCAATTGCATTAATTTTAACCGGTATGGTTAATTATAAAGAATTACGCGTTGATGATCCGTTGGCGTATGTTTTCAATAAAATAGGAATAAATTTTATAGCCGGAATCATTTCCGTGAGTGCGGTAATCGCCATGACAGGAGCCATTCTTGTTTACCAGATCGGACAACCGAGAATATGGATGACCATGAGTCGAGACGGTTTATTGTGGAAGCCTTTTGGTACAATTCATAAAAAATATCACACCCCCGGATTTGCAACTATTATTGCCGGTTTCTTTGTGGGAATACCTGCTATGTTCCTGGATATGCAGTTGGTTGTGGATTTGACAAGTGTGGGAACTTTTTTCGCTTTTATTTTAGTTTGTTCCGGAGTTTTATATTTAGATAACAAAGGTCTTTCTCACCAAGCAAAATTTAAATTAATTTATATCAACGGTCAATATTTAATACCTTTATCTTTTTGTTTGGCAATCATTTTGTTCTTAACTCAAACCAATTATAAGGAAATCCTTACTGATAAACCTTTATTAGCTATTTTTTGGATTATCTGGTTCGGTCTATCTATAGGTGCATTTAAATATAAATTTTCGCTAATACCTATTCTGGGTATTTTGTTTAATTTATATTTAATGACGGAATTAGGATGGTCTAATTGGGGAATGTTTATACTATGGCTATTGATCGGATTATCAATTTACTTCTTATATGGTAGAAAAAACAGTAAACTTGAAAAATTAATTCAAACTTCTCATAATCATTAATTATTTTAAATTATTTATACTATAGTAATTTTATCTTCAAATAATTTTGTATTAAATAAATTACATTAATCTTAAATATTTTCATTTTCATAAAATTTTGCGTCTTTCCAATATAAATTTTGGATACAAACAATTAAAATATGCTAAAAGATAATTTTGTTTCAATTAACTATATATAATTATCCATCAATACTTTAGAAAATAAAGTTTCTTTTAATTTCAATATTTATTTTATTTCTTTCATATGAATCTAAAAATAATCATGACGAAAAAAAATAAACTTATTATCTTTGCAAACGCTAATTAGCTTGAAAGTAAATTTTTTCTTGCTCAATAAATATAATTAAGTATTATGAATCAGAACTTAATAAATTTTTTTCCAAAAGAAAATGAAATTCCTGAACATTTTCGACTTCAAAACGAAATCTCTCAGAAAAGAGTATTGATCGATGGAGAATTTATTGAATGGGAAGGTCCATTTCAAGAAGTTTATTCTCCTATTTATACCCGTTCAAACTCTACAGATGAGTTAGTACAAACTAAATTAGGCAGCTATCCAATCTGTACTACTAAAGAAGCTGAAAAAGCCTTACAGGCTGCTTTAAAAGCTTTTAACGGAGGAAGAGGAGAATGGCCGTCTATGTCTGTTTCTCAAAGAATCTCGGCGATGGAAAATTTCATCGTTAAAATGGTTGAGCAAAGAGAAAAAGTAGTAAAATTACTAGTTTGGGAAATTTGTAAAAGCTATAAAGACTCCGAAAAAGAATTCGACAGAACGGTTGATGCAATAAAATGTTCTATTGAAGCTCTGAAAGAATTAGATATAAATTCATCTCGTACAAAAACAGATGAAGGGGTGGTTGCTCAGGTTAAAAAATCTCCTTACGGAGTTGTCCTTTGTATGGGCCCTTACAATTATCCGTTAAATGAGACTTTTGCGACTTTGATACCTGCTTTATTAATGGGTAACACTGTATTGTTCAAACCGCCGCGTCGTGGTACATTATTGTTTGAACCTTTATTAAATGCCTTTAAAGAATGTTTTCCTGCAGGGGTTATCAATACTTTATACGGTAGAGGTAAAGATGTTATTCCTACTTTAATGCAATCAGGTAAAATTAATGTATTAGCATTTATCGGATCCAGTAAGGTAGTAAATGGAATGATTAAAGAACATCCTAATGCAAACAGTCTTCATTCCGTATTAGGATTAGACGCTAAAAATGCAGCTATTATCGACAAAACTGCTGATATCGATTTAGCGGTTAAAGAAGCTATTTTGGGTACTTTTTCTTTCAACGGACAAAGATGTACAGCTTTAAAAATACTATTTGTACACTCTTCAATTGCTGATGAATTTAATAAAAAATTCACTGAGGAAATTTCTAAATTGAAAGTGGGAATGCCATGGGATGATAATGTAACCATTACTCCGTTAGCTGAACCGGACAAACCTCAATATGTTCAAAAATGTATTGATGAAGCTTTAGAAAATAACGGTGAAATTATTAATAAAGAAAATGGAGGAGGACAAATTTTAAATTCATTAGTTAGCCCAACTGTAATTTATCCGGCTAATGAGAAAATGAATCTATTATATAATAATGAGCAATTTGCTCCTATCATTCCGATAGTTCCTTTTGACGATCTTGAAACTCCGATTAGCTATATTACCAATTCAACTAAAGGTCAACAAGCAGCCATCTTCAGTAATGATGAAGATACTGTATCATATCTTGTTGATGCCCTATGTTGTCAAGTAGGTAGAATCAACATTAATGCTCAATGTCAACGTGGACCTGATACGCTTCCTTTTAACGGTAGAAAAAATTCAGCTTTAGGTACTCTATCAACCATTGATGCTTTATATGCCCTATCTATCGACTCTGTTGTAGCTACCAAGGATACTAAATCAAATGACAATTTGATTGACTCTGTTATAAAGAGTGGTAAATCTTCAAGATTAAGCTAATTTGAGGTTTTTTATCTTATAATATCAATTATTTTATAAATGGAACCATCTATCTTCGTATAGATGGTTTTATTTTTTTATGAAGTATGCTAAGCTTTATAAAAAAGAGAAATTCATACATTTAAAAATTTATTTCATTAATCGATCATTTCCTCTTACCTCTTATTTATCTTTTCAAATGCGGGACTCCGTTTTAGTTAACAATATTTTTTATTCTGTTAGATTTATAATAAGTTTAGTAAAAGTTTTCAGTAGTGAAGTTAAACTGCATATATCAGATAAATATATGACAAAGTGTACTTTGGTTTAGAATTTGTACCGATACTTTATACACGAAATATCCACGAATATAAAAAATTTGACTTACACTATATGGCATATATTGATTATTATAAAGTTTTAGGATTAAGTAAAAATGCTTCTCAGGATGATATCAAAAAGGCATACCGAAAATTAGCCCGAAAGTATCATCCGGATTTAAATCCTAATGATAAAGAAGCTAATGTAAAATTTCAGCAGATTAATGAAGCTAATGAAGTTTTGGGCGATCCCGAAAAACGTAAGAAGTATGATCAATACGGCGAAAATTGGAAACATGCAGAACAATTTGAACAAGCACGTCAACAACAAGGAGGCGGTGGTGGTCAATACTATTATGATAATTCCGGTAATCCTTTTGAAGGTTTTTCCCAAGGTTTTGGTACGGAAGGTTTTTCTGATTTTTTTAGTGATCTTTTTGGTGGAAGAACCGGTAGAACTCATCGAAGAAGTTCTCAATTTAAAGGGCAAGATTATACCACAGAATTACGTCTTTCTTTGCGAGACGCTGCCAATACACACAAACAAACTCTTAACGTAAACGGTAAACAAATACGTATTACCATTCCTGCAGGTATCTCTAATGGTCAGCAAATAAAATTGAAAGGTCAAGGGGGCCCGGGTGCAAACGGAGGGCCTAACGGAGATTTATATATTACTTTTAATCTTTTGGAAGATCCTAAATTTAAAAGATTACATAATGATTTAACCACTACTGCAGAAGTAGACCTTTATACAGCTGTTTTAGGGGGAGAAATAACCGTTGATACTCTGGATGGTAAAGTTAAACTCAAAGTGAGTCCGGGTACACAAAATGGAACTAAAGTGCGATTGAAAGGTAAAGGATTTCCTGTGTATAAAAAAGAAGGAGAACATGGAGATTTATTCGTGATTTACCAAGTAAAAATACCTACTCATCTTTCTGAAAAGCAAAAAAATTTATTTAAACAATTAGCAGAATCATAAAATTATCTGATACATGAAAAATGATTTGATAACTATAGAAGAATATTCCATACATTATAATGTAGATGTATCATTTATTGAGGATTTAGAAAATTTGGGTATTATCCATACCGTTCAAAAGGAGGAAATAAAATACATTCCTTTTGATATTCTTTCCGATTTGGAATCTTATTCCAGAATGTTTTATGACATGGATATAAACCTTGCAGGAATTGATGCTGTAAAAAATTTACTTTTTAAAATACGTAAACTTCAACTTGAGATGACCGAACTTAAAAACAAGCTTAAATTTTATGAATAAATAAAAATATTCTGTTATTTAAACATTTAATTTAGCTTTATTAATATAATAGCCATACATTTTAAAAATGTATGGCTATTAACATATATGTACAAACTTTATAAAAAATTCTTAAAAACTACTCCTCCTTGTATCCATCTACCCGGCATAGGTACCAAATTTGATTCTGTATATTTAGTATTGAGTATATTGGTCATTTGGATGTATAACTGTAAATGATTGGTTTGATACATAAGACGATCATCCAATAAATGGTAATCATCTAAGTTTACTCTGTCATTGTATCTATAAATTATTTGATTGGATATATTCTTGAGGAGTTTATGCTCTACTTTTACAACCAACTGATGTCTTAAATTATCTAAAGATGATCTGGAGTATGCTCGGTCAGAATATTTTAAATTTTTATCCAAATAGGTATAACCTAAATTGATTGATTTTATGAAGAGAGCCGTAAAAGAATAATTAAAATCAACCTCTACACCATCCGTATTTATTCTTGAAATATTTTCGGGCTTCCATTTACCTTCTTCACTATCTTTTGTCCAATCTATACTTTTTCTTGATTCCCTTCTAAAAAGGCTGATGGTAGTTTTTATGTTTTTATGATTCAATCGATATCCCAATTCATATGACAAAGCATTCTCCGGTTTTAAATTAGTATTTCCTTCTGTGACCGGATCTGTATAATTAAGATCTGTATACGTAGGAACTCTATAGGTTTTTCCTAAATTAGCAAATAATTTATTTTGTTGGTTTATACTGTATCCAATATCAATTCCCGGATACCAAAAATTCCCAAAATCCGAGTAGTCGGAAAAGCTAATTCCCGGAGTAATATCCAATCTGTTTTTAAAAAACATAAATCGATGTTCCAAAAATGCAAAATAAACTGTCCGATGATTTTCACCTAAATTATTGGAAGATAAATATTCCTTTCTAAAGTCAAATCCAACGCCGGTGATTCCTAAAGAAGATGAATAGTTTGTATTGGCTTCGATTCCTGCATTATTACCTATATGAAGGTTTCTATATTTTGAAGGATTATTTCTTTCGAAAATATATTCGTCTTGGGACCTTCTCCAATATGCATTGGATTCCCATTTGAATTTACCTGATTTTTGATTCCAACCAATGCTAACCAAGGAAGTTTGAATCGCTTCGTATTGATCTTTTGCAAATGGGGATGAATAAAATCCGTTAGCTCCAAATTTTTTATCAATATATCCTCCTTGTAAACGAAGTTCTCCCCCGTTTAATTTATACTGATTCTGATACCATACATTTTTAACTTGATAGTCCGTATTATAACGATATCCATCAGATTGTGAAGTTTCCGCTTGAATAAACTGAGAAAATTTTTTACCTGATACATTTACTGATGCACCTAAAGATGTCGTATTAAAATCACCTAAAGATCCTGAAATTGTTATATCATTCTTGGTAGACGGACGAGTAACAATATTAATAGCACCGGCATATGCATTTTGTCCAAAACGACGAGCAGCAGGACCTTTAATTATTTCAATTCGTTCAATGGATGCTAAATCTATCGGAAGATTCATGGTATTATGTCCGGTTTGGCTATCATTCATGCGTATTCCATTGATAAGAATTAATACTTGTTCAAAAGAACTTCCTCTTATACTAACATCGGCTTGTACTCCATGCGCTCCTCTTTGTCTTATATCTATTCCTGAATAATAAGAAAGAACTTCTTCAATACTGGAGGCAGGCATAGCTTTGATTTGTTCTTTCGTAATTATCTGAACATTTTGTGAAGTTTTATTAAAAGGTAAGGAAAGTGTTTTCCCTTGAATTACAACTCCTTCAAGTTCTTTACTCTCCTGCGCAACCAGTACTAAACATATAAACAAGGCATTAATTGAATAAAATAGTTTCATATTCTATGGTTCACAGCAAATTTTCGCAGTAGTTAGTTAAAATTTATTTTTATAACAGTTAGTTTATACAAAAGTAGTAACTTTCCGGATGATAAACTATACCAGTTTTATTATTATGACTAGTCCGGATTTACTACCTTATTATAGCTTGATACATATCGACCGAAACGCTAAAGTTTCTGTATATCTTCAAATTACCACTCAGATCATCAATGCTATTCAAAAAGGTTATTTAAGTATAGGTACGAAACTTCCCGGAACGCGTATTTTAAGTAACCTTATTCATGTAAATCGCAACACGATTGTTAAAGTATATGATGAATTGCATGCACAAGGATGGATTGAAGTTCATCCCAATAAAGGCAGTTTTATCATTCAAAAAGACAATGTGACTAATAAAAAAATTAAATCCATATCTAAAGATTCTCTGACTCATTATCCTTCTAAAACGGGATTTTCATATAGAACTTCCAATTTATTGGATAACCCCTTTGAATCTTCAACTTGCTCATGGATGTTAAACGATGGAGGACCCGATACTCGACTTTTACAAATGAATACCTTGTCGAGCCTCTATTCATCGAACCTTAAAAGAAAAAGACATTTTACTAAAGGAAATAATGAAGTTCCTGAAAAAAGTGAATTTCTAAAAAAAAACTTATCTAATTTTTTAAATATATCTCGGGGATTACATATTTCACCAAAAAATCTTCTTATCACGCGAAGCATCGAAATGGGAGGTTATATCGCAGCAGAATTACTTATTACCCCAAAAGATATTGTATTGGTCGGAGAACCTAGTTATTTTTTGATCAATATGATTTTGCAAAAAGTCGGTGCAGATATAATAACCATTCCTGTTGATGAAGAAGGCATTTCTCCGGATGCTGTTAAAAAAATTTGTCACAAAAGAAAGATTCGTATGTTATATATAACTCCACACCATCATTATCCAACAACGGTTTCATTAAGTGTAAAACGTCGTATGGAATTATTGGAATTATCTCAACAGTACGGATTCATTATTTTAGAGGATGATTATGATTATGATTTTCATTACGAAAACAATCGGATTCTGCCTCTTGCAAGTGCAGATACCTCGGGAATGGTCGTTTATATCGGTTCGTTTGGAAGATCTTTAGCCCCGGGATTCCGTAAAGGCTTTGTGGTCGCTCCTGAGAATTTAATTTTAGAAATGCAAAAATTATCGAACATGCTTGACAGGCAAGGAGATATTTTTATGGAATATGCTTTGGGCGAACTTATTGAAGAGGGTGAATTTAACAGACACCTGAGACGAACCTCTGCTATTTATAAAGAAAGAAGAAATTATCTGGCATCTTTATTAAACACTCATTTGAAGGATTATTTAAATTTTTCTTTGCCAACCGGTGGATTGGCTTTTTGGACACAATGGAATTCATCGGTAAATTTGATGAAATTACGAGAGTATTGTCTAAAGGAAGACTTGCTCATTCCTAAGTCTTTGCTTTACCAAACCCACGATTTATCTGCTATAAGATTGGGATTTGGAAGTTTTACCACAGAAGAAATGGAGGAAATCATCTATAAAATCAAATCAGCTTTATTACGTTTAGAATAAAATAATTACCTAGATTTACTATAAGTTAATCATTTAGTAAAAAGTTTTATAAAAATTATGTTTGAACTTGAAGATATTTTCTGGATTGGTACTTTTCGATTGAAAATTTTTAAATATCTCGAGCAATATCCAGGATAAAACTTATCATCCTAAATTGAAACATTCCTAAACCTAAAGCTAACGCTATGGTAGATTTTTTATATATTTAACTGCATGTTTACTAATTAAAATTATAGGAAATTATTCCTTATTCCATAATTTCCGGCAAAAAAATATTTCTCGTATATTTGATTAAATTATAATACAGGAATCATGAATATTACAGATATTTCAGGAACAACTACTCTTTCCAACGGTGTAAAAATGCCTTATTTGGGTTTAGGCGTATATAAAGCTGAGGGAGGACAAGAAGTAATCACTGCTATACATGATGCCTTAGATGCAGGATATCGTCATATTGATACGGCTGCTTATTATTATAATGAAGAGGGAGTTGGAAAAGCCATCCAATCTGCTTCAATTCCTCGTGAAGAAATTTTTGTAACTACCAAAATATGGTTCAGCAGACAAAGATATGAGGACACTTTTAAAGCATTTGATGAATCCATGGAAAAACTTGGTCTTGATTATCTTGATCTATATTTAATCCATTGGCCTCATCCGGATTTTTATTTGGAAGCGTGGAAAGCAATGGAAGAATTATATAAAGCGGGTAGAATACGTGCAATAGGTTTATGTAACTCTTTACAGCATCATATCCAAAAAATCATAGATTTGGGACAAACAGTTCCTATGGTAAATCAAATGGAATTCCATCCCAATTTAGTGCAACAGGATTTGTTGGATTTTTGCAAAAAAAATCAAATTCAATACGAAGCTTGGTCTCCTTTAAAAAGAGGGGCTTTGTTTAACGAACCTTTACTTTTAGAATTAGCTCATAAGTATAATAAAAATGTAGCACAAATTATTATTCGATGGGATTTACAAAAAGGGGTAGTTACTATTCCAAAAAGTACTAAAAAAGAAAGAATAATTTCTAATGCTGATGTTTTCGATTTTTATTTAAGTGATGAAGATGTAAAAAAAATAGATTCTTTAGATTCCAATGATCGAACCGGAGCTCATCCCGATCACTTTTTAGAATACTTTGCTAAAAAGGGAATCAAATAATCCAACTATCATATAACTCATTTTTTAAAAAACAATTTATTTAAACTCTAAAAAAATATATCAATTTTTTTTGGATTTTAATTATATATATTGAAATATTTATTAATTCTTTTTTATAAATACTATTTCTTATAACCTTGAATTTTCTTTATAGACTAAAAGTTTATACTTAATGTTAGAGTAAACTTTCCTAAGTTAAAATTCAAATAATTACAGCTAAAAAATATTTGCATAATATTGTATAAATTTTTTAGACGTTATCGTAATTAAAAACCAATTCCTAAATGAAAATTGCATACTGTATAGGTAATATTCATAATTCCGGAGGAATAGAACGTGTGATCTCAATTAAAGCCAATTATTTGGTTGACAAAGGCTATGAAGTGCATATTGTCGTTATATACCCATCTTCTCAAAAGCCTTTTTTTAGCTTTGATTCCCGTATTAAATTTCATTATTTGAATTTGGATTTTGAAAAAGACAGGGGATTGAAAAAACATATTAATTTTAAAAAAAATAAAAAAATTTTTCTTCAAACAATCGGAAATCTATTTCAGGAAATTAAGCCCGATATTGCTATTTCCACTTTTTGTAAGTACTCGAAATATATATATGAGTTAAATGATGGAAGTAAAAAAATTATAGAACGACATTTCGCTAAATACAAACGTGCACAATATTATTCAAAATTGGATAATTATTTTCTAGGGAGAATCATAACGTATTTATACCGTAAAACAGATTATGATATTGGTAAGAATTTTGACCGATTTATAGTTTTAACGAATGAAGACAGAGAATCCTGGGGAAATACTCTTCCCAACCTTGATGTAATTGAAAATCCACTTACTATATTACCTAAAAATCATGCACCTCTAGAAAATAAAATAGTTATTAGCTTAGGCCGATTAAACCAGCAAAAACAGTTTGATCATCTTATTGAAATATGGAACACTATCGTTAAAAAACATCAGGATTGGAAATTATTATTATATGGTAATGGTGAGAAAAAAAGAGAGCTTGAAGAAATGATTGATCGATTAAATTTAAATTCCAACATTGAATTACATCCGGCGACTTCGGATATAAGTTCAGTTTTGCTAAATAGTTCCATTTATGCTATGACCTCTAAATATGAAGGATTTCCATTAACATTAATTGAATCTATGGTTCATGGAGTCCCTCCTGTTTCCTATACCTGCAAATGCGGACCTAAAGAAATTATCCATGATGAAGTAGACGGATTATTAGTTCCTTTTAATGATAAAGAAATTTTTGCTCAAAAACTCTCCTACTTAATAGAAAATGAAAGTATAAGAAAACAAATGGGAAAAGCGTCTTCTGAAAATATTCTGCGTTATTCACAGGATATAATCATGCAAAAATGGATGAATTTGTTTCAGCGATTAGTAGAAAGTTAAAGTCGGGCTGCAGACTTTATTTTTTATTATAAAATTCTACTTTTGTTTTAAAATACTTTGATTTACGGATTTTCCCCGTTTCTGTAATAATGAGGCAACTATAATCCGGATATTGGTTAATGAGTTTGAGTCCGGCTTTTACTCCAAGTACCATTATTGAGGTACTGAATCCATTGGCCGTTTCTGCATTCGGACCTATCACACTGACACTTTTAATTCCTTTTACAGGATATCCCGTGCGAGGATCGATAATATGAGAATATTTTTTACCTTCTAATTCGACATATTTTTCATAAGAACCGGATGTCGTGACGCATTCATCTTTAAGTGTAAAAAAACCTGTAATATCCGAAGGCTCAAAGGGATTAATTATTCCAATGTTCCAATATTCTCCATTAATTTTATGCCCCCAAACACTTATATCTCCTGATGCATTAATTATCCCCGCTTTTACATTATTTTTTACCATTAGTTCTTTTGCTTTATCAGCTGCGTATCCTTTTCCTATGGATCCAAATCCGATTTTCATTCCGGGAAGCTTTAAAAAGAGAGTAGAGTGTAAAGTATCTATAATGATATTTTTATAGCCTATTTTTTTTATGGATTCTTTAATTTGCTCCTCTGACGGCACTTTTTTCATAGAACCGTCAAATTTCCAAATTTTATCCATAGCTGCAAAACTTATATCAAATGCTCCTTCTGTAATCTCTGAGATTTTAATTGCTCTTCGGGTAAGTTCCAATACTTCTCGATCTACTTTTACAGGATGTATACCTGCATTTTGGTTAACCTTTGAAACTTGTGAATCAGGCTTCCAATCCGATATTAAATATTCAATCCGTACTATTTCATCGATCGCCTTATCTATGTATTTTTCTGCTTGTAGGGAATCTTCAGCTATTATTGAAAAATCAAACTTACAACCCATTAAAGTTGCCGTGCGGTTTCGTTGTACTTGCGAACTACCGTTTATGTAAGATAATATAAATAATGCTGCCAATAGAACATATTTCTCTCTCATATTTTTACTACTTTTCTTGAAATTCATCAATAACAATCGGTTACAATTTGTCCTTTTCTTTTGTAATCATTACATTTTTTTAGGCTATCTACAAAAACTACCTCATCCAAGACTTTTTCTACCTCCAGTTGCATTCGCAAGGCTCCACAAATCATGATTACTCCTCCCTCTTCCAATAAATTAACAAAAAAATTTCTGTCATTTTGAATTAAATCCATCACATATTTATTTTCTGTATCTGATGAATACGAAAAATTATATTGTTCTAAATATCCTTTGTTTATTTGTTCTTTCAAAAAACAAATATATTGATCTACCATTTCACTTCGTTGTCTGAATCCGCAATACAAATAAGTTTTAACTTTGGTTAAATTTTGATCGATCATTCCTAAAAAGGGACCTATTCCTGTTCCATTGGCAATCATAACTACTTTTTCTGCTTTTACAGGAAAATGAAAAGAGGTGTTAGTTATGATTTTCCCATATATGGTATCTCCTTTTTTCCGATTTATTAAATATTCGGACGCCAAGCCGTTCGGATAATATTTTATTGATAACTGTATGTTATGATTGACTTTGGCTATGGAATAATATCTTTCCTTATTGTCTTTACAAGGATAAATAGCCAGGATATCGCCTGAATTAAATTTTTGTTTACCGGGATTTATTTGTACTATAAAAGTTTCTTTAGAATCATTGGGTATGTAAACCTCCTCTATTTTCATTTTTATACGATTCTTAGGTTTACTTGTATAAAATTTAGCATCAGCATATAGTTTGATACCCGTTTTATTATTCCATTCTTTTATCCATGTTGTAAATTCATCAATTGATTGGTCGTTTACTGTATGCAAATCTAATATCGGTTCGCTCCATGCCTCTTTTTTGATTTGTTCGTCTACAGTTTTAGCAAACAAACAGTAATCTTCATAGGACTTTGAACCAAACCCTACTACACTGAACTTAACGTTTTGCTTTTGTGGATTTTCTTTTAGAAGTGTTTCGAATTTACGCGCATTTGAGGGAGCATCTCCCAGTCCATAGGTTGAAGTTAAAACTAGTATATATTCCGCTTTTGGAAATACTTGGTACTTATTAAGCTCTGTTAGATAGGATCGATAATTTTGCGAAACCATTTGTTGATGAATTAAATGAGCCAAGTTGAACGTACTTCCATTTTCTGATCCTACCAAAAGTATAATTTTACTATCTTCAGGGAGGTATTTATTTTTAAAACTACGTTTTCCCCTTTTCCAAGTTATGGTAAATCCTGAAACTATAAAAAACAATATATATACACCGGCTATAAATAGAATGACAGCCCATACCACATGGGTTCTGCCGGTATGAAGGTCTAAACTTAGAGTTGCTAATTTTTTTGAAATCGGATCATTAATTTGAGAGACAACAGCTCCTGTTAAAGGACTGACGGTTAATTCTTTATCTTTTAATTTTAAAATAAAACATTCGTCGGGATCATCGGAAAACGGAAATTCTATTTTACGAACTTCTGAAAGTTTAATTTGTGAAAAAAGAGGGATATCTTTATATAATAATTTCTTTGTTGTATTTTGACCTTGAACGGAATTATAAATAATTTTTTCACCTTCTTTGGAAAAAAAATGAAACCTGTCTAAACATAGATAACTTCCGGTTAATGAAATTATACCAATAGGTATAAGCAGTACACGTCCAAATAAAGTATGATAATATTGAGAAAAAGATGCTTTTTTTATTTTTGAAAAAAAATTGCTGAATTTTTTTTGTCTTTTTATTATAAGTATACCTCCCGATGTTGCTATTAAAAAAAGTAAAAATGAATTGATACCCACAAGTATGCGTCCGGTTTCATGCATAAACAAGGATCTATGTAATGAGGTAACCCACAAGATAAAAGAATTGTTTTTTTGAGGTTTTCCTATGATAGTTCCCGTTTTAGGGTTTATGTATCCTACTACCTCCTCCCCATTCGTATCGGTACCTTGTAATTTTACAAACGATTTTTCATTAATTTCCAATTCTGAAATTTCCTGAAAATTAGATTGTAATGCTGAAAGAGTTTGCGCAATACTTATACGATTTAAATCATGAATGCAGTATGGTGACGTATTTTCTTCAATGGTATAAAAAGCAAGTATGGATCCCGTAATGGAAGCCATACTCAAAAATATGAAAGAAACTAATGCTAAAGTTAAGTGAGCATATCTCCAAATGGAAAGCGTCATTGAATTATTGAATCTTACTTAGTCTCACATAATTTATATATCCCGTTCCGGATATTTTACCCGTAAAGGCTTGAGAATTTAAAGGGATTTCCAGATCTTTTACATAATAATTTTGATCTTCAACAGCGGTTTCAAATCGGAGTTTATAACCCTTATCAATTTTAGAATCTTCAATTTCCAACGTGGTTATGCTCCGATCTCCTCCGGTTACTGATGCTCCGGTTTTAGCATCTATAGTTTTCTTTTTTGAATTGTATTTATGCCATTCTTTTAAGGTATTATACCATCTTTTATCTTCTCCCATTATGTATAATGTCTTTTCATATTGACCTTGCGGAGAAATTAATGATACTACTATGTAGGCACCTTCTCCTATATAATTATTCATTTGAAGTAAACATTTATATTTATGAGTCTGCGCATGGGCCATAAAAGGCAACAACATTAGAAGTAAACTGTAAGCTACTATTTTAATATTCATCTTCATAATAGATTATTTTAAGAAATCAACGGATACTTTATTTTGAGTTAAGATTTTGTTTTCTTTTGCTAAATCATAGGCTGTTTCTCCAAACTCTGTTTTTAGGTCTTTTTTTGCCCCTAAAGATAGCAGATATTTCAAAATAGTATCGTCTTTAGCAATCATTGCAGCTCTTTGTAAAGGAGTTATCCCCTCGTTATTTGCTGTATTAACGTCTACTTTTAATCCTGAAATTTTTTTAATCAAATTGATATCATTTTTACCGACTGCTAAATGATAGAGGGTATTGCCTTCTTCTTGTTTTGCATTAAAATCAACTCCTTTATCTTTTAGTAATTCTAAATTTGCATCAAAATCTTTATTTCTAGGATGATAGGATTGGATAAGATAATAAACCAAACTGTTTCCTTTGTTATCTTTCTGATTTATATTAGCTCCATTAGCAAGTAACAAAACAATCATTTCCGGTGTACTAGATTTTACTGCTAACATTAGAGCACTTTCTCCCTTATTGTTTACTTCATTGATATTTTTAACTAAACGTAAAAATACTTGTGTATTTTTAATATCTTTTCCTGAAGCACTTTTTATAAATGCTGTATTTCCTTCTTTATCTTTTTTTTGTGGATCAACCTTTTTAGAAATAAAATAGTTGATAATTTCTGCCTGATCAGGTTTTGTAGCAACTAAATGAAGTACGGTTTGTTGATCGTCGTTGACAACTAAAGGATTTAATTTTATATCCTCTACCAAATATTTAAAAACATCTAAGGTATTGGCTGTTCTCCGTGTAGCTTCTGCTGCCAGTAAAAGAGCATTGTTGGTGCTTTTTACCCCTTTAGATTTTAATTTTTTTAGTAATTCTATATCGCCTTTTCTGGCCGCATAATCAAATGCTGTGCTTCCTTTATCGTCTGTGTCCGATAAAGAAAGACCTTTGGATTGTAAGTAATCGGAAAGGTGAAGATCAGAATCATAGGGAATAGCTAAAAGCAATATGGTTGCCCCGTTTTTATATTTTTGCTTAGGATTTAATCCGGCATCAAAAAACAAGCGATAGATTTCAACATTGGTTTGTCCTGCATTAGCTGAAAATACTAAAGGAGTGAGCCCGTGGGAATCTTCTAAATTAATATTACTCTTTTTATCGATTAAATATTTTATTAATTCTGTGTTTCCTTTTAAAGCTGCCCAATGTAAATAAATTCTGTTATCATGAGTTAATTTATTTATGTCATTTCCTTTTTGTTTTAACAGGTATTTAATAGTTTCTAAAGGGGCTTCATTTAGTATGGCAACTGTAACAGCATCAAATTTGTTATCATTAAACTCAATCGGACTGTTACCTTTTTTAATTTCTGTTTCAACTGCTTGTAAATCGGGTTTATTTTTCCAAAAGTTATTATCTAACAAGGTATTATTTATTTGAGCATTCATCCAAATGGATGCCATGCAAAGTAGAGTTATGAAACTTCTTTTCATTTTTTTTATATTTTAAATGAGAGTACTATAATAGTAATTTTTTTTCAATAATACTTATATAGACTAAATAAAAACAAAATAGTTTAAAGCAGTTGAATAAATCAACTGCTTTTATTAAAAAATTATCTGAGTAAAATTAATTAATTTTTCAAGAAAGTGACCGCTCTAATATGCTCCTTATCATTGGAAAGTTCAAATCCTTTATTGGCTGTTGCCGTTACCGGATCTATGGCATATATGGCTGAATTTCCGCTTACCGGATTTAATGGTAAATATATTTTACCTTTATATGCTAACGGCCATCCATTACTTGATATTTGTGTATAGTCCGGAATTCCTTCTACCCATTTAAAAGTTTTGGATTCCATTTTAACGACTGCAAAACGTGTTGCTTTGGAACCGTTTCCGGTATTTGCTGTTTCGTTGTAAAATTCAAGTAAATAGTAATCTTTAGTAATCGGAAAAACTTTTCTGAATTTATATCCTCCTGATGCGGTTTCAATATCAAAATAATAATTTGAATCGAATGTTTGAGACCCTTTATTAATTTTTAAAGCACCGGCTTTTTTAGCAGTGGTATTCCCGGATCCGGCTCCTGAAAATACGTATACGTTGCCTGATCCATCCGACCAAATTTGAGAATATACAGCACCTTTCCATTGGCCTCCTGAAAAGCTTAGACGCGAATCGTTAATGACAGATTTAATAGTCATATTATAATCCATCAAGGCAACATAAACATTATCTGAATTTGTATATTTAAATGCAGCAGCTATTTCGTTATTTCCTCTGTCTGCAATTCCTGTAATGGTTGGTTTTTTGTCATCAATCATGTGCGAACTTAAATCGATAGGTTTATCTATCATGGAAATATTATCTCCATTTCTTTCATACAGTAAGCTGTTGTCTTTATTGGATATGGCATAAATATATTTTCCAAAATTTCCTGTTACTGAAAATCTACCAATAATTATCGGACTTCCTTGTAATTCTTTCATTTTATCATCTGTGTCATATTTAAATGCTCTGCATCCTGATTTTCCTTGCCCTAAATCTGATCCGTTGGGATAAATAAATCCAACCAATGTGCTTGCATTGTTTACTACGATCTGTGTAAAAGAACTGGTTGTTTTCACTGAATTAGAATTTCCTGAAATACTATCTTTACCGCTATCTAAATGATTGACAGTCAAAAAATAAGTTCCTGTACCTAATTTTCCACTCCCGGGAGCAGCCGCTATTACAAACTTATCTGCTTTAGTAGGAATGGGTTGTGTGGCTATCGTATTATCATCATCGCTACTACATGATATAGTCATGCATCCGGCCAAAAAGCTTACTAATACTTTTTGGATAAAATTTGTTTTTTTCATACTATATTTTATTTAAGAGTTTATTGAATTTTATTGTTTTTTTAACAGGGATAATCCCGTAATGCCATCTGCTTCAACCACTAATCCTGCTTTAGCTGAAGTAGTTTTAGGATCGATCACGTATACGGTAGGCTGTTCATTAGAAGTGGTAACCGGAAGATATATTTTACCGTCATAACTCAATGGCCATCCGGTTGCCGTAATTTGTTCTTTAGATGGGAAACCATCTCTTAACCAATTAAAATTTTTTGTGCTCATTTTTAGAATTGCATATTGAGATGCAGGACTTATAATGTTATAGTCCAATTCGTTATAAAATTCTAACAGAAAATAGTCTTCCGTTATATGAAATACTTTACGAAATCGGTAGCCCCCTGATGCTTGTTCAATATTAAAATAGTAATCTTTGTCGAAGGCGGTACTTCCTTTTTTTATACATAACGCACCCGCAGGTTTTGTGGTAGCGCTTTCGTATGAACCTGAAAATACATAGGTATTTCCGTTATCA
Source organism: Apibacter sp. wkB309 (assembly GCF_002964915.1). Classification (NCBI taxonomy): domain Bacteria; kingdom Pseudomonadati; phylum Bacteroidota; class Flavobacteriia; order Flavobacteriales; family Weeksellaceae; genus Apibacter; species Apibacter sp. wkB309. The sequence continues at coordinate 883,366 of NZ_PSZL01000022.1, forward strand.
TCTTTTCCTATTTGAGAATACATGGCAGATCGCCATCTTCCCGCAGAGTAACTGATTCTATCATCCGAATAAATTCGTTTAACATTTAAATTTGCGTCTAAAGCTAGCACATGCACTTTATCGGGATCATTGGGACTAACGGCTGAGGTAAGAAATTCACCATTTTCGGTATCAACAATTCCGCTAATCGTTGGATTATAGCCGTTTCCAACAATATTATCGGTATGTAATGTTTTTTGAGTTATAGACATATTTGTTCCTTCTTGTTCTATAAAACTGAAGATGGCTCCTGTCGTTCCGTCTGCTAAAGCCTGTGATCCTCGTGCAGCAATCATATAATTTCCGAAATTTCCAACGGTATTATAACTGTTTACTTGAAATCCCATATCCTGATCTCCTTTTAATTTTTGAATTTTGCCGTTTGGAGCCAAAATGAAGCAATATCCAACGTATGCTCCCCCTTGTCCGTATACCAGCCCTACTAATGATTTATAGTGGTTATTTATAAAATGTGTAAATACTCTTCCTACTTCCACGCCATTTCCCGATAGCGAGGTTCTGCCTATATCCAGATTATCGGAAGTTAACATATAGCTGGAACTGCCCATAGTTGCAGCAATAACAAATTTTTGTGTAGCTGAATCTGTACCCGGATTTTCTGATATGCTATCATTGTCATCGCTTCCACATCCGATTATGAAAACTGATAGTGCTGCTATTAATAGGTATTTTCTTTTAAATGATCTATTTCTCATATTATTGATTTATTTACTTTTTATGTGATTTTGAAAATGAATATCTTAGCTTGATATAGTATGCCCTACCGGGCTTTTGTAAACTGTAGTTGTCATAAAGAAATTCATTGGTAATATTTTTAAGTTCCAATGAAACACTCAATGCACTTTTGTATAAAGTGTAATTTATAATTAGATCATGTGATAGTTGTTGGGGTAAAGTGTATTTCGACTTTTTATTTCCCAAACTTTCCCAATTAAGATAAAATTTTTCAATAAAGTTGAATGTATAACCAATACTTAAATTATTTTTTCTTTTTACCCGATCGTTAATAAAATATGCTGCATCAATTGCTCCGAAAAAATAAGGTACATTGGGTATTCTGTCATTATAGGTGATATCTTTCCTGTTTCCACTGACGGAAGAATATCGCTCTTTATTCCTTAAATTTTGGTAAGTTACATTTCCTCCTAACGAAAATTTATTTCTGTAATAGAATTTTATTTCAGCATCTATTCCAATATTTTTTACTTTTCCATGGTTGACATAAGTTGCTGTTCCATAATGTTGTTCAATAATTCTTCGGATATAATCTTTAGTATCTCTTATATAACCACTGATATCAAAGTAGATAACATTATTATTTTTAAATTGTTTATTTAAAAGGATTCCTAGATTGTAATTCATGGAATTTTCTGCTTTTAAAACTGAATTTCCCAATTCTAATACTTCATCCCCAAAGAGTTCATTATCTGTGGGCAGACGGTATGCCTTTTCTAATGATCCTTTAAATTGAAAATCTTTCAAAAAATAAGTGACGGCTAAGCCATACCCGTTGGTGTTAAATTTTTCCGTGTTCTCAATATATTTTGTACTATTGGTTATGGTAGAAATATTTTTAGGACCTCTCACTTTTTGATAGTAATATTTACCAAAAACATTCGCATTCCATATATTTTTATAATTAAAACTATAAGAACCTCCTAAAATATTTTTTAAATTGGTTCTTCTCATAGTATCGCGCACGGAACCGATTTCCACTATAGAAACCCGATCGGATTTCTTTCTTTTGTAGCCGGAAAGAACATCATTTACAGCAAAGGAATGCATATCATTCCATCGATACGTTAAATTTGCTGTTGATGAATAGTTATCATTATAAAATTTTGAAAGAGAATAAATACCTTCTCCTCTAGTTTTTTTGGGTACATAGTCTCCTAACCAATTGTATTGTCTGGCTGCTGTATCCGTATTTTTATTATAATTTCTATTATAATTTGCCGTGAGTTTAACATTTAATTTATTGATCAAAAAATTATTTTTCCCGTAGACTAAAGAGGGCATAACAGTTGTACCCATTCGTTTTTTCATTCCGTAAACAATTTCCATTAAATTGGCATTTTGTATGTCGGAAAATTCTTGTCCTAATGTAATCCCTATTAGAAATTTATCTGCCCATCGTTTCTTAATAAAGCCTAATTTTAAAATACCTGTTTCATTGTGATATTTTCCATGAAATCTTTTGACCCAAAATTTTTCGGATGAAAAGACATTTGTTTTCAAATCCAATATAGAAGTCTTTACTTTGTAATTATTATCTGAATAATTTTGAAAAGCATTGAGTTGAATCGTAAATCCTGATTTTGAGGTATGCCCCATATTTAAATCGGTTCGGTAGGTATTAAATGAGCCAGAAGAATACGATAAATCCATATAGGTTTTAGTACTTTGCGCCGTCACAATGTTGATAACTCCACCAATTGCATCGGTACCAAATTCAATTGGCACCACTCCTTTATATATCTCAATTCGATCCGCTATATTTACCGGAATATTGTTTAATTGAAAAGCAGAACCGAAACCCTGCATAGGAACACCATCCATGAATATTTTAACATGTTTTCCCGTAAAACCATTTAAAGAAATTGACAGATCCGAACCTACCCCTCCGGCTTCTCTTATTTTTACTCCGGGTGCTTTTTCAAGCATATGAGCTAAATCTAATGAGCTATTATAAAATGATTTAGCATCTAAAACAGTTACATTATACGGGGTTTCTTTAGTTTTTTGTAAGGCTGATTTTCCGATAATTACAACATTATCAATATCGGTATAGGTTATAGGTTTAAGTTTAATCGATATATTCTTCTTTTCTCCTTTTTTTAAATAAACAGGAATACGTTGGGTGTCAAATTTAGGATTTGAAAACGTTAACCAATAGTTTCCCTCCGGAAGCATTATCTTATAATATCCTTTTTGATCGGTTTTAGTTATATAATCTATATTATCTACCTGAACAGAACAATTTTCCAATACTTGGTAATTAGAGGTAACTATTCCTTCTACTACTGCCATTTGAGAGTATAAACAGATTGAAAATGAGCATATAATTAGAATATTGATAATTACTTTCATGGAGCAGTAAGTTTAAGACCACAACAATTTTTTATTTCTTATTTTTGTTTAGACTAAATAAATATTATTTGCGAAAGTATAATTAAATAATCATATAATAATATCATATTTGGTATAAAAAATAATATAAATAGTATTATGAATATTTATTCGGAAATAAATCAAGAGCTTTTATTGACTATTGAATTGGAAGACAGATTAAATATTAATTCACCTATAATTACTAAGACAAACCATTTTAAAACACATTTTGCCAGTGGTATTCAAAAAAGTATATATACCGGTGGTTTATGTATTCTTATTCAAAAATTTACTGTAGTGCATAATTGTATTCAAACATTAAATATTGAAAAGGATTACATTCAAGTATCATTATTATTACAAGGAAAAGCAACTATTGAATCTTCTATAAATAAAACCATTTATGGCATTAAGCCCGGTATTTTACAAATGACTTATCAAAATAAAAATAATATAAAAATTAAGATAGATCCTTATGAAAAGACATTTTATTCTATTAGTATTTTTATATCTAAACCTTTTATTTTTTCAATTTTAAAAGATGAAAAGTGGTTTTCGGATAGTTTTTTTTGTAAAGATATTCAACGGAATACTCATTCTGATTTCAACGAAATAGTTTTACCGATTGATTTCAATATGCTTACAGTTGTAAATGAATTAATTGAAATTAAAGATACGGGAGTATTCGGACACAGTTATTATCAGATTAAGTTAAAAGAATTATTTTTAAAAATCTTTATAAAATTATCAGCCAACAAGAAAGAAATAAAGTCTATAAAAGGGGATGATTTCAAAAAAATTGAACTAGCTAATGCCTATCTAACTACACATTACGAAGAACCGCCTACCATTAACCAGCTATCTAAAATTATTCATTTAAATGAACTAAAATTAAAAACGGGATTTAAACAGGCTTATGGTTGTACCATTCATTATTATATTATAAAATTACGGATGAAAAAAGCGCTTCACATGTTGAATAACCATTACCCAATAAACGAAATTGCATTGGCAATAGGTTATAAAAGCACTTCTCATTTTATAACCTCTTTCAAAAAAATGTTTGGAAAAACACCTAAACAGTATATCCTTGATGAGTCATTTTAGATTTTAAATAAATCGATCATTTCTTACTTGAAGAGCTTTTTCGTACTTTTTCCATCTTATTAAATCTTTAAATGATTTTTATTCATCAGATATTTTTTTAATGTCTGAACGTATATTTAACTGAGCTTTTCTATTCCTTATTAGATATTTATTTTTTTACACTAAATTTGCCATTTAAAGTTTACATTGATATGTTACAGGTTGCATATATTAAAGATAATAAAGAAAAGGTCTTAGCCGGATTAAAAAAAAGAAATTTCGGCAAATTAGAGCTTATCGATGAAATTATTTCACTGGATGAATCCAGAAAAAAAATACAATTTGATTTGGATTCTCAGCTTTCGGAAATGAATAAAATTTCAAAAGATATTGGAGTTCTAATGAAAGAAGGTAAAAAAGATGAAGCCGAAAAAGCTAAATCACAAACTCTTTCTTTAAAAGAATCCACTAAAAAATTGCAACAAAATTTATCTGAAACAGAGGAAAAGTTAAAATTAGTTTTATATGAAGTACCCAATATTCCAAACGATTTAGTTCCAGCAGGAACAAATGAAGAGGCTAATCTAGAGGTATTTAAGCATACTGCACATGAAAATATCATAAATGATGCTTTACCTCATTGGGAACTTACTAAAAAATACGATTTAATAGATTTTGAATTAGGAGTAAAAATAACCGGTGCCGGTTTTCCCGTTTATAAAGGAAAAGGAGCTCGATTGCAACGCTCTTTGGTTCAATATTTTTTAGATAAAAATGCTGAAGCCGGTTATATGGAAATTGTTCCGCCATTTGTAGTAAATGAAGCTTCCGGATATGGCACGGGACAACTTCCTGACAAAGAAGGTCAAATGTATTATATTAATGAAGACAAATTATATTTGATTCCTACCTCAGAAGTTCCGGTAACCAATATGTACAGGGATGTATTGCTAAACGAAAATCAACTACCAATTAAATTAACTGCTTATTCTCCTTGTTTTAGAAGAGAAGCCGGTTCTTATGGTAAAGATGTTAGAGGGCTTAATAGATTACATCAATTTGAAAAAGTTGAAATTGTTCGAATCGAAAAATCAGAAAATTCTTATGAGGCATTGGATGAAATGGTTGAACATGTAAAATCTTTATTGGAGTCACTACAACTCACTTACCGAATACTACGTCTATGTGGCGGGGATTTAGGCTTTACCTCAGCAATTACTTATGATTTTGAAGTTTGGTCGGCTGCTCAAGAAAGATGGTTGGAAGTTAGCTCAGTATCAAATTTTGAAACCTTTCAAGCAAACCGATTAAAATTACGATATAAATCAGAAGGAAAAAATCAGCTATGCCATACACTTAATGGTTCATCTCTTGCATTACCTAGAGTTTTAGCTGCTTTACTTGAAAATCACCAATCGGAAGAAGGAATTAAAATACCGAAGGTATTAGTTCCTTATACCGGTTTCGACTTAATTAATTAAATATTTTTTCCATGACAATTTCTGAAATACAACAAGGACTTATAAATGAATTTAATTTATTTGATTCTTGGGAACAACGGTATGAATATGTTATAGAATTAGGTAAATCACTGCCCAAAATGCCTGAAAAAGATAAAACTAAAGATAAATTAATCAAAGGATGTCAGTCACAGGTTTGGTTAACTACTCGTTCGGAAAATGGTAAATTATTTTTTGAAGCAGATTCTGATGCCATTTTACCGAGAGGAATAGCAGCCATGTTAGTACGCATCTATTCAGGGCAACCCATTGAAGACATTTTAAAATCGGATGAAAATTTTATTGAAGAAATAGGTCTTCAAGAATTTTTAACTCCTACTCGAGCTAATGGGTTATTGGCAATGATTAAACAAATTAAATATTACGCAATTGCTTACTCTGCAAAAAAATAATTAGTAAAAAAAGTGAGTAAGATCAAAGAAAAAATTTTAGTCTTTCGTTTTTCTGCAATGGGAGATGTCGCAATGACTGTACCCGTTATAAGAGAATTTATCGAGCAAAATAAAAATGTTGAGTTGCTGATAGTTACCCGCCATTTTTTTGCTCCTTTTTTTCAATCAATTCCTAATATAACTTTTATAGGGGTAGATATCGAAAACTATAATGGAATTTTTGGTTTAAAAAAACTTGCCGATGAATTAAAGGTTTACGAACCTACTATGGTAGCTGATTTACACAATGTATTAAGAACCAAAATTTTAAAATTATTTTTATCTAAACATGTAAAAAAAATTGCTACCCTTGATAAAAATCGAAAAGAAAAAAAATTATTAACTCGAAGAAAAAATAAAAAACTTTTTCCACTTCGCCCCGTATCCGAATATTACGCCGATGTTTTCAGAAGATTGGGATTTGATTTACAATTATCTCATAAATTATCATCAAACCCCATAAAGAAGAAAAATTCTATAGGCATTGCACCTTTTGCAAATTACAAGGAAAAAATGCTACCTTTAGATAAAATGAAAGATATTTGCATACATCTTGCAAAAGATGATTATCAAATATATTTATTTGGAGGCGGAAAGGAAGAAACTGAAATTCTTGATTCTTGGCAGAAAATGCATCCAAATATTCATTCTTTATCAGGGCAAATTACCTTAAAGGAACAAATGAATTTAATTAGCCAATTGCCTTTAATGATAACTATGGATTCTGCCAATATGCACATATCGTCTTTAGTGGGAACCAAAGTTATCTCAATTTGGGGAGCTACTCACCCTTTTGCCGGTTTTTTAGGTTATGGTCAACAATTAAATGATGTGATACAAATAAATGATCTTTCTTGCCGACCTTGTTCGATTTTTGGAAATAAACCTTGTTATAGAAATGATTGGGCATGTACAAGAAATTTGGAATGTTCCTATATCCTAAATAAAATAAAAAGTCAAACTGTTTTATAATTCAGTATTTTTTTTCTGTTATTATACCTAAAATTATTTCATAATAACAACAACTCTAATAACTTAGATTAACAACTTACAGTATATCAAAAATTGATAACGTTCGAAAAATTAACATATTAACAATATAAAATACTACAAAAACCTATAGTCAATTTATTTTATATAAAATTATTTCTTAATTTTTATACAAATTTTCTTTTCTTTTTAAACATAAAAGAATTTGATTGTTCAAAAAATTTGTACTTTTGCCGTAATAATTTTAAGTACAATGAAGGAAGTTCAATTTAGACAAGCAATTTGTGAAGCTATGAGCGAAGAAATGAGAAGAGATCCTTCCATTTATCTGATTGGCGAAGAAGTTGCTAATTATAATGGAGCTTATAAAGCTTCCAAAGGAATGGTAGACGAATTCGGTGCCAAAAGAGTCATTGATTCCCCTATTGCAGAAAGTGGTTTTACCGGAATTAGTGTTGGCGCAGCCATGAATGGATGCCGTCCTATTGTAGAATTTATGACATTTAATTTTTCCTTGGTTGCAATCGACCAAATCATAAATAATGCAGCTAAAATTTATCAAATGACCGGTGGTCAATGGAATGTACCAATCGTATTTCGTGGTCCAACCGCTTCAGCTGGACAGTTAGGAGCTACTCACTCTCAAGCGTTTGAAAGTTGGTTTGCTAATTGTCCCGGATTAAAGGTTATCGTACCTTCCAATCCTTATGATGCCAAAGGATTATTGAAATCAGCTATTAGAGATAATGACCCTGTTATTTTCATGGAATCTGAGCAAATGTATGGCGACAAAATGGAGATTCCTGATGATGAATATCTTATCCCTATAGGTGTTGCAGACATCAAGAAACCAGGATCCGATGTAACTATAGTCTCTTTTGGTAAAATAATGAAAGTTGCTTTACAAGCTGCTTCTGAACTTGAAAAAGAGGGCATTAATGCAGAAGTTATAGATTTAAGAACTGTTCGACCTTTAGATTATGACACCGTTATTAATTCTGTTAAGAAAACCAATCGTTTGGTATTATTAATTGAAGAATGGCCTTTTGCATCTGTTGCAAGTGAAATTGCTTATATGGTACAACAAAAAGCTTTTGATTATTTGGATGCACCTATAAAAAGAATTACAACTGCTGATACTTCAGCCCCTTACTCTTCTTCTTTATTTTCTAAATGGTATCCGAATGTGAACCAAGTAATAACCGCTGTTAAAAATACTTTATATAAAAAGTAATCGTAGTTATTTTCTTTAATAATATAAACTAAAAAATATTTTTCAGGTTTCAATTTTAATTAATAAATTAATTTTGAAACCTGAATTTTAAATTAATATCAGCTTTATTAAAGCTTATGGAACAAAAATGTACTTTTTGCGGAAGAAAAAAATCTGAAGTTCAACTATTAATTGCCGGACTTCACGGACATATATGCAATGATTGTATTGAACAAGCACATAACATTGTTATACAGGAAGAAAATTTTAAAGACGACAGCAATTTTGAATTGCAAGTAAGAAAACCTAAAGAAATAAAAGAATTTTTAGATCAATACGTAATAGGTCAAGAAAACGCAAAAAAAACCTTATCTGTTGCCGTTTACAATCATTATAAAAGGTTAGCACATTCTTTAGAAGTTGACAGGGAGGTTGAAATTGAAAAATCCAACATATTGATGGTTGGTGAAACAGGAACCGGAAAAACTCTAATTGCCAAATCAATTGCTAAACTTTTGGATGTTCCTTTTACTATAGTTGATGCAACTGTTTTAACAGAAGCCGGATATGTGGGTGAAGATGTTGAAAGTATATTAAGTCGATTATTACAAGCTGCTGATTATAACGTTGAAAAGGCTGAACAAGGTATAGTCTTTATAGATGAAATAGATAAAATTAGTCGAAAAAGCGATAATCCAAGTATAACCCGCGACGTTTCCGGGGAAGGAGTGCAACAAGCTTTATTAAAACTTTTAGAAGGAAGTATTATTAATGTTCCTCCTCAAGGAGGCAGAAAACATCCCGATCAAAAATACATTCAAGTAAATACACAAAATATTTTATTTATTGCAGGGGGAGCTTTTTCAGGTATTGATAAAATTATTTCAAACAGACTAAATAAAAACACGATAGGTTTCAGCAAAACTGATGAAAAAACACTTGAAGAAGAACACATTTTATCTCAGGTAAATGCTACCGATTTAAAAACTTTCGGACTTATTCCCGAACTATTAGGAAGATTCCCTGTAATAACTAATTTAGAGCCATTGGATGATGAGGCTATGTTACAAATTCTTACTAAACCTAAAAATGCAATAATCAAACAATATCAGGCACTATTTAAATTAGATGGAATCAATCTTTCCATTACCGATGACGTATTAAAAGAAATTGTAAAAGAAACCAGAATTTTAGGTTTAGGGGCAAGAGGGTTGCGAAGTATCTCTGAAAACCTATTTTCTAAAATTAGTTATGATATTGACAATTATAACGGAAATTTACTTATAGATATGGATAAATTTGTTGCGTTAACGAAACACAAATCAATAAAATAAAAAAAAAAGACTTGCGAATAATATTTTTATTTATATTTGCACTACTAGTATATATTATATTTAATAAATAAATTTAACTAATAAATGCTTAATAAATGAAAATGAAATTTATACCCTTGCTTTTTGTACTGGGTTGTATTGCAAGCAATTCACAAATAACCACCACTAACGGTGCTAAGTTCTTTGTGAGTCCAGGTACGACTTTATTTAGTACTGGAGATATAACCATAGACAACAGTTCTGATGTATTTACTAATAAAGGTAATGTTAAAATATCAGAAGGTACTCTAAAAAATAATGGAGATCCAAATAAGTTTGTTATAACTTATGACGATGAAAAAAACTATGGTCAATTAATAATCGTAAACAATAAAAGTACTGTTGGAGGTGTTACTATTCAAAAACATCTATATGATTATGGTTCCGGTGAGGTTCTTTTCGGTATACCTTTTATCAAATATACCTATGATAATTTCTCAGGTGATTTAACTAATAATCAACTAAAACCAGAGCTTGTTTGTGGGCTATTTTATATTAATAATAATTGTAAAAATAGCTCTAGATGGAATCGTCACCCTTTATTTACATGGAGAGAAGATCGATTTAGATACGATCCATTTCAAAAAGATGAAAATTTTGTTCCCGGAAAATATTATTCTTTTAGAAAAGAATTGTATAATACCGGATCAAATTTTGATGGTGTAATTTCATTTCAAGGAACTCCTTATGTTGCGGGCACTAAACCTACTGACGGAGGTACAGCTTCTGCAGCAGACTTATCTGTACCTATAAGTAGTAGAGTTGCTACAGGCTATAATATTGGAAATAATGCTAAAAATCCTTATGGATTATATTATTGGACTTATTTGGATGACCCGTTTGCTTCTACTATTAAATTTACTAAAACTACTACTGATGAAGTGTTAAATTCAAACCGATACTGGGATAGGATGTTGCGTATGGTAAATCCTTATACTTCCAATATTGACATAACTATATTACTTAAAGATCAAATTCCAAACATAATAGGAGGCGCAAGTGATGGACCAATCACTAATAAAATTGTGGATGGAACTACCCGATATGAAGGAAAAACACAAATGTTTACATTTGATAGTAATGGACAAATAATTGGTGATGATATAAGAATTATCCCTCCAATGACTAATTTTTTCATCAAAGCGAAAAGTGACTACGTAAAAGTTGATTTATATAAAGATAGTAAACCTCAAACATTTGAACAATCCAAATATGAATTCAATAAGGGAAAAGTATGGGGTACACGATCAAAATCTAATTCACAAGATCTATATCAATTAAATCTTGAATTAGTTTCCGGTAAAACTTTCTATGGTAACACATATCTTGCAGCCGGTCCAAATTTGATCACCGGAGAATTAAATGAATTTGAAGCTAAAATCAAATCCAATACAGAAAATGATAATGATGTGTCTACCAATATCTATACCATACCGGAATCTATAAATGGTGGAAAATACCCCGGCTATGAAGATACTGAATTATATATTAATGTAATTAACTCGGATAATTCTTCTAAAGTTGCTGTTCCAGTAGGTGTAACTGTTAATACTCTGGATAAAGGAAAAGAATTTACCTTTAAATCAGAACTTAAGTATAACATGAACCCTATAAAAGAAGAAGGAAAAAATAACTTTGATAATCCTAATGCAAAATTTTATTTTCATGATAAACAATTAAAAGTTATTAAAGAAATTGATTCTAATTTTACCTATTCTGTAACTCTTAATGAATCAACTAACGACAGATTTGAAATTTTCTGGAAAGAGCCTGGAACTTTAGGAAATGAAGACATTACTACTTTAAATAGTTTAACAACTATTTATAAGACCGGAAATGAATATAAAATTCACTTTGATCAAAATTGGAAAAAAGCAGAAGTAACTATATTTAACGTTTTAGGTCAGTTAATTTCCACAGAAACAAATATCGATACCCAAAATGATTATTTGCTACCTATTCATACTACATCGTCATCTTTGTACGTTATAGTAGTGACGAATCAAATTACTGGTGAGAAAGTAACTAAAAAAATAGTTAAATAATAAAGTAAAATTGAAATGAAAAAATTATTTTCCATAATATTCATAGCTTTAGTTTATAATCAATCTTTTGCTTACAATATTTTGCAAGTTGTAGTTGAAACGGAAGAAGTACCTCCAATTCCAAACGCCGAAGGTGAAGTAGTAGCCTATGGTGGTGGGATAGGTATAATGGAACCAAACTCAACTCCAATTAATTTTATAGTGCCTTTTTTATTAATAAGTGCTATTTTTATAATGTTTTATATCTTTAAAAAGAAAAGAATTAAATCTGTATAAAGATTTAAATTTCATAAATTAGCCTTGTTAAATAAATAACAAGGCTTTTTTTATGAAAAAAATTTCAATTACATTCTTATTAGTTCTAATAAGCTTAATAGCTCAAGCTCAATTTACATTTAAAGGTACTATTGCCAATTATTCTAATAAAAGAATATTAGTAAAAATAGATAGAGCATTTGATGATATTTTAATAGGAAACATAACTACAAATTCAAATGGATCTTTTTCAATTCCTGTTAAAGATAACTATTCCGGTATAATTGAAATTTCATTACTGGATGCCAAGAAGAATTACATATTCATCTCTGATAATACCAATATAGATTTTAGCGCATCAATTACTGCAAATGATGAATTTATTATAAATATACCGGGTAATCAAATTAATGAACGTTATCAAAATTATTTAAACTATGATATTAAAAAAAATTCAATTCTTCCTCAATTACAAAATATAAATTTTTATTATAATTCTAAAGATGATTTTTATATACCTTTAAAAAATGAAATTCTAAGAATATCTGAAATGAATGAACCTGATATTTCTGAATTTCCATTTTTATCCTATTATTTAAAAACTTCAGATCTAATTAAAAACACTGAAATAGGAAACGGCGATGCTATTTCTAATAAAAATTTAATTTTAGATCATTTTAAAAATGCCGGACAAGAATTTGAAACTTCCGGTGTTGGTAAATCTCTTTTATATAATTATTTTAAACTGTCTGCAATGGGAGCCACTTCTCAAAAAGATTGGGAAAATAAAATTGATAAAGCTATAGAAGTTTTATTGGATGAAGTTGGTGAAGAAACAAGCAGAGGACAAGAGATATTATCCGCAACTATCAATTTTCTAAATGGATATGGTTTAGTAAATCTTACTGATAAATATATGAAAAGAGCCGAATCACTAACATGCGAAATAAGTGCGGAACTTAAAAAAACAATTCAAGACAATAATTCTATAAAGGAAGGAAAAATAATTCCAAACATAAAATTTACGCAAAAATTAAACGATAAGTATACGTATTTATATGACATTAAAACTAAATATAAATTAATTATGGTATGGGCTTCTTGGTGTAGTCATTGCCAACAAGAAATGCCATATGTTAAACAGTTTTACGAAAATTTTAAAAAATCGGGTGGTGAAATTATAGCCCTTTCTGTTGATTATAATAAAGAGGATTGGCAAAATGCTATTAAAGAAACTTCTTGGTTAAACGATTCAGATTTAATATATTGGGATAGTAAATTTGTAAAAGAACTAAATATAACCGGTACCCCTACTCTAATTTTAGTAGATCAAAAAAATAAAATTTTAAAAATTACTTCTAAAATATCTGATATCAGTAATTTAATTAAATAAGATACTCAAATATATACTTTCACGTAAGAAGGGAATAATTCCCTTCTTATGTGTTTTCTTTAAATAGTAAATTTCAATTAATTTATATCTCTATTGCTAGTTATAGTAAGATCAGTTTCTTAATTTTGTAATATGAGTGCATTATATCTTCAATCTTCTATTGAATATGTTAAAGGTATAGGAACTGAAAAAGCAAACTTATTAAAAAAACAGCTTAATATACACTCATGCGAGGATTTACTTAATTATTTTCCTTTTAAATATGTGGATAAAAGTAAAATTTATAAAGTAAATCAATTAGGCTCTTCTTCTGCTGAAATTCAATTAAGAGGTAAAATAATATCTTTAAAAGAAACTACTTTTAACAAGAAAAGTAGATTAACAGGTATATTTGAAGATAGTACCGGAAAATTAGAACTTATTTGGTTCAATGTAACGAATTGGTTAGTAAAAAGCATTCCTTTACATGAAGAAGTTTTATTATTTGGTAAAGTAAATTCTTTTAATGGAAAATTAACCCTTGCGCATCCGGAAATCGAAAAAATGAATGATGCAAAATTAGCTCCTATAGTTTTAGAACCAATTTATTCAAACTCGGAAAAATTACAAAAAAGAGGGATCAATCAACGTTTTTTTAAAAAATCAATTAGGGAAATTTTAGTCGCTATTGATGATCAAATAGAGGAAAACTTATCGCAAGAAATTTTAGTAAATTATAAGTTAATTTCTCGTAAAAAAGCTTATCAACAAATTCATTTTCCAAATTCTTACGTTGAATTACAACAGGCCGAATACAGGTTGAAATTTGAAGAAATGTTTTTTTTTCAAATTGGTTTTGGATTACAAAAAATTCATAGACAACGTATAAATTTAGGAAATCCTTTTTCTAATGTCGGACATCATTTTAATGAATTTTATAATTTTCATCTTCCGTTCCAATTAACAAATGCTCAAAAAAAAGTAATTAAAGAAATTCGTAAAGACCTTAGCCGAAATATTCAAATGAATAGGTTATTGCAAGGTGATGTAGGAAGTGGAAAGACGATGGTCGCTCTCTTATCCATGCTTTTAGCTATTGATAATGGATTTCAAGCTTGTATGATTGCTCCCACTGAAATTTTAGCCGTTCAACATTATAAAAGCATTTGTAAATTGGTTGATGAAATGAATATTTCTGTCCATCTACTAACGGGATCAACTTCGACTTCGGGAAGAAAACTAATTCATCAAGAATTACTGTCGGGAAAAATAAATATATTGGTGGGTACACATGCTTTACTTGAAGAAAAAGTACAATTTAAAAATTTAGGTTTAGCTATAATTGATGAACAACATCGATTTGGAGTTGAACAACGCTCTCGATTGTGGGGGAAAAATTCGATACCTCCTCATATATTAGTGATGACGGCTACTCCTATACCGAGAACATTGGCCATGAGTTATTATAGTGATTTGGATGTATCTATAATTGATGAATTACCAAGTGGAAGGAAAGAAATTAAAACCTATCATAGAACAGATTCAAACAGGCTATCCGTTTTTGGCTTTTTGAAAAATGAAATTAAAAAAGGCAGACAAGTATATATTGTATATCCCCTTATAGAAGAAAGTGAAAGTCTTGATTATAAAGATCTTATGGATGGATATGAAAGTATAGTCAGAGATTTCCCAATGCCTGATTATCAAATAAGCATCGTTCACGGGAAAATGAAAGCAGCGGATAAAGAATATGAAATGCAACGATTTGTCAATAATCAGACGCAAATTATGATTGCCACTACTGTTATTGAGGTGGGAGTAAATGTTCCGAATGCAAGTGTCATGGTTATTGAAAGTGCAGAGAAATTCGGATTATCTCAATTGCATCAATTAAGAGGAAGAGTGGGTAGAGGTGCTGAACAATCCTATTGTATTTTGATGACCAAATCAGAGCTATCGAATGATGCACAGAAAAGGATTAAAACAATGTGTGAAACAAACGACGGATTTAGAATATCTGAAGTGGATTTGGAATTAAGAGGACCAGGTAATATTTTAGGAACTCAGCAAAGCGGTACAATTGATTTTAAAAAAACAGATTTGATTCATGATAAGGTAATAGTATCATTATCTAAATCTTGTGTAGATCATTTATTACAAGATGATCCTGATCTTACAAAGGAAAAAAATCAAGCTATAAGAAAATTCTTCTTAAAATATCATAAGAATAAAATTAAATGGTCAAAAATTAGTTAATACTAATGGATATCTAGATAAGACTATTTTTATCAGAATAATTCAAACGCAAGAATATAAAAATAAATAAGGAAAATCCTAATAGTGAACTACCACCATAACTAAAGAAAGGTAATGGAATCCCTACAGTTGGAAACAATCCTATTACCATTCCTATATTAATTAAAAAATGCATAAATAATATGGAAGCTAATGAATATCCCATAACTCTGGAGAATGCGCTTTTCTGTGTTTCTGCCAAATAATATATTCTTGCTATTAAACAAGTATATAGCCCGATCAATAGGGTACATCCTACAAATCCCCATTCTTCACCCACTGTACAAAATATATAGTCTGTTTGTTGCTCCGGCACAAATTTACCTGCTGTAACACTACCTTGTTTATATCCTTTACCCCAGAAACCTCCCGATCCTATGGCTGTTTTAGAATAAAGCAAATTATATCCTGCGGTATCTCTGTATTTTTTTTCTCCTTCGTAAAGTACTAATATTCTTTCTTTTTGATGCTTTGGTAAATGCTCGAATATAAAAGGTGAGGATATGCTTATAACACTTGATATTAGTACAAATACTATGATAAATAAAATATTAAGGTGTTGATTCCATTTAATTTTCTTTCTAAGCAAAAATAATAATAGAAACAGCAAAAGTGTTAATATTAAAATAACGATCCATGATGGGACCCAGATGGAAGTCAGAAATAAAATCGCAAAATAAAAACCAATGATGAACAACCATCCCGTCATTCCTTCTCTATATAAAGCGATAAAATAAGCAGTAAAAACTAAAATGGATCCTACATCGGGTTGCAGCAAAATTAATACTATGGGAATAAATATAATTAGAAATGCAATTCCTAATGATTGATTATTTTTAATATTAAAATTAGGAGAATCTACGTAATTAGCTAACATTAATGCTGTGGAAATTTTAGCTAATTCTACCGGTTGTAAACTAAAACCTCCAATTCGATACCAGGCTTTAGCTCCATTAACATAGCTTCCAAATAGTAAAACACCGGTAAGTAAACATAAGCCAAATAAGTAAAATAAGCCCGCAAAATTCTCAAAAAATTTAGGACGAACAAGAAAGGTTGAAGTTCCTACTGTTAAAGATATTAACAGCCAGATGAATTGTTTAGTACCACTGGAACTATCAACGCTGTATATATTTGCGATACCAAATAAGGCTATAAGCAAATATAAAAATAACATTAAGCCATCTACTCCCCTAAAAATTTTATTCATCTTTAATCACCAATAAAATTATCTAATTTTTTAGCTGCTTCTCCCTGATTAATTATATTTTGTATTAATCGTTGCTTTTCTTTTAATGATAGTTTTTTATTCGAATTAATCTTATTTATACTATCTTTTAACGCTTGAGGTAAATTATTTGGAACATATTTCCCTGTTCTTTTTAAATAATCATTCCATTGTCTCAAATATTCATTACTGAAATCAGATTTTATGATGCTTTCTTCCATTGATTTTCTTTCAATGGTTCCGGTAAGATATTTTTCTGCAAGTAGAGAGGCCATGGGTCCGGCATAAGTAGCTCCAAAACCTCCATTTTCAACGACTACAGCTATAGCTATTTTTGGTTTATCTACGGGAGCTATTAAAACAAATATGGAATGATCTTTTCCATGAGGATTTTGTGAGGTACCTGTTTTGCCTTCCTGACTAAATGTATTGGTAAAAATCCTATGACCTGTACCCGATAAAACTACCATACTCATTCCCTTATTAACAATATCAAAATATTTTTTCTCGACTTTTACTTGTTTGGGTACAGTAAATTGAGGATCTGTTATCGGTTTTCCATCAATAGCTTTTACAATATGAGGGGTGTAAAAAAATCCTCTGTTGGCAATAACAGCCGTATAATTTGCGATTTGTAAAGGAGTTGCTAAAACTTCACCTTGCCCTATTGAATTCGAAATTATAGTATAGATATTCCATTTATCCTTTCCGTAACGTCTATTATAATAATTTGCATCCGGAATGTTTCCTCTACTTCCCACTGCTAAATCATTATGCATAAATTCACCGACGGCAAAACTTTTAACTATATCACTCCATTCATCAATACTTTTTTCAATGTTACCCGGATACTTGTTAAGTATTCTTACGTAAGCCTCTGCAAAGAAATTATTACATGATTTTTGAATAGCTTTATCCATAGCAATAGGAGTGTAAAAATATCCACAGTGGCAACCTATCTTCCTGTTTCCATAATGAAAACCATGCTTACATATAAAGGTTGTTTTTTCATCTATTACTCCCATTTGTAAAGCAGCTAAACCATTTATCAATTTAAAAGTAGATCCTGGAGGATATGCTGCTTGAGCTGCTCGATCAAACATTGGCTTATTCATTGAATCCATTTGAAGAGAATATATATGTTTATTCTTATCTCTTCCTACAAATACTGAAGGATCAATAACGGGAGCTGAGGCCATAACCAATATTTCTCCATTATTGGGATCTAAAGCTACTATACCGCCTCTTTTATTAACTAACAATTTTTCTGCCAGATTTTGTAAATCATAGTCAATTGAGAGTGTTATATCTTTACCACTCTGCATTTGCTGGTCATACTCTCCATCCTTATATGAGCCTATACTTCTTAATCTTCTGTCTTTTTGTATATACTTAATTCCTTTTATTCCTCGTAAATATTTTTCATACGATTTTTCTACTCCTGTCATACCAGCTAAATTACCGGGCATGTAATAAGATGAATCTGATTTTATATATTTTTCATTAACTTCATTAATATAACCCAATATGTTTCCTGCAGAATGGACCAAGTAATTTCTTTCAGGAGTTCTAACAATTGAAAATGCATTATATTTAAAAAGTTTTTCTTGTATTCTGGCTAAATCTTCACTTGTCAGACCTTTCATAAAGGTCATAGGAACCAGGTTATTATAAATTTTCTTATTAGATTTAATACTTTTGATTTTTTTTATAAAATCAGCTTTCGAAATATTAACTAATTTGCAAAAACCTAAGGTATCAAAATTTTTTTCCATCTGTGATTGGGTAAAAGTCAACTCATAGGAAGGAGTATTTCCTACTAATATTTTACCGTTTCTGTCCATTATATATCCCCGTAATGGAATTTGATATTCTGCTTTTATTGAAGTATTTGCTGCGTTAAGCTTATATTTTTCTGTAAATAATTGTAGGTAGGATATACGCGCTATAAACAGTAACGCTAAGAAAATCAACACCCCTATTATAATCTGAAATTTTTTCACTATCCGATCTTATTTTTAAAGAAAGCGTAAATTATAATGATAAATAAAAATGAAAATACTGATGTTATAAGAGCGTCTTCTATTACATCTAATATCATAGATATTTTAAAACTTTCTAAAATAAAAAGACTTAAATGATGAATTAATATAATTATTATTATATACGATAGTAATTGAAGGAAATTTAAATCTGAAAAGTTTAATATTTTCATTTCTCGATCTAAATCTGAGATATATCGAAGTACTGTATTTCTTATATAAGAAATTAATACGGATGAGAAAGCATTAACGCCTCCGGTGTCCATAAAACAATCAATTCCAAATCCCAAAAGGAATGAAAAAATTAAAAACAGATAATTAAAAGATTTATCATATGGATAAAAAATGATCCAAATAATATATATGATAGGATTATATTTATGGAAAAAATAGATATTATTAAATACAAAAACTTGCAATAATAGTAAGATGGGAATTAAGATGAGATTTATTAATGTGTATCTGTTAAGCATTATTAATTTATAGAATCTTTCAAACTTTTAATTTCTTCTCTATCCAGTTTATCCACTACATATACTTTTTGTATATTTCCCATATCTTGAAATAATTCAACTGAAATATTCCAATTACCGGTCTCCTCATCTATGGATTTACTGCTCACTCTTCCAATTAATATACCTTCAGGATATATTTTAGATTTTCCATCCGTTTCAATAGTATCTCCTATCTTTACACCTACATATTTAGGTATATCTGATAAATGCATGATTCTGGGATCTTCTCCCTGCCATAATAATGTACCGTAATATTTACTTGATTTTAATCTGGCATTTATCCTGGTATTCCTATTAAGAATGGAAATAACTTTGGAATAATTTTTCGTACAATTAATAATCATTCCTACAACGCCGGTTGAGGTAACAACGCCCATTTCCGGACTAACACCTTGATCTGTCCCTCGATCTATAATTAAATAATTATTTGACCTTGTAATTGAGTTTGATATTATATCAGCAGTGGTATAATAATATTTTTGCTTATATTTTGTAGAATCTAACATAGCAAAAAACTCAGGCTTAATTTTTCCGGTTTTCCCTAGAAATTTATTTCTATATTCTTTATTCTCTTCTATTAGACGTTCATTCTCTTTTTTGAGATTTATATAGTACGTTAAATAAGATATTTTAGAATCTACATAACCGGTAAATGAAATTATTTTTTCTTCAAGTATCGAATTATGATAAACATTTCTGTTAAACGTAAAAAAAAGAGCTAATATCTGCAAAAATAGAAATAGCAGAAATCTACTATTTTTTGATAGAAAATTTATCAATACAGACATTAATAAGTTTTATCTTAAGAATAATTTATTATTTGATTAAAAAATTCTCAAATTTTTCAATATTTTTTAGTGCAATTCCAGTACCTCTCACAACTGCTCTCAATGGATCGTCAGCTATGAAAACAGGTAATCCTGTTTTCCTTCCTATTCTTTGATCGAGACCTCTAAGTAAAGCTCCTCCTCCTGCTAAATATATACCGGTATTATAGATATCTGCAGATAATTCCGGAGGTGTTCTTGATAAAGTTTCCATGATAGCATCTTCGATTCTTAAAATAGATTTATCTAGAGCTCTGGCCATTTCTTTATAATTAACCATAATTTCTTTAGGTTTACCGGTAATTAAATCTCTACCTTGAACTGGTAGATCTTCAGGGGGATTATCCAGTTCTTCAAGCCCTGAACCTACCTCCATTTTAATATGTTCTGCTGTTTTTTCTCCAATAAACAAATTATGATGAGTTCTTAAATAATATAAGATATCATTATTAAATACGTCTCCTGCAATTTTAATAGAGTTATCACAAACAATTCCTCCTAAAGCTATAACTGCTATTTCAGTAGTTCCTCCCCCTATATCTATAATCATATTACCTTTAGGCTGTGTTACATCAATTCCAACTCCGATAGCTGCAGCCATTGGCTCATAAATTAATTTTACATCCTTAGCATTTACTTTAGCTGCAGAATCTTTTACTGCTCTTTTCTCAACTTCTGTAATACCTGAAGGAATACAAATAACCATCCTCAATGAAGGATTAAAAATTTTTCCTTTAATTCCCGGAATTTGTTTTATAAATTCCCTGATCATATGCTCGGACGCGCCAAAATCAGCTATTACACCATCTTTTAAAGGTCTAATAGTTTTTATATCATCATGCGTTTTCCCCTGCATTTGCTTAGCTATCTCTCCGACTGCAATAGGCTTCATGGTTCTTCTATCTATTGCTACTATAGAAGGGCTGTCTACTACTACTTTATTATTATGAATGATTAAGGTATTTGCTGTACCCAAATCAATTGCTATTTCTTGTGTAAGAAAATCAAATAATCCCATTTAACTTTTAAATAATTGTACTATTTGGTTGAATAAATTCTCGAAAAAATTATAAAAATACTTTTCTCAAACTTTTAAGTTTTGCAAAGATATAACATCTTTATTGAAAATGATATATTAGTTAGAATATTTTTATTCAAGACTTTTTATCCGTTATTTAATTTCTACATCATACGGCATTAAGTAGATTATTCCTTGATTACTTTCTATATTTTTTATTTTTTGATATAATTTATAATGATCCTTACCTAATTCATATTTAATAAGGTTTTCTATTATACCCGATTGATTCAAATCATCATTGTCATCAGAGGTAAACATATTTACTATAAGATCCCAATTGGTTTTTTCTTCGGGATAGGAAACTAAATTATAGGATGTTACCCCTGCTTTTTTTGCAGCATATTCAATAGCCTCATTGAATCCGCCGATTTCATCTACCAAACCCTTTTCTAATGCATCCCTTCCGCTCCATATTCTACCTTGTCCCACCGAATCTACTTGAGCATAGGTCATATGTCTACCCTTCATTACTTCATTAACAAATTTATTATATGTTATAGTAATCCCCTTATTCATTATTTCTTTGAATCCTTTAGATGTTCCCCGGGTAATTGAATAATAATTAGAGTTTGAATTTGTCGAAACATAGTCTGAAGTAATACCAATAGTATTGGCTAATTTTTTAACATCCGGAATCATGCCTAAAACGCCTATGGATCCTGTTAGTGTATTATCTTGGGCATAAATTTTATCAGCAGCCATAGAAATATAATATCCTCCGGAGGCTGCTATATCACTAAATGATACTATTAAAGGTTTTTTCTTTTTTAGCTCATATAATTCATACAATATTTCAGCTGAAGCATTAGCGCTTCCTCCAGGTGAATTTACTCGTAAAACCACTGCTTTAATATCATCATTATTTTTTATTTCATTAATAAGATTGATAAATGTTTTGGAGTAAACCTCTGTGTCTCCTTTACCTGTATATATTTGTCCTGATGCATATAATATGGCTATTTTATCATTAATAAATGAAACATCTTCAGTAAATTCTTTATATTGTTCCAAAGATATTTTATTAATGGAATCTTCATCTGACAAACCTAATCTCTTCTTAATTAAATTATCATATTGGGATTCATAGATCAACCTATCTACTAATTTATTTTTATATGCCAATTCTGGAATAAAACCATATAAACTATCTACAGATTTATTTAAACTCTCGTTAGTAATTTTTCTTGAAGAGATTATATCAGATGATATTTTATTCCAAAAATTCTGTAACAAATTTTTTAACTGATATCTATTTTCTACTGAAAGATTATCTCTAAGATACGGTTCAACGGCTGATTTATATTTACCGTGTCTTATAACTTCAAAATTTACTCCAAACTTTTGTCCTAAATTTTTATAAAATAAAACTTCTGCAGATAAACCTGCCAACTCTATACTTGCATTTGGATTAATGTATAGAGAATCGGCCACAGAAGATAAATAATATGATCTTTGATCACATTCATTACTATATGAGTATATAAACTTTTTACTTTCTTTAAAATTTAGCAAGGCTTGACGAATTTCTGCTATTTGTGAATATCCTGCATTTATATTGGATAATTTAAGACTTATTCCTTCTATTTTATCATCTGTTTTAGCATGATTTATTACATCTAAAATATCTTTTAAATAAACATGCTTAACATTATTTATTAGTGAAATTGGTACTTCTCGATCATTTGAGGATTCTAAAATGGAATTGTTTAGATTTATTTCTAAAATTGATTTATCTTTAACAACAAATTTAGATGGAATAAATGCTATAATATTTATTAAAATCAAGCTAAATACAACTATACTGGTTAACAACACAATACCAACAATGGTTGCCAATACTTGAATGATAAATTTTTTCATTTCTTTCTATTAACAAATAATTAATTAGTAGATGAATAAGGTTACTTTGTTACTAGGCAGCAATTTAGGAAATAAAAAAAATAATATAACATCAGCTATAAATTTAATAGATTCTAAAATTGGTTTAATTTTGAAAAAAACCAAAATAATCGAATCTGAACCTGAAGATTATTATTCGTCAAATAATTATCTAAATATTGGAATTATCGTTAGTACCGATTTGTCCCCTATTAAACTTTTAAAATCTATTAAAGAAATTGAAAGATCATTAGGTAGAATTAATGACAGTTATTTTAGCGGAAAATATGAGGATAGAACTATAGATATTGATATAATATATTTTAATTCTATAACATTTTACTCTGCTTCTTTAAATATACCTCATATTAGTCATATTTCAAAAAGAAATTTTTCAAAAAAAATTTTATATGAACTGCTTTAATATATTTTTTTATTTAAAAAATTTTGATAATTTTACAACCTTCAATCATTTTGTATAGGAGAAGACTTAATATACTTACTAATTAATTATAGTTATGAATAAAAAATGTATTCTATTTTTACTAGCAGTTATTTGTACATGCTTAAATGTACAAGCTCAAAATGTAGATAGTAGTAATTTCACTGATGATTATGTAAAGTTTACTAATGATCAAAAGCAATTTAATGACTGGTCTGTATCTATATATGGAGGTGTTCCGTGGTTAATTACATCTGACTTTACCTCTGTAGATAACGGGGCATCTAGCAAATGGAGAGTTGGATATGATTTTCAAGCTTCAATAAATAAACAAATTTCACATGTCTTTGGATTAAGTTTATTAGGTCAGTTTGGTGAAACCAAGCAGGGGTATGGTTCAAATAAAGTAGACGCTAAAACTAATTATTTCGCATTAAGCGTTTTAGGAGATTTAAACGTTTCTTCTTTATTTAGAAGAATTGACAACAGATCTCCTTACAGATGGGCCCTACATGCATATGCCGGTTTAGGAACAATACAATATAAAGCTAAAACTAAATTTTTAGAAAAAGGTTCAACCGTTTATGAAACTATGGCTGATGAAGATATGGGCCTTAAGTCTATTTTTGCTCAGGTGGGTACCGGATTAACATATAAAATTAACAAAAGATGGGATGCATCAGTGAGAGCTATATACATTATTACTGGTGATGAACTATTTGATGGTTCCGGTAATAACGGTCATTACGCTGATTTGCATAAAGGAAGTAAATCCGATAACTTCCTAACAACATCTTTGGGGGTAACGTATAAAATAGGAAAACATAATGAATATTTAGGTTGGGTTGATCCATTACGTGAAATGTTTACAAAAATCAATGATGTAGCAAGTCAACAACAATTAGAAGTTTGTGTTTTTGGGGATAAAGATGATGACGGTGTTTGTGATGATTGGGATAGAGAATTAGACACTCCTAAAGGTGCTCGTGTTGATGGTTCCGGTAGAGCTTTAGACGTAGATATGGACGGTATTATTGACTTATATGATAAATGCCCTACTTTCCCTGGTCCTGCATCAAACGATGGATGTCCTGAACCGCAAAAACTTGCTGAGGATGCTATTAATCCACTTATTGCAACTATGGGAGGTATCCAGTTTAATCTTGATTCAGACAAAATTCTTTTAGAATCGCAACCTATTTTAGATCAAGTAGCTGATATTATAATTAAATACGGTCAAGGTACAAGATTTTTAGTTGAAGGACATACTGATGCTAGAGGAACAGATGCTTACAATCTTAATCTATCAAAAAGAAGAGTAACTTCTGTGATTAAATATTTAGTTTCTAAAGGTGTGCCTCCTTATCAATTAACAGGTAAAGGTATGGGATTCACTAACCCTAAATATCCTGAATGTAAACCTGCTTCTAAATGTCCTGAATGGAAAAATAAAGAAAACAGAAGAGTGGTTTTCAAATTACTTGATTCTGCAGAATAAAAAAACTAATGATATAAAAAAGCCTCTTATATATTAAGAGGCTTTTTTTATTTAAAAGTATTTAAACCCTACCTACTTTTTAAGTTATATTTTTAGTTTCAATTTACTATTTATATAATATAATTAGTTGTTTTTAAGTATCTAAAATAATTTTAAAAGCTTTAAAACCAACTTATAAAGCATGATTTTATTAATTTATAAGTGAAACACTTAAATAAAAATATTAGATTAAATATTCAGTTTTGACCTGCATAGAGTATTTTATTTTAATATAATTTAATTTATTATTAATGTAAAAGACCTTTTAATCTATTTTATTGAAATACAGTCACATTTAAACGTTTATAAATAATATTAAAGTTTCAATTAATTATTTTATCAATAATATATAGAATAGATACTAATATGTAGATCTATAATAAAACGATTATTGAAAATCTATGTAAGTATAAAGGGATAAGTATAAAATAAAAAAGCAGGTTTTTTAAACCTGCTTTTTATAAAATTGAGTTTATTTTTTATTCTTTTGTTTCATCTGATTTATTCTCAGATTCAACTTCACTAGTCTCATTAACTACAGCTTCAGATGTTGATTCTGCAGAATCCGCCTTTTTGGTTGAACGACGACTTCTTCTAGTTACTTTTTTATTAGATTCTCCTGAATTATAGGTTTCATTAAAATCCACTAATTCGATAAGAGCTGTATCTGCACCATCTCCTAATCTAAAACCAGTTTTAATTATTCTACAATAACCACCATTTCTAGAAGAAATTTTAGTTGCTACTGTTCTAAATAATTCAGTAACCGCCTCTTTATTCTGAAGATAACTAAAAACCGTTCTTCTATTATGAGTAGTGTCTTCTTTAGATTTAGTTAATAATGGTTCTATATACGTTCTTAATGCTTTAGCTTTAGCAACAGTTGTGTTAATTCTTTTATGAAGAATAAGGGAAGTAGCCATATTGGAAAGCATAGCTTTACGATGTGATGCAGTTCTCCCTAAATGATTAAACTTTTTTCCGTGTCTCATGATTTCTTATTATTCTGCTTCTAATTTATACTTTGAAACATCCAAACCAAAAGTCAGATTCTTAGAATAAACTAAATCTTCCAATTCGGTTAGAGATTTTTTACCAAAATTCCTAAACTTCATTAAATCTGATTTTGTAAAGGAAACTAATTCTCCCAAAGTTTCAACTTCTGCAGCCTTAAGACAATTAAGAGCTCTAACAGATAGATCCATATCAACTAGTTTAGTTTTTAATAACTGTCTCATATGAAGAGCTTCTTCGTCATAAGTGTCTGCGGATGAAACAACATCTGCTTCTAGTGTTATTCTCTCATCAGAAAATAACATAAAATGATGAATTAATATTTTAGCTGCTTCTGTTAAAGCTTCTTGAGGAGTTATTGAACCATCTGTTTGAATATCTAAAATAAGCTTTTCGTAATCAGTTCTCTGTTCTACACGATAATCTTCAATGCTATAACTAACATTTCTGATTGGAGTATAAATAGAGTCAATTGCTATAGTTCCTATTGGAGCGTGATTAGATTTATTTTGTTCTGCAGGTACGTACCCTCTTCCTTTATCTATATTAAAAGTTATATTAAATTTAACTGATTTATCCATATGACAAATCACTAAATCAGGATTTAAAACTTGATAAGAAGAAATAAATTTACCTAAATCTCCGGCTGTTAATTCTGATTTTCCGGAAATTTGAGCTGTTACAATTTCATTTCCACCTTTATTGATTTGATTTTTAAATCTAACTTTTTTAAGATTCAATATGATTTCAGTCACATCTTCTATTACACCCGGTATAGTTGAAAACTCATGTTCAACTCCTTCAATTTTTATTGATGTAATAGCATACCCTTCCAACGAAGATAATAAAACTCTTCTTAAAGCATTTCCAACGGTTAATCCAAATCCAGGCTCTAAGGGTCTGAATTCAAATTGACCTTTAAAATCATCTGATTCAACTAAAATTACCTTATCAGGTTTTATAAAGTTTAAAATTGCCATATAAATCTTAGCTAATTTTTTGTTTTATTTAGAATATAATTCGACTATCAATTGTTCTTTGATATCTTCAGGAATTTGAATTCTTTCAGGAACTACTTTAAAATCTCCTGATAGTTTTTCATCATTCCATACTAACCATTCATAAGTTTTATGAGAATTATTAGCTAAAGCATCTTTAATTACTTGTAATGATTTAGATTTTTCTCTAACTCCAATCACATCACCAGGTTTTAATAGATAAGAAGGTATATTTACAATCTCTCCATTAACTGTGATATGTTTGTGTGATACTAATTGACGAGATCCTGCTCTAGTATTAGACAAACCGAATCTATAAACCACGTTATCAAGTCTTGATTCACATAATTGTAATAATACTTCACCGGTAATCCCTTTACTTCTTTGTGCCTTGTCAAACAAATTTGCAAATTGTCTTTCTAATATACCGTAAGTATATTTTGCTTTTTGTTTTTCAGCCAACTGAACTGCATATTCAGATTTTTTAGCACCTCTTCTCTTGTTCGGACCGTGTTGTCCTGGAGGGTATTTTCTTCTTTCAAAATACTTATCTTCCCCATAAATAGCTTGTCCGAATTTTCTAGCTATTTTCGTTTTTGGACCAATATATCTTGCCATTATAAAATTTGAATAATATTAATAGTATTAAACTCTTCTTCTTTTTGGTGGTCTACATCCATTATGTGGTATAGGAGTTACATCAACGATTTCACTAACTTCAATACCAGCATTATGAATAGTTCGAATAGCGGATTCTCTTCCAGCTCCCGGACCTTTCACAAAAACTTTTACCCTTCTTAATCCTAATTCATACGCAACTTGCGCACAATTTTCAGCTGCCATTTGAGCTGCATAAGGGGTATTTTTTTTAGAGCCTTTAAAACCCATTTTTCCAGCAGATGCCCATGATATTACCTCTCCGTTTTTATTAGTTAAAGAGATAATAATATTATTAAATGAGGCTTGGATATGAGCTTCTCCTACTGCTTCAATTTTAACTTTTCTTTTTTTAGCTGTTTTTGATGCTGTTTTTGCCATGTTTCTATTTATTATTTAGTGGCTTTTTTCTTATTAGCTACAGTTTTTCTTTTACCTTTTCTTGTACGAGAATTATTTTTGGTTCTTTGACCTCTAAGTGGTAAACCTAGACGATGTCTGATACCTCTCTGACATCCAATATCCATTAAACGTTTAATATTTAATTGAATTTCAGAACGTAATTCTCCTTCTACTTTAACGTTTTCGGAAATGAATTTTCTGATAGCATTAACTTCATCGTCATTCCATTCAGAAACTTTTTTATCCTCACTAATTCCTGCATCTTTTAAAACTTTAGCTGCAGTACTTTTACCAACACCGTAAATATAGGTAAGGCCTATAACTCCTCTTTTATTTTTTGGTAAATCTACACCGGAAATTCTAGCCATAGTATTAACCTTGTCTTTGTTTAAATTTAGGATTTTTTTTGTTTATAATGTATAGACGACCTTTACGTCTTACAACAATATCATCTGAACTTCTTTTTTTAAGTGATGCTCTAATTTTCATTTTTCTTTCTATTTTAATATCTGAAAGTTATTCTTCCTTTTGATAAATCATAGGGTGACATTTCCAACCGTACTTTATCTCCAGGCAATAGTTTAATATAATGCATCCTCATTTTACCAGAAATATGTGCGGTTAAAATGTGGCCATTTTCTAATTCTACTCTGAACATTGCATTAGACAATGCTTCAATAATAGTTCCGTCTTGTTCTATATGTTTTTGTTTTGCCATATATTAATTCGGATTTCTACTTAATCTTGACTGCATTAAACCATCATAATGGTGGTTTAATAAATAAGTATTAATTTGTTGTACAGTATCTAATAATACACCTACCATAATTAATAAAGAAGTTCCACCAAAAAATAAAGCAAATTTATCGGTTGCGGTGAGACCGATAATTTTAACTATTGCAGGAAGAACTGCTATAAGAGCTAAATAAATAGCTCCAGGTAGTGTAATTTTAGATAAAACATCATCTAAATAATCAGCTGTTTCTTTACCTGGTTTTACACGTGGAATTAATCCTCCATTTCTTTTTAAATCATCAGCCATTTGATTTATAGGAATTGTAATAGCTGTGTAGAAAAAGGTAAAGACAATTATTAATAGGGCAAATAATAAATTATATTGCCAACTAAATACTTGACTAAATCCTGCCCAAAAAGTATTAGTAGTTGTTTCAGAACGTACCAATAAACCCGGTATGAACATTAATGCTTGTGCAAAAATGATTGGCATTACACCGGCTGCATTAACTTTTAATGGTATATATTGCCTTGCCGCATTTGTTATGGAACGTAATGATCCAGATTTTGTTCTACTAACGTATTGTACAGGAACTTTTCTTACGGCTACAGTCAACATAATACATAATATGATAACTAACAACCAAGCAATTACTTCTATAAACATCATGATAAGTCCTTTTCCGGTATCTCCCATTTGTACACCAACTTCTTGAACAAATGCTGTTGGAAAACCTGCTAAAATACCAACCATAATTAAAATAGATATCCCATTACCGATTCCTTTGTCAGTTATCTTTTCCCCCATCCACATAGCAAAAATTGTGCCTGAAATTAAGATTATAATACTTGGCACCCAAAATAAGAAAATATTATTGGGATCTACTAAATAGGCTGTTCTAAATTGCTCAATAGGTAGAAAGACTTGTGTAATAGATGTCAAATAGGCAGGAGCTTGTATTAAACATATTAAAATTGTCAACCACCTAGTAATCTGATTAACCGTCTTACGACCGCTTTCTCCCTCTTTTTGTAGTTTTTGTATATAAGGTATAGCTAATCCCATTAATTGCACCACAATAGAAGCAGATATATACGGCATAATACCTAAAGCAAAAATTGATGCTTTACTGAATGCACCTCCCGTAAATGAAGATAATAACCCTAACAGGCCGGTAGCCTGTTGGTTTCCACCATTGTTTTTGTAGATTTCAAGAATATTATCTACTTCAACCATATTGATAGCAGGAAGTGAAACATGCGTACCAAATCTGTATACCAATACTAGAACAAAAGTGAAAATAAGTTTATCTCTTAACTCTTTTATACTCCAGATATTCTTTAATGTCTGTATAAATCCTTTCATGCTATTTTATAAGATGTTAGCTTTCCCTCCGGCTTTTTCTATAGCCTCTTTTGCTGATTTAGTATATTTATCAACAGTTATATTAACGGTTGATTTTAATTCTCCTCTACCAAGAATTTTAACTAAATCATTTTTAGAAATTAACCCATTTTCGATTAAAGTTTCTTTGGTGATTTCAGTAGAAATTTTATTACTATCAATTAAACCTTGAATTGTGTCTAAATTAATACCTACATATTCTTTTCTATTGATATTCTTAAAGCCAAATTTAGGAATCCTTCTTTGTAAAGGCATTTGACCTCCTTCAAATCCTACTTTATCTTTATGTCCTGAACGAGATTTATCTCCTTTGTGACCTTTAGTAGAAGTACCTCCTTTACCACTTCCTTGACCTCTACCTAGTCTCTTGCTATTATGTGTTGAACCTTGTGCAGGTTTTAAAGTATGTAAATTCATATCTTATTATTCTTCAACAGTTACTAAATGTTTTACTACTGCAACCATACCTAATATTTGTGGGGTTGCTTCATGTTCAACGGTCTTATTCAATTTAGTTAAACCTAATGCTTCTAAAGTAAGCTTTTGATTTTTCGGTCTTTTAATTGAACTTCTTTTTAAAGTTATTTTTATCGTTGCCATGTTCTTATCCTTTAAATACTTTAGAAAGTGAAACTCCTCTTTGTTGTGCAATAGTTTCAGCACTTCTTAAGTTTAATAGTGCTTTTACTGTTGCTTTTACTACGTTATGCGGATTTGAAGATCCTTTAGATTTTGAAAGTACATCTTTAACTCCTGCAGATTCCAATACGGCACGAACAGCTCCTCCGGCAATCAAACCTGTACCATGAGATGCCGGACGTATAAATACATCAGCACCGCCATATTTTGCAGATTGTTCATGTGGAAGTGAACCGTTTAATATCGGTACTCTAACTAAATTTTTCTTAGCATCTTCTACAGCTTTTGAAATAGCGCTAGCCACTTCTTTTGATTTACCTAAACCGAATCCTACAACTCCTTTTTCATCACCTACAACCACAATAGCTGAAAATCCGAATGCTCTACCACCTTTGGTTACTTTTGTTACTCTTTGTACACCTACTAAACGATCTACAAGTTCTAACCCACCCGGTTTTACTCTTTCAATATTATTTATTCCTAACATAATTTTTTAATGTATTAAAATTTTAAACCTCCTTCTCTAGCACCATCAGCTAAGGCTTTCACTCTTCCGTGATATATAAAGCCATTTCTATCAAAAACTACAGTTTCAATACCGGCTACTTTAGCATTTTCAGCTAATTTCTTACCTACTAAAGCAGAAATTTCAGTTTTAGTTCCTTTTTCTCCGGCAATTTCTTTTTGACGCGAAGATGCGTAAGCTAAAGTTTTGCCAGAATTATCATCTATAAGTTGAGCGTAAATTTCTTTATTACTTCTAAAAACTGACAAACGAGGTTTTTCAGCTGTACCGAATATATTTTTACGTACTCTCCTTTTAACTCTTATTCTTTTTTCTCTTTTAGTTAATGCCATAACTTAATTTTTTATGCAGATTTACCTGCTTTTCTTCTGATTTGTTCTCCTACAAATTTAACTCCTTTACCTTTATAAGGTTCAGGTTTACGAAGTGATCTTATTTTTGCACAAACCATCCCTAATAAATGTTTATCATACGAAGATAAAGTAATTATTGGATTTTTACCTTTTTCTGTTAAAGTTTCCACTTTTACTTCTTGAGGTAACTCTATAACTACTAAATGCGAAAATCCTAAAGCCAATTCTAATTTTTGGCCTTGATTAGATGCTCTATAACCTACCCCCGCTAATTCCAATTTTTTGGTGAATCCTTCAGATACACCAACTATCATGTTATTAATAAGAGCTCTGTATAATCCATGCAAAGATTTATGTTCTTTACTGTCGGATGGACGTTGAACTGCTAATTCAGAATTTTCAATATTTATAGTTATTCCTCCGGTAAGTTCTTGTTTTAACTCACCGTTTTTTCCTTTAACTGTAACTACATTATCTTTATAATCAATGGTAGTACCTGTTGGAATATTTATTATTGCTTTTCCTATTCTTGACATTTCTTCAATTTTTTAATAAACATAACAAATTACCTCTCCACCAACATTTTCTTGTCTAGCTTTCTTATCTGTCATTACTCCTTTTGAAGTTGAGATAATAGCGATACCTAATCCATTTAAAACTCTTGGAAGTTCTTTACAACCGGAATATTTTCTTAAGCCCGGTTTAGATGCTCTTTGAATTTTTTTGATAGCAGGAAGATTAGTTGCTTTATCGTATTTTAAAGCAATTTTAATAATTCCTTGTACACTACCTTCTTCAAATTTGTAGTTAAGGATATATCCTTGATCGAAGAGAATTTTAGTAATCTCTTTTTTAATTTTTGATGCAGGAATTTCAACAACTTTGTGTCCTGCTCTCATGGCATTTCTTACTCTTGTTAAGTAATCTGCAATTGGGTCTGTAACCATATTTATTTAATTTTAGAGTATAGAATTTAAATTCTACTTTTAAAATCTATTAATTTTTAATTTTTACCAACTAGCTTTTTTAACTCCCGGTATTAATCCTTCGTTAGCCATTTCTCTAAAAGTTACTCTGGAAATTCCAAAAACTCTCATATATCCTCTTGGCCTTCCTGTAAGCTTACATCTATTATGTAATCTTACCGGAGAAGAGTTTTTAGGAAGCTTTTGAAGTGCTTCGTAGTCTCCGGCTTCTTTTAAAGCTTTTCTTTTAGCGGCATATTTAGCTGAAAGTGCTTCTCTTTTGCGCTCACGCGCTTTCATTGATTCTTTAGCCATACTATTAATTAATTCTTTTTAAATGGTAATCCAAAGTGGGTTAATAATGCTTTTGCTTCCTTATCGGTTTTTGCATTAGTTACAAAGGTAATATCCATACCTTGAATTTTCTTCACTTTATCAATATTTATTTCTGGAAATATGATTTGTTCAGTAATTCCTAATGTATAGTTACCTCTACCGTCAAAACCATCTGATTTTATTCCATTAAAATCTCTAACACGAGGTAAAGCAGCAGTAATTAATCTATCTAAAAATTCATACATTCTATCACCTCGTAAGGTAACCATTGCGCCGATTGGCATTCCTTTTCTTAATTTGAAACCGGCTTCATCTTTTTTAGATAGACATGGTATTGCTTTTTGTCCTGCAATTAAAGAAATTTCTTCAACTGCATAATCAACAATTTTTTTATCTGCTGTTGCTGCCCCTAATCCTTGGCTTATCACAATCTTTTCTAGTTTTGGAACTTGCATTACAGATGTATAACCAAATTCCTCTTTTAGAGCAGAGATGATCTTATCTTTATATAATTGTTTCGGTCTTGCTATGTATTGCATAATCTTTCAAATTTAATTAAATCACTTCTCCTGATTTGGTTGCAACTCTAACTTTTTTCTCACCATCCATTTTATAACTTACTCTTGTTGGTTTTCCGGATTTTGGATCCAATAGAGCTAAGTTAGAAATATGTATAGAAGCTTCTTTTTCAATAATACTTCCTTGAGGATTTTCTGCTGAAGGTTTTCTATGTTTTTTAACTATATTAACTCCTTCAACTATCGCTCTGTTTTTTTCAGGATAAATTACTAAAACTTGTCCTTGCTTTCCTCTGTAAGATCCGGCAAGAACTTGAACTTTATCTCCTTTTTTTATTTTAACTTTTGCCATTTTTTTTAATTTACCTTATAATACCTCAGGAGCTAATGATATAATTTTCATATACTCTTTATCACGTAATTCTCTGGCTACCGGTCCAAAAACACGAGTTCCTCTCATTTCTCCTGCTGCATTTAACAATACACATGCATTATCTTCAAAACTAATATAAGAACCATCTTTCCTTCTTACAGGTTTTTTAGTTCTAACAACTACTGCTTTGGATACTTGACCTTTTTTAGCGTTTCCTGATGGAGTAGCATCTTTTATAGTAACAACTATTTTATCACCTACAGATGCATATCTTCTTTTTGAACCTCCTAACACTCTGATAACTAAAGCCTCTTTTGCTCCAGTATTATCTGCAACTTTTAATCTTGATTCTGTTTGTAGCATCTCTAAATTATTTAGCTCTTTCTAATATTTCTACTAATCTCCATCTTTTACTCTTACTCAATGGACGAGTTTCCATAATGCGAACGGTATCTCCTTCATTGCATTCGTTTTTCTCATCGTGAGCAGTATATTTTTTAGTTTTTAAAACGAATTTCCCATACATGGGATGTTTCATTCTGCTTGTCTCACTAACAACGATAGTTTTATCCATCTTATTGCTAGATACTACTCCGATTCTTTCTTTTCTTAAATTTCTTTCCATAATTGAAATTAAATTCTTTTTCGGATTTTAAATTACTTTAAGGCTGTTAACAACCTTGCTATTGTTTTTCTCATCTCTCTTAATTGAATCGGATTTCCAATTGGAGACACTTTATGTGATAATCTTAGTTTAGCATACTCAGCTTTTGTTTCAGCTAATTTTGCTTTAACTTCTTCTTGACTTAAATTTCTTATATCAACTGCTTTCATCGATTTTATTATTTATGATTGCACAAAATCGTTAGCAACAACAAATTTAGTTTTCACCGGTAATTTTTGAGCTGCAAGTCGTAATGCTTCTTTTGCAACATCATAAGGAACTCCCCCTATTTCAAATAAAATTCTTCCCGGCGATACTCTTGCTACCCAATATTCCACAGCACCTTTTCCTTTACCCATACGAACCTCAGCAGGTTTTTTGGTAATAGGCTTATCCGGGAATATTTTAATCCATAATTGTCCTTCTCTTTTCATATATCGAGTGGCAGCAATACGTGCAGCTTCTATCTGTCTTGCAGTAATAAATACTGAATCTAACGCTTTAATTCCAAAAGTACCGTATGCTAATTTACTTCCTCTGTAAGAAAGACCTTTCATACGTCCTTTTTGCTGTTTACGGAATTTTGTTCTTTTTGGTTGTAACATAATTACCTAAGATATTTTTTTATCTTCTTTCTTTAACTTTTCTTTTCTGAGTCTTTTTCTGAAGACCTACTAACGGAGATAACTCTCTTTTACCATACACTTCGCCTTTCATAATCCATACTTTTACCCCTAAGCGACCATAAGTTGTATGAGCTTCAGCAATATAATAATCGATATCAGCACGGAAAGTTGACAAAGGAATTCTTCCTTCTTTAAAAGATTCTGATCTTGCCATTTCAGCACCATTTAAACGTCCGGAAATCATAATTTTAATTCCTTCAGCGTTCATTCTCATTGTAGATGCGATAGCCATTTTAACAGCTCTTCTATATGAGATACGGCTTTCAATTTGACGAGCTACACTTTCTGCAACTAATTTTGCATCCAGTTCAGGTCTTTTAATTTCAAAAATATTTATTTGAATTTCCTTTTTAGTAATCTTTTTTAACTCTTCTTTTAATTTATCTACTTCCTGACCACCTTTTCCTATGATAATTCCAGGTCTTGCTGTGGTGATGGTAATAGTAACTAATTTCAAAGTTCTTTCGATGTAAATTCTGGAAACACCTGCTTTGGATAATCTTGCTTCTAAATATCTTCTGATTTTATAATCTTCTGCTATTTTATCTCCAAAGTTTTTTCCACCATACCAATTAGAATCCCATCCTCGAATGATTCCTAATCTATTACCTATTGGATTTGTTTTCTGTCCCATACTTAATTTACTTCGTTTTTGTTTCCTAGAATAATTGTTACATGATTAGATCTTTTTCTAATCCTATATCCTCTCCCTTGAGGAGCAGGACGTAATCTTTTTAACATAGATCCACCGTCAACAAAAATTTCTTTTACATAAAGTTTAGCTTCTTCGATGTCTTTGCCTTCATTTTTAACTTGCCAATTAGCTATGGCACTTAATAAAAGTTTTTCTAATCTGATTGAAGCCTCTTTTTTTGAATATTTTAATATGTATAATGCTTTATCAACATCAACGCCTCTAATGATATCTGCTACTAATCTCATCTTTCTAGGCGAGGTAGGACAATTATTCAAGCGAGCAATTGCTAAATTTTTCTTAGCTTCTTTACGTGCTGTTGCACTATTTTGTTTTCTGTTACCCATTGCTTATTATCTGTTACCTTTATTTTTATTTCCTGCATGACCTCTAAACACACGAGTAGGTGAAAATTCTCCTAGCTTATGTCCAACCATATTTTCAGTTACATATACCGGTACAAATTGTTTTCCGTTATGTACTGCAAACGTTTGACCAACGAAATCCGGAGATATCATTGATGCTCTAGACCATGTTTTAATCACGACTTTTTTTCCTGACTCTATATTTGCTTGAACTTTCTTGTTTAATTTATAGTGAATATAAGGTCCTTTTTTTAACGAACGTGCCATACTAGATTATTTTCTTTTTTGTAAAATATAACGATTCGATTCTTTCTTCTTTGAACGAGTCTTGTATCCTTTTGCAGGCATACCTTTTCTAGATCTTGGATGTCCTCCGGTTGATCTACCTTCACCACCTCCCATTGGGTGATCTACAGGGTTCATTGCTACCGGCCTTGTTCTTGGTCTTCTTCCTAACCATCTGCTTCTACCTGCTTTACCAGATACGATTAGCTGATGATCTGAATTGGAAACTGAACCAATTGTTGCCATACATTCAACTAAAATCATACGAGTTTCTCCGGAAGGCATTTTAAGAACGGCATATTTACCGTCTCTGGCTATAAGTTGTGCGCTGGTTCCGGCACTTCTTGCCATTTTTGCTCCTTGTCCGGGACGTAACTCAATACATGAAATAACAGTACCTAAAGGTATGCTTTTTAATTTCATTGCGTTTCCAATTTCAGGAGCAACACTCTCTCCTGAAACGACTTTTTGTCCTACCTTAATACCGTGAGGAGACACAATGTAGCGTTTTTCACCGTCTGCATAAACCAATAATGCGATAAATGCAGTTCTGTTTGGATCATATTCTACTGATTTTACAGTAGCCGGAATGCCAAACTTATTTCTCTTGAAATCGATCTCTCTGTATCGTTTCTTGTGTCCACCTCCGGTATAACGCATGGTCATTTTTCCGGAATTATTTCTACCTCCTGATTTAGAAATTCCTCTTAGTAAGGATTTTTCTGGTTTTGAAGTAGTGATTTCTTCAAAATTGTTAACAATTCTGAATCTTTGTCCGGGGGTGATAGGTTTTAATTTTCTTACCGACATGATTCTTTATAAATTATATATTTCCAAATACATCAATGGTTTGACCTTCTTTTATATCAACCATTGCTTTTTTCAATTTATTAGTTTTTCCAACTTGAAGACCTGTTTTTGTATATTTTGATTTAACAACAGGTGCAGAAATTAATGTTCTTACTGCAACTACATTAACTCCGTAAGCTTGTTCTACAGCATATTTAATCTCTGACTTATTCGCTTTAGTATTTACTAAAAAAGTATAACGATTTCTTTTTTCAGCGATTTCGTTAGCTTTTTCTGATATAATAGGTTTTATGAGTACAGACATAATTCTATTTTCTTAAATTTTCTTGTATTTTTTCTACTGAGCTTTCAAACAAAACCACTTCATTCGCTTTTAAGATATCATAACTACTTATCTCGTTATATCCTAATACTTTAGCGTCTTGTAAATTTCGTGATGACAAGTATACATTTTTATTAGACTGCCCTAAAATAAACAAAGCTTTTTTGTTAGCTAGTCCTAAATCTTGTAAAACTTTAGTAAAATCTTTTGTTTTAGGTGCTTCAAAATTTAAGTCTTCAACTACTTTTAAGTTGTTTTCTTTTAATTTTTGACTAAAAACTGATTTTTTTGCTATTCTTTTTAATGATTTATTTAATTTGAACCTGTAATCTCTTGGTCTAGGTCCAAATACTCTTGCTCCACCTCTGAACAAAGGGTTGTTGATATCCCCTTTTCGGGAACCTCCTGTTCCTTTTTGACGGTGAAGTTTACGAGTTGATCCACTTAATTCGGATCTTTCTTTAGATTTATGGGTTCCTTGTCTCTGTGATGCCAAATATTGCTTTACTTCTAAGTAAACAGCATGTGTATTCGGTTCAACTCCAAATATTGTTTCGTCTAAAGTAACCTTTCTTCCGGTTTCTTTTCCGCTTCTATCTAGTACTACTAATTCCATCTTCTTACAATTACATATGAATTTTTAGGACCCGGAACTGCACCTTTTACAATTAAAAGATTTTTTTCATTGTCCACTTTTATAACCTGTAAATTTTGCACTGTCACTTGATTTCCACCCATTCTTCCAGCCATTCTCATTCCTTTAAATACTCTGGATGGATCTGATCCCGCTCCAATAGAACCCGGAGCTCTTAATCTGTTATGCTGACCGTGTGTTGCTTGCATAACTCCTCCAAAGCCGTGTCTTTTAACCACCCCTTGGAATCCTTTACCTTTTGAAGTTCCGGTAACGTCAACATATTCTCCTTCTGAAAATAAATCAACTTTTACTTCTTCTCCAATTTTCAATCCGTCAAACCCATGACGAAACTCCACCATTTTTCTTTTTGGTGTTGAACCTGCTTTTTTGAAGTGACCTAAAAGGGCTTTGCCGACATTTTTTTCACTTCTGTCATCGAAACCTAGCTGAACCGCATAATAGCCGTCCTTTTCTTCGGTTCTGACCTGTAAAACTGTACATGGACCCGCTTCTATAACAGTACAAGGAATGTTTTTACCTTCCTCGTCAAACAAGCTGGTCATGCCAATTTTTTTTCCAATAATACCTGACATTTGTTCTATTTATATATTTTTTCGGACTGCAAAATTAAAAAATTTTTTTCACAATTTAACATTCTGATTCAAAATTTTTTATAATTAGTTTTTATTTTGATTTTAATAGATTTAACTTGATTAAAATTTTAATTTAAAATTTATCATTATTTCATCCAATTTTTGGTAAATCTATTTAGAACAAATTACTTATATTCTTATCTTTTTACTACTTGTTATACTTCACTTCTTAATTCAGTTTTTTTTATCAAATAATCTTTAGCATATCTAAAGTTATATTTCCGGTTTTTATATAAAAAATCTATTTCTTCTTTATCAACAGCAATTCTCCCATACATTTTCTCTTGTTTCCTGCGTATATATAATAAA